>NZ_VOGW01000167.1 GCF_007896895.1 Streptomyces misionensis | reverse complement strand
CCACGGCTGCGCCCCCCTCCCTCTCCGCCCGCCGCGCCCACGTCACCGCCCCCCACCGCCTCTCGCTCACCGTCACCCCCGGCGAGACCATCGCCCTCATGGGCCGCAACGGCGCCGGCAAGTCCACCCTCCTCAACACCCTCGTCGGCCTGCTCGAACCCACCTCCGGCACGGTCACCGTCGGCGGCGCCGCCCCCCACCGCACCGCGCCCCGCGACCTCATCCGGCACGTCGGCCTGGTCCCCCAGGAACCGAGGGACCTGCTGTACGCCGACACGGTGGCGGCCGAATGCGCCGCCGCCGACCAGGACGCGGGCGCGGACCCCGGCACCTGCCGCGCCCTGCTGTCCCGGCTGCTGCCGGGCATCGCCGACGACACCCACCCCCGCGACCTCTCCGAGGGCCAGTGCCTCACGCTCGCGCTGGCCGTCGTGCTGACCGCCCGCCCGCCGCTGCTCCTGCTGGACGAGCCCACCCGCGGCCTGGACTACGCGGCGAAGGCCCGGCTGGTGACCGCCCTGCGCGGCCTCGCCGCCGAGGGGCACGCGATCGTGCTGGCCACGCACGACGTGGAGCTGGCCGCGGAGGTCGCGCACCGGGTGGTGCTGCTGGCCGAGGGCGAGGTGATCGCGGACGGTCCCACGGCGGAGATCGTGGTGTCGTCCCCGTCCTTCGCCCCGCAGGTGACGAAGATCCTGGCCCCCCAGCGGTGGCTGACGGTGGCCGAGGTCCGGGAGGCCCTGGCATGACCCTCGCCCCCGAGGCCCGGGCGCCCCGGGTCCGGGCCGTCCGCCTCGGCCCCCGGTCCGTCGCCGCCCTGGCCCTGGTCACCGCGGTCGGAGTGATCGCCTTCGGCTGGCCCTTCCTCGCCCCGCCCGCCTCCCAGCTCGGCGCGCACGCCCAGGACGCCCCCTGGCTCTTCGCGGGCCTGCTGATCCTGCTGGTGGCGGTGGTCGCGGCGACGATCTCGGAGTCGGACCTCGGTCCCAAGGCGGTGGCGACGCTGGGCGTGCTGGCCGCGACCGGTGCCGCGCTGCGGCCGATCGGCGCGGGCACGGCCGGGATCGAGCCGATGTTCTTCCTGCTGGTGCTCAGCGGCCGTGTCCTGGGCCCCGGCTTCGGGTTCGCGCTGGGCTCGGTGACGATGTTCGCGTCCGCGCTGCTGACCGGCGGGGTCGGGCCCTGGCTGCCGTTCCAGATGCTGTCGATGGGCTGGTTCGCGATGGGCGCGGGCCTGCTGCCGGGCCCGGTACGGCTGCGCGGCAGGGCCGAACTGCTGCTCCTGGCCGGCTACGGCTTCCTCGCCTCCCTCGCCTACGGCACCGTCATGAACCTGGCCGGCTGGCCCTTCATGGGGGCCACCGCGTCGGGTATCTCCTTCCATCCGGGTGACTCGGTCGCCGCCAATCTGGCCCGCTTCGCCGCCTACTGCCTGGCCACCTCCCTCGGCTGGGACCTGGGCCGGGCCCTGTGCACGGTGGTGCTGACCTTCGCGCTCGGTCCGGCGGTGCTGCGCGCGCTGCGCCGGGCCACCCGCCGGGCCGCCTTCGAGACCCCGGTCACCTTCGACGGCCCCGGGGAGTGAAGAGCCGTATCCGCGCGGTGTCCGGGGCGGTGAAGCCCCCCACATGACGCAGTTCACCTACGAATGAAGGCCGTACCTCCGTCCGGCGCAGCGACTTCGGAGCGCACCCCCTCCCACCTGCGGTTCCCGGCCCGCGCCGCCGAACGGACCGGACGCACCCATCCGGCCTCAACTAGTAAACGCGGTGATTGCGGGCAGTTGTCCGGGCTGCTTATCTGGTCGGCGTCGCCAGGCGCCACGGGCCTTCAGGGTCGCGGCGCCGACGCATGCCGGTCGCGGAGACGCGGCCCGCCCTCCGGGGCTCGTGCGCGGCGATTCCCTGTCCCCGACGCAAGAGGTTCTCCGTGTCCGTCTCCGTCCTCCGTGGCATCGCTTCCCCGAAGAAGGCCCTCACCGTCGCCGCCGTGGCCGCCGCCACCACCGGCATGGCGCTGTCCGCGGCGCCCGCCCAGGCCGCCCCTGCCTCCGCCTCCTCCGCCCAGGCGGTCGCGCACAAGATGATCCCGGACGCCGCGCAGTTCAACGCGTTCAGCAAGATCGTCGAGCGTGAGAGCGGCTGGAACCCGACGGCCACCAACCGCTCCTCCGGTGCCTACGGCCTGGTCCAGGCCCTGCCGGGGTCGAAGATGGCCTCCGCCGGTGCCGACTGGAAGACCAACCCGGCCACCCAGATCAAGTGGGGCCTGGACTACATGAACTCCCGCTACGGCAGCCCGGTCAAGGCCTGGTCCTTCTGGCAGGCGAACGGCTGGTACTGAGCCGGTCCCACGACCGCCGCCCCCTCTGCCGTACCGCTCACCCCGCCCCGCCGCCGAACCAGCGGGCTATCGGGGCCAGCGCGGCCCGTCCCGACCCCTGGTGGTCGACGGCGCCCAGGTCGAGCAACCGCACCCTCGCCCCCCGCTCGGCGAGGGTGCGTTCGCATGCCCGGGCGTTGCCGATCGGCACGTCCGTGTCGCCGTCCCCGGCGTACAGCCGCACCGGCACGCCGGGCTTCCAGGCGCAGGTGCCGTCGTTGGCCCGCAGTGCCTGCGCGAGACCGCCCGTCGGATGGCCGAGGCCCCGGTAGAAGTCGGGCGTCAGCAGCTCCTTCACGTTCGGCGCGAGCTGCCGGACGATGTCCTCGTCCTCGTGCCGCCCGTCGAAGAGGCGCTCGACGCGATCGGCGTACGGCTGCCGGAACACCTCGGACGGGTCCTTGTAGATGGGGTGCAGCCGGTTCTGGGCGACGAGGAAGTAGGAGAGGTAGAACACCCCGCTGATGTCGTTGACCCGGCCGTCGGTCATCGCCGGGACCTGGGTGCCGAGCAGGTCGTAGGGGCCGGAGACCGGGGCGAGCGCCTTCAGCCGGAAGCCCGGCGCGTCCCCCGCCTGCACCGCGCGGCCCAGCGCCATGGCGACCTGGCCGCCCTGGGAGAAGCCGCTGACGTACAGGTCGCCGTCGAGCGTGCGGCCCAGCCCGCGCGCGGCCGTCCGGGCGGCGCGCAGCATGTCCACGGAGGCGGTGACGGCGGACCGCGTGTCCATGTAGGGGTGCGGTCCGGGGCCCTCGCCCAGCCCCAGGTAGTCGGGCGCGGCGACCGCGCGGCCGGTGGCGGCGAAGAGGTACGAGGGTGCCCGCGCGTCCTCGGCGACGGAGGGGGCGTAGGCGCGGTCGGACATGGTGCCGTGGGTGTCGGAGACGAGCGCGAGCCGGTGGCCGCCGCCGTCCGGGAGGGTGAGCAGTCCGGTGGCGGTGGTGGGCCTGCCGTACGGGTCCACCGTGCGGTACGTCAGCCGGTAGGCGCGCACGCCGTGGCGGACCGGGTCGGTGCCGATGTGCTGTTCGCCGAGTTCGCGGATGATCTCCGCCCGGTCGCGCACGGCGACCGGGACGACCGAGACGAGCCGCCCTCTGTCCTCCTCGCGGTGCGTGTCGGCCGCGAGGGCGGCGGGTGCCGCCGCGGCACCGGCGCCCGCGAGCAGCAGCGCGGCGAGCCCGGCCGCCGCCGCCCGTCGGGCCCCTCCGGTCCGCCAACTCGTCCCGTGTGCTCCTGGTTTGTGCGTTCCCCGTGTCATGTCTCACACGCTAGGCGGACACGCCTTCCGCGCCCATGCCGTTGTCCCCCGTCCGCATGGTGGAGTTGTCCTCACCCTGTCCGTCCGGCGAACCGGAGGAACGATGACGACGCCGAAGACAGCGGAGCCTGCGGGGGCCGGGCCGGACCCGGAGGCGCGCGGGCTGCGGCTGGTCGTCGTGCTGCTCACGCTGACCGTGGTGAGCGGTCTGATCGACGCCGTCAGCTATCTGGGGCTCGGCCGGGTCTTCACGGCGAACATGACCGGCAACGTGGTGGTGCTGGGGTTCGCGGCGGCGGGGGCGCCCGGGTTCTCGGTGCCGCACACCGCGACCTCCCTGGGCTGCTTCCTGCTCGGCGCGGTGGTGGGCGGCCGGGTGGCGGCCCGGTTCAGGGGCGGGTCCCGGCGCCGTTGGACGCGGCTGAGCCTGGCGGCCGAGGCGGCCCTGGTGGGGCTGTCGGCTGCGGTGGCCTTCGCCTGGCCGCGCGACGCGGGCGCCGCCTACGCGCTCATCGCCCTCACCGCCCTCGCGATGGGCCTGCGCAACGCCACGGTCCGCGGGCTCGGGGTCGCCGATCTGACCACCACGGTGCTGACCGGGACCCTGACCGGGCTGGCCGCCGACTCCCTCCTCGGCAGCGGCACCGGGCACCGCTCCCCGCGCCGTACCGCCTCGGTGCTGGCCATGCTCGCGGGCGCCTTCCTGGGCGCCTGGCTGGTGCTGCACCACGGTCTGGGCCTTCCGCTGCTGCTCGCGGCCGTGGGGTCGGCGGTGCCGGCGGTGACCGCCTCCGGCCGCGAGTAGCGCCCGGCGGGCCGGCGGTCACCCGGTCGGCGGCGGCCAGCCGGTGGTCACCCAGTGATCAGCCGGTGGTCAGCCGGCGGCCACCCGCAGCTCCTTGACCCCGTTGATCCAGGCCGAGCGCAATCGGCGCGGGGCCGCGACCAGCCGCAGGTCCGGCATGGCGTCGGCGATGGCGTCGAAGATGAGGCGGATCTCCAGGACGGCGAGGGACTTGCCGAGGCAGTAGTGCGGTCCGCCGCCGCCGAAGCCCAGGTGGGGGTTGGGGTCGCGGGTGATGTCGAAGGTCTCGGGGTCGGTGAAGACGGCCGGGTCGTGGTTGGCGGAGGCGTAGAAGAGGCCCACCCGGTCGCCCTTGCGGATCCGCGCGCCGCCCAGTTCGGTGTCCTCGGTGGCCGTGCGCTGGAAGGAGTTGACGGGGGTGGCCCAGCGGACGATCTCCTCGGCGGTGGTCGCGGGCCGCTGCCGTTTGAACAGGTCCCACTGCCCCGGGTGGGTGAGGAAGGCGTGCATGCCGTGGGTGATGGCGTTGCGCGTGGTCTCGTTGCCGGCCACCGCCAGCATCAGCACGAAGAAGCCGAACTCGTCGGAGTTCAGGTTGCCTTCGTCCTCCGCCGCGACCAGGGTGGTGACGATGTCCCGGGCCGGGCACTGCTTGCGCTCGGCGGCCATGTTCATGGCGTAGGCGATGATCTCGGCCGCCGACCGGGCGCCGGCGTCCTCGGTGACGGCGTACTCGGGGTCGTCGTAGGCGATCATCCTGTTGGACCAGTCGAAGATCTTGCCCCGGTCCTCCTGGGGCACCCCGATCAGCTCGGCGATGGCCTGGAGCGGCAGTTCGCAGGCGACCTCGGTGACGAAGTCGAAGGGCTCCGAGCGGTCGCGGACCGCGCCGACGATCGCCTCCGCGCGCGCCCGCAGCCGGTCCTCGAGGGCCCGGATCGAGCGTGGTGTGAAGCCGCGCTGCACGATCTGCCGGACACGCGTGTGTTCCGGAGGATCCATGTTGAGCAGGATCAGGCGCTGCATGTCGATGGTCTCGCGCTCGATGCGCTCGCCGAAGCGGATGACCGCCGTGTTGAGGAAGGAGGAGAACAACTCCGGGCGGGCGGAGACGTATCTGACGTCCGCGTGCCGGGTCACGGCCCAGTAGCCGGCGTCGGCGAAGCCCGCGGCGCCGTGCCGCTGCGCGATCCAGCGGACCGGCTCGGTGCGGCGCAACTCGGCGAACTCCGGCAGGGGCACGCGGTGGTGCAGCAGGTCGGGGTCGGTGAAGTCGAACCCCTCGGGCAGCGCGGGGCAGTGCATCGGCGGCTCCAGCCATCTGACGGACCATCAGCTGATGCGGGTGAACGTAATGACGGGTCCCACGACCGACAAGGGGCATCGCCCGGCCAATTGGTGCGGAACTCGTGCAGATCACGACTTCCGCCGTTGCAAGACCCTTGCGGCGGCGGACATCACCTCCGCAGACTGCACCCGGGAACTGGTACGCGTTCTGGTTCCGAGGAGAGCCCTCCCGGAGAGGACCCGCGCGCATGGCCGCCGAACCCGTGATCGTCGAAGCCGTCCGCACCCCGATCGGCAAGCGCGGCGGCGCGCTCGCCGAGCTGCACCCCGCCCGCCTCCTGGGCGAGACCTACCGTGAACTCCTCGGCCGCACCGGCATCCCCGCCGACGCGGTCGAGCAGATCGTCGGCGGCACGGTGACCCACGTCGGCGAGCAGTCCATGAACCCCGCGCGCACCGCCTGGCTGACCGCGGGCCTGCCGTACGAGACCGCCGCGACGACCGTGGACTGCCAGTGCGGCTCCTCCCAGCAGGCCGCGCACATGGTGGCCGGCATGATCGCGGCGGGCGTCATCGACGTCGGCATCAGCTGCGGTGTGGAGGCCATGTCCCGCGTCCCGCTGGGCTCCGGCTCCCGGCACGGCCCCGGCAAGCCGTTCCCCGACGAGTGGAACGTCGACCTGCCCAACCAGTTCGAGGCGGCGGAGCGCATCGCCCGGCACCGGGGGCTGACCCGTGAGGACGTCGACTCGCTCGGCGTCCTCTCCCAGGAACGGGCCGCCCTCGCCTGGGCCGAGGAACGCTTCAAGCGGGAGACGTTCGCCGTCCAGGTGCCCACCACCGAGGAGGAGCAGTACGCGGGGCAGGGCATGTGGCGCCTGGTCGACAAGGACGAGGGGCTGCGCGACACGTCCATGGAGTCGCTGGCGGACCTGAAGCCGGTGATGCCGACCGCCGTGCACACCGCGGGCAACTCCGCGCAGATCTCCGACGGCTCGGCCGCGATCATGTGGGCGTCCAAGCGGACGGCCCGCGCCCTGAGGCTGCGGCCGCGGGCGCGGATCGTCGCCCAGGCGCTGGTCGGCGCCGACCCGCACTTCCATCTGGACGGCCCCGTCGACGCGACGCGCGCGGTACTGGGCAAGGCCGGGATGTCGTTGCGGGACATCGACCTCGTGGAGATCAACGAGGCGTTCGCCTCGGTGGTGCTCAGCTGGGCCCGGGTCTTCGGACAGGACCTGGACAGGGTCAACGTCAACGGCGGCGCGATCGCCCTCGGTCACCCGGTGGGCGCGACCGGCGCCCGGCTGATCACCACCGCCCTGCACGAGCTGGAGCGCACGGACAAGGAGTTCGCGCTCGTCACCATGTGCGCGGGCGGCGGCCTGGCGACGGGGACGATCCTCCAGCGGCTCTAGCGCTGCGACCGGAAGGGTTCATCGGCTCGCGACGCCCGGCACGGCACCAGGGTCCGTCGGTTTCCCGTCCGCCGGGCGGCCCGTCAGCCCTCGGCGACGGCCACCGCTCCCGGCTTTCGCTCCCCGGCGCGGGCGGCCGGCAGGACCGTACGCACCCGCGGCCCCTGCACCAGGTACGACAGCCCGAAGCCGGCGGCAACCACCACCGCGCCGCCCACCGCGTCCAGCACCCAGTGGTTGGCGGTGGCGAGGATGGCGGAGACGGTGAAGAAGGGGTGCAGGAGGCCGAGGGCCTTCATCCACCACCTGGGCGCCAGGATCACGATCACCATGCCGCACCACAGGGACCAGCCGAAGTGCAGGGACGGCATCGCCGCGTACTGGTTGGTGAGCGCGGTCATCGCCCCGTAGTCGGGGTGGGCGAGGTCCTGGGCGCCGTGCACGGTGTCGATGAAGCCGAGCCCCGGCATCAGGCGCGGCGGGGCCAGCGGGAAGAGCCAGAAGCCGATCAGGGCGAGGAAGGTGGCGAAGCCGAGGGAGGTGCGGGCCCAGCGGTAGTCCACCGGGCGGCGCCAGTACAGGACCGCGAGCACGGCGAGCGGCAGCACGAAGTGGAACGACTCGTAGTAGAAGTCGAAGAAGCCGCGCAGCCAGCCGATCCCCGCGACCGTGTGGTTGAGCCAGTGCTCGATGTCCACGTGCAGGAACCGCTCGATGTGGACGACGATCCGCCCGTGGTGCTCGGCGGCGTCCCGGCCCCGGTCGTCCCCGCCGGAGCCCGCGGCCAGCCGGACCTTCGCGTAGGCGGCGTACACGACCCGGATCAGCAGCAGTTCGAGGAGCAGGTTGGGGCGGGTGAGGACCCGGCGCAGGAACGGCACCAGCGGTACGTGCTTCCAGCGGGCGGGGACCGCGGGGGCGTACTCGGTGGGGACGGGGGTGCGGTAGTACGGCGAGGTGCGGGAGAGGAACGGTACGGCGACGGCGGCGGCCAGGGCCGCGACCAGCACCAGGTCGTCGCGCAGGGCGTACAGCGCCGGGGTGTTCGGCAGCATCATCTTCGCCGGCAGGGTGGTGACCAGGGCCACCGCCACCGGCCAGACGCTGCGGTCGGAGGCCCGCCGCCCGACCCGGCCGACCACCGCGAGCAGCAGCCACAGCAGCTGGTGCTGCCAGGTGGTGGGCGAGACGGCCACGGCGGCGCAGCCGGTGACGGCCACGGCGAGCAGCAGCTGCCCGTCGTGCGCGTAGCGCACCGCGCGGCGCAGGGCGAGGACCGTGACGGCCGCGCCGAGCAGCAGGAAGAGCGTGATCTCCAGGGGGCCGGTGAGGCCGAGGCGGAGCAGGGCGCCGTGCAGGGACTGGTTGCCGAGGGCGTCGGCCTTGCCGCCGAGGCCCACGCCGGCCGGGTGGTGCAGCCAGTAGGTGACCGAGTCGTGCGGCAGCGCCGCCCAGGCCAGCGCGGTCAGCGCGGCGAAGGTGCCGGTGCCGGTCAGGGCGGCCCGGCGGCGGTCGGTGAACCACAGCAGCGGCACGAAGAGCAGCACGGTGGGCTGGAGCGCCGCCGCCAGGCCTATGCACACCCCGCTCGCCCGCTGCCCGCGCACGGCGAAGCAGCCGGCCAGCACCAGCAGCACCGGCAGGATGCTGGTCTGGCCGAGCCACAGGGCGTTGCGCACCGGCAGCGACACCATGAGCAGGCTGATCGCGACCGGCGCGGCCAGCAGGGAGGTGCGGCGGCCGACCGGCTGGGGCAGCGCGCGCGCGGCGATCAGGCCGAGCGCGACGACCAGCAGCAGGCTGCCGAAGGTCCAGCCCCAGCCGAGGGCGGCCTCGGCGGCGCGGGTGAGCGGCTTGAGCACGAGCCCGGCGAAGGGGGTGCCGGTGAACTGCGTGGAGTCGTAGAGGGAGCCCTTGACGTGCAGGACGCCGTTCGGGCCGACCCAGGTCTCCAGGTCGGTGAGGCGTTTGCCGCTCGGGCTGGTCAGGACGGTGGCCACCTGCCGGACCGCGAGGACCGCGGCCACCGCCCACAGCGCGAGCCGCGCCGCGCGCAGCCTTCCCTCCGCGTCAGCCGTGCCGAGACCGTCCCCCGGTCCCCCGCTGTGCTCCACGTTCGCCACGCCCCGTCGGCCTCCCGCCCCGTTCGTCCCCGGCGCCGTGCACGCCGGGTCGCTCCGCGAAACTCTACGAGGCTCGCAGACCCCCTGAACAGGGACGCAGGCAACCCCCGGTTCACCTGACGTCCCCCGCCCTTTTGTCCGGATGACGATAGTGCCCGTGGCCTCCGGTTGCGCTCCCGGGGCGCGAGAAGCATCACAGTCGGCGGCCGGTACACCGGAGCGCGAACGGGCAGACGTGCCTGCGTAGGCACCCTTTGGCCACCCTGTGCACATATACGCGTACGTGACGTAACAGCCGAATCCGTGCCTATGGTCGATTTTCGGCCCGTCGCACGTCACCGCCGCCGTCCGGGTCGGGTCCCTGTCCCCGTCGAAAGGTAGGCGAGCCCCGTTTTGGCGACCGTCACAGCCGTCACCCCGCACGTCAAGGGCCGCGATACCGCCGCCTCGCGCGATGTCACCGTCACCGATCCCGCGCTGGTCAGGCGCGCCGTCAAGGCGGCCGCGCTGGGCAACGCGATGGAGTGGTTCGACTTCGGTGTCTACAGCTACATCGCGGTCACCCTGGGCAAGGTCTTCTTCCCGTCCGGCAACCCGACCGCCCAGCTGCTGTCGACGTTCGGCGCCTTCGCGGCGGCGTTCCTGGTCCGCCCGCTCGGCGGCATGGTCTTCGGCCCGCTCGGCGACCGCGTGGGCCGGCAGAAGGTCCTCGCGCTCACCATGATCATGATGGCGGCGGGCACGTTCGCGATCGGACTGATCCCCTCGTACGCCTCGATCGGCGTCGGCGCGCCCCTGCTGCTGCTGGCCGCCCGTCTGGTGCAGGGCTTCTCCACCGGCGGCGAGTACGCGGGCGCGTCCACCTTCATCGCCGAGTACGCCCCGGACAAGAAGCGCGGCTTCTTCGGCAGCTGGCTGGAGTTCGGCACGCTGGCGGGCTACATCGGCGGCGCGGGCCTGGTCACGCTGATGACGGCGCTGCTGTCGTCCGGCGACCTGCTCTCCTGGGGCTGGCGCATCCCGTTCCTGATCGCGGGTCCGATGGGCATCATCGGCCTGTACCTGCGGATGCGCCTGGAGGAGACCCCGGCGTTCGCGGCGGAGGTCGAGAAGGCGGAGAAGTCCCGGCCGAAGGTGCCGCTGCGGCAGATGGTGACGGGCCAGTGGAAGACGCTGGTGCTCTGCATGGGCCTGGTGCTGGTCTTCAACGTCACCGACTACATGCTGCTGTCGTACATGCCGAGCTACCTCACCAGTGAGCTGAAGTACGACGAGACGCACGGGCTGCTGGTGGTGCTCGGTGTGATGGCGCTGATGATGATCGTGCAGCCGTTCGCCGGGGCGCTGACCGACCGGGTGGGCCGCCGGCCGGTGATCGCCGCCGGGTGCGCGGGCTTCCTCCTCCTCTCCGTCCCGGCCCTGCTGCTGATCCGCCAGGGCAGCCTGCTCGCGGTCGCGCTCGGCATGGGCGCGCTGGGCCTGCTGCTGGTCTGCTTCACGGCCGCCATGCCGGCCGCGCTGCCCGCGCTCTTCCCGACGCGGGTGCGCTACGGGTCCCTGTCCATCGGCTTCAACGTGTCCGTGTCGCTGTTCGGCGGGACGACCCCGCTGGTGGTGACGGCGCTGATCGGGGCGACGGGCGACATGATGATGCCCGCCTACTACATGATGGCCGCGGCCGTCGTGGGCGGCTTCGCGGTGTGGCGGATGTCGGAGTCGGCGGGACGCCCGCTGCCGGGTTCCGCCCCCGCGGTGGAGAAGCGGTAGGCGCCGGCGCCGCCCGCCGGGGACCGGACGGCCGGACAGCCCCGTGCGGGGGCTGTCCGGCCGTTTCCTCTTCCGGTGCCGGTGCGGCCGGGCTCAGTGGCCCGCGGACTCCTGCGGGCGTGCGTGGCGCGGCAGCAGGAAGGCGAGCAGGAAGGTCAGCGCGAGCATGCCGTCGACGATCCACAGCACCGTCTTCATGACCGTGCCGAACCCGCTACGGAAGGCCGAGGACGTGGTGGCCGCCAGGGCGGCGGGGACCCGGGCGCCGGCCTCGGGAGAGGCCGCGGCGGACCGTGCGTCCTTCTCCAGGCGCGCGCAGGACGCCGGGGTCGCGGCCGGGTCCTTGGCCACGGCGCGGTCCGAGGCGCAGGCACGCAGGTCGGCCACGACCCGGTCCTGAGCGGCGGGCGCCACGCGCACCGCGGCGAGCCGGTGCCGCAGGTCGTCCGCGTGGTGGTCGACGGCGGTGGCGATCCCGCCGCCCAGCAGGCCGAAGAAGACGGTGCCGAGCATGGCCACGCCGAAGGCGCCGCCGAGCTGCTGCATCGCGGTCATCGTGCCGGACGCCGAGCCCGTCTCGTGCTGCTCGACACCCGCGAGCACGATGTCGAAGAACGGCGCCATGAGCAGGCCCATCCCGATGCCGGTGACGAGCAGGGCGGGCAGCAGCTGCCAGGGGCCGACGCCGCCGCCCACCCGGTCGAGGGTCAGCCACACCCCGAACACGCCGAGCGCCATCACCAGCGCGCCCGCCTGGAGCACGGCGCGGCCGAACCGGGCGACGCCCTGGGCGAGGCCGAAGCCGACGATCATGCCGCCCGACCAGGGCACCATGACCATGCCGGCCTTGAGCGGCGAGTAGCCGAGGCCGATCTGCGTGTAGAGGTTGAAGACCAGCATGAAGCCCTGCATGGTCGAGAAGAAGACCAGCCCGAGGGCCATGCCGCCGCTGAAGCCGCGCTTGCGGAACAGGCTCGGGACGACCAGCGGGTCGAGGCCGGCCCTGCTGCGGCGCGACTCGTGCGCGGCGAAGGCGGCGAAGACGGCCAGCGAGGCGGCCATCATCACGAAGGTCCACATGGGCCAGCCGTACTCACGGCCCTGGACCAGCGGGAAGATGAGGAGCAGCGCGGCCAGCGAGACCAGGAGCATGCCGGGGATGTCCAGGTCCGGCCGGCTGCCGGACCGGCCCCGGGGCAGGTAGCGCAGGGCGCCGAGGAAGGCGGCGGCGCCCAGCGGCAGGTTGATCAGGAAGATCATCCGCCAGCCGGTGCCGAAGTAGTCGGCGTCGACGAGCCAGCCCGCCAGGATCGGGCCGCCCACCGCGGACAGCCCCATGACCGGGCCGAACATGCCGAAGGCCTTCTGCGACTCCTTCGGCGGGAACATCTCCTTGATCATGCCGAGGCCCTGGGGCAGCATCACCGCGCCGAACAGCCCCTGCACGACGCGCGCGGCGATCAGCATCCCCGGCGACGCGGACACCGCGCACAGCAGTGAGCCCAGGGTGAAGCCGGCGGCGCCCACCAGGAACATCCGGCGGCGTCCGTGGATGTCTCCGAGCCGGCCTCCGGTGACGAGCCCGACGGCCATCGAGAGGGTGTACGCGGCGGCGAGCCACTGGAGCGTGGAGGCACCGCCGCCCAGGTCGGCCCGCATGGAGGGGCCGGCGATGTTCGTGACGACGGCGTCGAGGAGATCCATCACCTCCGCCGCGAGGATCACGAAGAGCGCGGCCCAGCGCCACCGGTAGGGCGCCTGCGCATGGGTGGGCGTCTCGTCGGACGCGACCCCTGTGACGGACATGGGGACTCCTTGGGAAAAGAACGGTGTTCACCTTACAGAACATCGATCGTCATATGAACGCTGTTCACCAAGATATAGCGCAAGTATCCGCCGACAGACAAGCTATATCGCGTCTGCGTCCGGGCGCACCGGCCCTGCGGTCACCGGAGAACACCGTTCTCCCCGCGCCCTAGACTCGGGGCCATGAGCAACGCGGCCCCGGGCACCCCCGCACCCCCCCCGTCCCCCTGGGACCGCAGGCGCCGCCCTCGCGCCCAGGCCGCCCCCGCACGTCTCCCGCTCTCCCGTGAACGGGTCGTCGAGGCCGCCTTCACCGTCCTGGACGACCAGGGGCTCGACGGGCTGTCGATGCGCCGGGTCGCGGCCGAACTGGGCGTGACCGTCTCCGCCCTGTACGCCCACGTCAGCTCCAAGGACGACCTGCTGGAGCTGATGTACACCCGCCTCTTCGACGGCTTCGAGCTGCCGGAACCGGACCCGAAGCGGTGGCGGGAGCAGTTGCGGGACTTCGCGCACGCCGGGCGCCGGCGCCTGCTGTCGCACCGGGACATGGCCCGGATCTCCATGGCCCACGTCCCCTTCACCGCCGAACTGCTGCCGCACGTCGAGGGGTTGCTCGCGATCTTCCGCGCCGCCGGGTTGCCCGACCACATCGCGGCGGAGGCCGGCGACCTCATCTCCACCTACATCGACGGGTTCGTCCTGGAGGAGGGCATGTGGCAGGACCGGGCCGCCCGCGAGGACGGCGAGGAGGCCTCCCTGGCCCGCCCCGACTGGCACGAGATGGCCGACCGGATGCGGGACTACTTCGCGTCCCTGCCCGCGGAGGACTTCCCGAACCTGCGCGCCCTGTCCGGGCTGATGGTGTCCGGCTCCTCCGACACGAGGTTCGACACCGGTCTGGAGATCATCCTGCGCGGTCTGGCGAGCTATCTGCCGGATACGGCGCCCGGTGACGACGCCCGCTGACCACGCCCCTGCGTGTTCGCGGCCGTTCTCCCCCTCCCCGCCCCCGGGCTGAGATGATCGGAGGGGCAGCAGGCATTCGGGAAAGGCGGCAGGCGATGAGCGGGCAGCAGCTCTGGGACGACGTCGACGACTACTTCATCAGCAACCTCTCGCCCGACGACGAGGCACTGCGGGCCGCCCTGCGGGAGAGCGAGTCCGCCGGACTGCCCGCCATCGCGGTCACCGCCGCGCAGGGCAAGCTGCTCCAGCTGCTCGCCCAGGTACAGGGCGCGCGCACGGTGCTGGAGATCGGCACGCTGGGCGGTTACAGCACGATCTGGCTGGCCCGCGCCCTGCCGGAGGACGGCAGGCTGGTCTCGCTGGAGTACAGCGCCAAGCACGCCGAGGTGGCCACCCGCAACATCGCCCGCGCGGGCCTGGAGCGCATCGCGGAGGTGCGGGTGGGCCCGGCCCTGGAGTCGCTGCCCAAACTCGCCGACGAGAACCCCGCCCCCTTCGACCTGGTCTTCATCGACGCGGACAAGGCCAACAACGGCCACTACGTGGAGTGGGCGCTGCGGCTCACCCGCGCGGGCAGCCTGATCGTGCTGGACAACGTGGTGCGCGGTGGCCGGGTCGCGGACGCGGACAGCACCGAGCCGGACGTGGTCGGCACCCGGACCGCGATCGAGCTGATCTCCGCCCACCCGAGGCTCAGCGGTACGGCGATCCAGACGGTCGGCGCCAAGGGCTACGACGGCTTCGCGCTCGCCCGGGTGCTGGGCTGAGCCCCGCGGCTCACGCCTCGTGGCAGAAGCCGACGTCGACGCTGCGCGGGGCGCCGCGGTCCCGCACGACGACCTCGCCCAGGACCCCGCGCGGCAGTGGCACGGTGGCGCCGTAGCCCAGGGTCCCGGTGGACTCCCCGACGGTCAGCCGGACCTCGGAGGCGGGGTCGGGCTGGGAGCCGCGCAGCCAGGTCAGCCGCCAGGTGCCGTCGGGCCCGCAGGAGAACTCCAGGTGGACGCGGGAGACGAACAGCCAGTCCTCGGGAACGACCAGCCGGCACACGGCCGCGTCCCGGCCGACCCGCAGCACGGCGCCCGGCTCGCTCGGCGCCTGTGCCATCGTCATGCCGGCGGTGGCCCCCGCGTCGGCCGCCGAGACGGTGGCCATGGTGAGTTCGAGCACCTGCGTTCCCCCTGAACGTCGTCGCGCGCCCGGCGGACGCCGTGCACCGCCGCCGCATGATAGAACGCCCCGCCGGGCCCCGTCCGGCACAATGGGGCCATGACCGAGCGCAAGCCACCCGGCGTGCCGTTCGAGTCCTGGGTCGACAAGCAGATCCGGGACGCGCAGGCGCGCGGCGAGTTCGAGCGGCTGGCCGGAGCGGGTGAGCCGCTGCCCGCCGAGGTCGACTCCACCTACGACGAACTGTGGTGGGTCAAGCGGAAGATGGCGCGCGAGGGCCTGGCGGTGCTGCCGCCCGCGCTGGCCCTGCGCAAGGAGGCGGAGGACGCGCTGGCGGCGGCGTACGCGGCGCCCTCGGAGCGGATCGCCCGGAAGATCGTCGAGGACGTCAACGTCAAGATCCGCGACATGATGTTCAAGCCGCCGCCGGGCCCCCCGCTGGGCAAGAAGCCTTACGACGTGGAAGAGGTCGTGCGCGAGTGGCACCGGCTGAGGACGGACGCACGGGAGCCCGGGGCGTGAGCGCCCCGACGCGGGACCGCGCCGCCCGGCCGCGACCGGTCCTCGTGCCCTGAACGCGCCCTGAACGCTCCGGGCCGGGCCGGGACACCGGCCCGGCCCGCTCCCGTCGTCAGCCCCGCAGCAACCGTTCGGCCAGGTCGCGGTAGTCGCGCAGGGCCAGCCGCAACTGCTCCGTGTCCGACTCGGCGGCCGAGCCGCGCTCGTCGGTGTCCTCCCAGGACATGCGCAGCGTGCGGCGGCGCCGGGTGACGGCCTCGGTGAAGCGGGCGGCGATCTCCTCCACGGCCCGGTCCGCCTCCTCCACGGCTGCCCGGGGCTGGTCCACGAACCCGGCCGTGACCTCCCGCATCCGCTGCTCCCAGCGCGCGTTCTCCTCGTGCGGCAGCAGCGGGGCGCCGGTCCCCGAGGACGGCTCGGCGGACCCCGGCGCGGTCGGCCAGGCGTCCGGCGCGGTGCCCTCGGTGCTGCCCGCCTCCCGGGCGCTGACACCGCCGGGCGCGGGCGCGCCGAGCCCGTCGTCGGGCATGGGGGCCGCGTTCGGCGCGGACGTGCCGAGGTCGGACTCGCCGCCCGCCCGCATCGAGCGGTCCCGCTCCGCCGTGCCCAGGTCCTCGGTGCCGGGGCGCAGCCCTTCCGTGCCGTGTCCCCGGGTCCGCGCGGGACCGGGCGGGGGCGGCGGCTGCGTGCCGCCGGGCTCCCCGGGCAGCCGTTCGGCCGGGGTGGGCCGTCTCGTCGGCCGCTCGCCCGTCTCCGGCCGCTCGGTGTTCTCGGCCTCCGGCACCCACTCGTCGTCCGGCGGGCGGGCGTAGCGGCTGCCGGGCTGCCGCTCGTCACCCGGGCCTCGCATCCTGTCCGGCATGGTGCTCGTCCCTTCTGCTGGGTCAGGCCCGGTGGCGGCCGGGCGTTGCGCCGCTGTCGGCGCGGGTCAGGTCGTCGAAGAGGGCGTGGGCCCCGACGAGGGCGGTGCGCATCTCCTCGGTGCCGGCGCCGCCCGTTTGCGTCCGGGCCATCCGGTGGATTCGCCGGTAGCCGTCGACGTGGTCGGCGTGGTGCACGGACAGCGCGGCCAGCTGCTCGTCGTAGCGGCCGCCGTCGGGGTAGCCGCGCACGGCGGCGACCTCGCCGAGCAGCTGGTCGGCCTCGGCCACCGCCTGCCGCGGGGACTGGACGAAGTGCTCCTGGACGCTGGTCCAGCGGGCCGCGTACCGCTCCCGCTCGTCCCGGGCGAGCGGCCGTTCCCGCAGGTCGCCGTGGCGTTCGACGCGTTCGTTCAGCTCCTGCTCGGCGGCCTTGGTGTCCCCGTCGTGGGCGGCCACGGCCCGCTCGTACTCCGGTCCGAAGCGCCGCTTCAGACCGGATCCGCCGCCGCTGCGGTGGCCGAGCAGCACGGTGACGAGCGCGGCGACCACCACCAGCGCCACGATCACGACCAGCAAGATGATCAAGCCTGTGGACATCGGTTCCTCCGGTCGGACCGGCCCCGCCGGCCGGTTCTCCCTCCGGGTCACCCGGAACCCCGCCCACAAACGGCGGCCGCCCGGCCCGGCCCGGAAAACGACTCGGACCGGCCGCGCCCCGCGCCCCACAATGGCCCGCATGACGACGTGGACGATCAGCCCGCAGGCGCCCGGTTCACCGGTCGCCGCCGCGCTCTGGCGCGCGTACTACACCGAGGTCAGCGACCGCTGGTATCTGCGGTACGAGGGACGCCGCACCGATCCGCAGGAGCTGGAGCGGGAGATCGCGGCCACCACGGGCGCCGAACTCACGCCGCCCACGGGGCGGTTGCTGGTGGGATGGTACGGCGGCACTGCGGCCGGGACCGCGGGCGTACGGCTGCTCGACACCGGGACCGCCGAGCTGACCCGGGTATTCGTGCGCGCGGACCTGCGCGGCCGGGGCGGGGCCCCGCTGCTGGTGGCGGCCGCCGAGGAGGCCGCCCGCGCGCTCGGCGCCCGGCGGCTCGTCCTCGACACCCGCGACGATCTGGTCGAGGCCCGCGCCCTGTACGCCCGCCTCGGCTACACGGAGACCGCTCCGCACAACCGCGACCCGTACGCGGAGCACTGGTTCCGCAAGGAGCTGGTCAGCTGAGCCCGGTCCGCTCGGCCGTGTGTGGGCGTTCGCTGTCCGCCCCGCACAGCTCGGCGGACAGCTCCTTGACCAGTTTCGTCAGATCGGTGCTGCGGCCCGGCTGCCACCAGTCGCCGAGCAGTTCGGCCAGCGACTCCTCGCGGGCCTCGGCGAGCCGTTCGGCGGCCTCGCGCCCGGACTCGGTCAGATACAGGTCCAGGCCCCGGCGTTCGGCCAGCCGCCGCTCCTCGACCTGCCGGGCGGCGTCCAGCACGGCCTCCAGCGGGACGGGGCAGCGCTCGGCGAGCACGCCCGGCTCCACGGAGCCGTGCCTGCGGATGCGCAGCAGCAGCCAGCTGGCGGCGGGCAGCAGGTCGTACCCGGCCCGCCCGGTGATGTCCCGGTAGACCTCGCGGCGGCCCTCGCGGGTGCCCAGCGTGGACAGGGCACGGCAGACCTCGTCGTAGGAGGACCGCTCGACCGGGTTGGGGGCGAGGGTCTCGGAGACGTCCGGCGCGGTGACCGAGCCGCGCAGCCGGTCCTCCTTCAGGAACCAGGCCAGCAGGAAGCCGAGGAGGGCGACGGGGGCGGCGTAGAGGAAGACGTCGGTGATGGACGAGGCGTAGGCGCCCAGCGCGGCGGGGCGCAGGGCGGGCGGCAGCGCGGCGATGCCGCGCGGGTCGGCCTTGAGGGCGCCGGCGTCCACCCCGGGCGGCAGGTGGACGCCCCGGAAGGCGGCGGTGAGCTTGTCGCCGAGGCGGCTCGCGAAGACCGTGCCGAAGATGGCGACGCCGAAGGAGGCGCCGATGGAGCGGAAGAAGGTGGCGCCGGAGGTGGCGACGCCCAGGTCCTCGTAGGAGACGGCGTTCTGCACGATCAGCACCAGGACCTGCATGACGAGGCCGAGGCCGAGGCCGAAGACGAAGAAGTAGGCGCTCATCTCGGCGGTCGGGCTGTGCTCGTCCAGACGGTGCAGCAGGAGCAGGCCGATGGCGGTGACGGCGGTGCCGGCGACCGGGAACACCTTCCAGCGGCCGGTGCGGCTGACGATCTGCCCGGAGACGGTGGAGGACAGCAGCAGGCCGACGACCATCGGCAGCATGTACACCCCGGACATGGTCGGGGAGACGCCGTGCACGACCTGGAGGAAGGTCGGCAGATAGGTCATCGCGCCGAACATGGCGAAGCCGACGATGAAGCTGATGACGGCGGCGAGGGTGAAGGTGCGGATGCCGAACAGTTCGAGCGGCAGCACCGGTTCCGCGGCCCGGCGCTCCGCGGCCACGAACGCGAGCGCGAGCAGCACGCCGAGCACCGCGAGGGAGATGATCTGCGGCGAGCCCCAGGGCCAGGTGCTGCCGCCGAGGGAGGCGACGAGGACGAGGCAGGTGGCGACCGCGGCGATCAGGAAGGTGCCCAGGTAGTCGATGACGTGGCGGGAGCTGCGGGCTGGTATGCGCAGGGCGCCGGCGATCACGGCGAGCGCGACGACGCCGACCGGCAGGTTGACGTAGAACACCCAGCGCCAGCTCAGGTGCTCGGTGAACAGCCCGCCCAGCAGCGGTCCGAGCACGCTGGTCGCGCCGAAGACGGCACCGAACAGGCCCTGGTAGCGGCCCCGGTCGCGGGGCGGCACGATGTCGCCGACGATCGCCATCGACAGCACCATCAGCCCGCCGCCGCCCAGCCCCTGGAGCGCCCGGAAACCGATCAGCTGAGGCATGTTCTGCGCCATGCCGCACAGGGCCGAGCCGACCAGGAAGATCACGACGGCGGTCTGGAACAGCTTCTTGCGCCCGTACTGGTCCCCGAGCTTGCCCCACAGCGGGGTGGCGGCGGTGGAGGCCAGCAGATAGGCGGTCACCACCCAGGACAGGTGTTCGAGGCCGCCGAGGTCGCTGACGATGGTGGGCAGCGCGGTCGACACGATGGTCTGGTCGAGGGCGGCGAGCAGCAGCCCGAGCAGCAGGGCGCCGATCGAGACGAACATGCCCCGCGCCACCTGGTCGTCACCGCTCACGTCCTGCGCCGCATGCGTGTCCAGGGCCATGGAGACCTCCCGGAACTCGGCCTGAGGCTGGGTGCGCCTCTTCCATCCTGGTCGGTGTCTCCATTTATGGCCTGTCGACTCCTGGGGATGTGGAGAAGATGGGCATACCCTCTGAAGCTCTGGAGGAAGGCGGGGCTCACGGGGC
>NZ_VOGW01000166.1:2604-3442 GCF_007896895.1 Streptomyces misionensis | reverse complement strand
GACGCGACCGGCGGGAGGGGCATGCCCTGCCCGGAGTGCGGCAGGCCGAGGGACGCGGCGGGCACCCCGTCCTGCGACTGCGCCGAGCGCACGGCCGAGGCACTGCGCGAGACGCGCACGGCGGAGGCGGCCGCGGCGGAGGACTTCGACCCGCTGCGCATACGGCCGTACGTGGACGTGGGCCCGGACGAGCCGAACACCACCCGTCCGGTACCGCCCACCGGGGCCGCCCTGCCGCCGCCCCCGACGGGCGGACCCGCCGGACACGAGGCGGGGGCGGCCGGCCCCGGTGGGCGAGCTGCCGGGCCCGAAGCGCGGCCCGTCGGGAACGAGGCGGGGGCGGCCGGCCCCGGTGGGCGAGCTGCCGGGCCCGAAGCGCGGCCCGTCGGGAGCGAGCCGCGGGACGCCGGGTACGAGAGGCGGACGGACGGGCCCGAGGTGCTGGGGCCTCAGGCGCGGCCCACGGGGTCCGACGCGCAGGCGGCCGGATTCGAGGCGCGGACGGCCGGGCCCGAGAGGCGGACGGACGGGCCCGAAGTGCCGGGGCCCCACGCGCGGCCCATCGGGTCCGACGCGCGGCCGAACGGGCCCGAAGTACTGGCGGCCGGGCCCGAAATACCTGCGGCCGGGACCCAGACGCGGCTCCTCGGCTCCGGGACGGCTCCCGGCGGCCCGGAGCCCTCGGCGCCCGAGCGGGCCGATCAGCGGAGGCCGGCGGGCGGGCGGCGACGGCTGCGCCGGACGGTGCTGGTCGGCGCCGCGGGTGCGGGGGCGGTGGGCGTGGCGGTGGGGGGTCTCGCTCTGTTCTCGTACCACGCG
Source organism: Streptomyces misionensis (assembly GCF_007896895.1). Classification (GTDB taxonomy): domain Bacteria; phylum Actinomycetota; class Actinomycetes; order Streptomycetales; family Streptomycetaceae; genus Streptomyces; species Streptomyces misionensis_A. Next base: position 2,623 of record NZ_VOGW01000166.1, on the reverse strand, counting down.
GCGTCCCGGGACGACGCGG
>NZ_VOGW01000166.1:0-2324 GCF_007896895.1 Streptomyces misionensis | reverse complement strand
TTCCTCCAGGGCGGTCGGCGCGCAGCCGATCACCCACAGGGCGCCGGGGCCCCCACGCTCCGCGCACGCCGTGCCGCCCGCGCACGCCGCGGCGGGCCCCGCGCCGGCCCTCGCGTCCTTGAGCCGCCCCCCGGCCCGGCGCCGGGTGATGCCGCCCGCGCCCATCCCCCCGTCCCCCCCTCCCGGCGCCCCGCCGTCCACCCCGGCCGGCGCCCCGGAGCTGCGCCGCGGGGACGTCGGGCCCCAGGTCGCGGACCTCCAGTTCCGGCTGTGGCAGCTCGACCTCTACGAAGGCCCCCTCGACGGCGCCTACACCCGCGCCGTGGAGAACGGCGTGCGCAGCTATCAGCAGGCCCGGGGCGTCCAGGGCGATCCCGCGGGGGTGTACGGGCCACGGACCCGGGCCGCGCTGGAGGCGGAGACGTCGGGGCGCTGAGCCGGATCAGCCGAGGTGCAGCCGGATCGTGCCGTCCGGCAGGCCCTCCACCCGGACCCGGGTGAGGTCGGGGACGACCACGTCGGGACCGTGCGCGCCCGCGCGGGGCCCGACGCCGACCACGGTCATGCCCGCCGCGCGCCCCGCCGCGATGCCCGCGCCGGAGTCCTCGAAGACGACGCAGTCGGCCGCCGCGACGCCCAGTTCGGCGGCGCCCTTGAGGAAGCCCTCGGGGTCGGGCTTGCTCGCGCCGACCGACTCGGCGGTGATCCGGACCGCGGGCAGCGGCAGCCCGGTGGCGTTCATCCGGGCGGTGGACAGGGCGACGTCCGCCGAGGTCACCAGCGCGTGCGGCAGATCCCGCAGCGCGGCCAGGAAGGCGGCGGCACCGGGGATCTCGACCACGCCGTCCATGTCGGCGGTCTCCTCGGCGAGCATGCGCGCGTTGTCCGCGAGGTTCTCCTCCCGCGGCCGGTCGGGCAGCAGTACGGCCATGGAGGCGTGCCCCTGCCTGCCGTGCACCACCCTCAGCACCTCGTCGCCGTCCAGGCCGTGCCGCGCGGCCCAGCGCCGCCAGATGCGCTCGACGACGGCGTCCGAGTCGACGAGGGTGCCGTCCATGTCGAGCAGCAGGGCGCGGGCGGTCAGGACAGTGGGCGTGGCGGTGGCCGTCATCGGCGGTGACTCCAGGAACGAAAGGCCCCCTACGGAAGGGACCGCGGGGAGGGGACAAGGCGGCCCCGCCCGCCGGTCAGGGAAAACGGGCGGGAGCCACTTTGTTTCTCCACGGTACAAAATGGAGGCCCGTCCCGCCACCACCCCGGCGGGCGTTCACCCGGCGTTCGGCTCAGCCCGCGACCGCCTCGTACAGGCTCCAGGCGCCGAGGGCCAGCATCAGCAGGGCCGCGATCTGCGTGATCAGCCGCAGCGGCACCTTCTTCATCAGGGCCTTCCCGCCCACGATGCCGAGTCCGGCGACGGCCCACAGACCGAGCACCGCGCCGAGCCCGACGGAGAGCGGATCGTCGTAGCGGGCGGCGAGGTTGGCGGTCATGATCTGGGTGAGATCGCCGAACTCGGCGACCAGGATGAGCATGAAGCCCGTACCCGCGACCCTCCAGAAGGTCTGGTCGGCGGGCTTCTTGATCTCCTCTTCTTCCTCTCCCTTGCTCAGCAGCAGCATCGCGGCGCCGCCGAGGAAGAGCAGTCCGGTGACGGCGTGCACGATGCGCTGCGGCAGCAGGGTGAGCACGCTGCCGGCGGCGACGGCGAGCACCACGTGGACCAGGAAGGCGGCGGCGACGCCCGCGAAGACGTAGCTCGCCCGGTAGCGGGTGCCGAGGACGAGACCGGCGAGCGCGGTCTTGTCCGGCAGTTCGGCGAGGAAGATGACGCCGAAGACGAGCGCCGTCACGGTGATGCTGATCAAGGTTCCTCAATCGGTCGGGGCCACCCCGCCGAGAGTGCGGTGCATCACGCGAGGCACCTCGGCACGGCAGCACACTCGGCGTCCGCGCCGGTGGACACGGACATGCACTGCTTGCCGAAGGTCTCGCTGGCGGTACCCGCGCGGGTCCGCCTCCGGGCGCCGGCTCAGGCTGGCTGAGCAGTATGTCGACGGTCCGGCGAAGAGCTACTCCCCTTCTGCGCCTTCGATGATACGGGACGGCAAAGTCCGCCGCCGAACCTTGCGTTGACATGATCACGTCACTAACTTCTTACCGGACGCTCACCCGCCGGTCAGGTCACACCGCGAGCATTCCCTGACTCGTGACCCAACACCCCACCCCCACAAGGGAGTTCTTTGATGCCCAAGTTCTACGCGCGTCGACGTCTGAGCCTGCTCGCCGGGCTCACCGGCATGATCGCCACCGCCGCGCTGTTCAAC
>NZ_VOGW01000165.1:40671-43368 GCF_007896895.1 Streptomyces misionensis | reverse complement strand
GCCCACCCCGGTGAGCGCCTCCACCGCCCGCACCTACCTCTCCCAGCTGACCGTCGCCACCGAGGACCGCACCGGCTACAGCCGCGACAAGTTCCCGACGTGGATCACCATCGAGGGCACCTGCAACACCCGCGAGTGGATTCTCGAGCGGGACGGCACGAACGTCGTCACCGACTCCACCTGCAAGGCCACCAGCGGCAGCTGGTACTCGCCGTACGACGGCGCGACCTGGACCGCCGCCTCCGACGTCGACATCGACCACCTCGTGCCGCTCGCCGAGGCCTGGGACTCGGGCGCGGGCAAGTGGACGACGGCCCAGCGGCAGGCGTTCGCCAACGACGTCACCCGCCCCCAGCTCCTCGCGGTCACCGACAACGTCAACCAGTCCAAGGGCGACCAGGACCCGGCCACCTGGGTCCCGTCCCGCTCCGCCTACGTGTGCACCTACGTGCGCGCCTGGGTGCAGGTGAAGTACTACTACAACCTCTCGGTCGACTCGGCCGAGAAGAGCGCGCTGCAGAACTACCTGGCGAGCTGCTGAACGACACGGGAGAAGACGGGCCCGGCCGGGACGCCCCGGCCGAGCCCCGCCCCGTCGCCGTGTCCCGTGCTCTCGCCGCGCCCCGTCCCGCTGCCGCGCCCTCAGGAGGCGGGGCGCCGCCGCATCAGGAACCCCGCCGCCGCGCCCGCCCCGAACAGCGCGGCCAGGGACACCCCGGTCGCCAGCCAGGTGGCGCCGAGCCAGCGGGCGCCGTAGTAGCCGAGGGCCACGCTGTAGGCGGCCCAGGACAGGCCGGCCAGCGCGGACCAGGGCAGGAAGTCGCGGGCCCGGCGGTGGGCGGCGCCGGCGCAGAAGGAGACGACCGAGCGCCCCGCGGGGGCGAAGCGGGCGAGCACGACCAGCGCGCCGCCGCCCCGGGCCAGCGCGTCACCGAGACGTTCCTGCGCGGTGGTCAGCCGCCGGGAACGGGCTATCGCCCGGTCGAGGCGCTCGCCGCCCCGCCAGGCCAGCCGGTAGGCCACCAGGTCGCCGAGGAGCGAGGCGGTCGCGGCGCAGAGTATGAGCGCCGGGATGCCCGGCACGCCGTGCGGGACCTGGCCGGTCGCGGCGCCCGAGCCCGCGGCCGCCGCGGTGCCCGCCGTGATGACGAGCACACCGCTCGGCAGCACCGGCAGGAACACGTCCAGCAGCACGGACACGGCCACCGCGGTATAGATCCAGGGCCCGGCCGCCAGCGACCCCACACTCTCGAACACGTTCTCTCCTGACACTCCCCCGATAACAGCCGTACAGCGTACGCCGGGGGTGTGGCAGGAGGTGCCGCGGGGGGCGCGCCGGCCGGGTCGTACGGCACCCCGTGCCAGGTCGCAGGGGTGCCGTACGGGCGCGGCGGCCAGGCGGCCGCCAGAGCTCGGCCGGCGCGCGGCCAGGCGGCCATCGGCCCCGATCGGCACGCGGTCAGGTGGCCAGGCGGCCCCGATCGGCACGCGGCCAGGCGGCCGGCGAGCCTGACCGGCACGCGGTCAGGCGGCTATCGGCGTCTGCTCCGCGACGGTCTCGCGCCGGTCCGCCGTGCGCCGGGCCAGGAGCCGGTCGAGGCCGAAGGCGCCGGAGCCGGTGAAGACCAGCAGCAGGAACGCCCAGCAGAACATGACCGCGGGCTCGCCGCCGTTCTGGATGGGCCACAGCGCGTGCTGCTGGTGGATGTCGAAGTACGCGAACGCCATCGAGCCGGAGGCGACGAGCGCGGCCCCTCGGGTGCCGAGGCCGATCAGCACCAGGGCGCCGGCGACCAGCTGGATCACCGCCGCGTACCAGCCCGGCCAGGTGCCGGCCGCGATGGTGCCGCCGTGGGTGCCCATGGCGCCGCCGAGGACACCGAAGAGCGAGGCGGCGCCGTGCACGGTGAAGAGCAGACCGACGACGACGCGGAAGAGCCCGAGGACATAGGGCTGCGTGGAATTGAGGCGAGCGGAGAGCATGGGGAGTTTTCTCCCTTTCGGTGTCGGTCGAGCCCGTCGGGGACGGACGGGCCGGTGGGGGTGTCGGTACCGAACGAGAGGCCCAGGTTAGGGGTCCCTTACTAATGCTTGCAAGTTCAAGTTCTGGCCAATGTTTCACCTGGGGTGGTGCCCTCGGTCCGGGACCCGACCGCATGTAGGGCCGCCCGAACCGGCCGGCCGACGCCCGGGAACATGGCCGGTTCCGCCCCATGGCCGGAACAGCTGGCACCCCGTGCCGGACGCTACGAGCGCCGGGTCACGGACGGGCGTCGGCCGGGGCGGTCGGTTCCGTGCGGGCGCGCCGCCCGCGCACTTCCAGTCCGTCCAGCAGTTCGGCCGTGGCCCGGGCGACGGCCTCCACGGCGGCGTCGAAGGCCTCGCGGTTGTGGGCGGCCGGCGCGCGGAAGCCCGAGATCTTGCGCACGTACTGAAGCGCGGCGGCTCGGATGTCCTCCTCCGTGGCCTCACCGGGCAGTACCGGCGGACGGAGGGTCTTGATGGTCCGGCACATGCCTTCAGTGTGACGCGCGGGGGTGCGGGTGCGGGCGCGGCGGAGGATAAAAACAAAGGCAAGGAAGCCCTTCCGGACTCCTTGCCACTCTCAACGTATAGCGCATGGGGGGCCTTGCGGCAAGGCCCCCCTTATGCCGCAGAATCACCGCCCTGACCTGCAAATCCGCCGGAACGGGGCCC
>NZ_VOGW01000165.1:33599-40391 GCF_007896895.1 Streptomyces misionensis | reverse complement strand
CGACCCCGCCCTGATCAGCGCCGACGAGCAGCACTTCGCGGCGATCGCCGAGTGCCTGGAGCAGACGATCGCCGAGGTGGAGGACCAGCTCGACAAGGAGCGCAGGTCCCCCGGCGGCCTGGGCCGCCAGGCACTGGACCGCGACGTCGAGGTGCACCGGCTGACCGCCCGGCTGCGCACCCTGCGCCGCTTCGGCCTCGACCTGTGCCTGGGCCGCATGGTCGGTGCGGACCACCCCGACGAGCCGGTGTACATCGGCCGGCTCGGACTCACGGACAGCACCGGCCGCCGGCTGCTGCTCGACTGGCGTTCCCCGGCCGCGGAACCGTTCTTCGGCGCCACCCACGGCAACCCATGGGCCTGGCCAGCCGCCGCCGGTACCGCTGGGCCCAGGGCCGCGTCGGCGACTACTGGGACGAGGTCTTCGCCCCCGACGCCCTCGCCGGGCACGCCGCGCTGGACGACCAGTCCGCGTTCATCGCGAGCCTCGGCGGCGACCGCTCACCCCGGATGCGCGATGTGCTCGGCACCATCCAGGCCGACCAGGACGCCATCATCCGGGCCGGCTCGCGCGGCGCGCTCGTCGTGGACGGCGGTCCCGGCACCGGCAAGACCGTCGTCGCCCTGCACCGCTCCGCCTACCTCCTGTACTCCGACCCGCGCCTCGGCCACCGGCGCGGCGGGGTGCTCTTCGTCGGCCCGCACCGCCCCTACCTCGCGTACGTCTCCGACGTGCTGCCGAGCCTCGGCGAGGAGGGCGTGCGCACCTGCGTCCTGCGCGACCTCGTCCCCGAGGGCGCCACGGCGGGGCCCGAGCCCGACCCGGAGGCGGCCCGGCTGAAGTCGTCCGCGCGGCTGGTCGGGGCGATCGAGCGGGCCGTCCGTTTCTACGAGGAGCCGCCCACCGAGCCGCTGACCGTCACCACGCACTGGGGCGACCTCGACGTCACCGCCGCCGACTGGGAGTCGGCGTTCGACGCGGCCGAACCGGGCACCCCGCACAACGAGGCGCGCGAGCAGGTCTGGGAGGAACTGCTCACCCTCCTGGCCGACAAACACGACGGCGCCGCCCCCGCCGAAACGCTCCACCGGTCGCTGCGCCGCGACCGGGAACTGCGCGCCGCCTTCGACCGCTCCTGGCCCCTGCTGGAGGCGGCCGACCTGGTCGGGGCCGTGGTGGTGGCCGTGAGCGGGTGCGGGGCGTCGGCCGGGAAGGACAAGCATCCGGAGCACCGGTCCTTCGCCGTGCGGGGCCACACGCTCACCGTCGATTCGGACGACTCCGGGCTGGAGATCGTCGGCGGGCGGGGCGAGGGGCGGAACGTCGCGGTGACGCGGTGGTTCGACGGGTCCGTGCTCGTGGGCGGCAAGCCGAAGGTGAGCTGGGTGTTCAAGGACGACCGGCTGGTGCTGCGGATGCACTGCGCGGGGCTCGTCGCCGACTGCTCCGCCCGGTACCGGGTGGAGGTGCCGTCGGGCATCGGCGTCCGAGTGGTGGACGGCAACGGGGACGTGCGGGCGCGCGGTTTCGCCGACCCGCTCGCCGTCCGCACGAGCAACGGCCGCGTCCGCGTCACCGACACCACCGGCCCCCTCGACCTGAGCTCCGGCAACGGCCCGGTGCGTGCGGACGTCGCCTCCACCCGGGTGCGGGCCCGGGTGGACAACGGACCGGTGGAGCTCAGGCTCAGCCGCATACCCGACCGCGTGGACACCGGCAGCGACAACGGGAACCTGACGGTCGTGCTGCCCCGCGCCGCCTACCACGTCAAGGCGACGTCGCACAACGGAGGCGTGCGGGTGTCCGTGCCCCAGGACTCCGCCAGCACGCACACGGTGACCGCGGGCTCCGCCAACGGGAAGGTCACGGTCCGCACCGCGAACTGACCGGCCCGTGTCTTCGTCCCTGCCGGGTGGGAGAATGGCAGCCCCAGGGCGGATCACAGCACGGGAGAGGGATGTGACGGCGAGACCGGGCACGCCAGTGACACAGCCGTACCCGCCGTCGTCCCTCGCACGGGCGCGGCGCACGCGGGCGCCGGGCGGGGTGAGCGCGCGGGGCGGGCGCGGGGCCTGGGCCCTGCGGGACACCCTCGCGCTCCTGGGTCTGCCGGTGCTGGTCGCGCTCGCGTTGCCGGGGGCGTTCGCCGGCGGCGGTACCCGGCGCTGGTTCGGCGGCCGGGCGGAGAGTCAGCGGGCCGAGGCGCAGGCGGCGAAGGACGCCGCGGCGGCCGCGTTCTACGAGCTGGACACCGCCCAGCGGGATCTGCGGATCTCCATCGAGACGATCACGGCGGTGGACGACACGCCCGCCGCCCGGCGCGCCGTCTCGGACTTCGAGGCGCTGGGCGCGCGGATCGACGAGGTCAGCCGGCGGTACATCCAGGCGGTGGACGCGCATGATCTGGACCGGACCGATCTGGAGGCCGGAGCGGCGGCGCGGGCGCGCGGTGAGCTGACGGCGGCGCGGGACGAGCTGGTGCGGGTCAAGCAGGAGCTGGACCGGTTCGGTGCCTCGCTCGGTCCGCTGCTGGGGTCGGCGGAGACGCAGCTGGCGCGGGTGGCGCCCGCGGTGGAGCGGGCCCGGCAGGCGCTGCTGGCGGCGAGCAACGCGCTGGACGGCGTCCGGGAGAAGGGGCTGCGCGCCGAGGAGTTGGCGGGCCGGCTGGCCGCGCTGGCGCCTGAGCTGACGAAGCTGAACGAGGGCGCCGGCCGGCACGGGGTGCGGCAGACGGTGGAGCGGGCCGAGCGGGTGCAGCGGGAGGCCGGGGCGATCCGGGCCGAGGCCGAGCGGTTGCCGGAGCAGGCGGCCGAGATCGATCACCGGCTGGTGTCGCTGCGGACCCGGGCCCAGGCGCTGACCACGCGTGCGGGGCAGGTCGAGCCGGTGCTCAGCGAGTTGCGGCGGCGGTTCTCGGTCGCGTGCTGGCAGGACCTCCAGCAGGTGCCGGCGCAGGCCGTGGAGAACGTGGCGCAGGCGGAGCGGAAGCTGCGCGAGGCGCAGTCCGCGCGGGACGCCCAGCACTGGGCGGACGCGACGTCGCTGCTGTCGACGGTGCGGGCGCTGCTGAACGCGACGGACGACGCCGTCTCGGCGGCCGGTGACCGGCTGGCCAGGCTGAACGCGGTGCAGAAGGATCCGCAGGCGGAGGTCGAGAAGACCCGGTTCGCGATCCGGGACGCGCAGCGGCTGGCGATGACGGGCCGTACGACGCCGGATCCGCGTCATGCCCGGCCGCTGGACGAGGCGGTGGCCCGGCTGGAGCGGGCGGTCGGCGCGCTGGAGGGCGGCCGGCATCCGGACTACTGGCATTTCCTCACCGAGACGGACGCGGTGCGGCAGGCGGCCGCGCGGGTGGTGGCCCGGATCCGCGAGGAGCGCGGGGGTCTCGCGCACTGAGGGCGGGGTCGGCCGCGGGCGGTGATGTGTTGCGGGGGTACGCGGTGATGTGTTGCCGGGGTACCCGGATCGGGCGGATATTGATATGGACCGTTTTGGGATGGATGGCCTCCGCTAGCGCCTAAGGGGGCGGATATGGCCACACACGCAGTGCACACGAGGTCGAAGCGGCGGATCCAGTTCGATCAGCATCTGCCGACCGATCACCGGCTGAACCTGGTGTACCGGATCGGGGCGGGGCTGATCGGCGCGTTCCTCGTCGTCTTCGGCATTCTGGGCCTGATCAACCACATCGGCTTCTTCGACATCGGCGGTGCCACGGTCGCCGGGCTGAACACCAACGGCACCCTGAGCGTGCTGTCGATCTGCATCGGGGCGCTGCTGCTGGTCGGCATGGTGATCGGCGGGAACTTCGCGTCCACGCTGAACATGGTGCTGGGCATCCTGTTCCTGCTGAACGGGTTCCTGTTCCTGGCCCTGCTGGACACGCCGCAGAACTTCCTCGCGTTCCGGATCCAGAACGTGCTGTTCAGCTTCGTGGTGGGGCTGCTGCTGATGACCTTCGGCATGTACGGCCGGGTCGGTCACGCGCTGCCGCACGACAGTCCGTACTGGCGGGCCCGGCACCCGGAGGGCGGTGAGCCCCCGGGGCGGGAGCACGAGACCGGGACGCCGCCGGTGACCATGCCGTGGCCCGGCGCGAAGGACACGCGGGACACGGGGGGCGATCCGCGCGGGTCGGTGTAGGTCCCGCGCCATGGCCCGCCCGGCCGCCCGGGGCGCCCGTGCCGGCGCCCCGGGCGGCCGTCCGCTCAGGTGCGGTAGGCGTAGAAGTACGCGGTCGGGTACGACGCGACCAGGCTGGCCACCGACCTGTTGTAGGTGTTGGTGGAGTGGTAGGTCACGTACGGCACGCCGGAGCCGTCGCGGTAGGTGACGACCATGGAGTGGTCCTTGGACCCGTCCCGGTCGAAGTCCATCTGGATCACGTCACCGAGGTCCGCCTGGTAGACGTTGGCGAGCGGGGTGACGCGCTTGGAGGACAGCGCGAACCAGGAGAACTCGTTGACGCCGACGAACGAGTCGGACTGGATGTCGGCGTTGCCGAACCACTTGGTGTAGTCGTCGGTGTAGCCGGGGACGTGCTTCCAGCCGCCCGCCTTCAGCACCTGGCTGACGAAGTTGGTGCAGTCGCCGCCGGCGCCCGCGCCGTTGTAGTTCGGGTAGTCCGGGTTGTAGTGGTTCCAGTACTTCTGCGCGTAGGCGACCATCGCCTTGTAGTCGTAGGCGCCCCCGGTGAGCTTCTTCGGGTTGGCCGGCGCGGGGTAGCTGGTGGCCGCGCGGGGCGCCTCCGTCGGACCGTCGGCGGAGGGCGACGACGTGCCCCCGGTGAGGGACGGCGACGGCGTGGTGCCGCCGGTGGAGGTGGAGGGCGCGGAGGGCGACGGCGTGGTGCCGCCGGTGGGCGGCTTGGTCGGCCTGGTCGGCGTCGACGAGGTGGCCGGGGGCTCGACCTGGTTGACGGCGAGGTAGCCGTCGTCGGTGTCGTGGATGCCGGTGAGCTGCCAGTCGCCGTGCCGGCCGGCCTTGAAGGTCAGCTCGTGGTGGGCCTGGAACCCCGTGGTCCGGGGGCCCTTGGCCGGGACGGTGCCCTTCTTGTAGGTCAGCGTCGTGGTCTCGGTGACGGCGACCTTGGCGCTGCGGCCGTGCACCTCGGTGGCGTCGAGCGTCACCTTGGTGTCGCCGGCGCTGTACTTCTCGCCCAGCTTGGCGAGGAGGGTCTTGCGGGCGCGCAGCTTGCCGAGGGCGGAGGACTGCTCGCGGGTCTGGCCGCCGGAGAGGCGGACGGACCCGGCGAAGCCCGCGGTGTGGCGGGTGTGGGCGCTGGTGGAGCCGTCCACCAGGGCCTGGGTGCGGTCGGTGAAGACCGCGTCGGCGAGCTTCTGGAAGGTCGCCTTGGTGGACGCGTCCACGGTCGGGTCGTCGGTGACGGCCGCGCCCGCGCTCCAGTTGGGTATGAGCGCCACGCCGGCGACCACGGCGGCGGCCGAGGCGCCGACGACGGTGGCGCGACGCCGCTTACGGCTCAGTTTTCTCGACTTCAATGATGTTCCCCTCTGTTCCGGTACACCTACCGGGATGGGGCATCTTCGCATGCCGCGCGCGGCGGATGTGAAGGGGGTTGCACAAGCGGAACCTGGCCTGCGCGTAGGTCACTTGACGACCGTGGACCAGTCCGGGGACTGGGCGGGGTCGAGGCTGCGCAGCGCGGCGAGGGTGGACGGCTTCTGGACGTCCATCCAGTCGGCGAGTTCCTTGAAGGACACGCATTTGACGCCCTTCTTGGTGCAGATCTTCGGGATGATCTGGTCGATGGCCTTCATGTAGATGCTGCCGTTCCAGTGCTCGAAGTGGTTGCCGATGAACAGCGGAGCACGGCTGCCGTAGTAGACGCGGTTGAAGCCGGCCATGTAGGAGTCGGCGGTCTGCTGGAGCCACTGCGGGTACTTGGCGGGGTCGCCGTCGGTCTCGCCGCCGGACTGGTTGTAGAGGAAGTTGAAGTCCATGGACAGGCCCTGGAACTTGCCGTTCTCGTACGGGAGCATCTGGAGCGGGAAGTCCCAGACGCCGTTCTTCTTGGCGGGCCATATCTGGAAGTCGCCCGGGGAGCTGGCGTCGTAGCGCCAGCCGTAACTCTTGATGGCCTTCAGCAGGTTGGGCTGGCCCTCCAGGCAGGGCGCGCGGCCGCCGGCGACCTCCTGCTTGAAGTCGAAGGGCAGCGGCGGGATGTCCTTGTAGCCGGTGTTGGTCTTCCAGTTCTCCACGAAGGAGTAGAACTGGTCGATCTCGCTCTTCCACTGGTCGACACTCCAGTCGCCGCCGCCCTTCGCCTCGCAGAAGTGGCCGTTGAAGTGGGTGCCGATGTCGTTGCCCTGCTCGTAGGCGAGGCGGAGCTGTTCCAGGGTGGTGCGGATGTGCTCGTCGGTGGGGTAGTCGATGGCGGCGTCGCCGGGCTGGTGCATCGGCCCGTGGTAGAGGCTCTTCTTGCTCTTGGGCAGCAGGTAGATGCCGGTGAGGAAGAAGGTCATGTGGGCGTTGTACTCCTTGGCCATCTCCCGGTAGTGCGAGAAGAGGTGGTCGTCGCCCTCCAGGGCGCCGTCCCAGGAGAAGACGACGAACTGGGGTGGCTTCTCACCGGGCTTGAGGGGTACGGGCTTCAGCGTGCCCTTCTGCGGGCCGGTGTAGGAGGTGGAGCCGTCGCCGAGGACGTGGGTCTTGCCGTCCCACTCGGGGGTCGCGGAGGGTTTGGGGAGGGCGGTGGCGGCGCCCTTGCCGGAGGCGGCGGTCGGGGTGGTGTCGTCCGGGCGGCTCAGCGCGAGGTATCCGGCGAC
>NZ_VOGW01000165.1:9382-33319 GCF_007896895.1 Streptomyces misionensis | reverse complement strand
TACGGCTCCGTGTGCGTGCCGTCGGCGGCGAAGGTGGCGTATCCGCTGGCCATGCGGATGGCGCTGGGGGTGGCGCTGCCGAGGGACAGGGCGGGCACCTGGGGGCCGATGCTGGAGGACAGCAGTCCGGCGGCCTGGGCGGTCTGCCGTACCTGGGCGAGGCCGGTGTCCATGCCGAGCTGCATGAACGGGGTGTTCACCGATTTGGCGAGGGCCTCGCGCAGGGTGATCTTCCCGTAGGACTTGTTGCCGTCGTTGTGCGCGGCGACCTTCCTGCCGCTGCGGTCCCAGTAGGGGCCCTCGGGGGTGGTCACGGGGACGCCGTCGTCGCCGTCGTAGACGCTGTCCGGGGTGACGGGGGTGGCGGGGCCGCCGCGCGTCTTGTGGACGCCGTGTTCGAGCCCGGCGGCGTAGACGAAGGGCAGGAACGCGGAGCCGGCCGGGACGGTGGTCGCGTTGGACTCGTTGTAGCCCTGGGTGCGGTGGTCGGGGCCGCCGTAGACCGCGAGGATCCGGCCGTCGGTGGCGACGGAGGCGGCTCCGTAGTGGCCGTTCTTCGCGGCGTCGGGGTTGTCCTGCTTCGCCTGCTTGCGGGCCTTGGTGACGGCGTCGGTGAGCGCGTTCTCCCGCTTGCGGTCGAAGGTCGTGTAGATCTGGTAGCCGCCCAGGTCGAACTGCTGGTCGGTCAGGTGCGCGGCCTTCTTGGCGTACTGGGAGGCCAGTTCCACCAGGTAGTCGCTCTGCTCGCCGGTGTTGTACAGCGGGTTGGACTTCAGCGGCTCGGGGAACGTCGTGTACTTGGCGCGCTCCTGCGGCGACAGTTTGTGGATCTTGACCATGCGGTCGAGGATCCAGGACCAGCGTTCCACCGCCCGCTGGTGGTTGGCCTTGCTCAGGGTGGGGTCGAACAGGCCGGCGCCCTTGAGCAGTCCGGCGAGCATCGCGGCCTCGGAGGCGTCGAGTTCGCTGACGTCCTTGCCGTAGTAGGCCTGGGCGGCGCGCTGGATGCCGTAGGTGCCGCGGCCGAACCAGCTGGTGTTGAGGTAGCCCTCGAGGATCTTGTCCTTGCTCATCTTGTTGTCGAGCTTGAGGGAGATCATCGCCTCGGTGAACTTGCGGCTGACCGTCTGGTTCTGGTTGAGGTAGACGTTCTTGACGTACTGCTGGGTGATGGTGGAGCCGCCCTGGGTGTCCCCCTCGCCCACGGTGCGGAACAGCGCCCGGCTGATGCCCTTCACGGATATGCCGGGGTCCGAGTAGAAGGTCTCGTTCTCCGCCGCGAGGACCGCCCAGCGGACGTCCGGGGGGATGTCCTTCAGCGGCATCGCCTGCCGCTGCACCCATCCCGTACGGGCCATCGGGGTGCCGTCGGACCAGAAGTAGACGTTGTCCTGCTGGGTCGCGTAGGTGTTCAGGTCGGTGGGTATGTCGGTGACCGCGTACGCGGTCACCAGGAAGGCGCCGAGCAGGCCGAAGGAGGCCAGCACGCCGCCCAGCCACTGCCGCCAGGACGGCAGCCAGCGCCGCCAGCCGGTCCGTCCGGGGCGTGGATAGGCGGGCTTGAGGCGGCGCGCGTAGGGCGCGAGCCGGCGCGCGTACGGGGCGAGCGGCCCCAGCGCGCGGACGGCCACGCCTCCGACGCGTTCCTTCCCCGAGGGCCGGGTGCTGCGCCGGCGCTCGGCCCGGCCGCCCGGCGGGGACGGCTCGGGCCGCGCGGGCACGCGCAACTGCATGGTCTCGTCGGCCCTGAGGCCCTCGACTCTCAGATGCAGCGTCCGATCGGAATCGAGCGGCTGCTCATCGCTCCCGCCCATCCCGGAACGGCCCTCCCCCTGCGACGCATCGGTCACTATGCGTCTCCCCTCCGCACTCGCTCCTGCTCGCGCGGTGAGCTGAGCGTCCTCGCAACGGCGTTCACAAGTTATCAGCGAAGTTTTCGATTCCTCCGCACGAGTGTCGGGTGTATCCCAACACTCATCAAACATTGAGACGCCTCGTTCGGCGCCCCGGTTACCCTGACCCCATGCCTCGCTACGAGTACCGCTGCCGCAGCTGCGGCGACACGTTCGAACTGAGTCGGCCGATGTCCGAGTCGTCCGCGCCCGCGGTGTGCCCCGCCGGGCACGAGGACACGGTCAAACTGCTGTCCACGGTCGCGGTGGGCGGTACGGCGGGCTCGGCGGCCCCGGCGCCCCAGGGCGGGGGCTGCTGCGGCGGGGGCTGCTGCGGCTGACCCCGTCCGTCCCCGCGGGCAGCGGCGGTTGGTCCCGCCCGCCCCCTAAGGGGCCGCGGCGCGCGCCGCCCGCAGGAATTCGCCCAGGATTCGTTCGCCCGCGAGGACTCCCCGCTCCGGCAGCGCGCCGATCCCCGGGGCCGTCCAGTTCGTGTCCGCCAGTTCGCCGTGGCCCGGGCGCCAGCCCCGGTCGGCGGCCAGCAGGAGGTCGGCGTCCAGCAGGGAGTCGCCCGCCGCCAGGGTGAGGCGGGCGCCGGTACGGCGGGCCACCTCGCGGACCGCCGCGCTCTTGGTGAGCGGCCTGGGTACGGCGTAGAGCTTGCGGCCCTGGAGGGAGACCGTCCAGCCGCGGGTCTCCGCCCATGCCGTCAGCTCCTTCACCCACTCCTCGGGCAGCAGTTCGCGCTCGACCACGAGGTAGGCGAACAGATCCTCGGCGACCCGCTGCCTGCGCAGCCACACCGGGTCGGCGGTGCGCGTCAGATGGTCCCGGACCTCGGCCAGCGGCGCGCACTCCTCGGCGAGCCGGGCCAGCACCCGGGCGTGCCAGTCGCGGTCGGTGACCCCGTCGACCAGCAGATGGCCGCCGTTGGCGCAGATCGCGAACCCGGGCTGCGGACCAGGGAGGTTGACGCGCTGGTACTGCTTGCGCGTCCGGGTCGTGACCGGCACGAACACGGCCGCGTCCGCGAGGTCGGTCAGCAGCCGCGCCGCCGTCTCGGTCATGTACGACAGCGGCTTGCTCTCGTGCACCTCGACGCACAGCAGCCGGGGGGCCCGCGCGTCCGGCATGGTCAGCGCGAGGGCCGCCGAGGAGTAGATCAGGGTACGGTCGAGATCGCTCGCCACCAGCACCGGCATCAGGCGTTCACCGCCCTGCCGTCGGCCCCGGTGGCCCCGCGCGTGTACTTGGGGTGGATCAACCCGACGCAGGTGTAGGGCAGTTCGGCGACCTCCTCGACCGGCACCCCGCGCTGCCGGGCGAGCAGCCGGACGTGGTCCAGGTCGCTGCCCGCGCCCTCGCGCGCGAGGATCTTCCAGGGCACCCGGCGCAGCAGCACCCGGGTGGTCTCGCCGACGCCGGGCTTGACGAGGTTCACGTCGTGGATGCCGTACTCCTCGCTGATCCGCTCCACGGCCCGCCAGCCCGCCCAGGTCGGGGTGCGGTCCCCGGCCGACAGCTCCTTGACCGCCTCGTCTACGGTGTCGGCGACCTCCGGGAAGCGGGCGGCGACGGCGTCGAGGAAGGCCGCCGAGACGTCGGCGCCGGCGAGTTCGCGGTAGAACTTGGCGCCGTGGAAGTCGTCCGGGCCGACCAGGTCGGCGCGCAGGACGGTACGCGAGATCAGCCCGGAGACGGTCGAGTTGAGGCAGGCGGAGGGGATGAGGAAGTCCTCGCGGGTGCCGTAGGTGCGCACGCAGGAGCCCGGGTCGGCGAGCACGGCGATCTCCGGGTCGAAGCCGGTGACGCCCGTCCGCGCCGCGAACTCCTCGACTGCCGAGGCGAGTTCGCGGGTGATGGCGCCCTTGCCGGTCCAGCCGTCCACGAACACCACGTCCCGGGGGTCGTGGTGGGCGGCCAGCCAGCGCAGCGCGTTGGCGTCGATGCCCCGGCCGCGCACGATCGACACGGCGTAGTGCGGCAGTTCGAGGCCGTGCCGGAACGCCGCCCAGCGGCGCATCAGCACGCCGACCGGGGTCCCGGCGCGGGCCAGCGACACCAGCACCGGGCGCGGCGACCGCTCGCCGAGGACGGTCTCGGTCACCACGCCGACGGCCCGCGCGATCCGCGCGGCCGAGGCGTCCAGGGCCGCGTGGAACAGCTCCTGGTAGCGCGCGCTGGGCTGGTACTCCACGGGCAGCGACTCGGCGTAGTGCGCACCGCCGCTCTGGATGGCCTCCTCCCGCTCCTCGGTCGGCGCCTCCAGGGTGACGTCCGAGAGGTCCTGGAGCAGCCAGCCGACCTCCTCGGGCGCGTAGGAGGAGAATGCGGGGCCTCGGAGGGGCTCGGGGAGCACGGCCGGCCTTTCGGGAGCGCGCGGGGGCGCGGGGACGTGGGAGGGGACGACCGCGAGCAGTACGTGCGGCACCTGCGCCGCGAGCCGGGCCAGCAGCCCGTCGGGCGCGTGCAGCGCGGGGGTGTCGCCGGCCGAGTCGACCACCGCGACGACGGCGTCGAAGCCGCCGCCCGCGACGTTGTAGGCGTACCGCTCGCCGGGCCCGTCGGCCGGGTCGTCGTGCGCCGGGAAGACCAGGCGGCTGCGGATGGCGTACCCCGGGTCGTCGACCGCGAGCACGGGCGACCGCGTGGTGGTCGAGAACCGCACCCGCGCGGTCACGGTCCGCTCCAACTGGTGGGCGAGCCGGAGCGGGGCGTACATCAGCTCCTCGGAGCCGAGCACGAGCACCCGCCGGGCCCCGGTGGGAAGCGCCTGCGCGATCCGGTCGGCCATGGCGGGCAGGGCGGCTTCGAGACGGGTGCGGTGGGCGGGGGTGAATCCGTGCCGGCCCCCGTCGGGAAGCCCTGCGGGCCAGCCCAGGTCCACCGTCACGGGGACGCGGTGCGCGGCGGCGGCCGGCCGCCGCGGCTCGTGCCCGGTGGCCTCGTGGCGGGCCACCAGTTCCCGCCCCTTCTCCAGCACGCCGTCCGGGAGGAGCACCGTCCCCGACGCCGTGGCGACGAGGTCCACCCGCGCCCCGATCTCCTCGGCGAACCGCGCCATCCGCGCGGTGTCCCCGGCCGACCGCATGTCCACGAGCGCCGCCACCACGTACCGGCGGCGCGGATACCGGGCGTGCAGGTCACGGATGGTGTTCAGCACCGTGTTCCCGGTGGAGAACTCGTCGTCCACCAGCACCAGCGGCCCCTCGCCCGCCAGCAGTGCGGGGTCCGACGGCAGCAGCAGGTGGGACGTGGCGTGGGAGTGGGACTCCTCGAACCCGCCCGCGGGGGTGATCCCGGCGACCGGCCGCCGGGTGGAGTGGAGGTACGGCGCCGTGCCGAGGCCGTCGGCCACGGCGTGCCCGAGCCCCGTCGCGGTCTCCGCGTACCCGAGGACGACCGCGCCGGCCGCCTGGTCGCCGAGCCGTGCGGCGACCCGCCGGCCCAGCCGCACCCCGTGGCCGTACACCACCGAGGGCGCCTGCGGTACGTGCTTGCCGAGGACGTTGGAGACCAGCAGGTGGGCCCGTTTGGGGTTGCGGCGCAGGGCGAGCCCCAGCAGGTCCGCCAGCCCGTCGTCGCCCCGGAGTGCGACCCCGAGTCGCTCGGCGACCCAGGTGCCGGACCAGACCGCGTCGTTCACTGCGTTGTTCATGCGTTCCTTGGGGAGGTCAGCCGGGTATTCCGGCGGCGAGCAGTTCGACGAAGCCGACGTCCTCGTGGGCGACGCCGAACGCCTCCGCGCGCAGCAGGGTCCGTTCGGCCCAGGCGCGGTGCGGTTTCACCTCGTTCATCTTGTTCGTGTACGCGGACCGCAGGACGCCCCCGCCGCCCCGCTCGGGCCGCAGTATGTCCCGGGCGTCGCTGTACTCCTCGTGGCTGACCACGGAAAGGGCGTGCACGGGCGGGACGTGGGAGGGGTGGATGCAGGTCTTGCCGAGCAGGCCGTTGGCCTGGTCGAGGGAGATCTCCCGCAGCAGCCCGTCCATGGCGTGCTCCAGCAGCCTCTCGCGCAGTTCGGCGGCCTGCACCTCCAGGAAGGGGCTCTGCCGCAGCTGGGGCTTGAACATGCGCTCGGAGAGCCGGAAGTACTCCCACACGGGCCCGGTGACGGTGAATCCGGTGCCGTCGGCGCGGCCCAGCATGTTCACGACGTCGGCGATCACGGAGGCGACGACCTGGACGTCGTAGGCGGTCATGTCGGGGGCCCGGCGCAGCCCGTAGGAGGAGCAGAAGTCGGTGACGCCGAGGCGGAGCGCGAGGACCCGGTCGCGGTACTTGTCGACGGCGCGGGAGATGCCCTCCAGGGTGTCCACCCGCGACTCGCGGTACAGCAGCTCCGGGGATTCGAGGACCGGCATGGCGAAGAGGCGGCGGCCGGTGTGCGTCTCGGCGGCGGCCAGGGCCTCCAGGAAGGGCAGGCCGCGCTCCTCGGTGAACTTGGGCAGCACGAAGCCGGACAGCAGCCGCACGAAGGGGCCGAGGCGGCGTACGAGGTCGGGGATCTGTTCGGGGGCGCGCACCCGGACGAACAGCAGCGGCGGCTCGGCGGCGGGCCGGGAGCCGAGGTCGGCGAGCTGCCGGACCAGGTTCTCCTCGGCGGCCGGCACGTCCGCGTCGTCGATGGAGTCCTCCAGGCACAGCACCATGGAGACCACGCCGTTGCCCGCCTGTTTGAGGATGTCGTCGGCCAGTCGCGGCCGGGTGGCGGGGCTGTAGAGCGTGGCGCCGAGGGCGGTGGCGAGCAGCCGGGCCGGGGAGTCCGCGGTGAACGCGCGGGGCTCCCGGTGGAAGAGGCGCTGCCGCACCTCGGGGGCGACGTGCCCGAAATGACGCATAGGACTCCCTCGAAGGTGCGTGCCGAACCCCTGGATTCGGTAAAAGGTGGCCGGTAATAGTACGTAGGAACACCTGTCCGGGGTTCCCTGCGGACGTGAATTTCCGGTGTCCCGGCCGTGTCGGCGGCCGACACCCCCCGCATTGTCGTGGCCAGGGCCGAGAGGGCAGGATGACGGCATGACGCACGCGATGCTGAAGGGCTCGAACGTCCCGCTGGAGGCCACCACGGTGCGCGCCGTACTGCGCTGGACACCGGGGCAGTCGGTCCCGGACGTGGACGCCTCGGCGCTGCTGCTGGGCCCCGACGGCCGTGTGCGCTCGGACGAGGACTTCGTCTTCTACAACCAGCCCCGGCATCCGTCGGGGACGGTGTGGCGGCTGGGCAAGAAGCGCATCACCGAGGGCCTCACCGACACGATCCAGACAGACCTGGCGGGCGTCGAGCCGGAGATCGGGCGGATCCTGCTGGTCGCCTCGGCCGACGGGGTCGCCTTCGACCAGGTGCCGAACCTGAGCATCCTGGTGTACGACGCGGCGACGGCCGACGGTGAGCCGTGGGCGACGTTCGACATCAAGCCGGAGACCGGCGCGGAGACCGCGATGATCTGCGGGGAGCTGTACCGGCGCGGTGAGGGCTGGAAGTTCCGCGCGCTGGGCGAGGGCTACTCCAACGGGCTCAAGGGCCTCGCCACGGATTTCGGCATCTCGGTGGACGAGTCGGAGGCGGAGGAACCGGCGACGGTATCCCAGCCGCTGCCCCCGGAGCAGCCCGCGACGGCGGTGCCGCCCCAGCCGGCCTACGGCTACCCGCAGCCGACCTCCGCGCCGGCGTACGGGTACCCGCAGCCGGTGGCGCCCGACCCCGGGTTCCGGCTGCCGCCGCAGGGGCCGCAGTTCATCGGGCGGTGATC
Organism: Streptomyces misionensis; assembly: GCF_007896895.1. Taxonomy (GTDB): domain Bacteria; phylum Actinomycetota; class Actinomycetes; order Streptomycetales; family Streptomycetaceae; genus Streptomyces; species Streptomyces misionensis_A. Next base: position 25,674 of record NZ_VOGW01000165.1, on the reverse strand, counting down.
AATACGGCCGGGCCCAGGCCTAGGCCTTGGTCTTGTAGCCGCGGCCCCATTGCAGGCCCCATCCGTACAGCCGGTCCAGCTCGGCCTGGAAGCCGTAGACGAACTTGACCTCCCGGCGGACCATGAGCTCGCCCTTGACGTTCTCGATGAGCAGGACGGCGCAGGAGCGGGCCTGGGGGTGACGCTCGTCCAGGCTGATCTCCAGGCGGGGGCCGCTGCTGGGGTACAGGGTGACGATGGCGTGCGTGCGGTCGAACGCGGGGGTCTGGTCGTAGATGTACACGAAGACCAGCACGCGTTTGATGGACTCGCGGTGGTCGAGGTTGATGTACATCGTCTCGCCGGAGCCCGAGCCGAACCGGTCGTCGCCGCTGATCTTGATGTACGGGGCCGCGTTGACGTCGCCCAGGTAGTCGCCCAGCGGCTGGACGACGCCCTTGGTGCCGTCGGTCAGCTCGTAGAGGCAGCCGAGGTCCAGGTCGACGTTGACCATGCTCTGCCCGTGGCCCTGGATCTCCGGCGGCTTCAGGGCCTTGAGGGGGTGGCGCAGCAGGCTGGGGCGCCGCATGCCGAAGTCGGAGCTGCGCATCCGCCAGGTGAGGTTCACGCGCAGATGGCCGGTGGCCGCGCCCTGTTTGCTGAGGGACACCGTCTGGTGCCGTTTGGTGAGTTCGATGGCGTTGCCGGTGCCGCCGGAGTCGAAGTCGACCGCGCGTGCGCCCAGCAGCCCGTCGAAGAAGCCCATTCCCGCCCCCAGGTACTCGTCCGCATGCCGTCGGGGCGCCCGGCCGTGCCGACCGCCCCGAACGAAGCGTTCCTCACCGGTCAGGGTGTCACACCCCGGAGGAGACCTCGGCCTTCTCCCCGCTGCCGGCGCCGGCCGCCGCGAGGGCCCGGTTGCGGCGCACGGAGGACCAGAAGGACAGGGCGATCAGGACGACGCCGACGAGGCCGGTGATCACCTCGTTGATCTCGTACCGGATGGTCACCATCAGGATCAGGGCGAGGGCGCCGATCGCGTAGTGGGCGCCGTGCTCCAGGTAGACGTAGTCGTCCAGGGTGCCCTGGCGGACCAGGTAGACGGTGAGCGAACGGACGTACATCGCGCCGATGCCGAGACCGAGGGCCATCATCACGATGTCGTTGGTGATGGCGAAGGCGCCGATCACGCCGTCGAAGGAGAAGGACGCGTCCAGGACCTCCAGGTAGAGGAACATGAAGAACGCGGCCTGGCCGGCCAGCAGGACGGCCGACTTCTTCTTGCCGGTGCGGGCGGCCTCTTCCTCCTCCTCGTGCTCGCGCTCCTCCTCTTCCTCGAGGCGTTCCTCGAAGAAGCCGGAGAGGCCGCCGACGACCAGGTAGGTGATCAGACCGGCGATGCCGGCGATCAGGACCGTCTGCGCCTTGTCGGCGTGCGCGCCGCCGTGCTGGTGGGCCTGGGTGGCGAAGGTGAAGGAGGTGATCAGCAGGACGATCAGGGAGATGCAGACCGACAGCATGTCGACCTTGCCGAGCTTGGCCAGGGGCCGCTCGATCCAGCACAGCCACTGTATGTCCCGGTCCTCGAAGATGAAGTCCAGGAAGATCATCAGCAGGAACATGCCGCCGAAGGCCGCGATCGCCGGGTGGGCGTCGGTGACCAGCTGCTGGTAGCGGTCCTTGTCGGCGAAGGCCAGGTGCACCGCGTCGACCGGGTTGAGCTTGGCGGTGATGGCGACGATCACGACGGGGAAGACCAGCCGCATGCCGAAGACGGCGATGAGCACGCCGACGGTGAGGAAGATCTTCTGCCAGAAGGCGTTCATCTTCTTCAGGATTCCGGCGTTGACCACCGCGTTGTCGAAGGACAGCGAGATCTCGAGGACGGCGAGGATCGCCACGACCCCGAAGGCCTCCCAGCCCCCGTAGAAGACGGCGGCGACCAGGCCGAGCGCGGTGACCGCGAACGACCAGCCGAAGGTTTTCAGAAGCACTGGTTACCCCATCGTGTTGTGGGGGCACCTCCCGTGAGGGTCTCCCCCGCGCCGAGCACGGCTTTACGAAACGTTGACTCCGAAGTCTAGAGCGATGCCGCGCAATCCGGACGCGTACCCCTGGCCCACCGCACGGAATTTCCACTCGCCCTGGTAGCGGTAGAGCTCGCCGAAGATCATGGCCGTCTCGGTGGAGGCGTCCTCGCTGAGGTCGTAGCGCGCGAGCTCCTGGCCGTCGGACTGGTTGACCACGCGGATGAAGGCGTTGGAGACCTGGCCGAAGGTCTGGCCGCGCTCGTCGGCCATGTGGATGGAGACAGGGAAGATGATCTTCTCGCACTGGGGCGGGACCTTGGCGAGGTCCACCAGGATGGACTCGTCGTCGCCCTCGCCCTCACCGGTGAGGTTGTCGCCGGTGTGCTCCACGGAGCCGTCGGGGCTCGTGAGCTGGTTGTAGAACACGAACCACTCGTCACCCAGCACCCGGTTCCCGGCACCGCACAGCAGCGCGCTGGCGTCCAGGTCGAAGGGGGCGCCGGTGGTGGAACGCGCGTCCCAGCCGAGCCCGACCATGACGTTGGTGAGGTTCGGCGCGGCCTTGGAGAGGGAGACATTGCCCCCCTTGGCGAGCGTGACGCCCATGATTGCTGGTCCTCCCCTGACGGTGCTTCCCTGTTGTCCTGCGCGTCCGGCGCCGGCCGTAAACGGCTCGGCGCCGGACGGAGTGCCGCGAATCCGCGGCGTCAGACGTTGACGCCGAAGTCCTGGGCGATGCCGCGCAGGCCGGAGGCGTAGCCCTGGCCGATGGCACGGAACTTCCACTCGGCGCCGTTGCGGTACAGCTCGCCGAAGACCATGGCGGTCTCCGTGGAGGCGTCCTCGCTGAGGTCGTAGCGGGCGATCTCCTGCTGGTTGGCCTGGTTGACGACGCGGATGAAGGCGTTGCGGACCTGGCCGAAGGACTGCTGGCGGTTCTCGGCCTCGTAGATCGACACCGGGAAGACGATCTTGTCCACGTCGGCCGGGACCGCGGCGAGGTTCACCTTGATGGCCTCGTCGTCGCCCTCGCCCTCACCGGTGAGGTTGTCGCCGGTGTGCTCCACGGAGCCGTCGGGGCTCTTGAGGTTGTTGAAGAAGACGAAATGCTGGTCGCTGACGACCTTGCCGGAGGTGTTCAGCAGCAGCGCGCTCGCGTCGAGGTCGAAGTCGGTGCCGGTCGTGGTCCGCACGTCCCAGCCCAGACCGACGATGACGGCGGTCAGGCCCGGGGCCTCTTTGGTCAGCGAGACGTTGCCGCCCTTGCTGAGGCTGACTCCCACGAGTCCTCCATGTGGTGTCGAGGGGCGGGGAGCCCCGTCGTGCTTCGGATATGGGATCAACGAACCGATCCTAGTGACGGGTTCCCGCCCCCCGCGGACCCTGGACCCGGAAGGATCCCGGATATCGGCCGACCGGCCGACCTACAGGGTGTCGAGCGCCTTCACGTAGTCGTTGAGGTCACGCGCGTCCGGCAGACCGTTGACCACGGTCCAGCGCACCACGCCCTCCTTGTCGATGACGAAGGTGCCCCGCACCGCGCAGCCCTTGTCCTCGTCGAAGACGCCGTAGGCGCGCGAGACGTTGCCGTGCGGCCAGAAGTCGCTGAGCAGCGGGTACTCCAGACCCTCCTGCTCGGCGAAGACGCGCAGGCTGTGGATGGAGTCGTTGGAGACGGCGAGCAGCTGGGTGTCGCGGTCGGTGAACTTCGGCAGGTTGTCGCGCAGCGCGCACAGCTCGCCGGTGCACACGCCGGTGAAGGCGAAGGGGTAGAAGAGCAGGACCACGTTCTTCTCGCCACGGAAGTCGGCGAGCCGCACGGTGCGGCCGTGGTTGTCCTTGAGCTCGAATTCGGGCGCCTTGTCGCCGACCTGGATCGCCATGTCGTGCTTCCCTTCGGTGGGCTGTTCGGGTGAGAGCACAGCTAACGCTCGGGTCCACCCTACGCAGCGATCACCGGGGTCCCCGGGCGGGCCGGTGAGATCCGGCCCGCCCGGGCGGCGGTCATCGCTTCGACTTGGCCGCCTTCGGGGTGGCCAGCCGGCTGCCGCTCCAGTCCTTGCCGACGCTCACGCTCTTGGCCGCGGTCAGCCCGGCCGTCGTGGCGGCGTCCTGGATGTCGCTCGGCTCCACATAGCCGTCACGACCCGTCTTCGGCGTGAGGAGCAGAATCGCGCCGCCCTCTTCGATGTACGTGGTGGCATCCACCAGCGCATCCGTCAGGTCACCGTCGTCGTCACGGAACCACAGCACAACGGCGTCGGCCACGTCGTCGTATTCCTCGTCCATCAGGTCACCCTCGATGGCTTCCTCGATGGACTCGCGGAGTTCCTGGTCGACGTCGTCGTCGTAGCCGATCTCCTGGACCACCTGCCCGGGCTGGAACCCCAGCCTGGCGGCAGGGTTCGTCCGCTCCTCCGCGTGGTCCGCGGTCGCGCTCACGGGTTGCCTCCTGATCATGTCTTGGTGAATATCTCAGCCACGCGCGTGCGCGAAGCATTGGCCGTAGTCCACACGGGCGGGGCGGATCGCGCAAGTACCCGGCGGTCCCGACCGCCGAAACGGTGACGATCCCGGCCGTGTCGCCGCAACTCCTGGCACCGTATCTCGATTCCGCGCCACCCACATCACCCCGATGTGCCCGGTTTGCACGGCGCGGAATCATCCATGGATGGAACCATCGAACAACTTTGCCAAGCGCGTCACACCCCGGGCGTATCGTTGCGTTTTGACCGGCGGTGTGCTCCGGCCGTACGCCGGGGAGGCTCCGGTGAAGATGACGGGCGCGCTCCCCCGGTACACGATGGGGAACGGCGCGGGCACGAACAGTAGGCACGAGTAGCGGCACGAGCAGCGAGCAGAGTGACGAGCAAGAACCGGCCCTCCGACAGGTAAGGAACAGCGTGGCTTCCGGATCCGATCGCACCCCGATCATCATTGGCGGCCTTCCGAGTCAGGTTCCTGACTTCGATCCCGAAGAGACCCAGGAGTGGCTCGACTCCCTCGACGCGGTCGTGGACGAGCGCGGCCGGGAGCGGGCGCGTTACCTCATGCTGCGGCTGATCGAGCGGGCCCGCGAGAAGCGCGTGGCCGTGCCCGAGATGCGCAGCACGGACTACGTCAACACCATCCCCACCAAGAGCGAGCCGTTCTTCCCGGGCAACGAGGAGATCGAGCGCAAGATCCTCAACGCGACGCGCTGGAACGCGGCCGTGATGGTCTCGCGCGCCCAGCGGCCCGGCATCGGCGTGGGGGGCCACATCGCCACCTTCGCCTCCTCGGCGTCGCTCTACGACGTGGGATTCAACCACTTCTTCCGCGGCAAGGACGAGGGCGACGGCGGCGACCAGGTCTTCTTCCAGGGCCACGCCTCGCCCGGCATCTACGCGCGCGCCTACCTGCTGGACCGGCTCACCGAGGACCAGCTGGACGGCTTCCGCCAGGAGAAGTCGAAGTACCCGAACGGCCTGTCCAGCTATCCGCACCCGCGCTCGATGCCGGACTTCTGGGAGTTCCCGACCGTCTCCATGGGCCTCGGTCCGCTGGGCGCGATCTTCCAGGCGCGGATGAACCGCTACATGGAGGCGCGCGGGATCGCGGACACCTCCAAGTCCCACGTGTGGGCGTTCCTCGGCGACGGCGAGATGGACGAGCCGGAGTCGCTGGGCCAGCTCACCCTGGCGGCCCGGGAGGGCCTGGACAACCTGACCTTCGTGGTCAACTGCAACCTCCAGCGCCTGGACGGCCCGGTGCGCGGCAACGGGAAGATCATCCAGGAGCTGGAGTCGGTCTTCCGGGGCGCCGGCTGGAACGTGATCAAGCTGATCTGGGACCGCAGCTGGGACCCGCTGCTCGCGCAGGACCGGGACGGCGTCCTGGTCAACAAGATGAACATGACCCCGGACGGGCAGTTCCAGACGTACGCCACGGAGTCGGGCGCCTACATTCGCCGGCACTTCTTCGGCGACGACCACCGGCTGCGCGCCATGGTCGAGAACATGACCGACGACCAGATCCTGCACCTGGGGCGCGGCGGGCACGACCACCGCAAGATCTACGCGGCGTTCAAGGCGGCCAAGGAGCACAAGGGCCAGCCGACGGTGATCCTGGCCAAGACGATCAAGGGCTGGACGCTGGGCCCGAACTTCGAGGGCCGCAACGCCACGCACCAGATGAAGAAGCTGACGGTCGACGACCTCAAGCGCTTCCGGGACCGGCTGCACCTGCCGATCTCCGACCGGGAGCTGGAGTCCGGCCTGCCGCCGTACTACCACCCGGGCCGGGACTCGGAGGAGATCCAGTACATGCACGACCGCCGCAAGGGCTGCGGCGGTTACGTCCCCACGCGCGTCGTGCGCTCCGAGCCGCTCGCGCTGCCGGACGACAAGGCGTACGCGACCGTGAAGAAGGGCACCGGGCAGCAGTCCATCGCCACGACGATGGCCTTTGTGCGGCTGCTCAAGGACCTCATGCGGGACAAGGAGATCGGCCGGCGGTTCGTGCTGATCGCGCCGGACGAGTACCGCACGTTCGGCATGGACTCCTTCTTCCCGAGCGCGAAGATCTACAACCCGCTCGGGCAGCAGTACGAGTCGGTGGACCGTGAACTGCTGCTCGCCTACAAGGAGTCGCCGACCGGGCAGATGCTGCACGACGGCATCTCCGAGGCGGGCTGCACGGCCTCGCTGATCGCGGCGGGCTCGGCCTACGCCACGCACGGCGAGCCGCTGATCCCGGTGTACGTCTTCTACTCGATGTTCGGTTTCCAGCGCACAGGTGACCAGTTCTGGCAGATGGCCGACCAGCTGGCGCGCGGGTTCGTCCTCGGCGCGACCGCGGGCCGTACGACGCTGACCGGCGAGGGTCTCCAGCACGCCGACGGGCACTCGCAGTTGCTGGCCTCGACGAACCCGGCGTGCGTGGCCTACGACCCGGCGTACGCGTACGAGATCGCGCACATCGTGCAGGACGGTCTGCGGCGGATGTACGGCAGCTCGCCCGAACATCCGCACGGCGAGGACGTCTTCTTCTACCTCACCGTCTACAACGAGCCCATCCGGCACCCGGCGGAGCCGTCCGACGTGGACGTCGAGGGCATCGTCAAGGGCATCCACAAGCTCTCCGACGGTCCCGGCGGGGCGATCCCGGCGCAGATCATGGCGTCCGGGGTGGCGGTGCCGTGGGCGCTGGAGGCGCAGCGGATCCTCGCGGAGGACTGGAACGTGCGGGCGGCCGTGTGGTCCGCGACGTCCTGGAACGAGCTGCGGCGCGAGGCCGTCGCCTGCGAGCAGCACAACCTGCTGCATCCGGAGGAGGAGCAGGCCGTCCCCTACGTGACGCGCAAACTGAGCGGCGCGGAGGGGCCGTTCGTGGCGGTGTCCGACTGGATGCGGTCGGTGCCGGACCAGATCGCCCGGTGGGTGCCAGGGCCCTACCAGTCGCTCGGCGCGGACGGCTTCGGCTTCGCCGACACCCGGGGGGCGGCGCGCAGGTTCTTCCACATCGACGCGCAGTCGATCGTGGTGGCCGTGCTCACGGAGCTGGCGCGGGCGGGCCGCATCGACCGCTCCGCTTTGAAGCAGGCGATCGACCGCTACCAGGTACTGGACGTCACGGCGGCCCACCCGGGAGCGGCCGGCGGCGACGCGTGACCGGGGGCGCCGGGACGCCCCTGCGCCAGGGGGCCTCCGGCGCCGAGCGGGCCGGGTCTGCCCATGGCCGGCCGCACGGCCCCCGGGGTGAGCCGGCACCCGGCAGAGCCCCGCAGGACGCACGCCGCGTCACCCGGCCGAAGCCCCCAGGGCGCACGCTGTTCCCCTCCTGCAGCGTGCGCCCAGGCGTGATCCACTCTGGGGCGCGTGGAGCGCGCCGCGCCAGGGAACCCCGGTCGAGTCACCCGGCCGGGCGACCGCGGGTCAGATGTGACCCACGCCCGCCCCCGCCTCCGCGTTGTCGCCCCGCTTGGTGAGGAGGGCGACGAGGACCGCGGCCACCGCGACGCCCGCCGCGACCAGGCAGGCGAGGCTCATGCCGGAGATGAAGGTGTGGTGGGCCACCTCGGTGATCTTCGCGGCTATCGGCCCCGGTATCCCCTTCTGCACCGGCGCCACACCGGCCTGCACCGCCTCGGAGGCCTGGTCCAGCTGGGCCGGGGTCAGCGGCGGCAGTCCCGCCGCCTTCCAGTTGCCCTCCAGCGAGCTGTCGACCTTGGAGGCCATCACCGCGCCCAGCACCGCCGTGCCGAGGCTGCCGCCGATCTGCATGGCCGCCTGCTGGAGGCCGCCGGCCACACCGGACAGCTCCATGGGCGCGTTGCCGACGATGACCTCCGTCGCGCCGACCATGACCGGCGCGAGGCCGAGGCCGAGGAGGGCGAACCAGAGGGACATCACCCCGCTGCCGGTGCCGGCCTTGAGGGTGGACATGCCGAACATGGCGATCGCGGTCGCGGCCATGCCGCCGGCCAGCGGCACCCGCGGGCCGAACCGGGTGATCGCGGCGCCGGCGAGCGGCGAGGCGACGATCATCATGCCGGTGAGCGGCAGCAGGTGCAGGCCCGCGTTGACCGGGGACATGCCGTGCACGTTCTGCAGGTAGAACGTCACGAAGAACAGGCCGCCCATGAAGGCGATGGCCATGAGGACCATCAGGACCACACCGGCCGACAGCGGCACCGAGCGGAACAGGCCGAGCGGGATGAGCGGCTCGGCGACCCTGGTCTCCCAGAACGCGAAGAACGCGAAGAGCAGCACCGAGGCGACGATGAAGCCCCAGGTCCTGCCGTCGCCCCAGCCCCAGGACGGGGCCTTGATGAGCGCCCAGACCAGGCAGAACATGGCACCGGACAGCAGCGCGATGCCGAGCACGTCGAAGGAGCGCGGCGCGTTCTGGGCGCGGTGGTCGAGCAGGATCAGCAGGCCGAGGACCAGCGCGATCGCGCCGACCGGCACGTTGATGAAGAACACCGACTGCCAGTTGACGTGCTGCACGAGGACGCCGCCGAGGATCGGGCCGCCCGCGGTGGACGCGCCGATCACCATGCCCCAGATGCCGATGGCCATGTTGAGCTTCTCGGCCGGGAACGTGGCCCGCAGCAGGCCGAGCGCGGCCGGCATCAGCAGCGCGCCGAACAGGCCCTGGAAGACCCGGAAGATGATGACGGTGGCGATGGTGTGCGACAGGCCGATCGCCCCGGAGGCGGCGGCGAAGCCGGTCACGCCGATGAGGAAGGTCTGCCGGTGGCCGAAGCGGTCACCGAGCTTGCCCGCGGTGATCAGGGTGACCGCGAGGGCGAGGAAGTAGGCGTTGGTGATCCACTGCACATCGGCGAAGCTCGCGTGCAGATGGTCGCGGATGGCCGGGTTGGCGATGGCCACGATGGTGCCGTCCAGGGCCACCATCATGACCCCTACGGCAACGGTGATCAGGGTGAGCCAGGGGTGGCCGCGCAGCCCCGCGTCCGGGGTGGGCTTCTCCGGGGCCGCCGGGGCTCCGTCACCCGGCCCTGTCGTGTCGATGGTGGTCTGACCAGTCATGCGTTCGAGACTAGTGACAGCCACTGACAATTGACAAACAATTTCATAAGTCGGTAACTGACAGATCGCGGATATACACTGCTGAGCTGGCCGAACGTCACGAGAGGGGCCGCCGAGGGCCATGGAGACGCTGCGCGAGCGCAAGAAGCGGCGTACCCGGGAGGCGCTGCTGCGGGCCGCTCTCGAACTGTTCACCACCCGGGGGTACGAGCGCACGACCGTGGACGAGATAGCCGCGGCCTGCGACGTCTCCCAGCGCACCTTCTTCCGCTACTTCGCGGGCAAGGAGGACGCGGCCTTCGCGATGCAGGAGCGGGCGCAGGCGCTCTTCCTGGCCGCCCTGCGCGCCCGCCCGCCGCACGAGCCGCCGATGGAGGCACTGCGGCAGGCGGTCCTGGAGGGCTGGGACGCGGTCCGGAGCAATCTCGAGTCGGTCGTGCCGGTCGACCTCTACCTGCGCATGTACCGCACGATCGAGTCGACGCCCGCGCTGCTCGCCGCCCATCTGCGCCGCTCGACCGCGGCCGAGGAGACGATCGCGCGGCTACTGGCCGAGCGGGAGGGCGTGGACGTGGACGCGGACCCCCGACCGAGGCTCGCCGTGGCGGTGTTCGGCGGGGTGATAAGGGTCACGGAGCGCCAGTGGTGCACGGGCCGGGACTGCAGCCTGGAAGCCGTCCGGAAGCTCACCGTCTCGTACCTCGATCAGGTGACTTCGGCACTCAAGGGGAACTGGCGCTCGGCCTGAGGCCGTTGGCATCACGACCGAAAGATCGTCACCAGCGCGTCCGGGGGCCGCCGATGTGGTGTGCGGCAGATCGACTTCACCGGGTTCGAAAGATCGTTCACGGCGTGTTCGACTCACGCCGAAACGTGATCCCGGTCACCCGGTTACCGCGAGACCGTCTCGTTCTCCTAGTGTGTCCTCCCAGTGACTTCCTTCGACACCTCCTCCCCGCAACTCAACGTCTGGCGCGCGATGCTGGCGCTGGCCGTGGTGTTCGTGATGCTCGCCACCACCGGGTGGACCGCCCTGCGCACCCACCGGGAGTCGAGCGAACTGCAGACCTCCCTCGACAAGTGGAGACACGGCAGCCTGCACGGGCTCCGGCTGCCCGACCCGGGGGCCGACCCCGCGCGGCTCACCCGCTTCTTCGCCACGCTCTCCGCCCACGACCGCACCCGCCTCGTCCACCGCTACCCGCTGGCGGTCGGCAACATGAACGGCGCGCCGGTCGACCTGCGCTACCGGGCCAACCACCTCGCGCTGGAGCAGGAGCGCGAGAGCGAGCGCCGGCGCATGCACGACAGCCGGCTCAGCACGGCGGGCCAGCAGGACGCGGGCCGCCGCATGCGCCGCTACGAGTCGCTGCTGACCCCCGGCCGGCAGATCCTCTCCTTCGACCCGGAGGGCACCGGCCGCATCTCCGAGGTCTTCGGGAACCTGACCCGGGCCCAGCGGATCTCGGTCGTCGTCCCCGGTGTCGACACCGATCTGCTCACCTTCCAGAAGACGAACCGCCCGTACACCGCCCCGGTCGGCATGGCCAAGGCGCTGTACGCCCAGGAGCGCGCGACGCGCCCCGCCACGCGTACGGCGGTGATCGCCTGGGCCGACTACACCTCCCCCGACGGCCTCGGCGTGGACGCGGCCACCGGACTGCGCGCGGCGGAGGGCTCCCTGCGGCTGAACGCGCTGCTGCGGGCCCTGCCCGGCGGCGCCCCGGTGTCGATGTTCTGCCACAGCTACGGCTCAGTGCTCTGCGGCGTGGCCGCGCCCAGGATGCCCCGGCGGGTCACCGACATAGCGGTGGCCGCCAGCCCCGGCATGCGGGTCTCCAAGGCCGCCCATCTGGACACCGGCGCCCGGGTGTGGGCCATGCGGGACGCCACCGACTGGATCCAGGACGTCCCGTATCTGGAGCTGGGCGGGCTCGGGCACGGCGCCGACCCGGTCTCCGCCGCCTTCGGCGCCCGGGTGCTGTCCGCCGAGGACGCGCAGGGCCACGCCGGCTACTTCCAGCCGGGCACGGACAGCCTGCGCAACCTCGCCGACATCGGCACGGGCGCGTACGACGAGGTGACCTGCGCCGGCGGTACCGCCGCGTGCCGGGCGGACCTGCCCGGCGCGAAGACGGCCCAACGCGCGTAGAAACAGCAGGAAGTGCGGTCCGCGAGGGAGGCGACGGAGGGGGACGTGCCGCATACGATGAGCCGCATGGGTGACGTACTGGCGGGTTTTCATGCCGTCTGGGAGTTCGAGTCCGACTCCGTGCTCATCCGTTACGAACGGGGGATTCGAACACCGAAGTTGTTCCAGGCGCTCGGGGAGCGGCGGATCCCGCTCTCCGCGGTCGAGGAGGTGCGGCTCGCTCCGGGCCGGCGCGGCACCGTCGTCCTGCGGCTGCTGCCCCGCGCGGGCGCCGATCCGCTGATGGAGGCGGCCGACGGCCAGCTGAAGGAGGGCTCCGATCCCTACCGGCTGGTCCTGCCGGCCGAGCGGGAGTCCCAGGCGGCGTCCTGCGCCGAGGAGTTGACGGCGCGGCTCACCGGGTCGGGGCCGGCGGACCGCTACCTGGTGGCGGCGCCCGAGGCGCCGTTGCAGTTCAAGGCGTACGACGGGAAGGCCACGTTCGACGGCACGTCGGTGCGGTTCCGGTGGTCGTCGACGGGCGCGTCGTCGGCCAAGTGGAAGGCCGGCGACCAGAGTTACCCGGTCACCGGTCTCAGTGGGGTGGAGTGGCGCTCACCGGAGGCCCTGGAGGGCTATCTCCGGTTGCGCTCCTTCGATGCGGCGCCGGACGCGGCGCCCGAGCCCGACCAGGATCCGGCGGCGGTGGTGTTCGGGCTCGGTTACGGTCCGGTCCACGAGTCGCTGCCGTTCGCCGCCGCGGTGCTGGCGGCGGTCCGCTCGCACGGTCCGGTGCCGGCGGCGGTGCCGCGGTGCCGCCGCGACCCCGCGGACATCGCCGAACGGATCCGGCACCTCGGGGAGCTGCACCAGGCCGGGCTGGTCACCGACGAGGAGTTCGCCGGCAAGAAGGCGCAGCTGCTCGCGGAGCTCTGACTACTCCCGGCCCGCCGAGGTGAAGCTCATGTCCGCGTACCGCTCGCCCGCGACCTTGCCCGCGATCGGCTCCAGCCGGGCCAGTTCGTCCTCGGTCAGGGTGATGCGGACGGCGCCCACGTTCTCCTCCACCCGGCCCGCCTTGCGGGTGCCCGGGATCGGGACGACCGCCAGCGAGTCGACGGCCGCCCGCTGCTGGACCCAGGCCAGGGCGATCTGGGCCGGGGTGGCGCCATGGGCCTCGGCGATGGCGCGCAGGGGCTGGAGCAGGGCCGCGTTGGCCGCCGCGTTGTCGCCCGTGAAGCGGGGCTGCTGACGGCGGAAGTCGTCGGCCGTGAGGTCCTGGTCGGCGTTGGCGAAGGCACCGGTGAGGAAGCCCCGCCCGAGCGGCGAGTACGGCACCAGGGCGACGCCCAGCTCCCGCGCGGCCGGCACCACGTGCGCCTCGATGTCCCGGCTGAACAGGGACCACTCCGACTGCACGGCCGCGATCGGGTGCACGGCGTGCGCGGCGCGCAGCTCCTCGGCGGTGACCTCGCTGAGGCCCAGGTGCTTGACCTTGCCCTCGCGCACCAGCTCCGCCATCGTGCCGACGGTCTCCTCGATGGGCACGTTCACATCGCGGCGGTGCATGTAGTAGAGGTCGATCACATCGACGTCGAGCCGCCGCAGGCTGCCCTCGACGGCCTCGCGGATGTAGGGGGCGTCGTTGCGGATGATCCGCTTGGTCGGGTCGTCCTTCGGGATGGACAGGGCGAACTTGGTGGCGATCACCACCTCGTCGCGGTGGGCGCGGAAGAAGGGGGCGAGGAACCGCTCGTTCTCGCCGGCACCGTACGCGTCGGCGGTGTCGTAGAGGGTCACGCCCAGCTCCAGCGCCCGGTCGAGGGCCGCGCGCGCCTGCTCGGCGTCGGTGGGGCCGTAGGCGAAGCTCATGCCCATGCAGCCGAGGCCCTGCACGCCGACCTCCGGCCCCTGCGTTCCCAGGCGTGCCGTCGGAATCCTGGCGTCGGTCATCGAGTGGTCCCCTCTGTCGCGTAAAAGCTGATCTTGCGGTCGAGTACGGCGAGCGTGTCGCGCAGTTCGGCGATGCGCCCGAGGACGTCCCGGCGGGTCTGCTCCAGCAGTTCCTGCCGCTCCCGGTAGGTGTCGCTGCCCGCGCGCACCAGTTCCGCGTACCGGACCATGTCCGCCACCGGCATTCCGGTCAGCCGCAGCTTGGTCACCAGGTCCAGCCAGTCCAGGTCCCGGTTGCTGTAGCGGCGCTGACCGGTGTGGGAGCGGTCGACGTGCGGCATCAGGCCGATCCGCTCGTACCAGCGCAGGGTGTGCGCGGTCAGACCGGTGAAGGCGACGACTTCACTGATCGTGTAGCGGTCCTGGCCGTCGGGGCGCGCGTGGCGCGAGGGCCGGGCGGAGCAGATGTCGGCGGGGTGGGATTCCTCGAGCGTCGCAGGCGTGGTCTGCATCACCGTCATGCCTCAACGCTATGACCTTGGAGTGCACTCGAAGCAAGCGAAGCCGGTAAGAAAACCGCAGGACCGGCGGTGTGGCCGGTCGCTGGTGCTGTGGCCGGGAGGGTTGGCCGGTGAACCTTTCCGGTCGCCGCGCTAGCGTACGGGGCCATGAGTTCAGTGCGACGGGCCCTGCCCGAAGAGGCCGGAGAAGTCCTGCGGCTGCGGCAGGTGATGATCGACTCGATGTCCGCGGAAACCGACGGGCCGACGGACTGGCACGCCGACTCGCTTCCGGCACTGCGGGACCGGCTGGCCGACCCCGGCAGCGGTTTCGCGGCCTTCGTCGTGGACCATCCGGACCGGCCGGGTGCGCTGGCCGCGCTGGCCTGCGGGACCGTGGAGTACCGCATCGGCCGGGCCGGGAACCCGCAGGGGCGGGTCGGGCATGTGTTCAGCGTGGCCACCGACCCCGGTGCCCGGCGGCGCGGGTACGCGCGGGCGTGCGTGGAAGAGCTGGTGGAGTGGTTCCGGGCACAGGGCGTGCGGCAGGTCGACCTCACCGCGTCCGCGCAGGCCGAGTCCCTGTACGCGTCGCTCGGCTTCGTCCGCAAGCCGGACCCGTCGATGCGGCTGCACCTGTGAGCCGCATAGGCTCGTCCGCATGTCGTTGAACAGCCTGGCGTCGATCGAGAACTGGCCCGTGCCCACCGCGGCGGCGGGCGTCGTACGAGCCGACGGGGCCGTCCTCGGGACGCACGGCCCCCTCGCCCACCGCTTCCCCCTCGCCTCGGTCACCAAGCCGCTGGCCGCGTACGCGGCGCTGGTGGCGTACGAGGAGGGGGCGATCGAGCTGGACGAGCCGGCCGGCCCGCCCGGGGCGACGGTCCGCCATCTGCTCGCGCACACCTCGGGGCTGGCCTTCGACGAGCACCGGGTGACGGCCCCGCCCGGGGAGCGGCGGCTGTACTCCAACGCCGGGTTCGAGCAGCTCGGGGACCATGTGGCCAAGGCGACGGACATGCCGTTCGCCGAGTACGCGCGGCAGGCGGTGCTGGAGCCGCTGGGCATGACGGCCACCTCGCTCGCGGGCTCCCCGGCGAAGGACGGGGTCTCGACGGTCGAGGACCTGCTGCGGTTCGCGGCGGAGTTGCAGGCTCCCCGGCTGCTGGACCCGCGCACGGTGGCGGAGGCGATGACGGTCCAGTTCCCGGGCACCAAGGGCGTGCTGCCGGGGTACGGGCACCAGAACCCGAACGACTGGGGGCTGGGCTTCGAGATCCGCGCCGCCAAGTCCCCGCACTGGACGGGCGGTTCGTCCTCCCCGCGCACCTTCGGCCACTTCGGCCAGTCCGGGACGTTCCTGTGGGTCGACCCGGACGCCGGTCTCGCCTGCGCCGCCCTGACCGACCGTGCCTTCGGGCCGTGGGCGATCGAGGCGTGGCCGGTGTTCACGGACGCGGTGCTGACGGAAACGCGCGCCGGCCGCTGAGCCCCGCCCGGCGATGACCCGGCGGTCCCGCGCGGCGGCGCCGGGCCGGTGGGCCGTCAGCCGGTCATCTCCCACACCAGCAGCTCCGCCCGGGTCATCGCCACCGCCGTGAGGCCGCGGGCACCGGTGATCCGGGCCGCGTCACCGGGGTGCAGATGCTCGCCGGCCAGCCGCATCTCGCCGTGCACGACATGGACGTACAGGTACGGCGCGTCGGGCAGGGCGGTGCGCGCGCCCTCGGCCGGGCGGCGGACGTGGAGCGTGGCGCCCGCGGCCGGGACGGGGTAGGGGGTGGCGTCGGCGATGCCGGGGACGATCGCGTACGACGGGTCGCCGCCCGGCTCCCGGGGGGTCAGCCACATCTGGAGGAAGGCCAGCGGGCGGTCGCCGTCGTTGCGTTCCACATGACGTACGCCGGCCGCGGCGCGAAGGTGCTGGACGTCCCCCGGGCGCACGGTCGTCTCGTGGCCCGCGGAGTCCCGGTGGGTCAGCTCGCCCTCGATCACCCAGGTGACGATCTCGGTGTGGCTGTGCGGGTGTTCACCGAATCCGGCGCCCGGCGCGAGGCGCTCCTCGTTGCAGGCGATCAGCGGACCGAAGCCCAGGTTGTCCGGGTCGTAGTGCGGGCCGAAGGAGAAGGCGTGGCGGGTCTCGATCCCGGCCGCCGGGTCCCCGCCCGGGTAGCGCTCGGCAGCGCGCCGTACGTCCATCACGATCACCACCGTATCCCCGGAC
>NZ_VOGW01000165.1:0-9120 GCF_007896895.1 Streptomyces misionensis | reverse complement strand
GCCTCACCTCCTCAGTCGCGTTCTCGCCGCTTCCCGACGCCGCGTCCTCCACAACCGTCCATCCGCCCCGGCAGCGCAGGCCCCGGTCGTCGCGGGGGTCGGTGCCGTGGCCCCCGCTCGTCCTCACCGGCGACCCGGCGGCGCATGGGGCCGTCCGGATAAGGCACTCTTGTCCCCGTGCCCGAACCCGAATCCCACAGCAGTGATCCCGCAGCATCGAACGTCCATACGCACGCCGCGACCCTGAAACGGCTGGAGAAGTCCTCCGGGAATCTCGCCGCGCAGGCCATCGCGCGGATGGACGAGACCCTGCCGTGGTACCGGGCCATGCCCCCGGAGAACCGTTCCTGGATCGGGCTGGTCGCCCAGGCGGGCATCGCGGCGTTCACCGAGTGGTTCCGGCGCCCGGACGCACCGCAGGCGATCTCCACCGATGTGTTCGGGACCGCGCCGCGCGAGCTGACCCGGGCCATCACGCTGCGCCAGACCGTGGAGATGGTCCGCACCACCATCGAGGTCATGGAGAGCGCCATCGACGAGGTGGCCGCCCCCGGCGACGAGCGGGTGCTGCGCGAGGCGCTGCTGGTGTACGCGCGGGAGATCGCCTTCGCCACCGCCCAGGTGTACGCGCAGGCCGCGGAGGCACGCGGTGCCTGGGACGCGCGGCTCGAATCGCTGGTGGTCAACGCGGTGCTCAGCGGCGAGGCCGACGAGGGCGCCGTGAGCCGGGCCGCCGCGCTGGGCTGGAACTCGCCCGAGCATGTGTGCGTGCTGCTCGGGACCGCGCCGGACGGCGACAGCGAACTGACCGTGGAGGCGATCCGGCGGGCCGCGCGGCACGCCAAGCTCCAGGTGCTCACCGGCGTCCTCGGCGACCGGCTGGTGGTGATCGCGGGCGGCAGCCCCAACCCGCTCGCCGTGGCGAAGTCGCTGATCGGGCCGTACGCGGCCGGGCCGGTGGTCGCCGGTCCCGTCGTACCGGACCTGCTGGCCGCCACCCGGTCCGCGCAGGCCGCCGCCGCGGGTCTGAAGGCGTGCACCGCGTGGCCGGACGCGCCCCGGCCGGTGCTGGCGGACGATCTGCTGCCGGAGCGCGCGATCGCGGGTGATCCCAGCGCTCGTGAGCAGTTGGTGGAGGAGATCTACAGACCGCTCGAAGAGGCCGGTTCGGCGCTGCTGGAGACCTTGAGTGTCTACCTGGAGCAGGCGAGCAGCCTGGAGGGCGCGGCGCGGATGCTCTTCGTTCACCCGAACACCGTGCGCTACCGGCTCCGACGTGTGACAGACGTCACCGGTTGGTCGCCCTCGGATGTACGATCCGCGTTCACGTTGCGGATCGCGCTGATCCTGGGGCGTCTGGTCGACGGCGAGGCCCAGGCATAGGGTTTTGTCGGAGGTCAACAAAAGCCCTTCGTGTTCTTCGTCCCTGTCCCCACGGGCGGCCGCGCCCGTCCCCAAGAGAGAGTGTGAGAGTGCTCGTACTCGTCGCTCCCGGCCAGGGCGCCCAGACGCCCGGCTTCCTGACCCCCTGGCTCGAACTCCCCGGTGCCGCGGACCGTGTCGCCGCCTGGTCGGACGCCATCGGTCTGGACCTGGTGCACTACGGCACCCAGGCCGACGCCGACGCCATCCGGGACACCGCCGTGGCCCAGCCGCTGCTGGTCGCCGCAGGCATCCTGTCCGGCGCGGCACTCGGTGCCACCTCCGAGTTCACGCCGGGCGCTGTGGCCGGCCACAGCGTCGGTGAGATCACCGCGGCCGCCTTCGCGGGCGTGCTGTCCGACGCCGACGCGCTGGGTCTGGTCCGCACGCGTGGCCTGGCCATGGCGGACGCCGCCGCGATCACCGAGACCGGCATGTCGGCGCTGCTCGGCGGCGACCCGGAGGTCTCGCTCGCGCACCTGGAGAAGCTGGGGCTGACCCCGGCGAACATCAACGGCGCGGGCCAGATCGTCGCCGCCGGCACGCTGGAGCAGCTGGCCGCGCTGAACGAGGACAAGCCCGAGGGCGTCCGCAAGGTCGTCCCGCTGAAGGTCGCCGGCGCCTTCCACACCCGGCACATGGCCCCGGCCGTCGAGACGCTGGCCAAGGCCGCCGCGGAGCTGTCCCCCGCCGACCCCCGCATCGCCTACGTCTCCAACAAGGACGGCAGGGCCGTCGCGACCGGCACCGAGGTCCTCGACCGC
The DNA here is from genome assembly GCF_007896895.1 of Streptomyces misionensis. GTDB lineage: Bacteria > Actinomycetota > Actinomycetes > Streptomycetales > Streptomycetaceae > Streptomyces > Streptomyces misionensis_A. Next base: position 6,934 of record NZ_VOGW01000165.1, on the reverse strand, counting down.
CTGGTCGGCCAGGTCGCCAACCCGGTGCGCTGGGACCTGTGCATGGAGACCTTCAAGGAGCTGGGCGTCACCGCGCTCATCGAGGTGTGCCCCGGCGGCACGCTGACCGGACTGGCCAAGCGGGCGCTGCCCGGCGTCAAGACGCTGGCCCTGAAGACCCCTGACGACCTCGACGCGGCCCGTGCGCTCATCACCGAGCACGTCGACGCCTGACGCCTAAGGAGCCGTAGATGGCGAAGATCAAGCCCAGCAAGGGAGCCCCGTACGCCCGCATTCTCGGCGTCGGGGGTTACCGCCCGACCCGGGTCGTGCCCAACGAGGTGATCCTGGAGAAGATCGACTCGTCCGACGAGTGGATCCGCTCCCGCTCCGGTATCGAGACCCGGCACTGGGCCGGCCCCGAGGAGACGGTCTCCGCGATGTCGGTCGAGGCGGCCGGCAAGGCGATCGCGGACGCCGGCATCGACGCGTCGCAGGTCGGCGCGGTCGTCGTCTCCACCGTGTCGCACTTCAGCCAGACCCCGGCCATCGCCACCGAGATCGCCGACAAGCTCGGCACCGACAAGGCGGCCGCGTTCGACATCTCGGCCGGCTGCGCGGGCTTCGGCTACGGCCTCACCCTGGCCAAGGGCATGGTGGTGGAGGGCTCCGCCGAGTACGTCGTGGTCATCGGCGTGGAGCGGCTGAGCGACCTGACCGACCTGGAGGACCGGGCGACCGCCTTCCTGTTCGGCGACGGCGCGGGCGCGGTCGTCGTGGGCCCCTCCCAGGAGCCGGCCATCGGCCCGACCGTGTGGGGCTCCGAGGGCGACAAGGCCGCCACCATCAAGCAGACCGTCCCGTGGGACCGCTTCCGGATCGGCGACGTGTCCGAGCTTCCCGTGGACAGCGAGGGCAACGTCAAGTTCCCCGCGATCACGCAGGAGGGCCAGGCGGTGTTCCGCTGGGCCGTGTTCGAGATGGCGAAGGTCGCCCAGCAGGCGCTGGACTCGGCCGGGATCACCGCGGACGACCTGGACGTCTTCATCCCGCACCAGGCCAATGTGCGGATCATCGACTCGATGGTGAAGACCCTCAAGCTGCCGGAGCATGTCACGGTCGCCCGCGACATCCGTACCACCGGCAACACCTCGGCCGCCTCGATCCCGCTCGCCATGGAGCGGCTTCTGGCGACCGGGGAGGCGAAGAGCGGCGACACCGCGCTCGTCATCGGATTCGGGGCGGGTCTCGTCTACGCCGCCACGGTCGTTACCCTCCCCTAGGCACTCCGTGCCGGATCATGCGGTTCGGCAAGGGGACAACTGCCACAAACCGTCTGGATTATCGAAGAAGGAGCGCCTGACATGGCCGCCACCCAGGAAGAGATCGTCGAAGGTCTCGCCGAAATCGTGAACGAGATCGCCGGCATCCCGGTTGAGGACGTCAAGCTGGACAAGTCCTTCACCGACGACCTGGACGTCGACTCGCTGTCCATGGTCGAGGTCGTCGTCGCCGCCGAGGAGCGCTTCGACGTGAAGATCCCCGACGAGGACGTCAAGAACCTCAAGACCGTCGGCGACGCGACCGAGTACATCCTCAAGCACCAGGCCTGAGCCACTCGCTGAGGCCGCACGGCCGTCAGGCTGTACAGCCCCGCCACCCGGCGGTGGCGCCGTAGATTCCCGCATCCGTTGGAGAAAGAATTCCCGTGAGCCCGACCAATCGCACCGTGGTCGTCACCGGTATCGGCGCAACCACACCGCTGGGTGGCGACGCTTCCTCGTTCTGGGAGGCCCTGGTCGCCGGCACGTCCGGTGTCCGCCTCCTGGAGGAGGACTGGGCGGCGGACCTCCCGGTCCGCATCGCCGCCCGGGTCGCCGTCGAGCCGGGCGAGATCATCCCCCGGCCGCAGGCCCGAAAGCTGGACCGTTCGGCGCAGTTCGCGCTGATCGCCGCCCGCGAGGCCTGGCAGGACGCCGGCTTCACCGCCCGGGCCGGCGAGGACGCGTCCGTGAACCCCGACCGTCTCGGCACGGTGATCGCCTCCGGGATCGGCGGTGTGACCACGCTTCTGGACCAGTACGACGTGCTGCGCGAGAAGGGTGTGCGCCGCGTCTCCCCGCACACCGTGCCGATGCTGATGCCCAACTCCCCGGCGGCCAACGTCGGCATCGAGCTGGGCGCCCGCGCCGGTGTGCACACCCCGGTGTCGGCCTGCGCCTCGGGCGCCGAGGCCATCGGGTACGCGATCGAGATGATCCGCACCGGGCGTGCGGACGTGGTCGTGGCCGGTGGCACCGAGGCCGCGATCCACGCGCTGCCCATCGCCGCGTTCGGCAACATGATGGCGATGTCCAAGAACAACGACGACCCCGCGGGCGCGTCCCGGCCGTTCGACTCCGGTCGCGACGGCTTCGTGCTCGGCGAGGGCGCCGGTGTGATCATCCTTGAGTCCGAGGAGCACGCGAAGGCCCGCGGCGCCCGGATCTACGTGGAGGCCGTCGGCCAGGGCATCTCCGCCGACAGCCACCACATCACGCAGCCGGAGCCGTCCGGCAACGGCATCGCGCACGCGCTGCAGAACCTGCTGGACAACACGGATCTGAAGCCGGCCGAGATCGTGCACGTCAACGCGCACGCCACGTCCACCCCGCAGGGTGACGTCGCCGAGATCAAGGCGCTGTGGAAGGTGTTCGGCGACGACGTCGAGCACATGGCGATCTCCGCGACCAAGTCGATGACCGGTCACCTGCTCGGCGGTGCCGGCGGTATCGAGACCGTGGCGTCGATCCTGGCGCTGGTGAACCGCACGGCGCCGCCGACGATCAATGTCGCGGACCTCGACCCCGAGGTGAACGCGGACATCGTCGTGGGCGAGGCGCGCCGGCTGCCCGAGGGCCGCATCGCCGCGCTGAACGACTCGTTCGGGTTCGGCGGGCACAACGTCGCCCTGGCGTTCCGCACCCTCTGAGACGCATGAGAAGGGCCCCCACCGTCCGGTGGGGGCCCTTCTCGTACGTCCGGGTCGCGCGCCGTCTCACACCACCTGGTGCAGCCAGCGCACCGGGGCGCCCTCGCCCGCGTACCTGAAGGGTTCCAGTTCGTCGTCCCAGGGCTTGCCCAGGAGCTTGGCCAGCTCGGCCGCCAGGTCGGTCTCGCCGCGCTGGGCGCGGGTGAGGGCGGCGCGCAGCCGGTCCTCGGGGATGAGGATGTCGCCGTGGATGCCGGTGACGGCGTGGAAGATGCCCAGGTCGGGGGTGCAGCTGTAGCGCTCGCCCTCGGCGGTCGGGCAAGGTTCGGCGGTGACCTCGAAGCGCAGCAGGTGCCAGCCGCGCAGCGCGGAGGCGAGCTTGGAGGCGGTGCCGGCCTGGCCCTGCCAGGAGAACTCGGAGCGCCAGGTGCCGGGGGCCGCGGGCTGCCGGATCCAGTCCAGGTTGACGCGCGTGCCGAGCACCCCCGCGACGGCCCACTCGACGTGCGGGCACAGCGCGCGCGGCGCGGAGTGCACGTACAGAACTCCACGTGTCGTCACCGGAACCTCCGGGCAGAGCGGGACATCTTGCTGGCTGGCCGGCGGCCGTGGCGCGACGGCCGCACTGATGGCGAGGCTACCTTGCGGCGGCGCAAGGAGTGTGACGTACCGTCGGTCCCGGCGCCAGGAATCCTCCGCCATTCACCCGGGGGGACGCTTGTACGGGGTCCGTTCGTTCCAGCGGGCCGGGCGCCGGGAACCCTCGCACGTTGTGATGGGGGAGGACACCCGACACCGAGCGAGGAGAACTGCGGGAATGCGGAAGCGAAGCCACCGTGCGCGGGCCGCCCTGGCCGTCGCGGCGGCCGCCGTGCTGGGCCTCGCCGGATGTGACGCCGGGGGTTCGCCCGCGGCCGAGGGCACCAAGGCGCGGGCCGCGCAGGCCCCGGTGTGGAACCGCAGCCCGGCCTCGATCGCCGCGGTGGGCGACTCCATCACCCGGGGCTTCGACGCGTGCACGGTGCTGTCGGACTGCCCGGAGGTGTCGTGGGCGACGGGCAGCGACGCCAAGGTGGACTCGCTCGCGGTGCGGCTGCTCGGCGCGACCGGAGCGGCGACGCACAGCTGGAACTACGCGATGACCGGCGCCCGGATGGCCGATCTGACGCGGCAGATGCGCCAGGCGGCGGCCCAGGACCCGGATCTGGTGACGGTGATGGTGGGCGCGAACGACGCCTGCCGCTCCTCGCCCCGGGCGATGACGCCGGTGGCCGGGTTCCGCGCGGACTTCGAGGAGGCGCTGCGGGCGCTGCGCGCGGACCGGCCGACCACGCAGGTGTACGTGGCGAGCGTGCCGAACCTGAAGCGGCTGTGGGAGCAGGGCCGGGACAACCCGCTGGGCAAGGAGGTCTGGAAGCTCGGCATCTGCCCCTCGATGCTGGGTGACGCGGACGACCTGGGCGAGTCGGCGGCGCGCCGGCGGGACCTGGTGCAGGAGCGGGTGGTGGCGTACAACAAGGTGCTCAAGGAGGTCTGCGCCCAGGACCGGCGCTGCCGTTTCGACGGGAACGCGGTGTACGACTACCGGTTCGACACCGACCAGCTGAGCCACTGGGACTGGTTCCACCCCAGCAGGGACGGCCAGGCGCGGCTCGCGGCGATCGCCTACCGGACCGTCACCGCACCGGATCCGGCGCCTTAGATTCGCGGTGACCTAGGGTTTTCCACATGAGTGAACTCTTCGGCACACTTCCCGACGGCACCGAGGTCCATCGCTGGACGCTGGAGCGGGGCGGGACACGGGTGGAGGTCCTGACGTACGGCGGGGTCGTGCGGTCGGTGCGGGTGCCGGACCGGGAGGGCCGGCCGGCGGAGGTGGTGCTGGGGTTCGCCGCCCTGGACGGCTATCTCGCGCATCCGGACCCGTACCTGGGCGCGCTGATCGGCCGTTACGCCAACCGGCTGGCGGGCGCCCGGTTCCCGCTGGACGACCGGGTCTACGCACTGGAGCCGAACGAGGGACCGAACCTGCTGCACGGCGGGGCGCGGGGCTTCGACAAGCGGGTGTGGACGGCGGCGCCGGTCGAGCACGGGGTGCGGCTGAGCCGGGTGAGCCCGCACGGCGAGGAGGGCTTCCCGGGCACGGTCGAGGTCGCGGTGACGTACTCCCTGTCCGCGTCGGGCGCGCTGCGGATCGCGTACGAGGCGACGACGGACGCGCCGACGGTGCTCAGCCTCACCAACCACAGCTACTTCAACCTGGCCGGTGCCGACTCCGGTTCGGCGGGCGGGCACGAACTCCGGCTCGCCGCCTCGCGGTTCACCCCGGTGGGCGAGGGACTGATCCCGACCGGCGAGCTGCGGGACGTGGCGGACTCGCGCCTCGACTTCCGTACGGCGCGGAAGGTCGGCTCGGGGTACGACCACAACTTCGTGCTGGACAAGGGGGTCACGGACGCGGCGCAGGAGGTCGCCGAGCTGCACGACCCGGGCTCCGGCCGCACGCTCACCGTGTCGACGACCGAGCCGGGCCTCCAGCTGTACACGGGCGACCACCTGCCGGACCCGTTCACCCCGGGTGCGGGGATCGCCCTGGAGACCCAGCACTTCCCCGACTCCCCGCACCAGCCCGCCTTCCCCTCCACGGTGCTGCGGCCGGGCGAGGTGTACCGCTCGGAGACGGTGTACGGCTTCTCGGTGCGCTGAACCCGCGAAGGGGGCGGGAACCGCGCCGCCGGTCCCCCGAAAACCCCTGGGGTGGCCCCCGGCCGCCGCGGGCCGGGGGACACCGGGTCGGTCAGACGGCGGCGGTCCGTCCGGTGACCGGGCAGGTGCCGGCCGCCGCCGCGCCGAAGGCGGCGGTTCTGGCGGCGGGCGCCGTGCCGTCGAGCTGCTTGAGGATCTCCTTCGAGAGCAGGTCCTCCTTGCCCTTGAGGGCGTCGGCGACGTCCAGGGCGGAGTTGAAGACCATCTCGGCCGCCACGTTGTCCTGGACGATGCGGGCCAGGTTGTCCAGGGCCACGCCGATCGGGTCCGCGGGGGTCTCCGCGGTCGGCAGGTCGATGAGGTGGGTGCCCACCTTCGCCTGGTTCATGGTGCGGCGGATGATGATGGAGGCCTGGTTCAGTTCGGCGGTCGTCCAGATCGACAGCACCATGACGTACAGGTCGCTCCACGCCGCTTCGCCGATCAGCGCCCGCCACCGCTTCATCAGCGCCTCGATGCCGGTGATCTGGGCGGTGGAGGCGAACGTCATGTTGACCCGGACGGACGGGTACACGGTGGCGGCGAACCGGTTGAAGGCCACCATGTCGAAGGACTTGGCGCCGAGGGCGGAGTCGATGAACCGGATGGCTTCGGTGAGGATGGTGTCGCTGGAGGTCTCCAGGTCGGCGGGGAGGTTCGCCGTGGGCAGCTTGGTGCGGGCCGCGTTGAGGGTGGCCCGGAAGCCGGTCAGCGGGGTGATCCAGCCGGTGTCCCCCGCCGCCTTGAAGGCGACCATGGCCAGGTCGTGCGGGTCGATGCGCTCGGCGTTGGGGATGTTCGGCACCTTGCCGCCGAGGTAGGCGGCGATCACCGAGTAGACGCCGAGCGGGACGTGCGCGATGGACTTGGCCAGTTCGAAGTACTCGGGCACCGGGTCCACCGTCTCGACCTGCACCCCCTTGTCGATCAGGGTGAAGCGCCCGCCGACGGCGTTGTTCTGCACGACGACGACCGGGCTGAGATGCTTGATCAGTTCTGCCTTCAGGGACGCGTAGTTGGCACGCATCCCCGAGTTGACGCTGCGTATCGCGTCGCGCGCGGCCTTCTCGTCGGTCGCGGTGGTCGCGGCCGAGGCCTCGGTGGCCGCCTGGGTCTCCATCAGGAGGGTGGCAGCCCCTACGGCGGAAACGGTCCCCAGAAATCCTCTGCGAGTGGTCATGCCCCGTCTTTCCGTGATCAGTGATCGGTTCTTCGTGGGGTGGGGGGAAAGGCGTGGGG
>NZ_VOGW01000164.1 GCF_007896895.1 Streptomyces misionensis | reverse complement strand
GTTCGTGGGGGTGAGGCCGGCCTGCCGGCGTGTCCGGTCACCGGCGGGCCGGCCGGTCCATGGGTGCCCGAGGGCACCGGCGGCGAACGCCGCGCGGGCTCAGGTCAGGGACTTCTGCGACGGCACCACGACCCCGTAGAGGTCCTGGACCGTCGCGAGGGCGGCGTCGTGCACCTGCCGCGCGGGAATCCCCTCGGGGTCGCCCTTCAGCGGCAGCGGCCGGGTGGCCGAGGCGTCGGCCACGACGGTGGGGTGGTAGCCGGCCAGGAACGCGCCCTGCGTGGTGAACAGGACGCACATGTTGGTCATGAAGCCGGCGACGATGACGTTCTTGCGCCCCGCCTGCTCGACCTTCCGCGCGAGATCGGTGCCGTGGAAGCCGTCCGGAACGCTCTTGCGGACGACCGGCTCGCCCTTCGCGGGCCTGAGGTCCGGGATGATCTGTCCCGCCTTCGACGAGAGGTCGTAGCCCTTGTCGACGATGTGGATGACCGGCGTGCCCGCCGCGCGGGCCCGGTTCAGTAGGGCCTTGGCGTTGGCCACGGCCGGCTTCCAGCCGTCGAGTTCCATGACACCGTCGGTGTAGGTGTTCTGGTAGTCGACCAGGATGAGCGTGGCGTCGGAGAGCGTGGCCGGGGTCTCGTCGAAGCCGTTGAGCTTCCGCAGCGTCGTGGTGTCCTCGGCGACGTTCGTCCGCGCGGCCGGCGCCGCGGCCCGCTTCCCGGGGGAGGCGTCCTGCGAGCCGGAGCCGCACGCGGCGACCGTGGCGGTGAGGAGGGCGGCGGTGGCCAGCGCGACGATGCAGCGTGTCGATGTCATCAGCCGAGGTCCTCCTGTGCCGGGACGACGACGCCGTACAGGTCGGCGATGGTGGCGAGGGCGCTGAGGTGCACGCCCTGGGCGTCCAGTTCCGTTCCGTTGACCGGCAGCGCGCGGGTGGCGCAGGCGTCGGCCACCACGGTGGGCCGGTTGCCGCGCAGGAAGGCGCCCTGGGCGGTGAACGCCACGCACATGTGGGTCATGAAGCCGGCGATGACCAGATCGCCGCGCCCCGCCTCGTCCACCAGCCGGCCCAGCTCGGTGCCGTGGAAGGCGTCGGGGGCCTGTTTGACGACGACGGGCTCGCCGTCGGCCGCGGCCACGCTCGGGTGGATCCGCCCGATCTCGGCGCGGATGTCGTACGGCGTGCCCTCGCCGCCGTCGTTGACGACGTGGATGACCTTGGCGCCCTCCCGGCGGGCGCGGTCCAGCAGCCGGGCGGCGGCGTCGAGGGCCGGCTGCCAGCCGTCCAGCTCCATCACACCGGTGGTGTAGGTGTTCTGGTAGTCGATCAGGACCAGGGTGGAATCGGCCAGCTTCGCGGGGGTCTCGTCGAAGCCGTTGAGCTGACGCAGCGTCGTTCTGGGCATGGGAATACCGCCTGAGAAATCGGGAGTTGGCGAGGCAGCGCGCCGTGCGGCGGCTTGCGCTATGACGCTATGGCCCGTCCCGTCGCGTCTGCAATGACGTCTAGCATGCAGAAACCGACATCGCGGAGACCGAGGCCGTCCCGGCCGTCCGGAGGGACTTGTGCACACCGTTGACCAGCTGATCGTGATCGTCCTGTTCGACCAGGTCGATCTGCTCGACGTCACCGGGCCGCCGGAGGTCTTCCACCTCGCACGGCGCGAGACGGAGGAGGCCGCCGGGTACGACGTGGTGCTCGCCGCCGAGACCATGGACCCCGTGGTCACGGCCGCCGGGGTGCGGGTGCTGCCCGACGTCACCTTCGACGAGCTGGCGGCGCGGAGCATCGACACGGTGATCGTGCCGGGGGCGGTGGAGGTGGACGGCGACCACCGCGTGCACCCGCTTGTGGACCCGGCGCTGGTGCGGCGGGTGCGGGAACTCGCCGACCGCACCCGCAGGGTGGCCTCCGTCTGCGTCGGCGCGCACATCCTCGCGGCGGCCGGACTGCTCGACGGCAAGCGCGCCACCACGCACTGGTCGACCGCGCAGCGACTGGCCGCCGACCACCCGGCGGTGGCGGTCGACGCCGACCCGATCTTCATCCGGCAGGGGAACGTGTGGACCGGCGCGGGCATCAGCGCCTGTCTCGATCTCTCCCTCGCGCTGATCGCCGACGACCTCGGCGAGTCCGTCGCGCTGCGGGTCGCCCGGCAACTGGTGATGTACCTGAAACGGCCCAGCGGGCAGAGCCAGTTCAGCGTTCCCCTGGAACAGGTCTCCACGACCCGGCGCATCGAGGACCTGCGCCACTACGTGCTGCGCCACATCGCCGAGCCGCTGACCGTCGCCCAGCTCGCCGAGCACGCCCACATCAGCGACCGGCAGCTCACCAGGATCTTCAAGAACGAGCTCGGCACGACCCCGCACGCCTACATCGAGTCGGTGCGCGTCGAACACGCCCGCAACCAGCTGGAGTCCACCGACGCCACGCTCGAACGGATCGCCGCCGCCTGCGGGTTCGGCACCCTCGACACCCTGGTGCGTGCCTTCCGGCGCAGGCTGGACACCACCCCGACCGAGTACCGGCGCAGGTTCCGGACCGCCCCGGACTGAACCGGACGGGCCGTCAGGAGACGGGTCCCTCGACGGCCTCGGGCTCCTCCTCGCGGTCCTCCCCCAGCAGTTCCCGGGCGAGGAGGGTGGCCCCGGCCACCGCCCCGGGCATCAGGAACACCGCCACGAACGGCACCAGGAAGGCCAGCCCCAGCGGCGTCCCGTAGCCCCACGCCAGCATCCGGCGGGAGCGCAACAGGGCGAGGCGGGCGCGGAGTTCGACGCCCCGGCGCTGGAGGGCGACCGCGGTCAGCTCCTCGGTGAGGAAGAAGCCGGTGACGAAGAAGCCGAGGACGGGGACGACGGTCTGGCCGACGAACGGCAGCAGCCCCAGGACGAAGAGCAGGACGCCCCAGACCAGCGCCCGGACCAGGATGCGGACGCTGTCGCGGGCCGATGTCCACAGCTCGCGGGCGAGGGGGAGGTCCGACCGGGGGGCCGTGCCGTCGGGCGAGACGTCGGCGTCGACCCGCTCGGAGAGGTTCTCGTAGAACGGCTGGCCTATCAGCAGGGTCACCGCGGTGAAGGTGAGCACGGCGAGCAGCAGGCCCAGGGCGAACAGGACGGCCGTGAGGAAGCCGCGGAACAGCGACTGCCAGGGGCTCGGCCAGTGGTCCGCGAACGGGGTCGCCCAGCTCACCGCGTCCCCGCCCCACACCGCGAGGGCGACCAGCGCGACCGCGTAGAGGAGCAGTGCGATCAGGCCCGGCAGCAGCGCGAAGCCGTACTGCCGGCCATGCCGGGCCACCCACCGCTGGCCGTCGAGAAGATGACGGAAACCCACCCCGAGATCACGCATGGCGAAACCCTACCCACAGCTCGCCACCGGCAGGTTCACCCGTCGAGCATGCGACGGAGCAGGTCCCGCAGGGTGCGCCGCTCCTCCTCCGAAAGGCCGGCCAGCGGCTCGCGCGCGAACCGCAGCCCCTCGCGCAGGTCCCGGGCCACCCGCAGCCCCTCCTCCGTCGCGGCGGCCACCTTCACCCGCCGGTCGGCCGGGTCGGCGCGGCGCTCGGCCAGCCGGCGGGCCTCCAGGCGGTCCACGATCCCGGTCACGTTCGACGGCTCGCACTTCATCTTCTGCGCGAGCTTGCGCATGGGCGTCGGCCCGAGTGCGAGCAGGCTGAGCAGTTTGGCCTGGGCACCGGTGAGCGCGTGGGCCGAGGCGGCCTCCTCGTAGTCGGCGTGGTAGCGCGCGACGACCTCGGCGATGAGTTCCACGACGTCCGTGGTCAGCTGGTCCGGACGGGTGTGATGCGGTGTGGCCATGCCCACCAGCGTACCCGTTTACTTGACAACATGAAATATTCAGCTGCACCTTTGTTTCAGGTACTGAAGTAAACGAAAGGCTTCCAGCGATGACCGCGACGACCGTCAACCGCGAATGGCACCTGCTCAGCCGGCCCGTCGGCTGGCCGAAGACGGAGGACTTCGCGCTCGTCGAGTCCCCGCTCCCGGCCCCGCGCGAGGGCCAGGTGCTGGTACGGAACACCTACCTCTCCGTGGACCCGTACATGCGCGGCCGGATGAGCGCCCAGAAGTCGTACGTCGCCCCGTTCGAGCTGGGCAAGGCGATGCAGGGCGGCGCGGTCGGCGAGGTGATCGAGTCCCGCGCCGAGGGCATCTCCGTCGGCGACCACGTGCTGCACCCCCTCGGCTGGCGCGAGTACGCCGCCGTCGGCGCGGAGCACGCCGTCAAGGTCGATCCCGAGGCCGCACCCCTGTCGTCGTACCTGGGCGTGCTCGGCATGACCGGTCTGACCGCCTACGCGGGCCTGCTGCGCACCGCCGCCTTCAAGGAGGGCGACATCGTCTTCGTCTCCGGCGCGGCGGGCGCGGTGGGCAGCCAGGTCGGGCAGATCGCCAAGCTCAAGGGCGCCGCGCGGGTGATCGGCTCGGCCGGCTCGGACGAGAAGGTGCGGCTGCTGGTGGAGGAGTACGGCTTCGACGCCGCCTTCAACTACAAGAACGGGCCGGTCTCCGAGCAGCTGCGCGAGGCGGCGCCGGACGGCATCGACGTGTACTTCGACAACGTCGGCGGCGACCACCTGGAGGCGGCGATCGGATCGCTGCGCGAGGGCGGCCGGATCGCGGTCTGCGGCATGATCTCGGTCTACAACAACACCGAGCCCGCGCCAGGCCCGCGCAACCTCGCCCGGCTGATCCAGACGCGCGGCCGGATCGAGGGCTTCCTCGTCAACGACCACCGGGACCTCCAGCCGCAGTTCGTGGAAGAGGTCGGCCCCTGGGTGGCGTCGGGGCGGCTGAAGTACCGGGAGACCGTGGTCGAGGGCATCGAGAACACCCTGGAGGCGTTCCTCGGGCTGCTGCGCGGGGACAACACCGGGAAGATGATCGTCAAGGTCTGATCTCCCCAGGGCTTCCGTCTTGCGGTAACTTCTTTCCGAAATCCGCCGCCGATCGTGGGCGCGAGTCGGCGGCGGACCGAGCAGGAGGACACCGCATGCCCATCACCCAGTCCGATGTGCTGTACACGGCCGTCGCCACCGCCGAGAACGGCCGGGACGGCCGGGTCGCCACCGACGACGGCAGGCTCGACGTCGTCGTCAACCCGCCCGTGGAGATGGGCGGCAGCGGCGCCGGGACCAACCCGGAACAGCTGTTCGCCGCCGGGTACAGCGCCTGCTTCCAGGGCGCGCTGGCCGTCGTCGCCCGGCAGGAGGGCGCCGACGTCTCCGGTTCGACCGTGACCGCGAAGGTCGGGATCGGCAGGAACGAGGACGGCTTCGGGATCATCGTGGAGATCTCCGCGCACCTCCCGAACGCCGACGCGGCCACCGCCCGGGCCCTGGTGGAGAAGGCCCACCAGGTGTGCCCGTACTCGAAGGCGACGCGCGGGAACATCACCGTCACGCTGGCCTGAGCCACGGGTCAGCCCACGGCCAGCGCCGCTCTGTGCACCGCCCGCGCCAGCCGGGCGTTCTCCGGGGCGGCCCCGTAGGGGAAGACGAAGCGGCGCCGGGTGTAGCCGTAGGCGAGACCGCTGCGGGGGTCGGCGAAGGCCTGGGCGCCGCACGCGCCGCTGTGCCCGAGGGCGCCGGCGCCCAGGAAGGAGTACCAGAGGTCGGCGGTGGCCTGGAAGCCGAGCCCGAAGGTCTTGTGGGTCCGGGTCACCAGGTCGTAGCCGACCGAGTGGATCCGGCCGAACTCCGCGACCGTGTCCGGCTTCAGCAGCGGCGCCTTGCCGTCCACCTCGCCGATCATCGCCGCGTACATCCGCGCCAGCCCCCGCGCCGAGCCGACCGCGCCCACCGAGGCGGGGCCCTTGGCGCGGATCAGCGGGTCGTCGTGCAGCCGCTCCAGTTCGGTCGGTTCGTCCGCGTGCCGGTTGAAGGCGATCGCGGAGAGGGTGTGCGGGCCGCTGCGCAGCGCGTCGAGGGCCGCCCGCTGTTCGGGGGTGGGCAGCAGCGGCTGGACCGGGCGGAAGCGGGACTCCTCGACGGCGGGCAGGCCCAGGTGGAGGTCGAGGGCGTAGGGGGCGCGAATCCGGTCCTCGTAGAGCTCCTGGACGGTGCGGCCGGTGGCCCTGCGCACCACCTCCCCCGTCAACGCGCCGATGACCAGGGCGTGGTAGCCGAAGGCGGCGCCCGGACGCCAGAACGGCCGCTGGTCGGCCAGGTGTTCGGCGATCACACGGTCGTCGGCCAGCTCGGCGCGGGTGAATCCGGCGTCGGTGCCGACCAGCCCGGCCCGGTGCGCCAGCAGGTCCCGCAGCGTCAGCCCGCACTTGCCCTCGGCCCCGAACTCCGGCCAGTAGTAGGTGACTTTGCGGTCCAGCTCCAGCGTCCCGTCCTGCGCCAGCAGCGCCGCGACGAGATGCGCGGCGCCCTTGCCGGCGGAGTACACCCCGTACAGCGCGTCGCCCGCCGCGCCATCACCCGCCCACAGGTCCACGACCTGCCGCCCGTGCACGTACGCACACAACTGGCCCTCGTAGTCCTCGCGTTCGCCCGCGACTAAGGCGGTGAACTCCTCGCGCACCGCCTCGTAGCCCTCGGCGACCGTGCCGCGCACGGTGATGTCCCGCGTCATCCCGCTCTCCTCCACTCGACCTCTGCTCGACCGGTGTTCCTGCCCGGCTCAACCGCCCGGAAGGCCCTACGGTGTCACCGATGCCCCGGATGGCCGATGGCATGGAAGAGGCGCGCAGCGGCGGACCGGCTCAGCCGCACCACCACAGGAAGCGTGTGCAGGTGTGCG
>NZ_VOGW01000163.1:18480-31594 GCF_007896895.1 Streptomyces misionensis | reverse complement strand
GGACGACACGGCCGTGCCGCCGCCCGGTGACGCGGGGCCGCTCGCGCCGCCGCCGGCCGAGGCGTCCGTGGCGTCCGTGGCGGACGTGTCCGCGCCGCCCCCGGTGAACGGCGCCAGGGGTGCGTCCGCGCCGAGTTCGGCGACCCCGAGTCCGCCCGCCGCCAGCAGGAGGCCCGCGGCGATCAGGAGGGTACGGCGACGACGCCTGCGGTGGGCGGCGGTCCTGCGACCGCGCCGCTCCGAGCGGGACCGTACGGGCTCCCCCGGCGGCTCCCCGCGCGCCTGCTCCGTCTGCGCCGGCTCCTCCCGGACCGTCTCCTCCCGGTCCGGCTCCTCCCGCGCCGGGCCCGCCGGCCGTTCGGCCGCAGTGCCGCACCCGGGGCAGACCAGGGCGCCGTTGAGGTGCCGTCGGCACGGGAGGCAGTAGTCCATGACGCGCGGAAGACTAAGGTCCACGCGCGTCACATTCCTAGGCATGATCGTGAAGGTTTGGTGCGGGATCGAAAGGACTGCCGAAAAACATGGGTACGGCGGTCCCGGACCGCGCCGTCCTCCCTCGCGGCGGGCACGCGGTGCCAAGGCACCGGCGCGCGGTGCTAACGCGCCGCGGGGCGTTCGACGTCAGCATTTCTGCTGACCGAACCGCTCAGCCAAGGGGGAAGCTCCATGCGCACCCGTACTCGTATCGCACCCGTCGCGCTCGCCGCCGTGCTCGTCGCGGGCGGCACGGTGCTCGCGGCCGGCTCGGCCGGCGCCGCGCCGAAGGCCGGTCCGGCGGCCAAGCCGTCCTGTTACGACACCGCCCGGTACTACACCAGCACGGCGGGCGGCGGCAGCGCCAACGCCCACTGGCCCGCCACCGGCGTGTGGGCCTACACCACACCCAACTGCAACGACATCAACGTGAAGTCCGACGTCGGCCTCAGCGTCAAGGTCTGCTTCAAGAAGACCGGCAAGTGCAACGGCTGGACGGCGGCCAAGGCGGGTGTCTGGACGGTCGTCGCCAAGAACGTCCTGCACAACTCCGGCTTCTACCTCCAGTTCAACCGCACGGCCTCGTCCAAGGGCTGGATCGCCTACTGAGCCGACGCGCGGTACTCGCTCGGCGTCGTGCCGTACGCGGTGCGGAAGGCGCGGGTGAAGTCGGCGGCCCGGGAAAAGCCCCACCGGGCCGCCGTGGCGTGTACCGGCCGGGAGGCCAGGCGGGGGTCGGCCAGATCGCGGCGCGCGGCGGCCAGCCGCCGGCCGCGGATGTACGCGGCGACCGTCTCACCGCCGGCGTGCTCGCGGAAGAGCCGGTGCAGGGACCGCAGGGAGATGTGGTGGGCGGCGGCGACGGCGGCCGGGGTCAGCCCGGCGTCGCCCAGGTGCCGGCGGATGAAGTCCTGGACCTCCAGCAGCTGGACGCCCCGGCGGGTCTCGGCCGGCGTCCGGTCCACGGCGTCGGCGTGATGCGCCAGCCACGCGGTGAGCAGGTCCACGAGGACCCCGCCGAGCCGGTGGGCGTCGGCGGGGCGGCAGGGCCCGGTGTCCGTGGACAGCTGGGTGAGGAAGCCGGCGAGCAGCCGCCCCACCCCCTCGTGGCCCGGCAGGGGCGCGGCCAGCAGCCGGTCCACCCGGTTCGGCGGCAGCGGCACCAGGGCCCGGGGGACCTGCACCACGACGGAGGCCGCGGTGCCGTCGCGCACGTGCACCATCGCCTCGAAGGGGCGCGAGGTGGAGTACACGACCAGCTCGCCGCCGTCGAGGGACGCGTGGCACTGGTCCTGGAAGATGCCCTGCACGCCGCGCAGGACCAGCCCCACCGCGTACATCTCGGGGTCGCAGCGCCGGATCAGACGGGGGGTCCGCCGGGTCCGGTGCGACGCGTAGGTCATGGCCGCCACCTGCGCACCGCCGAGGTTCGCGGCCCGCAGCGACGCCCGGAACCCGGCCGCCACCTCGACCCGGACATCGTTCGGGACCAACGCGCTCGCCGTGATCTCCCGCCACGCCTCCACCCGGTCCCGCACCGGCAGGTTCTCGGTGTCGAAGAGGTCTTCGAGCATGGAACCATTCCCCCGTCTACCGATTTATGCGCTCACCTCCACCTTCCAAGGGCCAGATCCCACCAAACAAGCGCCGAATCGGACAACTCGCTTGCGAGCCGCCGGGACGATCGGCCGACAGCGATCAGCCGAACAGCCCGGACCCGAGCGGGCGCCCGCGGTCGAAGCCGGGGAGCACGAGGAACGTCGCGGTGGCGGTCGTCGTGGTGAAGGGCAGCAGCGCGTCGGAGACGTCCATGTGGGTGAGGGTGGCGGTGAAGGTCCGCAGGTCGTTCTGGAAGCTGATGAAGAGCAGCCCGGGAGCGGGATCGTCGATGCCGTAGGAGCGGCGCAGCATGAGGCCGACCCCGACCACGGTGGCGTGCGCCCTGCGCACATGGGCGTCCGCGGGGACGAGATAGCGCCCGTCGGGCGTCTTGGCGCCGAGTTCCGGGCCGGCGGCGGCGGTGCCGCCGGAGAGGGGCACACCGCTGGCCCGGCGCCGTCCGAAGACCGCCTCCTGCCGGTCCACGGGCAGGGCGGCGAACCGCGCCAGGTCCAGTTCCATGCGGCGCACCACGGCGAGGGTGCCGCCGGCGACCGAGGGGGGCCCGGCCAGCCACAGGTCGCGCCGCTGTTCGGCGGCCGTGTGCGGGCCCACGATGCCGTCGATGAAACCGAGCAGGTTCCGGGGCGCGGACAGACCCTCGCCGACCGGCACGTCCGCGCCGCGGCGGCCCGCCTGCCGCCAGCGTTCGCGGACGCGGTCACCGGCCTGCGCTAGCAGCGCGGCGGCGGCGACCGGTACGACCGGCGCGTCGCTCGCGCAGATCTGGAGCAGCAGGTCCCCGCCGCGCGCGTGGGGGGCGATCCGCTCGCGGGAGAACCGCGGGAGGTCGGCCGCGCCGGGCAGCGAGGCGCCGGCCGCGCGCACCAGCCGCGGGCCCACGCCGACGGTCACGGTGAGGTCGCCCGGCGGCAGGCCGAGCAGACGCGGGTCCTTCCCGGAGGTCAACGCGGTGATGGCCGCGCCGAGTTCGGCCAGCAGCGGGCCGGGGGCCACGGTTTCGCCGAGGTCGGCCACCACGGCCAGCAGATGGTGCTGGGCGGGCTGGGGAAGCGTGACGCCCGCCTGGTGCCGGCCCGTCGCCGGCACCGGTGCCGCGGTGGCCGCCGCGGCCGGGCCGGGCCGGGCCGGGCCGGCGGCGTCCGCGCTGCACCCGGCGGTCAGTCCGGCGGCCGCCAGGGCGCCGCCGACATCGAGGAACGCGCGGCGTGACGGGTGGTGATCGGCTCGGCGCATGGGGTGCAGAGTGCCATACCCGAATCGCGCATGACGCTCAACTTCCGGATTTCCGCGTGGAATTCGCCTGCCGTGCCATTCTGGGATCATGCCTCGATTAGCTCTACGCGTGATGGCGGCGGTACTCGGCACCCTGACGTTCGTGGCCGGCTGCGGCAGCGGCGGGGACGACGGTGCCGGCAAGGGCCGGCGGCCGGACGGCGCGCGGGTGACGATCCACGTGCCCGCCGACGCCCCGACGATCTCGGACGCGGTGTCCCTGGCCCGGCCCGGCGACCTGGTGCTGGTCGCGCCGGGCGTGTACCACGAGTCGGTGAAGATCAGGACGCCGCGCGTCACCCTGCGCGGCGAGTCCCGGGAGAAGGTCGTCGTCGACGGGCGGTTGCGGCAGCCCAACGGTGTCGTCGTCGCGGCGCCCGGGGTGGCCGTGGAGAACCTGACCGTGCGGAACAACACGCAGAACGGGGTGCTGGTGACCGGGTCGGCGGCGGCCGTCGCCGGGCTGCCGGGGCACAGCGGCGGCTACGACACCGGCGACGAGCCCGTCTCCTTCCTGAAGTCGTTCCTGGTCTCGTACGTCACCGCGACCCGCAACGGGCTGTACGGCATCTACGCGTTCTCCGCGCAGAACGGCGTCATCGAGCACTCCTACACCTCGGGCGGGGCCGACTCGGGGATCTACGTCGGGCAGTGCAGACCGTGCCGCGTCGTGGTGCGGGACAACATCGCCGAACTCAACGCGGTCGGCTACGAGGGCACCAACGCCAGTGGCGACATGTACGTGGTGGGCAACCGGCTCGTCGGCAACCGCGTCGGTCTGACCACCGACTCCGACCACCAGGAGAAGCTGCTGCCGCAGCGCGGCGCGGTCGTCGCCGGCAATCTGATCGCGGACAACCAGCAGCCGCGGACCCCCGAACAGGCCGACGGCGGCTGGGGCATCGGCGTCGGGGTGGACGGCGGCAGCGGCAACCGGTTCCAGCGCAACCGGATCACCGGCAACGCCGACGCCGGGTTGGTGATCACCGCGACCGCCGATCTGCCCGCCGACGGCAACCGGATCGCGGACAACACCTTCACCGGCAACGGCGTCGACGTCGGCTGGACGTTCCCCTCCGCCACCCGCGGCAAGGGAAACTGCCTGAGCGGCAACACGCTGCGCTCGACCGTGCCCGCCCGGCTCGCGGCGACCGCGGCCTGCCCGCTGGCCGCCGGCTCGCCCACGCCGTCCGGCACCTGGTCGAGGCCGACGGCACCCCGGGGCATCCCGTTCACCGACGTGGCCGCGCCCGGCCCGCAGCCGCAGTTCCCCGGCGCCACCACCACCGGGGCCACCACGGTCCCGGCCGTCCCGGCACTGCCGGACCTCGCGGACATCCCGCTGCCGCCGCCGTCGCTGCTCGCGGCGGGGGCCCGGGTGAAGGGCTCGTGAGCGCGGCCGGGGGCCCGGCCTGATCCGGACGAGAGACCCTAGCGCGCCGGGGTGATGCCGGGCGCGGGCCGCACGGGGACGTACTTCCGGGTGCCGAAGTCGATGACGAGGGGCCGGGATTCGGACGCGACGCCGGCCCGCACCCGGTACATCGTGCCGTCCGAGCCGATCCAGTAGCGCACGGTGTCCGCCGTACCGGCCCGGGCGCGGGCGTCCGGACCGGTCATCACGTCCACCGGATGACCGTTCACGGTGTCGTGGCCGAGCCGGGCGGCACCGTTCTGCGGCAGCAGTTCGGCGTTGTCCGGCCGGTCACTGCCGAGACCGAGCGCGATGGCCAGCGAACTGTCCAGGGAGCTGCCGGACTTCTGGAGCGGGCGGCGGTACCAGCCGGACGCGGGCGGCGTGGACGGCGCGGTGGCCGGGGCATCGGCCATGGGGTGGACCAGCACGGTGGTGGCCGTCCACTGGATCAGCCCGTCGCCGGACGCGTCCCGCCCGGTGCCGCGCACCACCCCGTACCCGATCTCGCCGCGGTAGTCGATGGACCCGGTGACGACCAGCCCGCCCGCGGTGCTCGGCACGGTGATCGTCACCGCGCGGCCGCCCGCCTGGTAGTTGCGGAACCGCGTGATCGCCAGCCGGTTCGCCTCGTCCGGCGTCAGCGCGCGCCTGCCGCTCGGGCCACCGCCGTCGTCGACGAGGACGAACGCGGTCGCCGCGGCGGCCGCGAGGGCGAGCCCGGCCGCCGCCCAGCGTAACCGCGGCCAGCGGCGGCGCCCGCCGGCCGCGCGCCGCGAAAGACCTCGCTTGCTCTTCTTGGTCCGCACGCGCCGGGATGCTAACAGGCCCTTGCGGAGCATCCCCGACTTTCCCCTTTTCACGTATATGACGGCTCGTCAACTTGTATGGTGCCCAAGGGGATTGCTGTCGAGTTGTGCCGAGTCGGGCGATGACGTAGACGACGCGAAGGAATGCGATGCCATTACGTAGACTGGTGCGGGTGGGGCTGTCCTGTCTGTTGCTGACGGGCGGCGCCACGGGAATGATCGCGACAAGCGCCGAACAGGCCGGCGCCTCGACCTCCGACGGCACACTGACCGTCCAGACACTGCGGGACTTCTTCGGCACCGGCGTGATCAACACGACCATGGACGTGCCGCAGCGGGGCATGAAGGTCGAGGTCACCGACCCCGCCGGACATCATGTCTCCGGCGTCACGGACGCCACCGGAAAGGTCGTGGTCGCCCCGTCGGCCAGGCTGGCCGGCGGCCGCTACCGCGTCGACGTCACGGTCCCGGCGCCCTACAGCGGCTATCTGCGGGCGGCGCCGGCCTCGACGGCGGAGAACCACTTCGACAGCTTCACCTCGTTCGTGGACGTCTCCGGCGGCAAGGACGCCTCGGTGATCACCGGCGTCTGGGACCCGGCCGACTACGCCCTGCCGGACACGCGGTACTTCGTGCCCGTGCAGAACGCCGGCGGCGGAACGGACACCCGGGCGCTGGTGGCCTTCGGCACGAACGTCCGGGGCACCTGCCCCGACCAGACGGCCTGCCCGGAGGTGCTCGACACGCAGGAGCAGGTGGGCACGACCTTCGGGCTCGCCTACGACAAGGACCGCAAGCAGCTCTTCCAGGCGGAGTTCGCCCGGCGCTACACCCCGTACGGGCCGGACGGCGGCGACGCGATCTACACCGTGCCGGCCACCGGCGGGGGCGCCCCGAAGCTGTTCGCGAAGGTGCCGGGCGCCACGGTCACCCCGCACGACACCGCCCGCATGATCAAGGACGCCGGGTTCACCGACGCGCCGGGCAAGGAGTCCATCGGCGGTCTCGCCCTGTCCGAGGACGGCCGGACCCTGTACGCGGTGAACCTGCGCACCCGCGCGCTGGTGAGCTTCGACGCGACCGGGTCGACCGCCTCCGCGCCCAGGGCGACGGTGCCGATCCCCGACCCGGGCTGCGCCTCGTCCGGCGACTGGCGGCCCTTCGGCGTGGCCACTCACGACAACACCCTCTACGTCGGCGGCGTGTGCAGCGCGGAGAGCACACAGAAGCGCGACGACCTGAAGGTCGTCGTCTCCACCTACGACGGCAAGCGGTTCACCCCCGTGCTGACCCACCCGCTGACCTACGAGCGGGGGAACGTCCTCACCGGTGACTCCGGCGTCCCGCAGGCCCACTTCTGGAACCCGTGGAACTCCAGCCTGAAGGACTGGGACAGCCTCAAGGTCAACGGGACGATGATCGACCCGCAGCCGGAACTGGCCAGCATGGCCTTCGCCCGCGACGGCTCCCTGATCCTCGGCTTCCGCGACCGGTTCATGGACGTGGTGAGCTGGGGCGGACTGGACCCGAGGCAGGGGGACGACACCCCGGAGAACGGCATGGCCGGCGGCGACATCACCATGGCCTGCGCCGAGCCCGGCGGCGGGTACGCGTGGGAAGGCACCGGGAACTGCCCGAACCACGCCACCAGCGCCGTCGCCGACGGTGCCGAGTCCGGCGGTGTCGTCGAGTACTTCCCGGGTGACTTCTTCCCGAACCTCGGCGCGCCGGACCAGCCCGGCCCGCACCAGGAGACCTCGCTGGGATCGGTCGCCTACATCCCGCAGCAGCAGTGGGTCGTCACCACGCAGATGGACCCGACCGCCCATGTCGCCACCGACGGGACCGGTTACTACGACATCACCACCGGCGCCGGCCCCGGCAACGACCCGAACGCCAACGCCTATCAGTTCATCGGCCTGAACCAGAACGGGTTCGGCAAGGCCGGCGGCCTCGGCGACATCGCGTACGCCGCGGCGAACGCCCCGATCCAGATCGGCAACGTGGTCTGGTACGACGGCGACCACAACGGCATCCAGGACGCCGGGCAGGTGCTGCTGCCGGACGCCACGATCAACCTGCTGGACGCCGACGGCAAGCAGGTCGCCACGACCAAGACCGATGCCGACGGCGAGTACTACTTCGGCGGGGTCGGCGCCGACTACCAGCTGACGCCGGGCGCGAAGTACACCGTGGAGTTCGACGTGTGCACCGCGGACACCACCGACGTACCGGGACAGCCGCCCGCCGCCAAGCTGCGGTTCACCCTGCCGCGGGCCGGTGCCGACCGGGCGCACGACTCCAATGTGACCCCGCCCCGCTCCGGCCGCCTGTGCAAGGGATCGACGCCGGTCACGGCGCCGGCGAAGCCGGGCGGTGTCGACCACACCATCGACGCCGGCGTGTACATCCCGAAGAAGGTGCCGCCGACGCCCTCCGCCCCGCCGTCGTCCACTCCCCCGGCGTCCGCTCCCCCGGCCTCGGCACCGCCGGCCGCCGGCACGCCCGCCGCTCCGGGAGGCGGCACCGCCCAGGGCGGCGGCAGCGGCCCCCTCGCCAGCACCGGTACGGCGAACGTGGGGAGGCTCCTCTCCCTCGTCGCCCTGCTGCTCGGCGCGGGCACGGCCGTCGTCTACGTGAGCCGTAGGCGCCTGGCCGGGCGCCGCCGCTGACACACGCTCCACCACGGACGGGCCGGTGCCGCGCACCGGCCCGTCTCCGTGTCAGGGGTTCTCCCAGGCCGCCGGTTCCGCCGCCAGGGACCGTACGGGTTCGGGCAGGGCGCCCGCCGCCAGGTCCGCGATCGTGACGCCCTCCAGGATGCGGCGGACATTGGCGCGCAGCGCGATCCAGAGCGGGAGCAGGGGTTCGGCCGTGCCCGTGTAGGAGAGGCCCGTCGGGCGTTCGCCGCGCACCGAGACGATCGGGCCGTCCACCGCGCGGATCACGTCCGCCACCGTGACCGCCGTGTCCGGGCGCGCGAGCCGGTAACCGCCGCCCCCGCCGCGCCTGCTGTCCACGATCCCGGCGCGGCGCAGATCGCCGAGGATGCCCTCCAGGAACTTGTGCGGGATCCCCTGCGCGGCCGCGATTTCCTCTGCTTTCACCGGACCGTTACCCTGCCGTACGGCCAACTCCAGTACCGCCCGTACCGCGTAATCCGCCCGTGCCGAGATCCTCATGGGTCCATTGTGGGACGCCCCCGCGTGGAGAATGGCCGCATCCGCGCCCGTAAGATCGCCCGGAGGCTCCACCTTGGCGCTCAGCAGACGTACCTTCAGTGCCCTGGCCGGTTCGGCCGCGCTCGGCCTCGCCCTGGGCGGCAGCGGCGGCCCCGGTGCGTCCTCGGCGTTCGCGGCGCGCAGTGTGCCGACCGGTCCGGCGCCCGCCCCGCCGCGCGCGGACGGCCAGCCGCACACCATCGGGTACGACCGCTACTCCCTGCTGGTGGACGGCAAGCGGCTGGTGGTCTGGTCCGGCGAGCTGCACCCCTTCCGGCTGCCCAGCCCGTCCCTGTGGCGGGACGTGCTCCAGAAGATGCGGGCGCACGGCTACAACGCCGTCAGCATCTACGTGGCCTGGAACTACCACTCGCCCGCGCCGGGCCGGTACGACTTCACCGGCGTCCGGGACCTGGACCTGTTCCTGCGCACGGCCGCCGAGACCGGGCTGTACGTCATCCTGCGGCCCGGCCCCTACATCAACGCCGAGGTGGACGGCGGCGGCTTCCCCGGCTGGCTGACCGCGACCGGGGGCCGGGCCCGGTCGGACGACCCGGAGTACCTGGCGCACGTCGACGAGTGGCTGACGCAGGTGAACGGCATCGCCCGCGGGCACCTGTTCACCCAGGGCACCGGCACCGTCCTGCTCTACCAGATCGAGAACGAGTACGACGCGCGGGTGGGTTCGGCCGGCAGCCGCGCCTACATGTCCCACCTGTACAAGAAGGTGCGCGCCGACGGCATCGACGTACCGCTGTTCCACAACGACAAGGGCCGCAACGGTCACTGGACCCCCGGCTCGTTCGACACCGGCTCGGAGCGCGGCGGCTGGCTGTACGGCTTCGACGGGTACCCCTCGCCGCGGGCCACACCGCCGGACTGGGGGACGTTCGGGCCCGGCGGCGCCAAGGGCGGGGCGAGCGCCTCGCCGTCGACGCCCGGGTTCGTGCCCGAGTTCGGCGGCGGCTGGTTCGACCCGTGGGGCGGCGCCTTCTTCGGCGGCTTGGGGTACGCCGAGTCGCGGCGCACCCGGGACGCCGCCTACGAGCGCCGCTTCTACCTGACCAACCTGGCCAACGGCCTCACCCTGCACAACGTCTACATGACCTTCGGCGGGACCTCGTGGGGCTGGCTGCCCGCGCCGGTCGTCTACACGTCGTACGACTACGGCGCGGCCATCGACGAGGCCCGCCAGGTCACCGACAAGATCGCGCCGATGCACCAGCTCGGCCATCTGCTGCAACGCGTCCCGGACTTCGCAAAGCTGGACCGTGCGGCGGACGTGCGGGCCAAGGGGCTGAAGGTCTACCACCTGACCAACGCGGACACCGGCGCCCACGTCTACGTCGCCCGCAACGACGGCGACGACACGGTCACCACCGAGCTGCCGACCGTCGCGGGCGACCTGCGGATCAGCGTGCCCGCCAAGGACGCCAAGCTGCTGACCACGGGCCTCTCGCTGGGCCGGCGGAAGCTGAAGTACGCCACCGTCCAGCCGTCGATGTGCGTGACCGCCGGCCGACAGGACATCGCCGTCTTCGCCGGGCGCAAGGGCGAGATGGCCGAGCTGCTGCTCGACTGCCCCGACGAGCCCGACGTCCTGCGGCTGGACCCGGAGGCCGGGTGGGTCCTGGACGACACCGGCCTGCACGTCAACGCGCCGCTGGGGCAGGGCGGTCTGATCCGGGTGCTGGTGGAGAAGGGCGAGCGGGACCGCCCGCTGCTGCTCCTGCTCGCCGACGACGTCACCTCCGTACGCCTGTTCCCGTACGACACCCCGTCCGGCACCGTGCTGGTCTACGGCCCCGCCCTGCTGCGCCACGCCGAAGTGCGCGGCTCCGAGGTCCACTTGAGGGGCGACATCGCCGAGGCCACGACCTTGGAGGTGTGGGGGCCGCGCGGCGTCGACACCCTGGTCTGGAACGGCCGCAGGCTGCCGGTGCGGGTGACCCTGTCCGGCAGCCTGATGACCACCGGTCCGCTGCCGGGCGCGCCCGAAGTGCGGCTGCCCCGGCTCGGCGGCTGGCGGATGCGGCGGGAGAACCCGGAGGCGGGGCCCGGCTACGACGACTCCGGCTGGCGGATCGCCGACAAGAAGACGTCGTTCAGCACCACCGCGGTCCCCGACGGGCAGCCGGTGCTCTTCGCCGACGACTACGGCTTCCACTACGGCGACGTCTGGTACCGGGGCACCTTCGACGACGCCGGCGGCATCGAGGAGGTCGCGCTCGGCTACAGCACCGGCACGCAGGGCCTGCTGATGGCGTGGCTGGACGGCGAACCGCTGGGCACGCACCGGATGCCGGTGCCGGACGAGGGCACCGTCCGCAAGGGCACCTGGACGGACACGGCCGTCTTCCCGGTCCGCGAGGAGCTGCGCTCCCCCGGCCGGCATGTGCTGTCGGTGCTCGTCCGGCGGATGCAGCACGACCAGGACGGCAGGGCCGACGACGCCCACAAGGCGGCCCGCGGGCTGACCGCGGCCGTCTTCACGGGGGCCTCGCCCGAGGTCACCTGGCGCATCCAGGGCGAGGGGCGGCCGGATGCGGTGCGCGGCCCGCTGAACAACGGCGGGCTGCACGGGGAGCGGGCGGGCTGGCACCTGCCGGGTTTCGCGGACCGGGACTGGGAGTCCGTGAGCTTCCCGGTGTCGGCGCGGTACCAGGGGGTGACCTGGTACCGGACGACGTTCCGGCTGGCGGTGCCCGGCGACCTGGACGCGTCGGTGGGGCTGACGCTGGAGGACGATCCGTACCGCGCGTACCGGGCGCAGATCTTCCTCAACGGCTGGAACCTCGGGCAGTACATCAACAACGTCGGCCCGCAGCACACGTTCGTGCTGCCGAACGGCATCCTGCGCACGCGGGGCGAGAACACGCTGGCGCTGGCGGTGCTCTCGGAGTTCACGACGCTGTCGGGGCCGGGCACGGTGCGGCTGTCGCTGCTGGGGCGGGCACTCGGCGGGACCGAGGTGTCGGTGGTGCCGTCCCCGGGCCGCTGAGGCGGCACGTCGGGGTGGCGGCCGCCGTGGACCGTCCGCCACCGGGTGACGGGGGCATATCCCGGCGCGTACGCTCGGACGGTTGGGCGCTGTCGGCGGGAAAGGGGCACGGATGGGCATCGCGGGCGCGCGGGGGCGGGCGGCCCGGCTGACCGCACGGCTGCGGCGCCCGGGGCCCGGCTCGGCCATGCGCGCCCTCGCCGGCGAGCTGGCCGCGGCCGTCCGCGCCCGGCCCGAAGCCCCCGGCGACGTACGGGAACTGTGCCGGGCGCTGTGCGCGGAGATGAGCGCGCTGCGCGGCGGCCGGCCGCTGGAGCTGCGGTTCGAGCGCTTCCCGGACGAGATCGACGTCACGGGCCTGTGGGTGGAGTTCGCGGACTTCGACCTGGTGATCGTGGAGGAGCGGGCCGAGGACGTGCAGCAACTGGTCATCCTGGGCCATGAGTTGTGGCATCTGCACGCCGGGCACCGGCACCACCACCTCGCCGGGGACGCGGCGGCGCGGGCGTTCGCCGAGGCGCCGGGCTGGCCGGACACGGCGCTCACGGTGGCCGCGCGCAACGGGTCCCGGGAGGCCGACGAGGCGGAGGCGGACGACTTCGGGCACCGGCTCGCCACGCTGTTCCGGCCCCGGCTCACGGGCCCCGGTGCCGCTCCCGGTCCGGGTCCCGGGGACGGTCCGGCCGCCCCGCCGCAGCGCGCCCTCGGCTACCGCGGACGGGGCGGAGCCGCGCGGTGAGCACGCTGGCGCTGGATCCGTCGGCGCTGCTCGGCCGCTTCTACATCTCCTTCTGGGTCCCCACGGCCGTGCTGACCGCCGCGCTGCTGCTCAAACTGCCCACGATCATCCGGCTGTGGCGGGACCCGCTGCTGCGCGCGGTCGGCGGGGTGCTGGTGCTGGCCGCCACGGTGTTCGTGTTCTGCATGCCGTCGATGATCGCCTGGATGAACCGGCTGACCGGGGTGGCCAACTTCGCGGCTCCCTGGTGTTATTCGCTGATCGCCGCGAACTCGGGGGCGTGCCTGCTGTTCATCGTCACCTGGCGCAACGGGCTGCCCGAGCGGTCGGCCGTCACGCGGCGGGCGACGCGCTGGGTGGTCTCGGTGTACTCCGGGGTGATCGCCGCGCTGTGGGTGCTGTTCCTGCTCGCCGACGTGCCGGTGGTGCGGGTGCGGGACCTGGACACGTACTACGCGCGGACGCCGTTCATGCGCGAGGAGATCCTGCTCTATCTGCTGGCGCACGCCGTCGCGTGCGCGCTGAGCTTCCGGCTGATCCGGGACTGGGCCAGGGACCGGG
>NZ_VOGW01000163.1:5068-18200 GCF_007896895.1 Streptomyces misionensis | reverse complement strand
TCGGCCACGACCCGGCGCGGGCGCGGGCGCTGGCGGCGGCGGTGGGGGTCCTGGACGCGATCGACCGGGGCCGGGGCGGGGCGGCCCCGGCGGCGTACGCCGACCCCTCGGCGCTGCTGCGGGACATCGGGGCGATCTCGGGGGCGTTGCGCCGGCGCCGGGAGGTGGCGGCGGTCCGGGGGCTCGCGCAGGCCAGGCCGGAGCCCGGTGTCCGGGTGCCCGAGTGACGGGTCCGGGAGGGCGCACCATGGGAGGCGTGGCTCTTGATTTCCAACTGGTGCTGCTGCGGCGGATGAGCGATCACAACCCCCTCCTGGTGGAGGAGGCCAGGCGGCGGCTCGGGGTGTCGGCCGCGGAGCTGCGGGAGACGAACAAGCGCTGGCAGGCGATGGTGCGGTCGCCGCGGTCGCGGTCCGCCGCCGCCCGCTACCGCTCGGTCCTCGGCGAGCCGGAGGCCGTGCTGCCGCGCAGGCTCGGCGACGTCGACTGCGAGGCCCGCCGCTGGGCCCTTCCCCTCTGGCCCGACCTGCGGTTCGAGGTGCTCGTCGGGCCCGACGGCGCCGTCTGGAACGAGTGGCTGGTCCGCGCGCCCGGCGCGCCCGCACCGCTCCTGCGCACCCTGGACGACCTCACCCCCTGGTCCTGCACCGTGGACGAGGCCGCCCGCGCCTTCCCGCCGGCCCGCCCGCTGGAGGGCACCGCCCCGACCCGCTGGGGCCTCGCCCTCACCGCGCCCGACCGCACCGGCGCACCGCGCGAGGTGGTCGCCGAGTTCACCTGGGGCCTGCTCCAGCGGACCGCCGTCGTGCGCTGACCACCAACCGCCCGGCTCAGTCGCCGAAGCCCGTGGCCCGGGTCCGCTCCTCCCACTCGGTCACGTCGGCGCGGACCTGGTCGAGATGGGCCAGCACCGCGCTCACCCCGTCGTCCCCGAGCGGCAGCCGCAGCGGTGTGCGGTCGGCCTCCAGCGCCGCGAGGACGAGGGCCGCGGCCTTGGCGGGGTCGCCGGGCTGGGCGCCGTCGCCCTGCGCCACGTTGCCGCGGGTCTCGCCCACCCTGGCGTACAGCCCGCTGTCGGTGCTGACCGCGGTGCGGCGGGTGTCGAAGAGGGAGGTGCGGAAGGCGCCCGGCTCCACGATCAGCACCTTGACGCCGTACTCCGCGACCTCGTCCGCGAGCGCCTCGGACATGCCCTCCAGCGCGAACTTGGTCGCGCTGTACGCCCCGAAGCCCGCGAAGGACAGCTGGCCGCCCATGCTGCTCATCTGCACGATCGCTCCCGAGCGCCGCTCCCGCATGGCCGGCAGCACCGCCCGCACCAGCGCCGCGGGCCCGAAGAAGTGCAGGTCGAACAGGTCCCGCAGCTCCTGGTCGCCGGTCTCCTCGACGGCCCCGACGTGGGCGCGGCCCGCGTTGTTGACCAGCACGTCGATCCGGCCGTACCGGGCCAGCACGTCCGCCACGGCCGCCTGTGCCGAGGCGATGTCGGTCACGTCCAGGCGCAGCGCCTCCACCTGGTCGGGGTGCGCGGCGACCAGGTCGTCCAGGGCCTCGGGGCGGCGGGCCGCGCCGACCACCACGTCACCGGCGGCGACGGCCGCCTCGGTGATCGTCCGCCCGAACCCGCTGCTCGCCCCGGTCACGAGCCATACCTTGTTCATGTCCGCTCCCCTGCGGCCCGGGGGCGGCCCGGCGGCCGCCCCTCGACGCGCATCAGCTTCGCGCCGGGCCCCGTTGCCCGTCCAAGACCTCTGGTGATAACCCATGGCTATGACACCCGATGTGCACGCGCGGGACCTGCGGTACTTCGTCGCCGTCGCCGAGGAACTGCACTTCACGCGCGCGGCCGAGCGGCTGTACGTCTCCCAGCCCGCGCTGAGCAAGCAGATCCGGGCGCTGGAGCGGCAGTTGGGGGCCGAGCTGCTGCGGCGGAACCGGCACGGGGTGGCGCTGACGGCCGCGGGTGAGGCGCTGCTGCCGCACGCGCGGGCGGTGCTGGCCGCGTGGGCGGCGGGCGCGGACGCCCTGGAGGCGGCCAAGGCGGCCCAGCGGGCCACGCTCACCGTGGGGATGAGCACCAGTCCGGGCCGGGGCGGGCTGCTGCCGGCCATCCGCTCCCGCTTCACCGCCGCGCACCCCGAGGTCACCGTCCGGCTGCGCCAGTCGAGCTGGGAGGACCCGACGGCGGGGCTCGCGGGCGGGAGCGCGGACGCCGCGTTCGTCTGGCTGCCGCTGCCGGACGAGGAGCGGTACGACTTTGTCGTCGTCGCGCGGGAGGCCCGGCTGGTGGCCCTGCCACAGGAGCACCCGCTCGCCGCCCGCGCCGAGCTGGACTTCGCGGAGCTGTTGGACGAGCCGTTCCTCGCCCTGCCGCCCGGCGCGGGGGTGCTGCGCGACCACTGGCTCGCCCTGGACGCCCGGGCGGGCCGGCCCGCGCGGATCGGCGCCGAGGTCGCCGGGGCGGAGGAGACGTACGAGGCGCTGGTCGCGGGGCTCGGGATCTGTCTGGTCGCGGCGGGCAACGCGCCGCTGATCAGCCTGGGCGGGGTGGTCACCCGCCCGGTCCGGGGCGTGGGCCCCAGCCGGTACGCGCTGGCGTGGCGGCGCGAGGCCGGACAGCGCCCGCTGGTCCGGGCGTACGCGGAGGCGTGCCGCGAGACGGTCGGCCGTTAGACCGGGGCCTCTGCCTCGGCCAGGATCGCCGTCGCCACGTGCGGCACCGAGTCCGGGTGGAGGAAGAGGAAGAGGTTCGGCTCCACCAGTTCCAGTTCCATCAGGAGGGGCGCGCCGTCCGGGCCGTCGGCGAGGTCCACGCGGGCGTAGAGCAGCGGCGAGCGGGTGGGCACCGCCGCCAACGCCTTCTCGGCGACGGCGAGTTCGGCGTCCGTCGGCTGCCAGGGGGTGAGGCCGGGATGGGCGACCTTGTCGGCGTCGTACGGCGTCCCGGGCGTGAGCACGGCGGCCTTGCGGCTCGCGTGCAGCAGCCGGCCGCCGAAGAACTGGAGCGCCCGCTCCCCGGTGACGTCGATGCCCGCGAGATAGGGCTGCACCATCGCGGTGAAGCCCTCGGCGTGCATGCGGGCGAGCTGCCGCAGCGCCGTGTCGTGCTCGGCGGGGGTGTAGCGGGCGGCGAAGCGGGCGCCCGCGCCGGAGGTCGGTTTGATCACGTACTCGTGGCCGGACGGGAGGGCGGCGGGCTCGCCCGGCGCGATGTAGTCCGTGGGCACGGTGGGCACCCCGGCCGCGGCCAGGTCGCCCAGGTACCGCTTGTCGGTGTTCCACCGCACCACGTCGAGCGGGTTGGCGACCCGGGTCACCCGCCCCATCCGCTCCAGCCAGCGGGAGAACTCCGCGGCGCGCCAGCTGTAGTCCCAGGGCGAGCGGATGACGACCAGGTCGTACCCGGCCCAGTCCACGCCCGGGTCGTCCCAGAAGGGGGCGTCCGCCCGCGCGCCGGCGTCGTTCAGGGCCCGCACCAGCACCGGCAGATCGCGGTCCTTGCCCGGCCCGGCACCGGGGTCGTAGGTGGCGAGGGCTATGCGGGGCACGGCGGACTCCCTGTCGTACGGCGGTTCGAACACCGGCGAGGCTAACAAGCGGCCCGGAACCGTGACAGGGGGTTTGACCTTCACCTTCGGTGAAGCCCCAGCATCGGTGACGGACGACGAGAGGCGCGGATGCGATGGAACTGCTGACGATCGGGGCGTTCGCCAGGATGAGCCGGCTGTCGCCGAAGGCGCTGCGGCTCTACGACGAGCTGGCGCTGCTGCGGCCCGTCCGGGTCGACCCGGACACCGGCTACCGCTACTACGCCGCCGGCCAGTTGGGCCGGGCCCGGCTGGTGGCCTGGCTGCGGCGGCTCGGGATGCCGCTGGCCGCGATACGCGCCGTGTGCGCGCTGCCGCCGGCCGAGGCCGCGCGGGAGATCGGCGCGTACTGGGCGCGGGTCGAGGCGGAGACGGCCGTACGGCGGGACCTCGCCGCGTTCCTCGTCGCGGAGCTGACCGGCGAACCGGGAAGGGAACCCATGACCATGCTGGAACTTCGGCACTCGGCGCACACCGACCGCGGGCTGGTGCGCCCGGCCAACCAGGACACCGTGTACGCGGGCCGCAGACTGCTCGCCGTCGCCGACGGGTTCGGCCCGGCGGGCCGGTCCGCGAGCGGCGCGGCGGTGGCGGCGCTGCGCTTCCTGGACGAGGCGGAGGAGCCGCCCGCGGACGGGGTGCTGGGCGCCCTGGAGGACGCCGTGCGCCGCGCGGGCGAGGCGGTACGGGACCTGACGGGCGGCGCGAACGACGCCGGCACCACGCTGACCGCCCTGCTGTGGACCGGGTCCCGGCTGGCCCTCGCGCACATCGGGGACTCCCGGGCGTATCTGCTGCGCGGCGGCGGGCTGTACCGGTTCACCCGGGACCACCGCGTCGAGCCGCACTCGCTGCTGCTGCTCAAGGCCCTGACCGGCGACGCCGACCCGGTGCCGGACCTGCGCCTTCAGGAGCCGCTGCCGGGCGACCGGTACCTGCTGTGCTCGGACGGTCTGACGGAGGCGGTGCCCGACGCGCGGATCGGCGGGGCCGGGCGGGTGGCCGTGTGGGCCACGCCCGAGCTGGAGACCGCCGTCGCCGTGACCGGTGTGCTGCTCGCCGGGGCCGCCGCCGTGCCGCTCAACCCGAAGTCGGGCGAGAAGGAGCTGGCGCACATCGTCTCCGACAGCGCGCCCCGGACGGTGCTGGCCGCGCCGGGGGCCCGGCTGCCCGCCGCCCTGACGGGTCTGGAGCGCGTCGACGTGGACGCCGCCGCCGTCGCCCCGGTCCCGTCCGCCGGCGTGTCCGACGAGGACCCGGCGCTGATCGTCTACACCTCCGGCACCACCGGCCCGCCCAAGGGCGCCGTACTGCCCCGGCGGGCCCTCGCCGCGACGCTGGACGCGCTGGCGGAGGCCTGGCAGTGGACGGAGGCGGACGTGCTGGTGCACGGGCTGCCGCTGTTCCATGTGCACGGGCTGGTGATCGGTGTCCTCGGTCCGCTGCGGCGCGGCGGCTCGGTGCGGCACCTGGGCCGCTTCTCCACCGAGGGCGTGGCGCGGGAGCTGGCCGACGGCGCGACCATGCTCTTCGGGGTGCCGACGATGTACCACCGCATCGCCGAGGCCCTGCCGGGCGATCCGGAACTGGCCAAGGCGCTCGGCGGTGCCCGGCTGCTGGTCTCGGGCTCGGCCGCGCTGCCGGTCCACGACCACGAGCGGATCGCGGCGGCCACCGGGCGCCGGGTGATCGAGCGCTACGGCATGACCGAGACGCTGATGAACACCAGTGTGCGCGCCGACGGGGAGCCCCGCGCCGGGACGGTCGGGGTGCCGCTGCCGGGCGTGCGGCTGCGGCTGGTGGAGGAGGACGGCTCGGAGATCACCGCCCTGGACGGGGAGACCGTCGGGGAGATCCAGGTGCGCGGGCCGAACCTGTTCACCGAGTACCTGAACCGGCCGGACGCCACGGCCGCCGCGTTCACCGCCGACGGCTGGTTCCGCACCGGGGACATGGCGGTGCGCGAGAGCGACGGATATGTGCGGATCGTGGGGCGCAAGGCCACCGACCTGATCAAGAGCGGCGGTTACAAGATCGGGGCGGGCGAGATCGAGAACGCGCTGCTGGAGCACCCGGGGGTGCGGGAGGCGGCGGTCACCGGGGAGCCGGACGCCGATCTCGGGGAGCGGATCGTCGCCTGGATCGTGCCCGTCGATCCGCAGTCGCCGCCCGGCGCCGAGGAGTTGGCCGGGCATGTGGCCCGGCGGCTCGCCCCGCACAAGCGGCCCCGCGTCGTGCGCTACCTGGACGCGCTGCCCCGCAACGACATGGGCAAGATCATGAAGCGGGCGCTGACCGGTGCCTGACCGGCGGCGCTCCGCGCGCGAGCTGCTCGCCCTCGTCGCCGACGACGGCAGCTTCTGCGAACTCCCCGCCCCGATACGGGAGTCGGCCCCCGACGGGCCACTGCGCTGGCAGGGGTACGACGCGGCGCGCGCCCGCGCGGCCGAGCGCACCGGCGAGGAGGAGTCGGTCGTCTGCGGCACCGCGGCCGTGGCCGGGACCCGGGCCGTGCTGATCGCGTTCGAGTTCGGCTTCCTCGGCGGCTCGCTGGGCGAACGCACCGGGGACCGGCTGGCGGCGGCGTACACGTACGCCCGTGCACACCACATGCCCGTCGTGCCGTTGATCGCGACCGGGGGCAGCCGGATGCAGGAGGGCATGGTCGCGCTGACCCAGCTCCAGCGGGTGGCCCGGCAGTCGGCGCTCACCCGGGAGGCGGGCCAGGCCCAGATAGCGGTCCTGCGGGACCCGACCACCGGGGGCGGCTGGGCCACCCTCGGCGCCGGCGCGGACGTGATCCTCGCCCTGCCCGGCGCCCAGGTCGGCTTCGCCGGCTCCCGCGTCCGCCCGGCCGGCGCCGATCCCGCCGCCTACACGGCCGAGTCGCAGGTGGCGGTGGGATCGGCGGACGCGGTGGTGCGGCCGGAGGACCTGAAGGAGGAGCTGGGGACGTGGCTGCGGCTGCTGTCCCGCCCGGGCGAGGCCGTGCCGGCTCCCGTCCCGGCGGCTCTGGGCACCACCGGCCTCCCGGACACCGGCTGGGCGGCCGTGCGGCGCGCCCGCTCCCCCGAACGCCCCCGCGCCCACGCCTACCTGGACGCCTACTTCACCCGCCGGGCCCACATCGGCGGCGACCGGTGCGGCGGCACCGATCCCGAGGGGATGCTCTGCGGCTTCGGTGAACACGACGGCCGTACGGTCGCGTTCGCCGCGCAGACCGGGACGGCGACGCGGCCCGCCGGGTACCGGACGGCGGCCCGGCTGATCCGGCTGGCGGACCGGCTCGGCACACCGGTGCTGACCCTGGTGGACACGCCCGGTGCCGCGAGCGGCGCGGAGGCGGAGCGGCAGGGGGCGGGCGCGGCGATCGCCGAGGTGTTCGGGGCGGTGGCCGCCGCCCGGGTGCCGGTCACCACGCTGGTGATCGGCGAGGGCGGCTCCGGCGGGGCCCTGGCCCTGGCCGCTCCCGGCAACACCTGGGCCACGCCGGACAGTTACTTCTCGGTGATCGCCCCGGAGCTGGCGGCGGCCATCCTCAAACGCCCGCGGGAGGCCGTCGAGCCGACCGCCGACCAGCTCCGCCTGCGCCCGCAGGACCTGGTGGAGCTGGGGCTGGTCCGGGGCATCGTCCGGCCCGCCGCGGCAGGTGGGGCTACCGCACCCCCACCGCCCGGATGATCTCCTGGGTCACCGCACCCCCCTTGTCGTCGTGTGCCGACACCCGCAGCGAGACGGAGCCCGCCGTGCGCGGCACGTCCAGCGTGCCGCGCCATTCGGTGCCGGACCCGGTGAGCGGGACGGCGCGCCAGCTCGCGCCCTCGTCGTACGAGACCTCCAGCCGGCCCCCGCCGAGCGTCCCGGTGTCCGCCGCGCCCGCCACGTACCGCGCGCCCAGCGTGACCGGCAGCCGCCGCCCGGCCGGCACGGTGCCCGCGAGGTCCGTGTCGAGGCCGTAGGAGAGGTTGATCAGCGGCAGGCTGGTCCAGTGGTCGTCGGCCGTCCGCGCGGAGCGGAACGTCCATTCGGTGTGGCCCCCGGTCGCGAGTGCCCAGTGGGCCGGGTCGAGGGCGGTGTCGGTGACGACCTTGTAGGTGTGCTCGTCGGCCGGCGCGTCCCAGACGTAGGAGGTCGAGTCCTTGCGGCTGTCGGCCAGGACGCCGTCCAGGTACACCGAGGTGGTCTGGCTCATGCCGCTGTCGCCCCACACGTCGCCGAAGCCGGTGTGGTCGGGGCCGGAGTCGCCCCAGCCGGGGGTGTTCAACTGGATCTGGTCCCCGGCGCGTTGCTGGCCCCAGCCGAGACCGGTGCCGAGGTACGGGTGCCACACCGGCCCGAACCAGTTCAGCCGGGGGTTGCTGCCGCCGTCGTAGCGCACCAGCCCGCTGCGCTCCTCCAGGGCGCCCTCGCCCAGGGTGACGGACTCGTGCCACAGCTGGCCGGGGCCGGTGGAGACGTAGTCGGTGCGCCGGGCGGGCAGGTCGACGCTCTCCTGGAAGCCGATGCCGACGGGGAAGGCGTCGGTGATCGAGTAGCGGAACTCGCCGCCGCCCGTGGGCCGGGGGGCGTGGAAGGAGACCTGGAGGGCGGCGAGGTCACGGCCGGAGGGCGCGTAGGTGAGGTCGCGGTCCGGGATCGCGCCCCGGTGGCCGTCGGACAGGTCGTACACGTAGGGCGAGTTGCGGGTGCCGGTCATGTCGGCGTGCCGCGCGGCGCGCAGCCGGGCCGCGTCCGCCTGGTCCACGGTGGCGATCACCAGGGGGCGGTCGGCGTTGTCGTCGGTGCCCCACCAGTCCATCAGCCGGCCCGGCGCGTCGTCCGTGACGAACAGGGCCTTGGCGCCCGCGTCCTGGGCGGACTGGGCGAGGGCGGCCGGATCGGCGCCGTCGGCGAGCCGCGCCAGCACCGCCTTGCCGCGCGCGGACGCGGGCACCGGGCCGTCGCCGACGTCCGTGAGCGGCAGCTTCTGCCGGCCGTCGGTCAGCGTGCCGCCCGCCTGGACGGTCGCCTCGCCGATGCCCTTGACCTCCAGCCGGGGCTTGGCCAGCCGCCACACGGTGCGGTACTCGAAGCTGCCCCGGTTGACCTTCGGGGTGGGGGCGGCGAAGACGCTGTCGTAGGTGAGGGGCACCTGGACCGCGCCGGACAGGTCGGCGCCGCCGGCGGCCCGGTCGTACTCCATGAGGATCTGGTGGGTCTCGGTGCGGCGGGGCACCGAGGCCTTCACCTCCCTCAGCCTGGTGCCGTCCAGGGTGACTTCGGTGTCGTGGGTGAGGTCGACCTCGGGGGCGGCGAGGAAGCCGAGGCCGAGGGAGTCGGGGCCGTGGCTGCCGCGCACGTCGAGGAACGAGGTCAGCGCGTACGTGCCGGGCTTCAGGCGCAGCCGCAGGGTGCCGGAGTCGCCGACGTGGTCCGACTCGGGGTCCACGCCCTGCGCCAGCCGCTGCACGGTGAGGTCGGCGGCGGCCGGTGCGCCGGAGCGGTCCTTGACGTGGACGGTGAGCGTGTACCGCTCGTCCTCCTTGACCAGCCCGAACACGGTGTGCGCGCGCACGGCGCCGGTGTCGTCGGCGGCCACGATCTGCCCGCTGGTGGTGCCCACCGGCGCCTTGGCGGCGTCGCCGGTGACGGTGGTGGTGGCGGTGCCGTGGGCCGGGACGGTGAGTTCGGTGTCGGCCAGGGTGGCGACGCCGTCCGGGGCGCCCTGCGCCGACAGCCTCAGCGTGACGTCGTGGTCGCCGGAGTTGGTGTAGGTGAGCGTCCTGGTGACCGGCTTGTCGGCGTCGTAGGGCCAGCTGTGGAAGCCGAGGTCGGCGCTGCCGGTGGCGGTCACCGCGGCCCGGACGGCGTCCGGGACGCTCACCCGGCCGGCGCCCGCCGTGTAGGCGGAGACGTCCAGTCGCGCGGACGTGGACATCAGCGCGTCCTTGAGCCGGGCGCCGGTCCAGTCGGGGTGCTCCTGGGCGAGCAGGGCGGCCACCCCGGCGACGTGCGGGGTCGCCATGGACGTACCGCTCATGCTCGTGTAGTAGCCGCTGCCCTCGGTGAGCTGGGAGCGGGCGGCGAGGATGTCGACGCCGGGGGCGGACAGGTCGGGCTTGAGGGCGTTGTCGCCGTAGCGGGGGCCCGCGCTGGTGAAGTAGGCGGGCTGGTCGGCGAAGTCCACCGCGCCGACGGTGAGGGCGGCGTCCGCGGCGCCGGGCGAGCCGATGGAGGAGGGGGCGCCGGTGTTGCCCGCGGCGACGACGAAGAGCGCGCCGGTCTCCCGGGAGAGGTCGTCGACCGCCTGGGCCATCGGGTCGGTGCCGTCGCTCGCCTCGGTGGAGCCGAGGCTCATGGAGACGATCCGGGCGTGCACGTCCCGCGCGGCCCACTCCATCCCGGCGATGATCTGCGACTCGCTGCCCGTGCCCTGGTCGCCGAGCACCTTGCCGACGGCGAGCGTGGCGTCCGGGGCCACGCCCTTCTCCTTGCCGTCCGAGGCGGCGCCGCTGCC
Organism: Streptomyces misionensis; assembly: GCF_007896895.1. Classification (GTDB taxonomy): domain Bacteria; phylum Actinomycetota; class Actinomycetes; order Streptomycetales; family Streptomycetaceae; genus Streptomyces; species Streptomyces misionensis_A. The sequence goes on along the minus strand of NZ_VOGW01000163.1, from coordinate 8,117 downwards.
GCCGACGGTGGAGGTGACGTGGGTGCCGTGGCCGAGGTGGTCGGCGACGTCCTCGCCGTCGACGAAGCTCTTGGTCCGGCTCACCCGGCCGGCGAGGTCGGGATGGGTGAGGTCGGCGCCGGAGTCCAGCACGGCGACGGTGACGCCCTTGCCGGTCAGGCCCGCGTCCCAGGCGGCCTGCGTGCCGATCCGGGCGTTGCTCTCGGCCATGTCGGCGGTGACCCGCCCGTCCAGCCACACCTTCTCGACGCCGTCGCCGCGGGTGAACGACCGCCAGAAGGCGGGCCCCCTGCCCGCCTCGACGGCCGCCCCGCGCACGCTGGGCAGGTTCCGGGTGCGGGTGGTGCCGGCCGGGGCCGCGGCGGCGGTGCGGGTGTTCGCGCCGTAACGCACGATCAGCGGGAGCGACTTGGCCTCGGCGTCGGTGAGCCCCTGCCGGATCAGCGCGCTCACGTCGAACAGCCGCCGGTCGAGCCTTCCGGAGCGCAGGTACGGCAGTGCCTCGTCCGGTACGACGGTGAGGTCGCCGCCGCCGCGCTGGGTGCGCACCGCTCCGGTGGCGCCCGGGGGGCGCCGCACGGTGACGGTCTGCCTGCCCCGCCCGAGGTCGGTGACGGTCACCTCGTCGCCGGTGACGAGGGTGACGGTCCGCTGGTCCTGGTGCGCCGCCGGCGCCTTGGCCGGTCCGGCCGCCGCGGCGGCGCTCGCCCCGGGTGCCGGCAGTACGGCGAGCGCGAGCCCCGCCGACAGCAGGGCGGCCCAGCGTCTTACTGGTCCTGTGGTCATCCACGCCCTCTTCCACGTCGAAACTGCCGTTGCGTGCCGTGCGTCGAGTGCTGGGACGAGTGTGGTGCGGCCGGTGTGCCCGCACAGTGGCCCGGAAGTGGCGGGTTGTCACCCTGGCGGGTTCTCGCCACGAGCACCGGCCGGCCGCCACGCGGCAAAGAAGTGGGACGGCCCAAGCACGGTCCGTACCATGGGCTTTGTCCACAGGTCAGCGACAAGGGGGAGCGAGATCGGCGGCATGGACGGGTTGGTGGAGTTCACGACACAGGACGGCGCCCGCGTCGTGGTGGAGGGCGTCGGCACCCGGCCCGGCACCCGGCTGGTCTCGCGCGGCGACGGCGTGCTGCGGGCGGCGGGCACCTTCGAGGACGCGCTGGACGGGGTGCGGGCGGCGGCGGAGGCCGCGCTGCGGGTCTTCCGCGACGGCGCCCTGCGGCCCGACTCGGTGGAGATCGAGTTCGGCGTGAAGATGTCCGCGGAGGCCGGTGCGATCATCGCCAAGGGCTCGGCGGAGGGGCAGCTGACCGTCAAGCTCAGCTGGTCGCCCGGGGCGGCGCCGGCCGGCCCGGTGCCCGCCGTGCCGGGGCAGGCCGTGTCCGACACGGAGGCCGCCGACCGCCCATGAACAGTGCCGCCTGGCATGCCCGCATCCACTGCGGTCAGGAGGTGGGCGCGGGCTTCCTGGTCACCCCGCGCCGGGTGCTCACCTGCGCCCATGTCGTGCGCTGGAGCGACCAGGACCCGGTGACGGTGGCCTTCCCGCACGCCAGGGAGCTGGGCGAGCTGTCCGCGTCGGTCGTCGCGCACGGCGGCTGGGCGGGCGGCCCCACCGACCCGGGCGATCTGGCCGTGCTCGAACTGGAGCGGGAGGTGCCGCTCGCCCCGGCCCGCCTCGCGCCGCCGGACAGCGCGTACACGGAGCCGTACCCGAAGCTGGTCGCCTACGGCTTCCCGGTCGGCTACGACGAGGGCACGCTCGCCGAATACCGTGCCGTCTCGGGGCAGTTGATCGCGGGCGAGTGGCTGGAGCTGGTGTCCTGGCAGGGGCACGGTCAGCCGATCGAGGCCGGGTTCAGCGGGGCGGCGGCGACGCTGCCCGACGGCCGGGTGGTCGGCATGATCACCGCGGCCTCGGACGCGCCGGGGGTGCTCAAGGGCCGGATGCTGCCGCTGGACGTGCTGGCCCGGTACTGGCCGGAGCTGGGCTCGATGGTGCCCACGCCGGGCCATGACACCGAGGTGCTGCGGGAGTTGTACGCGCTGCTGGGGCGGGCCGCGGGGGCCGGCCGGGAGTGCGATCCCAACCGGATGTACGTGGACGCGGTGGGCGCCTTCGGGCCGCCGCTGCCCGAGGGCGGCTTCCGCACGCTCGGGGCGGCCGCCGCGTACGTGCAGTGGGAGGTGCCCGATCCGGCGGCGGTGGACCGGTTCGCCGGGCGGCTGCGGGAGCTGCTGGAGCCGGGCCCGCCGGCCCCGCCCGCGACGCCGCCCGTGACGGCGGCCTCCGTGGCCTGGGCGCCGGTCGTCGTGGAGATCGACCACAGCGGGGCCGGGCCCGACCTGGTGACCGTGGAGGTGTCGGCGTACCGCGACGGGCAGCGCCGCCCGGTGGGCACCCGCCGGCTGCCGCGCACCGGGGTGCGGGCGTACGTGCAGCGCCGCATCGACGAGGCCGTCGCCCATCTCGACCCGGACGCCGAGGAACTGGTGACGTTCGTGCTGCCGCGCGAGTGGCTCAACGAGGCGGTGGCGCACTGGGAGTGCGGCGCGGACGACAGCACGCCCCTGGGCTGCGCCTACCCCCTCGTGGTCACCGACCGCGCCCGGCACCGCAGCGGGCGGCTGCGGCGCCGGCTGCACAAGAAGTGGCAGAAGCTGGACGCCGGGCACCCGGTCGAGGTGCACCGCGTCGAGTGCGGCAGCCAGGAACGGCCGCCGAGCCTGCGCAAGCGGCTGTGGGACGGCGACGCCGGACTCGCCGGGTTCGCCCTCCCGCCCGCGGCCGCCCGGGAGCACTTCGAGGTGGGCCTCAACGTGCCGGTCCCGGTGCTGCTGTGGTCCCGCACGGGATGTCCGGCGGGGGTGCACGGAGAGCAGCCGGGCGCGGGGTGCGGGCACGGGGAACGGCCGGCCCGGAGCGAGCAGGGGGAACCGCGGCCGGCCGGTGCCGGCCGGCCGCACGCCACCGTCCTCGCCGAGGCCCCCTCCCTCTGCCCCGGCCCCGCCTTCCTCCACCAGCTGTCCGCCCCCGTCGCCGGCGTAC
>NZ_VOGW01000163.1:3684-4976 GCF_007896895.1 Streptomyces misionensis | reverse complement strand
GGACGACCCGCGCTGCTTCCCCGAGCCCACCGCGAGCCTGCACTCACCCGTCGACTGACCGCCCGCACCACCACGGAGAAGAAGAAGCCATGCCCCTGTGGCCCGTCTACACCGGTACGAACGAGCCGCACGACGGCATCGAGCAGCTGCCCCCGCCGCCGCCCTGGCGCGCCTTCGACGGCGGCCCGCCGCTCGCCGCGCCCGACGCGAGCGCCGACCTGTCCGCCGTCTCCCCGGACCGGATGCACCGCGCCGTGACGTACCGGGCCACCGAGGAGACGGTGCAGCTGGTCAACGCGGCCCTGTACCTGCGCCGCCCGCTGCTGGTCACCGGGCCGCCCGGCACCGGCAAGTCGTCGCTGGTCTACGCCGTGGCCCGGGAGCTGCGGCTCGGCCCGGTGCTGCGCTGGAACATCACCAGCCGCAGCACCCTGCACGACGGCCTCTACCAGTACGACCCCCTCTCCCGCCTGTACGCGGCCCGGCAGCAGGCCGCCCGCCAGGACCGGCCCGGGGCCGCGGAGCCCCCGGCGGACGACACCGGCATCGAGCACCACCTCCGCCTCGGCCCGCTCGGCACCGCCCTGCTGCCGTACGCCCGCCCCCGCGCGCTGCTCATCGACGAGATCGACAAGAGCGACCTCGATCTGCCCAACGACCTGCTGAACGTGCTGGAGGAGGGCCAGTACGAGATCCCGGAGCTGGTGCGCGCCGCCGAGCTGGCCCCGGACGGCATCGCCCGGGTGCCCGCGGACGGCACGGACGAGCGGGTCCCGGTGGCGCGCGGCCGGGTCCGCTGCCGGGCCTTCCCGTTCGTCGTGCTGACCAGCAACGGCGAGCGCGAGTTCCCGCCCGCCTTCCTGCGCCGCTGTGTCACCCTGCGGCTGCGCCAGCCCGACGACCGGCACCTCGCCGACATCGTCCGCGCCCATCTGGGCGAGCCCGACGCGTACGCGCGGAGCCTGATCGCCCGCTTCCTGGAGCGCACCGGCACCGGCGACCTGGCCACCGACCAGCTCCTCAACGCGATCTATCTGGCCGGCACCAGCGAACTGACCGCCGAGTCCCTGAACCGGCTGGCCGAGCAGCTGATGCCGCACCTGGGGCAGAGCACACGGTCCGATGTCTTCTGACGGCCCCGGCCCCCGGGACACCCCGGACGCGCTGGCCCGCCTCGCCGCCGTACTGGCCGAGGCGGCCCACGGCGTTCCCCCGACCCCGCGCGAGCTGGCGGAACTGCTGTGGCTGGCCCGGCACATGGCGCCCGGGCCAGCCACAGCAGTTCCGCCAGC
>NZ_VOGW01000163.1:0-3414 GCF_007896895.1 Streptomyces misionensis | reverse complement strand
GCGCCCCCGATGCTGCGCCATCCGCTCGCCCTCCAGCGCGCGCTGCGCGCCCTGCGGCGCCGGGTCGACGCGCCCGTGGGCCGGGAGCTGGACGAGCGGGCGACCGCCGACCGCATCGCCCGCCTCGGCGCCGACCCCGACCGCTGGCTGCCCGTGCTGCGCCCCGCCCGGGAGCGCTGGCTGAGCCTGAACCTGGTGTACGACGCCGGTCCCACGATGCCGGTCTGGCGGCCCCTGGTCCGCGAACTGCACACCGCCCTGGCCCAGTCGGGCGCCTTCCGCACGGTCGCCCTGTGCCGCGCCGAGGCGGACGGCACCCTGCACGGCGCCGAGGGGCAGCTCCCGGCCGACGGCCGCACCGTCACCCTGCTGATCAGCGACTGCATGGGCCCGCAGTGGCGGCAGGGCCCGGCCGGCACCCGCTGGTACGCCACCCTGCACCGCTGGGCGCGCCGGATGCCGCTGGCCGTCGTACAGCCGCTGCCCGAGCACCTGTGGCGGGAGTCGGCGCTGCCCGCGGCGCCCGGTCTGCTCTCGGCCCCGCACCCGGTGGCACCCACCGCCGCGCTCGCCTTCACCCCGTACGAGGAGCCGGAGTTCGGCCGTCCGGAGGGTGCCGTGCCCCTCCCGGTGCTGGAGCCGGAGCCGCGCTGGCTGGCGCACTGGGCCGGGGTGCTGAGCACGCCGGGCGGCACCCGGTTCCCGGCCGCGGCGGCCTGGCTGGGCGAGCCGCTGCCGGCGAGCGCGCAGGACCGCACGGACATCGGCCGGCTGTCCGCCGAGGAGCTGGTGCTGCGGTTCCGGGCGACCGCCTCCCCGGAGGCGGTCCGGCTGGCCGGGCACCTCGCCGTCGGCCGCCCCGACCTGCCGGTGATGCGGCTGGTGCAGGCCGCCGTGGAGAAGGACCCGCGTCCCCGGCACCTGGCCGAGGTCGTCCTCAGCGGCCTGCTGACCGCGCTGCCCGGCGCCCCGCCCGGCTCCTACGCCTTCCGGGAGGGCGTACGCGAGCTGTTGCTGCTCGGGCTGCCGCACAGCGAGCGCGTCCGCACGGTCGGACTGCTCGACCGGATGGGCGAGTTCATCGACGAGCTGGCCGGGGTGGCGCGCGGGGACTTCTGGGTGCGCGTCCCGTCCGAGCGGGGCACGCCGACGCCCGTGGAGCGCGAGGTCGTCGCCACGCTCAGCGCGGAGAGCGTGCGGCGGCTGGCGCCGGGGGCCGCGGCGGAGCTGTTCGCGGGGCGCTACCGGCTGACTCGGAAGTCCCGCGCCGGCGACCGGGGTTGGGTCGCCGAGGACACGCAGGAGGCGAACGCCCCGGTCGTGGTGTGCCGGTACTCCCCCGACGAGCCCGTCGTGCCCTTCTCCGGACTCTGCCGGGACCTCGGCGCGGTGGACCATCCCGGGATCGCGCGCCTCCTCGATCACGGCTTCGCCGACGGAACCCCCTACCTGGTACGGGAGTTCGTGGAGGGGCCGACGCTGGACGAGTGCATGGCCGACGATGCGAACAGGCCGACCCGCGACGAGTTGCGCGCCCTGCTGCAGGAGATCGGCAACACGGCCCTCGCCCTGCGCTTCGGTGAGGAGCCGCGCGGCGAGGTGAGCAGCCGTTCCATCGTTCTCTCCCCGAACGGTCCGGTCCTGACCTGCCTGGACTCCGCGCCGATCGTCCAGGAGAGCGCCTCCGACGTTCTGCGGACGCTTGCGGCGATCATGCTCAGCCAGTATCCGGACCACCCCTTCGAGCTGACGCAGCCGCGGGAGCCGGCCGGGGCAGGTCGCTCCGACCCGGCCACCGGCATCCTCTTCACCACCGACGACCTCGCCGGGCGGCCCGAGGTGCGCATCACCCTCGAAGCCGCCGTGCACGAGATCCTCTCCCGTTCCCTGCCCTACGACCGGTTCCGGATGGACGTCCTCCCGGACGGCTACCGGGTGCGCACCGCGTCCGACGCCTATCTGCTGCCGGTGCTGGTCGCGGTGTTGCGGGAACTGCCGCACGCGCTGGCCGGGCTCGCGGAGCCGGCCCGGCTGCGGGTGACGTTCGGGCCCGGGTCCGTCTCCCCGGCGGCGGCACCCACGGGCGTCGACGTCGTCGTGCCGCCCGCGCTCTACGACGAGTTCGCGGCCAGTTCCGCCGCCCGGGACGCCCGGCCCTTCGAGCCGTACTACCGCGACGACGCCCCCGAGGCGCCCCCGGCGGCCTGGTACTGCCGCCTCGGCCCCGAGCCCCCGGAAGCGGACGGACGCGAGCTGGTGCGCGGCCCGTTCATCACCCAGGACCTGCGCGAGCTGGGCGTCCCCACCCCGGGCCGCACCGCCATCGTGCACACCCGCGCCGACGGCCCCCTCACCGTGCTCGACCCGATCCAGCCGTACGGCTCCCGGCCGCCGCGCGCGGAGACGTACTACTCGGTCGACCTCACCGTGCAGCAGGCCCGGCACACCCTGGCGCTGCCCAGCGCGGGGAAGGCCGCGTTCACCGCCGTCGCCGAGCTGAGCTGGCAGGTGGCCGACCCGGTGGCCTTCGTCCGGGCCCGGATCGCCGGTGTCTCCGCACTGCTGCTGGAGCATCTGCGCTCCGTGGCGGCCGCGATCACCCGCCGGCACCCGGCGCGCCGGGCGGGCGCGGCGCAGCGGGCGGTGAACGAGGCGGTGCGGGACTGGCCGGTGCCCGGGCTCGCCGTGTCGTGCAGCGTGCGGCTGGGCCCGGCGGACACGCGGGGGTCCGCGCCCGCCGCCGCCCCGTCCCCGGCGGCCGTCCTCGCCGGGGCGGAGTGCGTGCTGGTCGGGTTCGACGGGCCGCTCGCCCGGCTGTTCACGGTGCAGGGCGCGCGGGCGGCCGTGCTGGATCTGCTGAACCTCGTGGCCGATCACCGCGCTCCCGGGGACGCGCTGGCGGGGCGGCCGCTGCCGAGGGCCACCGGGGCGTTCCCGCATCCGCTGGACCTGCTGCGCGCGTTCGCCCGGGAACCGGTCGGGCCGCTGCTGCGGGACCGGCTGGACGAGCTGGAGCTGGCCGCGGTGCCCGACGCGCCCATGACGCACCTCTCGCTCGCGCTGGTCCGGGCGCTGCACCGGTCCGGGCGGCGGGTGAGTGTGGTGTCCGACGTGAGTTCGCGGGCGGTGCACCGGGGTCTGGAGCCCCACAAGCTGCCGCTGGCGGGTGTGCACGCGCGCCGCAAGGACCTGGCGCTGCTGACCCCGGACCCGGACTCGCTGCGCCGGGCCCTGGAACACCTCGACGTCCCCGCGCGCACGGCGGTCCTGCTCGGCTCCTCGGTCGCCGAGCTGACCGCGGCCCAGCGGATCGGGCTGCCCTTCGTCGGGTTCGCCCCCACGGCCCCCGGGCTGCGGCGGCTGCGGGAGGGCGGCGGGGCGGCCGCGGTCTCCTCGCTGGAACCGCTGCTGGAG
>NZ_VOGW01000162.1 GCF_007896895.1 Streptomyces misionensis | reverse complement strand
GCCCCCTTCAGAAGGCGCCCGCGCCCGGGCCCCGCGCAGGATGCAGGGACAAGGAAAGCCCCGCCCGGGAGGAACCGCCGTGACCGTCAGCCTGGACCAGTTGCGCCGCTGCCACTTCGCCGTCGACCTGGGCGCGGCCCGCACCCGGGTGTATGTGAAGGGCGCCGGACTGGTCGTGGACCAGCCCTCGGTCGCGGCCGTGAACATCCGTTCCGGCTCGCTGATCGCGGTGGGCGACTTCGCGGAGCAGATGACCGGGCGGACACCGCACCACATCAGGGTGGTCCGGCCCATCTCCGGTGGCACGGTGGTGGACATCGAGATGGCCCAGCGCATGCTGCGGCACCTGATCGGCGACAAGATGCGCCGCGCGCTGCGCCGCAAGGCCCGGCTGCGCGCCGCCGCCTGCACCCCGCACGACGCCGATCCGCTGGCCCAGCGGGCGACGGTGGAGACGCTGGTCGGGCTGGGTGCGCGCCGGGTGGAGCTGGTGGACACGCTGATCGCGGCGGCCGTGGGCTGCGGGCTGCCGGTGGAGCGGCCCGAAGCGACGATGATCATGGTGTGCGGGGCGGCGGCCACCCAGGTCGCGGTGTTGTCGCTGGGCTCGATCGTCACCGCCGAGCGGATCCCGGTGGGCGGTGAGGCGGTGGACCAGGCGATCGTGCAGCATCTGCGGCACGCGCACCAGCTGGTGCTGCCCAGCCAGTCGGTACGGCCGCTTCAGCTGGCCCTGTCCGGCAACGGGCTCACCCCGCAGGGCCCGGCCCAGACCGAGATCAACGGCCGGGACGTGGCCACCGGGCTCGCCCGGAACGTGCGGGTCGACACCGCGGCAGTGCGCAACGCGATCCAGACCCCGCTGACGGCCGTCCTGGACGGCATCGGCAAGGTGCTGCGCGAGTGCCCGCCGGACCTGGTGGCCGATCTCGCCGACCGCGGGATCATCATGGTCGGCGGTTCCGCGCTGCTGCCCGGGTTCGACCAGATGGTGCGCGAGGCCACCAGGATGCCGGTGCACATCGCCGAGCGCCCGGACCTGTGCGCCGCCCGGGGGCTGGGCGAGATGCTGGAGGGCCGGATCGAGCCGCTGGTCCTGGACCCGCTGGCCGCCTGAACTCCCGCCCCCCGTAGGTCAGTAGGCGTGGTCGGCCGTGATGTCGGCGGACAGGTCGAGGTGGTGGCGGGCGATCTCGGGGCGCAGGCCCATCAGGAGGTGGGCCAGGGCGTCCACCGCCGCGAGATGGGCGATCCGGCTGGCGGAGGTCTCCAGTCCGAAGACGAGGTCCTGCCCGCCGGCCACCAGGACATGGCCGCTGGTCTCGCTCAGCGGTGAGCGGGCGTAGCTGGTGACGGTGACGACGGTGGCACCGGCCCGCCGGGCGCGGCGGGCGGCGTCGACGGTGGTGCGGGTGGCCCCGGTGTGGCTGACGGCGAGCAGCACCCCGTCCGGCGGCAGCTGCGCGGCGGCCAGCTGGGCGGTCAGCGGGTCGGGCGGCGCGTCGACGGCGCAGCCGAGTGCGCGCAGCCGGTAGGCGGCGTCCAGGGCGACCGCGCCGGACAGCCCGGCGGCGACGACGACCACGCGGGACGCGGTGTGCAGGGCCTCGGCCGCGGCGGCGAGCGCGGCGGGGTCGAGGGTGGCGGCGACGCCGTCCAGCGCGTCGCGGGAGGCGTGCAGGGTGGCGGCGAGGGCGTGCGCGGCGGGGTCGTCGGCCGGCGGCGGGGATGGTTCCGCGGTGTGCCGGGCGGCCTCGATCTTCAGTTCCTGGAAGCCCCGGAAGCCGAGCCGCTGGCAGGTGCGCACGACCGTGGAGGAGGCGGTGCCGGCCAGCGCGGCGACGTCGCTGACGCTGAGGTGGACCAGGGCCGCGCCCTGGTCGAGCACCACCCGCGCCACACGGGCCTCGGTCTCGCGCAGCTCCGGCAGCCGGGCCCGCACCCGTGCGGAGAGGGAGCCCGTACCGGCGGTCCCCCCGGTGGCGGAATTCTGTTCCATGTACATAGCCTACCGTGGAATTGAATTCCAGACCTCCCCGCCAGGAGCCGCCCCCATGTCAGGAACCCTGTCCGCCGGAGTGCTCGCCGCCGTCCTCACGGCCGCGGTGCTGCACGCCGTCTGGAACTCGATGGCCCACCGCATCCCGGACAAGCTGATCGGCTTCACCCTGATCAGCCTCGCGTGCACCGGCTGCGCGGCCGTCCTGGTCTGCTGCACACCGCTGCCCCCGGCGGGGGCCTGGCCGTTCCTGGCCGCCTCGGCCGCGCTCCAGGTCAGCTCGCAGCTGTTCCTGCTGCGCGCCTACGAGCTGGGCGATTTCGGGCAGATGTACCCGCTGGCGCGCGGGGTCGCCCCGCTGCTCGTGGCCATCGCCTCGGTCACCCTCCTCGGCGGGGCGCTGAGCCCGGTCCAGGCGGTGGGCGTGCTGCTGGTCTCCGGGGGCCTGGCCGCCCTCGCGCTGGCCTCGGGCCGGATCGGCCGCGCCCAGCTGCCCGCCCTGGGCGCGGCGCTCGGCTCGGGCGCGATCATCGCCGCGTACACCCTGGTCGGCCACCATCGCGGCGGCGATCCCCGCCGGCGCGGCCCCGTCCGGCCCGCCCCCGCCGGAACCCCGGCGCGCGGCCCGGCGGGCGGCGGCGGCCCGCCACGTCTCCCGAGGACATCCGTGAGAACGGAACGGTCAGTACGGCAGCACGCGCCCCGACGGCGTCCTGCGGTCGATCTCCTGCTCGCGCGGCGCGGGGGGCCGCCGGCTGACGCGTACCCGGATCCGACGGTCCATGACGTCTCCTCCTGCCGACACCGGTAGGAGGTCCGTGCCCACGCCGGGTGGGCTTCAAGCCTCGGTGACCGGCATCCGCCAAGTACGCGGCTCCTTCCCGCACTTTCCGCGGCCGGCGGACACCACCCGCGACCGGCCGGGGGGCGCGCCGCGTGCGACGGCCCGCCGCGCCCCTGCCACGCGCCCCTCGTCCCGGCCCGCTCAGGCCCGGCCGGCCCGGGCCGCCCGGCGCCGCCGCCTGATCGGTTCCCCCACCCGGTGCAGATGGGCGAGCGCCTCGCGGTAGGACCGGAGCAGTCCGGTCTCGTGGTACGGCACACCGATCTCGGCGCAGTACGCGCGCACCACCAGCCGGGCGCGTCGCAGGTGGGGGGTGGGCATGCTCGGGAACAGGTGGTGCTCTATCTGGTAGTTGAGCCCGCCGAGCAGCACGTCGGTGAGCCGTCCGCCGCGCACGTTGCGGGAGGTGAGCACCTGGCGTCGCAGGAAGTCGGGCCGCTCGTCGCCGCTGAAGGTCGGCATGCCCTTGTGGTTCGGCGCGAAGGTGCAGCCCAGGTAGACACCGAACAGGCACTGGTGCACGGCGAGGAACGCCACCGCCTTGCCCGGGGGGAGCACCACGAAGAGCGCGGACAGGTAGGCCGCCATGTGCAGGAAGAGCAGGAGCCCCTCCGACAGCCGGCTCTTCATCCACGGCGAACGCAGTGCCCGCACGCTCGCGACGTGTAGGTTGAATCCCTCCAGGGTCAGCAGCGGGAAGAAGAGGTAGGCCTGGTGGCCGCCGATGAGGCGGGCCGGACCGCTGCTGGCGCGGGCCTGGTCGGTGGACCACACCAGGATGTCCGGGGCGACGTCGGGGTCGAGGTCCTCGTGGTTGGGGTTGGCGTGGTGGCGGGTGTGCTTGTTCATCCACCAGCCGTAGCTCATGCCGATGCCGAGGTTGCCGAAGAGCCGGCCCCACGTCTCGCTCGGCCGGCGCCGCCGGAAGACCTGCCGGTGGGCCAGGTCGTGGGCCACGAGGGCCACTTGACCGAAGGCCAGCGCCAGGAAGGCGGCGACCGCGAGTTGCCACCAGGTGTCGCCGAGCGCGAGGAAGGCCCCCCAGCCCGCCGCCAGCAGCCCTGTCACCACACCGATGCGCAGCGTGTAGTAACCGGGGCGCCGCTCCAGCAGACCCGCCTCGGTGATGCGCCGGGTGAGGCGGGCGAAGTCGCTGCCGGCGGCGGAGGTACCCGCGGCCACGGGTGCCTGTGTGGAAATCGTCATGCCGTCGAGTCTCGCGACGGCCGTCCGCGCGGGACAGCCTGCCAGCCACCGGACGGCAGGGGGGCCTGCCCCCCGGCCGGGCCGGGGGGCAGGCCACACCCCGGCCCGTGCCCTCCGGCGGCTCGTGGGCCGAACGACCGAACGGGCGGCGCTGTCGAAGGACACGACCTCGCCGCACCCGACCGGCTGAAGCGGCGCATGTCGATCACGGCTCGATACGTCGCCAGGTAGAAACGGTCCTGCATCCACCTGCGACACCACCTCCGCCGGCGAGGCCCTGCCGCGGCGCCGAACACGCGGTGAGACGGCCACGGCGCCGTCACCGCCCCCGCTCACTGGCCGAGGTCGGCCAACAGGTCGCCGAGTACCGCGCCCTCCTCCATGCGCACGCCGAGGGACCACGGCGGGTGCCGTGCGCGGCGGGTACCGAGTGAGCTGACGCACAATCAGGACCACGGGTTCACCTGCGTCCGCCGACCAGTCGAGAGCGTGGGTGCGGGCCGAGGGCGAGACGGCGGAGGAGGGGCGTCCTCGAGGAGCCCGGCCGCGACCCATGCCTCGCGACGCCACTCGACTACGGCAGCCCCGATCGGCATTCCTTGCGCCGGGCTGCTGCCAGGCCCCTCGTAACGGGCAACACCCACCGTCGAACATACTGGACCATATATATTGATATATAGCCGCGTATACACACGGAGGCGCCCATGAGCCGCACCGTGATCGATCTCGACGACGAGGCGCTGGAGGCCGCGGCCAAGGAACTCGGCACCACGACCAAGCGCGACACCATCAACACCGCCCTTCGGGAGGTCACCGCCCGCTACCGGCGACTGCGCGCTCTCGGAGAAGCCCGCGAACTGGTCGCGGAGGGCGCCCTCGACATGGCTGTCCTCCTCCACAAGAGCAAGTACCGGCCCACCGGCGGGCCGGACGGTGTTCGCGATGCAGGAGCGGATGAGTGACCGTCGCCGACTACCTGATCGACACCTCCGCCGTCGCCCGCGTCCTCCTCGGCCGGACGACGGCCGAGTGGGACGACAGGATCGGCGCGGGGCTCGTCGCCCTGTGCGACATCACCGAACTGGAAGTCCTCTGTTCCGCACGCTCGGCGGCGGACCGGGAACGTGTGAAGCGCACGCTGAACGCCCACTACACCTGGTGCCCCATGCCCGACGGCATCTACCGACGCGCACGCGTCGTCCAGGAACTGCTCACTGTCAAGGGCGAGCATCGCAGTGCAGGCCCCGTCGACCTGCTGGTCGCCGCTGCGGCGGAGGAGGCGGGGCTGACGCTGCTCCACTACGACCGCGACTTCGAAACGATCGCCCGTGCGACCGGACAGCCAGTAGAGATGATCGATCTCAAGGACTGATCGCACTCCATTCACAGCCCGTAGCGGTCGAGGATGCTCATCAGCTTCCGCCTGCGCTTCAGTTCCGTCCGCAGGCCGGTGAGATACGCGGTGAACGCCTCCTCGGTCCCCAGCGCGCGATGGCAGTCGCGAGCACCCAGCAGCAGCCGTGCCAGGTGCTCGTATGCGCGGTCGCCGGTCGGCTCCTTCAGCCGCTCGACCAGCCGCAGGTATACCGCGAGCGCCTCGGACGGACACGTCCCGCGCGACAGGTCGGCGAGTCGCTCCCACTGCTGGTCGTCGGCCTGGCCGGCCGCCTCCCGCCAGGCGGCGTCCAGGTCGCCGTCGTCGAGCAGTGCGTCGATCAGAACGGTCCCGCCGTACCAACCCCCGCGCGCACGGCGGGCGTCCTCTTCCAGGGCGGCCAGCGCGGATGCTCGCTCGTCCTCCCAGCACTCCCCCGCCCGGGCGGCAGCGCGCAGCTGCCGGTAGGCGGCCAGGGACCGCTCGACACCGAACCGGGCCCGGCGCACCCCGACCACGTCCGCCGACCGCCCCGCCTTCACGTACCGGGCGCACACGTAGTCGGCCAGGCGGCCATCGATGTGCGTCTCGGCGGCGCAGTCCCGCAGTCCGCGCTCCGCCCAGGCCAGCGCCTCGTCCGCGCGGCCCGCCGATTCCAGCTCCTCAGCGATGTGCAGATGCGTGGCACCGGACGGGTCGAGGTCCTGTGCATACAGGGCGACCAGCGCGTCGACGTCACCCTCCGCCTTGACCAGACGTTCCATCAGATACCGCTCCGCCCAGCCGGACGGGCCGCGCCGCCGCGCCTCGGTCGCCAGCTGCCGCATGCGGGCCAGCCCGCCCGGCCCCAGCACCTCGGCGTAGTCGAGCGGATCCAGATCCGTCACCTCACTGTCGTCGCCGAGTACGTGGCCGACCAGCCACTCGGCCAGCCGCTCCGGATCGGTGCGCGCGGCTCCGCATGCTTCCAGATGGGCCGCGGCCACCGCGGCCGCGGCCTCCCCGACCACGCCGTCGGCGTCGTCGATCTCCCGACAGGCCTCCCCCAGCAGCCGGATCGCCTCCTCGGCCAGGCCGACCGCGTGCGCCGCTCGCCCGTCGGCGCTCAGGGCGCGCAGTGCGGCCGCCGCCTCTGCCACCTGCCGCGCATACCCGGGGGCATCGGCGTACTCGACATATCCGTAGCGGGCGAAGGGGCGCGGATCGATCAGGGTCGTGATCCGGTCCCGGAGCGTACCGAGGTCGGAGTGAGCGGCGGCGGCCCGCAACTCCAGTCGCCTGCGCAGCCGTCGGTCCTCGGCGATCTGCTCCCGCACCAGCGCCAGGAGTTCGTCACGTGACAGCGCCGTGAGCCACGCTTCCAGCCCGGAGGCGCGCGCCTTTGCCACTGCCCGCTGGTGCGGGATCGTCTTCGCCCGCCGCAGCACGGTCAACCCCACGGCCACACAGTGCTTGCAGAAGTTGCCCTCCTGCCCGTAGGGGCAGTCGCACCATCCCGAGAGTCCGTCGTCCCCGCCGAGGGTGAGCTCCACCTCGTAGCCATCCGTACCGTGCACCACGGCGGTGACCGAGCCGTCCCCCACCTCCAGGCCGCTCACCGCGTCCAGGTACCCCAGCCCCCGCTCGAACGACCGAGCCCCCGCAAGCGCCCGCAGATCGTCCTCGTCGAACCCCACCACTTTCCGTGCCACGCCCGCCATTCAACCGCGAGGCGGCAGGTGCGGAATGCGTTCCCCTGCCCCCCGTTCGGCCCCGGCCTCGATCTCGCCTGCGTGTTCCCGTTTCGCGGGTCAGACGGGTAGCCGCTGTCGAGCCCTCGCTCCAGCCGAGGGGGCGATCCCGAAGCCAATGGACACGGTCGCGGTACCGGTGAGCCGAGAGCAGCGATACGCCGCGCCAAGAGCTGCGGCGCCCCGGCGTGCGGAAGAGGCGACAGAGAGCCGAGGCCTCGCGCGACACTTTCCCGCCACGGCACCGATCAGGTGATACGGCTGATTTCGCCTATGCCTCGTATGTCGCCCGCACCGTGTCCCCTGTCTGTCCCCTGGATCTTGGTCTGAGGGAGTGAAGGAGGGCCGCCACGCTGGCGTGGCGGCCCTCCTTCATACGTTTCTGCAGGTAGAAACGCTTCTGCGCGTGTAGCGCCCGGTGGGGCGGGTGGGACTCGAACCCACGGCCGACGGATTATGAGTCCGCTGCTCTAACCGGCTGAGCTACCGCCCCATAGCGGCGTGTCGCGTACAAGTGTGCGCGCCGTCTGCCGCAGCATAGCCGCTCATACGATCTCCTGCCTCGGATGGTCGGCTTCCGCGCTGCTCATGACCTTGAGGACATCGGCGCGGGCCACGGCGGTTCCCGGGGACATGAAAAAGGACCCCTGAGGGGCCCTCGTTCAGCGTGCTCCCCCGACTGGACTCGAACCAGTAACCTGCCGGTTAACAGCCGGCTGCTCTGCCAATTGAGCTACGGAGGACCGAAGCTCCCCCGACTGGACTCGAACCAGTAACCTGCCGGTTAACAGCCGGCTGCTCTGCCAATTGAGCTACGGAGGATCGCCTCGTCTGCATCGAACGGACCTCCCCGGGTATTCGCCAGGGGGCGGTCGCTCGCTGCGACACATACATTAGCGCAAGCAGGGGGGTGCTCCGCCAATCGGTACCCTCGGGCACCTGCGTCGCACCAGACACCAACGCACGGGAAGGGTGGCAGCCATGCGCTACCGGCTCACGTTCATCGCCGGACTGGCCATCGGTTACGTACTCGGCACACGGGCCGGACGCGAGCGCTACGAGCAGCTGAAGAAGTCCGCTCGTCAGATCGCCCAGAACCCCGCCGTACGCAACACCGCCGAGACCGCGGCCCAGCAGGGCCGCAGCTACGCGGGCAAGGCCTTCCACACGGTCTCGGACAAGGTCGGCGACCGCGTCCCGGACTCGGTCGCCCAGCGGGTCCGCTCCCTGAAGGACCGCACGTCGGGCGGCACGGCGGGGGACGACTGGGGCACCAGCGCCACCTGACCCGGCGGCGGGGGCCGGACCCGGCGCGGTGATGCGGCAAAATCGTCCGCATGGGGATAGTCGCCGGTTTGGACAGCTCACCTGATTTCACCCGCATCGTGGTCTGTGACACAGACACCGGTGCCCTACTCAGGCAGGGGTACGCCCCCCATCCCGTCGACCCGCCGGAAGGCGGTCGCCCCAGCGACATCGACCCCCAGGCCTGGCTGCTCTCCCTCGGTGAAGCCGCCGGCGGCGGACTGCTGGAGGGGGTCCAGGCCATCGGCGTCTCCGCGCAGCAGAACGCGCTGGTCCCGCTGGACGCCCAGGGCAACACCGTGCGCCCGGCGCTGGTCGGCGGGGACCGGCGCGCGCAGGTCGCCGCGGCCGACCTGGTGGACGCGCTCGGCGGCCGGGAGGCCTGGGCGCACGCCGTCGGCTGTGTGCCGCAGTCCGCGCATCCCGTCACCAAGCTGCGCTGGCTGGCCAAGAACGAGCCGGAGAACGCCCGGCGCGTCGCGGTGCTGCTCCAGGCCCACGACTGGCTGGTGTGGCAGTTGCTCGGGCGCCCGGTGCGCCGTACCACCGACCGCGGCGGCGCCTCCGGCACCGGCTACTGGTCCGCGGCCACCGGTGCCTACCGCTCCGACCTGGTCGAGCTGGCGCTCGGCCACCAGGCGATGCTGCCGGAGGTGATCGGCCCGGCCGAGGCGGCCGGTACCACCCCGGAGGGTCTGCTGATCTCGGCCGGCACCGGGGAGACCATGGCCGCCGCGTTCGGGCTCGGGATCGGGCTCGGGGACGCGGTGGTCTCGCTCGGCGCCTCGGGCTCGGTGATGGCCGTGCACCCGGAGGCGCTGGCCGACCAGTCCGGGATGATCACCTCGCTCGCCGACGCCACCGGCATGCACCTGCCGGTCGTCACCACGCTGAACGCCGTACGCGCCCTGCGCGGCACCGCCGAACTCCTCGGCCTGCCGGACCTGGAGGCCCTGTCCGAGCTGGCGATGAAGTCCACGCCGGGGGCGCACGGCCTGGTCCTGCTCCCCTACCTGGAGGGCGAGCGCACGCCGAACCTGCCGCACACCGCGGGCACCCTCGCCGGGCTGCGGCGCGAGTCGATGAAGCCGGAGCACCTGGCGCGGGCCGCGTTCGAGGGCATGCTGTGCGGACTCGCCGACGCGCTGGACGTGCTGCGCGGGCGGGGCGTGGAGGTGCGGCGGATCTTCCTGCTCGGCCCGGCCGCCGAACTGCCCGCCGTGCAGGCCGCGGCGCCCTCGCTGTTCGGCGCGCAGGTGGTCGTACCGCAGCCCGCGGACTACACGGCGATCGGCGCGGCCCGGCAGGCGGCCTGGGCGCTGGGCGTGTCGCAGGGCACCCTCGATCCGCGCACCCCGCCGGCCTGGCAGGGCGCGGCGGCACAGGTGCTGGAGCCGGGCGAGGAGCTGGCCGTCGGGCAGGCGGTGCGGCAGCAGTTCACGGCGGTGCGGGAGCAGACCCACCCCGGCGCGTTCCAGTAAGCCGTACGAAATGTCCCAAACCATCCCACAACGACCAACACCCAGAAGGCCGTACGGAAATCCGCTGCCGGGTTAATCGGTTGAGGTAACGCGGGTGGAGTGTCCGACGATAGGGGCCAAGGGCACACCGACCTGCCCCTGTCGCCGACTCCGAGAGACGCAGCGTGCTCATACGACTTCTACGGACCTATCTCAGGCCCTACAAGAAACCCATCACCGTGCAGGTGCTGCTCCAGTTCGTGCAGACCTGCGCCACCCTCTACCTGCCCACCCTGAACGCCCACATCATCGACAACGGCGTCGTGAAGGGCGACACGGGCTACATCCTGTCGTTCGGCGCCCTGATGATCGGCATCTCGCTGGTGCAGGTCGTGTGCAACATCGGTGCCGTGTACCTGGGCGCGCGGACCGCCTCGGCGCTCGGCCGGGACGTGCGCGGTGCCGTCTTCGACCGGGTGCAGTCCTTCTCCGCCCGCGAGGTGGGGCAGTTCGGCGCGCCCTCGCTCATCACCCGTACGACCAACGACGTGCAGCAGGTCCAGATGCTGGTCCTGATGACGTTCACGCTGATGGTCTCGGCGCCCATCATGTGCGTCGGCGGCATCGTGCTGGCCCTCGGCCTGGACGTGCCGCTGTCCGGGGTGCTGGTCGCGGTCGTCCCGGTGCTGGCGGTCTGTGTGACGCTGATCGTGCGCCGGCTGCGGCCGCTGTTCCGCACCATGCAGACCCGCCTCGACAAGGTGAACCGGGTGCTGCGCGAGCAGATCACCGGCAACCGGGTGATCCGCGCCTTCGTCCGCGACGAGTACGAGCGGGCCCGCTTCGGCCGGGTCAACGGCGAGCTGACCGAGATGCAGCTGGCCACCGGACGGCTGCTGTCGCTGATGTTCCCGATGGTGATGACCGTGGTGAACGTGTCGTCCATCGCGGTGGTGTGGTTCGGCGCGCACCGCATCGACAGCGGCGGGATGCAGATCGGCGACCTGACCGCCTTCCTCGCCTATCTGATGCAGATCGTGATGTCCGTGATGATGGCCACCTTCATGTTCATGATGGTGCCGCGCGCGGAGGTGTGCGCCGAGCGCATCCAGGAGGTGCTGGAGACCGGCTCCAGCGTGCTGCCGCCGCTCGCGCCGGTCACCGAGCTGCGCCGGCACGGGCACCTGGAGATCCGCGCGGCCGGCTTCCGCTATCCGGGGGCCGAGGAGCCGGTGCTGCGCTCCGTCGAGCTGGTGGCCCGGCCCGGTGAGACCACGGCCGTGATCGGCTCCACCGGCAGCGGCAAGTCCACCCTGCTCGGGCTGGTCCCCCGGCTGTTCGACGCCACCGAGGGCGAGGTCCTGGTGAACGGCGTGAACGTCCGCGAGGTCGAGCCCGCGCTGCTGGCCCGGACGGTCGGGCTGGTCCCGCAGAAGCCCTATCTGTTCGCGGGCACCGTCGCCGGCAACCTGCGCTACGGCAATCCGGAGGCCACGGACGAGGAGCTGTGGCACGCGCTGGAGGTGGCGCAGGCCAAGGAGTTCGTGTCCGGGCTGGAGGGCGGCCTGGAGGCGCCGATCGCCCAGGGCGGCACCAATGTGTCGGGCGGCCAGCGCCAGCGGCTCGCCATCGCGCGCACCCTCGTGCAGCGCCCGGAGATCTACCTCTTCGACGACTCCTTCTCCGCGCTCGACTACGCCACCGACGCGGCCCTGCGCGCCGCGCTGGCCCAGGAGACCGCGGAGGCGACCGTCGTGATCGTCGCCCAGCGGGTGGCGACCATCCGGGACGCGGACCGGATCATCGTCCTGGACGAGGGCCGGGTGGTCGGCTCCGGCCGGCACCAGGAGCTGATGGCGGGCAACGAGACCTACCGGGAGATCGTGCTCTCCCAGCTGACGGAAGCGGAGGCCGCCTGATGGCCGGGCCCATGGGACGCATGATGGCCGGAGGGAGTCCCGACCAGCGGTCGATGGACTTCAAGGGGTCCGGCAAGCGGCTGGTCGCGCAGTTCCGGCCGGAGCGGGTCACCGTCGGCATCCTGCTGCTGTGCGTGGTCGTCAGCGTGACGCTGAGCGTGGTCGGGCCGAAGATCCTCGGCAAGGCCACCGACCTGGTGTTCGCCGGCATCATCGGCCGGCAGATGCCCGCCGGGGCCACCAAGGAGCAGGTGCTGGCCGGGATGCGGGCCAGCGGCAAGGGCTCCGTCGCGGACATGCTCCAGAGCACCGACTTCACGCCCGGCAAGGGCATCGACTTCGGCGCGGTCGGCGACGTCCTGCTGCTGGCGCTCGGCACCTTCCTGGTCGCCGGCCTGCTGATGGCCGTCGCCACCCGGCTGGTCAACCGGACCGTGAACCGCACGATGTACCGGCTGCGCGAGTCCGTGCAGACGAAGCTGTCGCGGCTGCCGCTGTCGTACTTCGACAAGCGCCAGCGCGGCGAGGTGCTGTCGCGGGCCACCAACGACATCGACAACATCGGGCAGACGCTCCAGCAGTCGATGGGCCAGCTGATCAACTCGGTGCTGACCATCATCGGCGTGCTGCTGATGATGTTCTACGTCTCCTGGATCCTGGCGCTGGTCGCGCTGGTGACCGTGCCGCTGTCCTTCCTCGTCGCCACCCGGGTCGGCAAGCGCTCGCAGCCGCACTTCGTGCAGCAGTGGCGTTCCACGGGCAAGCTCAACGCCCATGTGGAGGAGATGTACACCGGGCACACGCTGGTGAAGGTGTTCGGGCGGCAGGAGGAGTCGGCGAAGCAGTTCGCCGAGCAGAACGAGGCGCTGTACCAGGCCGCGTTCAAGGCGCAGTTCAACAGCGGGGTGATGCAGCCGCTGATGATGTTCGTGTCGAACCTGAACTACGTGCTGGTGGCGGTCGTCGGCGGCCTGCGGGTCGCGTCCGGCGCGCTGTCCATCGGTGATGTGCAGGCCTTCATCCAGTACTCGCGGCAGTTCTCGATGCCGCTGACGCAGGTCGCCTCCATGGCGAACCTGGTGCAGTCCGGCGTGGCCTCGGCCGAGCGGGTCTTCGAACTCCTGGACGCGGAGGAGCAGGAGGCGGACCCGGTGCCCGGCGAGCGGCCGGCAGAGCTGCGCGGGCGCGTGGAGCTGGAGCACGTGTCCTTCCGGTACGACCCGGAGAAGCCGCTGATCGAGGACCTCTCGCTGACGGTGGAGCCCGGCCACACGGTGGCCATCGTGGGTCCCACGGGCGCGGGCAAGACCACGCTGGTCAACCTGCTCATGCGGTTCTACGACGTCTCCGGCGGGCGGATCACCCTGGACGGGGTGGACGTGCGCACGATGACCCGGGACGACCTGCGGTCCGGGATCGGGATGGTGCTCCAGGACACCTGGCTGTTCGGCGGCACCATCGCGGAGAACATCGCGTACGGCGCCTCGCGCAAGGTGACCCGGGGCGAGATCGAGGAGGCCGCGCGGGCGGCGCACGCCGACCGGTTCATCCGGACGCTGCCCGAGGGGTACGACACCGTGATCGACGACGAGGGCACGGGGGTGAGCGCCGGTGAGAAGCAGCTCATCACCATCGCGCGGGCCTTCCTGTCCGACCCGGTGATCCTGGTCCTGGACGAGGCGACGAGTTCCGTGGACACCCGCACCGAGGTGCTGATCCAGAAGGCGATGGCCAAACTCGCCGCCGGGCGCACGTCGTTCGTGATCGCCCACCGGCTCTCCACGATCCGGGACGCGGACACGATCCTCGTCATGGAGAACGGCTCCATCGTCGAACAGGGCGCGCACGCCGAGCTGCTGGCGGCCGACGGCGCGTACGCCCGGCTGTACAAGGCGCAGTTCGCGCAGGCGGTGGCCGAGGTCGACTGACCGGGAGTCGGCAGGAGGGGGTCGTCGGGAGGCGGCCCCCTTCCGTCAGTCCAGGTAGCCCCTCAGCTGGTCCGCGTAGGCGTGGTCCCTGAGCTTGGCGAGGGTCTTGGACTCGATCTGGCGTATCCGTTCGCGGGTGACGCCGAAGAGGCGGCCGATCTCCTCCAGGGTGCGGGGGCGGCCGTCGAGGAGGCCGTAGCGCAGCTGTACGACCTTGCGCTCGCGCTCGCCCAGCGTGGACAGCACCGCCTCCAGGTGCTGTTTGAGCAGGAGGAACGCGGCGGACTCCATGGGGCTCGCGGCGTCGCCGTCCTCGATGAGGTCGCCGAGCGCCACGTCGTCCTCCTCGCCGACGGGGGCGTGCAGCGAGACCGGCTCCTGGGCGAGGCGCAGCACCTCGCCGACCCGCTCGGGCGGCAGGTCGAGATGGGCGGCGACCTCCTCGGGTGTCGGCTCGTACCCCCGCTCCTGGAGCATCCGGCGCTGCACCCGTACGACCCGGTTGATCAGCTCCACCACGTGCACCGGCACGCGGATGGTGCGGGCCTGGTCGGCGAGGGCGCGGGACATGGCCTGGCGGATCCACCAGGTGGCGTAGGTGGAGAACTTGTAGCCGCGGGCGTAGTCGAACTTCTCCACGGCGCGGATGAGCCCGAGGTTGCCCTCCTGGACGAGGTCGAGCATGGTCAGCCCGCGCCCCACGTACCGCTTGGCGACGGACACGACGAGCCGCAGGTTGGCCTCGATCAGCCGTCGCTTGGCCACCCGCCCCATGACCACCAGCCGGTCCAGGTCGTGCGCCAGCCCGCTGTCCAGGTCCGGGGTGCTGCCCAGCTTCTCCTCGGCGAACAGGCCGGCCTCCACCCGGCGGGCGAGTTCGACCTCCTCGGCGGCGGTGAGCAGCGGGATGCGGCCGATCTCGCGCAGGTACTGCCGGAACAGGTCCGCGGTGGGTCCCCCGCTCTCCGGGTGCAGGGGCGCACGGCCCTGCGGGGGAACGGCCACGAGGACGTCGGGCTCCGCGTCCGGCTCGTCCGCGCGGGCACCGGTGCTGCTGTCGGCGGGGGTGCGGGTCTGGGTCTGCACGAGGGCGACCTCCAGGATGTTCACCGGACTCGGGCACCCCCAACAGTGTGGGGTACGGCACATCGCTCCCACGAGGGGCGTGCGATGACTTTTTGCGTCCGGTCCGTGACCCGCTGCTGACGTTCGCCGTCCGGCGGCCGCTCAGAGCGCCTCCGCGCCCCTCGCCCGCAGTGACTGGTCGTACTGCTGGAGGACCCACATCTCGTTCTGGACCGCGGCCAGTTGGGCCGGGTCGCCGCCGGCGGAGAGACGGGTCATCTGGTACTCGATGTCGCGGATGCGGCGTTCCACGGCGCGGCGGCGGATCTGGACCAGGACCGTGCCGGCGTAGGTCTCGTCCACGGTGCGGCGCAGGATCGGTTCGACGGCCAGTTCGGTGACCATGGCGCGCACGGTGTCGTCCGGCGCGGCCTCCCGGACACGGACCAGGTACTCCTGCGGGTCGGCCACCCCGTACTCGGCGCCGCCCGCCTCCGCGATGGCCTGGCGGACGGCGGCGTAGGGCGGGGCGGTGAACTCGTCGACCCCGTAGGCGTCGAACGCCGGGGAGACCAACTCGGGGCGCTGGAGGGCGAGTTTGAGCAGTTCGCGTTCGGCGGCGTACACCGGGTTGCGCAGGGTGAGGGCCGGGCCGGAGTTCGTGGAGCGCGGGGCCGACGCCCACTGCTGTTCCGCACCGCGCGGGCGCTCCTGCTGGGGGCCCCTGCCGCCGCGGTCCCGGGCCCAGCGGGCCAGCTGGGCCACCCGGCGGACCACGAACTGGGTGTCCAGGATGCCCAGCAGCCCCGCCAGCTCCACCGCGACCTCGTGCTGCGCGCCGCTGTTCTTGATCCGGGCCACGATCGGCGCGGCCTCGTCCAGCGCGGCGGCCCGTCCCCCGGAGGTGTCGAGGTCGTACCGGCTCACGATCTGCCGCAGCGCGAACTCGAACAGCGGGGTGCGGGGTTCGACCAGGTCGGCCACCGCCTCGTCGCCCTTGGCCAGGCGCAGCTCGCAGGGGTCCATGCCGTCCGGCGCGATCGCGATGTAGGTCTCGGCGGCGAACTTCTGGTCGTCCTCGAACGCGCGCAGCGCGGCCTTCTGCCCGGCCGCGTCGCCGTCGAAGGTGAAGATCACCCGGGCCGACCCGTTGTCCATCAGCAGCCGGCGCAGGATCTTGATGTGCTCGCCGCCGAAGGCCGTGCCGCAGGTCGCGACGGCCGTGGTCACCCCGGCGAGGTGGCAGGCCATGACGTCGGTGTAGCCCTCGACCACCACCGCCCGGCTGGCCTTCGCGATCTCCTTCTTCGCCAGGTCGATGCCGTACAGGACCTGCGACTTCTTGTAGATCGCGGTCTCGGGGGTGTTCAGGTACTTGGGGCCGTTGTCCGACTCGTAGAGCTTGCGCGCGCCGAAGCCGACGACGTCCCCGCCGATGTCCCGGATCGGCCACATCAGCCGGCCCCGGAAGCGGTCGATGGGCCCGCGCCGGCCCTCCTGGGAGAGGCCGGAGAGGATCAGCTCCTTGTCGCTGAAGCCCTTGCCGCGCAGATAGCGGGTGAGGTGGTCCCAGCCCTGGGGGCTGTACCCGACGCCGAAGTGCACCGCCGCGGCCTGGTCGAAGCCGCGCTCGGCGAGGAAGACCCGGCCGGTCTCCGCCTCGGGGCTGGTGGCCAGCTGCTCGGCGTACCACTGCGCGGCGATCTTGTGCGCCTCGACCAGCCGGATCCGCTCGCCGCGCTGGTGGGCCGGGTTGTACCCGCCCTCCTCGTAGCGCAGCGTGATCCCGGCCTGGGCGGCGAGCCGCTCCACCGCCTCCGAGAAGGAGAGGTGGTCCACCTTCATCACGAAGGTGATGGTGTCGCCGCCCTCCTGGCAGCCGAAGCAGTGGAAGAGTCCCTTGCTGGGGCTGACCTGGAAGGACGGCGACTTCTCGTCGTGGAACGGGCACAGCCCCTTGAGGTTGCCGCCGCCCGCGTTGCGCAGCTGGAGGTACTCGGAGACCACGGCGTCGATCGGGACCGCGTCCCGTACCGCCTTCACGTCCTCGTCGTTGATCCGTCCTGCCACGGGTGAATTCTACGGGGCGCGCGGACGGTCCCGGGGCGGCCGGGGCTCACGGCAGGAGGCGGTCCAGAGGGACGTGCGGGTCGGCGAGCGCGTCGGTGTCGACCCGGCTCCGGGCGCGGACGAGCTTCTGGATCGGGTCCGTGACGTTCCACACGTTCACGTTCATCCCGGCCAGCACCCTGCCCTCGCGCAGCCAGAACGCGATGAACTCGCGCCGGCCCATGTCGCCTCGGATGACCACCTGATCGTACGTCCCCGGCGGCGCCCATCCGCTGTACTCCATGCCCAGGTCGTACTGGTCGGTGAAGAAGTAGGGCACCCGGTCGTACACCGAGTCCTGGCCGAGCATCGAGCGCGCGGCGGCCGGTCCGCCGTTGAGGGCGTTGGCCCAGTGCTCGACCCGGATCCGGTCGTCGAACAGCTCCAGCGG
This sequence comes from Streptomyces misionensis, assembly GCF_007896895.1. GTDB lineage: Bacteria > Actinomycetota > Actinomycetes > Streptomycetales > Streptomycetaceae > Streptomyces > Streptomyces misionensis_A. Next base: position 28,102 of record NZ_VOGW01000162.1, on the reverse strand, counting down.
GAAGGCGGCGACGTCCCCGGCCGCGTGGATGTCGGGGTCGGAGGTGCGCAGCCGCTCGTCCACCACGATGCCGCCGCCGTGCTCCCGTTCGGCGATCTCCAGGCCCGCGGCCTGGGCGAGCGCGGTCCGGGGGGTGGCGCCGATCGCCGCGAGGACGTCGTGCGCCGGGTGCTCCTCGCCGTCGTCGGTGCGCACGGCGAGGACCATGCCGTCCTGGCCGACGATCTCGGTGATCCTGCGCCCGAAGTGGAAGCGGACGCCGTGCTCGCGGTGCAGCTGGGCGAAGGCGTTGCCCAGCTCGGGGCCGAGCACGCCGTGCAGCGGGGTCGGCTCCGGTTCGATCACCGTGACCTCCGCGCCGTACTCGCGGGCCGCCGCCGCGATCTCCAGGCCGATCCAGCCGGCGCCGGCGATCACGAGGTGCCCGTTGTCCCGGCCGAGGGAGGCCAGCACCCGCTTGAGCCGTTCGGCGTGGGCGAGGCGGCGCAGGTGGTGCACGCCGGCCAGGTCGGTGCCGGGGATGTCCAGGCGGCGGGGCTCGGCGCCGGTCGCGAGGAGCAGCTTGTCGTAGCGGACGAGGGTGCCGTCGTCGCCGTAGCGGACCGTCTTGGCCGTACGGTCGATGCGGTCGACGCTCTGGCCGAGGTGCAGCTCGATGTCGTTGCGCGCGTACCAGGCGGGCTCGTGCACGAAGACGCTGTCGCGCTCCTCCTTGCCGAGCAGGAAGCCCTTGGACAGCGGCGGGCGCTCGTAGGGGTGGTCGCGTTCGTCGCAGATCAGTATCACCCTGCCGGTGAAGCCTTCCGCGCGGAGCGTCTCGGCCGCCTTCGCTCCCGCGAGACCACCGCCGACGATCACGAATGTCTGGTCCGCGTCGACCACTTGTCTGCCTCCTCGTAAGGGTGCCGCCACATGCGAGCGTCCCGCACCGGGCGTGCTGCGGGAAGGGGGGGGGTGACCCGATCAGGCCACCTGGTGACACGTTCCTCTCACATATGCCCTGTCAGTCTCGCGTGCAGCGAGAGCGCGGAGGCGTCGGTGAGGGACGCGATCTGGTCGACGATCACCCGCTTGCGCGCGTGGTCGTCGGGCGCCTTGTCGAACAGGGCGCGGAACTGCGGGTCCAGGCCGTCCGGGGCGCGGGCGGTGAGCGCCTCGGCCAGCTCCGCGACGATGACCCGCTGGTCGGCGCGGAGCCGCTCCTGCTCGGCGCGCTGCATCACATACCGGTCGGCGACCGCCTTGAGCACCGCGCACTCCATCCGGGTCGCGCGGGGTACGACGAGTTCGGCGCCGTAGCGGGTGAGCCGGCCGCTGCCGTACGCGGCGCGGGTGGCGCCCTCGGCGGCCAGGCAGAAGCGGCCGATGAGCTGGCTGGTGGCGTCCTTCAGCCGGGCCTGGGCGACCGCGGTGCCGTCGTAGCCGTGCGGCCACCACGGCTCGGCCTGGAGGCGGTCGAGGGCATCGGCGAGTTCGGCGGGGTCGGTGCCGGCCGGGACGTAGCGGCCGACGGCCACCTCGAACACCGCCTGCCGTTCGGGCTCGGCGTGCAGGCAGTTGGGGTCGATGTGCCCGGCGTGCAGGCCGTCCTCGACGTCGTGCACCGAGTAGGCCACGTCGTCGGACCAGTCCATGACCTGGGCCTCGAAGCAGGTGCGGGTGCCGGGGGCCTCGGCCCGGACCCAGTCGAAGACCGGGCGGTCGTCCGCGTACACCCCGAACTTCGCCGAGGCCGGGTCGGTGGGGTGGGCGCCGCGCGGCCAGGGGTACTTGGTGGCGGCGTCCAGGGCGGCGCGGGTGAGGTTGAGGCCGACGGAGCCCTCCGCGGTGAACCGCTTGGGCTCGATGCGGGTGAGCAGCCGCAGGGACTGGGCGTTGCCCTCGAAGCCGCCGCAGTCGTCCGCGAACTCGTTCAGCGCCTGTTCGCCGTTGTGGCCGAAGGGCGGGTGGCCGAGGTCGTGGGAGAGGCAGGCCGCCTCGACCAGGTCGGGGTCGCAGCCGAGGGCGGCGCCCAGTTCCCGGCCCACCTGGGCGCACTCCAGGGAGTGGGTGAGCCGGGTGCGGGGGCTGGCGTCCCAGGCCTGGCTGTGGCTGCCCGGGGTGACGACCTGGGTCTTGCCGGCGAGGCGGCGCAGCGCGGCGGAGTGCAGGACGCGGGCCCGGTCCCGCTGGAAGGCGGTACGGCCCGGGCGTTTGTCGGGCTCGGGGGCCCAGCGCTCCAGGGCGGCCGGGCCGTAGGGATCGGGGGGTGCACTGCCTGCCATGCTTCGACAGTAAGCGCCACCGGTGACAAATGGGGGGTGCCGGGTGGCCCAGTCGGACGGCGCGTTGGGGAATCCGGCCGCCTCGGTGAAGCGCAATCGCACAACGGAGCGAACCGGATCGGCGCGGGCGGCGTCCTCCATGGTCGGAACCGGACTCCGGAATCCGTACCGAGGGGGGCCGTATGAGGATCCGTCGACCGCGCCTGCCGCGCACCCGCGCCGGGCAGCGGCGGCTGGTGCAGGCCGTGATGGCCGTCTGTGTGCTGGCGCTGGCCCCGGTCACCTGGCTGTTCGCGTCCACGGCGGACCGGCTGCGCACGGTGGCGGACGTGCCGTCGGCGCCGGTCGCGGTGGTGTTCGGGGCCGGGCTGTGGAACGGCGTGCCCTCGCCGTACCTCGCGCACCGGCTGGACGCGGCGGCGGCGCTGTACCACGCGGGCCGGGTCAGGGCCGTGCTGGTCACCGGGGACAACAGCCGCAAGGACTACGACGAGCCGGACGCCATGCGCGCCTACCTCACCCGGCACGGCGTGCCGGGCGGGAAGGTCGTGCGCGACTACGCCGGGTTCGACACCTGGGACTCCTGTGTGCGGGCCCGGAAGATCTTCGGCGTCGACCGCGCGGTGCTGGTCAGCCAGGGCTTCCACATCCGCCGGGCGGTGGCGCTGTGCGAGGCGGCGGGGGTGGACTCGTACGGCGTCGGGGTCGACGCGAAGCACGACGCGACCTGGTACTACGGCGGCACGCGCGAGGTGTTCGCGGCGGGCAAGGCGGTGCTGGACGTGGTGTTCCGGCCGGACCCGACGTTCCTGGGCCCCCGGGAGCAGGGGATCGCCGAGGCGCTGGCGGCGCCCGGGGGTCCGGCCCGGCGCGGGGACGGCTGAGCGTGGAGATCGCGGATCCGACGCCCGCCGAACGGCGTGTCTGGGACGCCTTCCCGCTCGGCGAGGGGGTCGATCTGCGGGAGCGGCCCGACTCCCCGCAGGACGGGGACGACGATCCCGCGCGGGGCGCCGACTGGGGGCCCGAACGCACCCTGCGGGCGGAGTTCCTGCGGGAGTTGCTGCTGGCGGGCCCGGTACGGGAGGGCCGTACCGCCGGTCTGAAGGTGACGGGCGCCCGCATCACCGGCCGGCTCGACCTCCGGTACGGCACCGTCGGCCACCCCGTGCGGCTGCGCTCCTGCCACTTCGAGCAGGCGCCGGACCTGTACGGGGCGCGGGTGGGCGCCCTGGTGCTGAGCGACTCGGTGCTGCCGGGGCTGACGGCCGGGGCGCTGCGCGCCGACGGGGTCCTGCGCATCACCTGCTGCCGGTTCACGGGCCCGGTGCGGCTGCAAGGGGCGAAGCTGGCGGGGGCGTTGTTCGCCAACGGCGCGACGCTGGGCACGCCCGGCGTGGCCCCGGCGGAGCCCGTGCTCCAGCTCAACCATGCCGAGGTGGGCACGGACGTGTGGGCGCCGGGACTGGTGGCGCACGGCCGGGTGCAGCTGAACGGCGCCGTCGTCGGCGGGCAGGTGAACCTCAACGACGCGGTGCTGGACGCCCCCGGCGACACCGCGCTGCACGCCGAGGTCCTGGCGGTGGGCACCGATCTGCACGCGATGCGGCTGCGCGTGAGGGGCCGGGTCAATCTGGGTGGCGCCCGCATCCCCCGCCAGCTCAACCTGGCGCACGCCCGGCTGGCGAACCCGGGCGGAGTGGCCCTGCGCGCCAGCAGCGGCGTCATCGGCGAGCTGTGGCTGCGGGAGGCCGCGCCGGTCGAGGGGGACGTCAATCTGCGCCGCGCCCAGCTCGACCTGCTGCACGTGCCGCCCGAGGTGTGGCCGGACCGGGTCCACCTCGACGGGCTGGCCTACCGGGTGCTCACCCCGCACCTGCCCGCCGAGCAGCGGCTGCCGCTGCTGGAGCGCGAGCCGGACGGCTATCTCCCGCACCCTTACGAGCAGTTGGCCACGGCGTACCGCACGGTGGGGGACGACGCCGCGGCCCGCACCGTCCAGCTGGCCAAGCTGCGCCGCCGCCGCCGCACCCTGCCGCCGTACGCCCGACTGTGGGGCCACCTCCAGGACGCGGCCGTCGGCTACGGCTTCCGCCCGATGCGGGCCGCGGGCTGGCTGCTGCTCCTGCTGTGCACGGGCACCCTCGTCTTCGCCCTGCACCGTCCGCCCGCCCTCAAACCGTCCGAGGCCCCCGGCTTCAACCCGCTCTTCTACACCCTCGACCTGCTGCTGCCCGTCATCGACTTCGGCCAGGAACCGGCGTTCGCGCCGCGCGGCGCCTACCAGTGGCTGTCCTACCTGCTGATCGCCCTGGGCTGGGTGCTGGCGACGACGATCGCGGCGGGCATCACGCGCTCCCTGAACCGGCAGTAGGAACCGGGCACAAGGCGGCCTCTTCCCGCCCTTCCTGTGAACTCCCTATGGACATTGCTTGTCATGTCTCCTTAAATCCAGGGCATCCCGCGTCATCCCCACGCCCCGCCAGGCGCCTTTTCCGAGGAGACAGATGAGCCGGATACGGCAGCACGTCCGAGGAACCCGTCGTCTCGCCACCGCCGGTGTCGCCGTCACCGCCGCGACCCTGCTGGCAGCCGCCCTCTCCCCCACCGCCCAGGCCGCCCCGAGACCCACCCGGGCCGCCGCCGTCGAGCACGCGGCCGCGGCACTCGTGGCACACGCGTCGGGCCTCGGGCTCGGCGCCGCGCAGACCACCCGGGTCAAGGACGTGATCGTGGACGAGGACGGCAGCCAGCACGTCCGGTACGAGCGCACGTACCGGAAACTGCCCGTGCTCGGCGGCGACTTCGTCGTGCATCTCGGGCCCGACGGGCACTATCGCGGCGCGAACCGGGCCACCCGGGCCGCGATCGCGCCGCCCTCGACCACCCCGGAGGTCTCCGCCCCCAAGGCCGCCGGCCTCGCGGTGAATGCGCTGCGCGCGGCCCACCCGGGCGAGCGGCTGCGGCAGGTCGCGGCCGAGCCGCGGCTGGTGGTCGACGCGCTGCACGGCGCCCCGCGGCTCGCCTGGCGCACCGACGCGGCCGGCCTCGACCCGCTCGGCAACCCCGTCGCGCGCACCGTGCTCACCGACGCCCGCAGCGGCGCGCGGATCGACGCCTGGGACGCCATCGAGACCGTCACCGGCGACGGCCGGTCGCTGTACGGCGGCACCGTGCCGCTGGAGACGACGCAGTCCGGATCGTCGTACCAGCTCAAGGACCCGACCCGGGGCAACACCTACACCGGGGACGCGGCGAACAAGACCGACCTGTGCATCTTCGGCATCTGCATCAGCCGCGCCCCCGCGACCCTGTTCACGGACGCCGACAACCACTGGGGCACGGGCAGCACCGCCGACCGCTCCTCGGCCGCGGTCGACGCGCAGTACGGGACCGACGAGACCTGGGACTACTACAAGAACGTGCACGGCCGCACCGGCATCGCGGGCGACGGCAAGGGCTCGTACAACCGCGTCCACTACGGCAACGCCTACAACAACGCCTTCTGGGACGACAGCTGCTTCTGCATGACGTACGGCGACGGCGACGGGACCACCTTCGGCCCGCTGGTGGCGCTGGACGTGGCCGGGCACGAGATGTCGCACGGCGTCACGTCCACGACGGCCGGGCTGACGTACTCGGGCGAGTCGGGCGGCCTGAACGAGGCCACCTCCGACATCCTCGGCACCATGGTCGAGTGGTACGCGAACAACTCCTCCGACCCCGGTGACTACCTCATCGGCGAGCAGATCGTCCGCCCGGGCTTCGGCCAGAAGGCGCTGCGCTACATGGACCGGCCGTCCAAGGACGGCAACTCGGCGGACTACTGGAGCAGTTCGGTCGGCAGCCTGGACGTCCACTACTCGTCCGGCGTCGCCAACCACTTCGCCTACCTCCTCGCCGAGGGCAGCGGCGCGAAGACCGTCAACGGCGTCGCTTACGACTCTCCGACGTACAACGGCTCCACGGTCACCGGCATCGGCCGGGACAAGGTCGGCAAGATCTGGTACCGGGCGCTGACGGTCTACATGACCTCCTCCACCGACTACGCGGGCGCCCGCGCGGCCACCCTCGACGCGGCCAAGGACCTCTACGGCGCCGGCAGCGCGGAGTACAGCGCGGTGGCGGCGGCCTGGAGCGCGGTCAACGTGAACTGAGCGAACGGTGGTCGCCCCGCGCCCGGGCGGGCGCGGGGCGACGGCCGCGGCTCTCAGGGCGCGAGTTCGCCCAGGCCCTCGGTCGCCAGCCGGCGGTTGCGGTACTTCTTGTCGCCGGTGATCTCCGGACCGAACCACTCCGGCGGGCTGAAGGCCCGCGCCGCCTCCTCGGAGGGGAACTCGACCTCGACGGTGCGCAGGCCGGACAGCTCCTGCTCGTACACGTCGACATGGGCGAGGGTGTCGCGCACGGGCACGGAGTGCCGGGTCTTCACCAGCCGGGCACCCGCCGTGGCGGGCCACAGGTCGTCGAACTCCGACTCGGTGAGCGGGAGTTCGACCTCGACCCGGGACAGCTCGCCGTGTCCGTGCTTGACCCCGAGGACGCACCGGCCCGCGATGCGGCGCACCCGTACCTCGGTGCCCGTCGCGGTGACGGCGAGGTAGCCCTGCTCGATGGGCTCGGTCGCCACGGCGGGCGGCACCGGCTCGTCGCCGAGCAGGAACTTGCGCTCAATCTCCAGCGGCACCCGGCACCTCCCTCGTGCCGTGCGCGGCCACCAGGTCCGGCAGCCGGCGCATGTCGGTGAAGACGGCCGTCGCCGTCCCCGTGAGCCATTCGGCCGGGGTGAGGCCGCCCGCGTACCCGAAGGAGCGCATCCCGGCGGCGGCGGCCGCCTGGACGCCGAACCTGCTGTCCTCCACGACGACACAGCGGGACGGCTCGACGCCCATCCGCCGCGCGGCGTGCAGGAAGAGGTCCGGCGCGGGCTTGCCCCGCGCCACCTCGTGGGCGCTGAAGACGCGCCCCTCGAACCGCTCGTAGAGGCCGACCCGGCCGAGGGTGTGCCGCATCTTCTCGTGGCTGCCGCTGGAGGCGATGCACCAGTGCGGGGCCCCGAGTCCCGCGGCCTCCAGGCCGTCCAGGGCCTCGGTGATGCCGTCGACCGCGGTCAGGTCCTCGTCCACCGCCCGGGCGTGCATCTCCCGGAACCGCTCGTCCCAGATCCGGGCGGTCTCGGCGCCGAGGCGCTCGGCGATCTGCTCGCCGATCGAGGTGGTCGAGCGGCCGACGAAGCGGTTCATGACGTCGGACTCGCTCAGCGGCCAGCCCAGTTCGGCGCCCAGGGCGACATGGGTGCGCACCGCGATCGGCTCGCTGTCGACGAGTACGCCGTCGCAGTCGAAGATGACGAGCGAGACGGTCGTGCGGGAGGTGGCGGGCGCGGCGCCGTCCTCGGCGGACTCGGACTCGCCGATGTCGTCCTCCAGATCGATGACCTCGACGTTCTCCATGCTCTCCACTTCCCTCCGCTGGGGGGTGGCCCTCAGCGAGCAACCGGGCGCCTAATCATGGGCATGACAGAGGTTAGCGGCCGCGCGAGGCCCCTGACGCCGCACGGCGAACCGCCGAAGGCTTTGAACGAGGAATGCGATGACTGCGACACCGCGCAGAAGAATCAGGAACTTCTCAGGCCTGTCGCGGCCGGCGTTCCGGTCAAAGAGCCCCCGGTTCCATGGCACCTTCCCCCGAAGGCGCGTCAAAAACTAACCGCGGCCGCATCCGGAGTCAAGATCTTCCTACCGTCGGGGTTCGTTCCGGTTCACCCGGGCGGTACAGATCCGGCGCATGCCCCTCTGGCGGTGCGGACGGCCGGGGCGGGGCCCGGTCACCCGTTCGACCGCTCCCGTCGCTCCATTCGTGTGTTCTTCGTACTTTCTTCTCCCATTTCCCGGCAGACCGCCCCTGACCTGCCGGAACTCCCCGACGGCTACGCCGTACGGGCACCCGGCCCGCCACCCGTTCACCGCAGTCCCGACGATCTCTCGGCAAGCGGATCCGGCCATCACCCCGTTACCTCGGAAGGGCACACAGCACATCAGGCACAGCACATCAGTCGGACAAGCTCGGGGAGCACCATGCGACGCACCGCCCGTCTGCTGACCGGTACCGCGCTCACCGTGGCCACGGCGGCGCTCGCCACCGCGCCCGCCCACGGCGGCGCGCCGCGGCCGGCGGCCCGGCCCTACGGCGCCCCCACGGGCAGCCTGGAGGTGTATCCGGCCACCGCGATCCCGGGCGGCCAGGTCACGGTGAACACCGCCGCGTGCGGGGAGAAGGGCGGCGCGACCGGGGACGCGGGCGCGGTGGGCGCCGGTGTCTTCACCCTGGCGCCGACCACGCACCAGGGCGAGGCGATCGGCCAGTTCCAGGTGCCGCCGAGCGCGCAGCCGGGGACGTACGAGATCGTCGCCAAGTGCGCGGAGGGCAGCAGGCAGGTGACGGGCGACCTGGTGGTGGCCCTGAGCGCGGCGCACGACCAGGTGCAGCCGCGGGGAAGCGTGAAGACGGGGGTCGGCGGCGCACTCGGCCCCGACCCCGTGCAGACCGCGGCGGGCGTGGCGGCACTGGCCGTCGCAGCCGCGGGCGGTACCTGGCTCCTGCATCGCCGGGCGAGAGGCGACGGGATCTGACGGACACCCTCCGCTGTCCGTCCGCCGGTACCGCACGTCCCGCCCCCTCCGGGTCCGATGCCCCTCGCGGCCCGGAGGGGGAGGGGGTCCCGCCGCACCGGGCGGGGCCGCCCCAGGTCCACTGCGGGGGTCCACCCCCGGGAGAGGGGTTGGTATGCGCAGCACACGCCTGCCGGGGAGCCGTGCCCGTGGCACCCGCCGGGTCCGCGGGCGCCGGGCGCGCAGGCTCGGGGACACCGCGATAGCCGCGGTCACCGTCGTGGCCCTGGCCACGGGGGTCTGGCTGCTCGGCGACACCCACGCGCCCCCGCAGCCGACGGCCGCCGAGGGCCGGCCCGACCCCGGCGGACAACGCCTCGCCGCGCCCTCGCTCCCGCCGTCCCCGCCGCTGCGCATCCGCATCCCGTCGATCCGGGTGAACGCGCCCCTGATGGGCCTCGCCCTCACCCCCTCGGGCAGCCTGGACGTGCCGCCCGCGCAGGACAAGAACCTGGCCGGCTGGTACGAGGCCGGCACCATGCCGGGTGAGACCGGCACCGCGATCGTCGCCGGACACGTGGACAACACGGAGGGCCCGGCCGTCTTCTACGACCTCGGCGCGCTCAAGCGGGACGCCCGGATCGAGATCGACCGCCGGGACGGCACCGTGGCCGAGTTCACCGTGGACGCCGTCGAGGTCTACGCCGCCAGCGCCTTCCCCGACCGCAAGGTCTACGGCGCCGCCCGCCGCCCCGAGCTGCGCGTGATCACCTGCGGCGGCGGCTACTCGAAGACCACCGGCTACCAGGGCAACGTGGTCGTCTTCGCCCATCTGACGGGCAGCCGCTGAGCGGCCGGGGTCAGTCGATCCCCGAGCGCTCCACGCCCGCCACGATCCACCGCTGGAAGCACAGGAACACCAGCAGCAGCGGCAGGATCGACACCGCCGCCGCGACGAACAGCTCGTGCAGCCGCACCACTTGGGCGGTGGTGAAGGAGGACAGCGCCACCTGGACCGTCCAGGCGCTCTGGTCCTGCCCGATCACCAGCGGCCACAGGAAGGAGTTCCAGGCGCCGAGGAAGACGATGGTGCCGACCGCCGCGAACACCGGCCGCGCGTTCGGCACGACCACCAGCCAGTACGTCCGCCAGTAGCCGAGCCCGTCGACCTGCGCCGCGTCCTCCAGTTCCCTGGGGAAGCCCAGGAAGTACTGCCGGAAGACGAAGCAGGCGAACGCCGAGAACAGGGTCGGCACGATCAGGCCGCGCAGCGTGGAGATCCAGCCCAGGGTGGACACCAGCACGAAGCTCGGGACGAAGGTGACGGCGGCCGGGACCAGGAGGGTGCCGAGGATGCCGTAGAACACCTTGTTCGCGTGCCGGTAGGGGATGCGGGCGAGGCCGTACCCGGCGAGGGAGGCCAGCAGCAGGGTGCCGAGGGTCGTGGCGACGGCGATCAGCGCGGAGTTGAGCAGCGAGCGGGCGAACGGCACGGACGGGTCGTCGAACAGCTCCCGTACGTTGCCCCACCGCACCTCGCCCGGGAAGAGGGTCCAGGAGGGCGAGGTGATGTCCCGCTCGCTGGACAGCCCGTTGCGGACCAGCAGGTAGAAGGGGATCAGGAAGAGCAGCGCGAGCACCACGAGCAGCACCGCGCGCAGCGCCCGTCCGGCCCGTACCAGGGCGTCATCCATCGGCTTCCGTCCTTCCCAGCCGCAGCCAGCGCGCCTGCCCCACGGTGACGACGGCGATGATCAGCGCGAGGATCACGGCCCCCGCGCTGCCGAGCCCCAGGTTCTGCCCCTGCCCGAGGGCGGTGTAGTAGAGGTAGACGAGCGGCGGGCGGGCGTACGGCGGGTAACCCCGCGCGTCCGACAGCAGGTTGTAGAACTCGTCGAAGGCCTGGAAGGCGTTGACGACGAGCAGCAGCGCCACCGCGACCGAGGTGGCCCGCAGCTGGGGCAGGGTGATGTGCCGCAGCACGGTCCAGCCGGGCCGGGCCCCGTCCACGGCGGCGGCCTCGTAGAGCACCGGGTCGATCCGCTGGAGCCCGGCGAGGAACAGGATCATGTAGAACCCGGCCTGCAGCCACAGCCGTACGGTCACGATGACCAGCCAGTACCACGGCGGATCGGTGGTCGACAGCCAGGCCACGGGGTCGGTGTGGAACCAGCCGAGCAGGGTGTTGGCGAGCCCGAACCGCACCCCGTTGAAGATCGACATCTTCCAGATCAGGGCGGCCACGACGTAGCTGCACGCGGCGGGCAGGAAGAACACCGACCGGAAGAAGGCGCGGGCCCGCCGCACCCGGTTGACCATCAGGGCGAGGGCGAGGGACAGGGCGAAGGTGACGGGCACGATGAACGCGGTGAAGACGAGGAACGTGCGCAGGCTGCCGGTGAACGCGTCGTCCCGGAGCATCGACACGTAGTTGTCCAGGCCGACGAAGTGCGTGGGCGTCACGGTGTTGTGCGCGTCGAAGAAGCTCAGGCCGACGCTCCACAGCAGCGGAACGTAGGTGAACAGCGCGAGCCCGATCGTGAATGGGCCCACGAAGACCCAGAACCACAGGACCCTTCGGCGCCTCACGACGTGTGCGTGACGCGGTCGAGTTCGGCGGACACCTTCCGTACGACGGTGCGCAGTTCGTTCTCCGGGTTCGCCCCGTCCTTGATGATCCGGCTGAGCGCGTCCTGGTAGGCGACCTGGCTCGCGGGGGTCCACAGCAGCGGCTGGGCGTAGCCGTGCTCGGTGGTGAACCGCACGGCGTCGGCGGCGGCGCCGGTCCGCAGCTTGGCGGCCTTCTTGGCGAGGGAGATCCGGGCCGGGATGTGGAACCCGTAGGAGAGGGCGAAGTCCTCCTGGTAGTCGGTCCGTTCGACCCACAGCCACTTCACGTACTCCTTGGCGGCCTCCTTGTGCCTGCCGCGCGCGCTGACGGCGGCGCCGTACGCCCCGACGGGCACGGAGGGCCGGCCGGCGGCGCCGTCCTTGGGGAACGGCAGCACCCCGAAGTCGTCGCCCAGTTCCTTCTGCACCTGCGGCAGCGCCCACAGCCCGGACCACTGCATCGCGGTCAGCCCCTGGAGGAAGGCGGACGGGTCGGACCAGTCGGCGGGAGCGCCCAGCAGCAGGGACTTCTCCGCGTACAGCCGGCGCAGCTTGCCGAGGGTGCGGGCGGCGGCCGGATCGTCGAAGCCGGCCTTGCCGTCCTCCGTGACCAGCCGGAGTCCCGCCGCGTACAGGGGAGTTCCGCCGAGCACGCCCGCGCCCCCGTCGTTCCCGAGGAAGAGCCCCTTCACCTTCCTGCTGGTCAGCTCGCGCGCCGCGTCCACCAGTTCGTCGAGGCTCTCGGGCGGCCGCACCCCGGCGTCGGCCAGCAGACTCTTGCGGTAGTAGAGCATCTGCATGTCGATGGTCTGCGGAATCCCGTAGACCCGCCCCCGGTACGTCTTGGGCGCGAGCACGGCGCTGTTGAAGTCGTCCTTGACCCCCGCCACCAGCTCGGTCAGGTCCTCCACCTGCCGGCCCTGGATCTGGTCGAGGGAGGGCCCGTTGACCTCGAAGACATCGGGCCCGGAGTCGGTGAGCAGCGCGGCGGCGGTCTGCCGGTCGTAGTCCCCCGGCCGCCACTGCACCGTGACGTGCGCCTTCTTGTAGGCGGCGGCATACCGCTCGACGGCCTGCTCGGTCCCCGGCTCCCCGTACTGGTGATACCACTGCGCGAGCGCCGTCCCGCCCGAACCCCCGCCGCCACGCCCGGTGTTGGACCCGCACGCGCTCACCACCGCGACCCCGGCCCCGGCACCCGCGCCCAGCAGCGTCCTGCGGCTGATCGTCATGCTCTTCCCCCTGACGTCGGTCCTCAACGCACGGCCCAACGATCAACCATGCGCGGCGATTACGAAAGGGGTGTTACTGCGGTGTGTCACTCGGGACGGACGGTCTGTGACGCGACGGGCGGCCCGCCGTGGCCTCGATGCCGCACGCCGAACGCCCTGCATCGGCCGACCACCGGCGGACCGGGGTCCGGGGCGGTCCCCGCGGGGAACGCGCCGAGGGGCGGCACCCCCGCACAGGGTGCCGCCCCTCCTTTTTCGTGGGCCGGGACCGCCGTCGATCGGATGAGGGTCGGGGACCGACGGCGGGCCCGGGGTCCGGGTCCCGGCCGGGATCAGCGGTGGTCGCTGCCCGTGGACTGCGTCGCGGCGCGGCCCGCTTCGAGGCGGGCGACCGGGATGCGGAAGGGGGAGCAGGAGACGTAGTCGAGGCCGGCCTCGTGGAAGAAGTGGACCGACTCCGGGTCGCCGCCGTGCTCGCCGCAGACGCCGAGCTTGAGGTCGGGCCGGGTGCGCCGGCCGGCCTCCGCGGCGGCCTTCACCAGGGAGCCCACGCCGTCCTTGTCGATGGTCTCGAAGGGGGAGACGCCGAAGATGCCCTTCTCCAGGTAGGCCGTGAAGAAGGAGGCCTCGACGTCGTCGCGGCTGAAGCCCCAGACGGTCTGCGTGAGGTCGTTGGTGCCGAAGGAGAAGAACTCAGCCGCCTCCGCGATCTGCCCGGCGGTCAGCGCGGCGCGCGGCAGCTCGATCATCGTGCCGATCGCCAGCTTCAGCTCCGTGCCCGTGGCCGTCTGCACCTCCGCGATGACCTTGTCGGCCTCCTCGCGGACGATCTCCAGTTCCTGGACCGTGCCCACCAGCGGGATCATGATCTCCGCGCGCGGGTCGCCCTTGGCCGCCTTGCGCTCCGCGGCCGCCTCGGCGATCGCGCGGACCTGCATGGCGAACAGGCCGGGGATGACCAGGCCGAGGCGGACGCCGCGCAGGCCCAGCATCGGGTTCTGCTCGTGCAGCCGGTGCACGGCCTGGAGCAGGCGCAGGTCGTTCTCGTGCGGCTCCTGGCGGGACTCGGCCAGGGCCACCCGTACGGAGAGTTCGGTGATGTCGGGCAGGAACTCGTGCAGCGGCGGGTCGAGGAGGCGGATGGTGACGGGCAGCCCGTCCATCGCCTCGAACAGCTCGACGAAGTCCTTCTTCTGGAGGGGCAGCAGCTCGGACAGGGCCGCCTCGCGCTCGGCCGCGGTGTCCGCGAGGATCAGCTTCTCGACCATCTCGCGCCGCTCGCCGAGGAACATGTGCTCGGTGCGGCACAGGCCGATGCCCTGGGCGCCGAAACGGCGGGCGCGCAGCGCGTCCTCGGCGTTGTCCGCGTTGGCCCGCACCCGCAGCCGGCGCTTGCGGTCGGCGAAGGCCATCATCCGGTGCACGGCCTCGACCAGCTCGTCGGCGTCGTCCGCGCCCGGGTGCATCCGGCCCTCGAAGTACTCCACGACCGGCGACGGGACCACCGGGACCTCGCCCAGGTAGACCTTGCCCGTGGAGCCGTCGATGGAGATGACGTCGCCCTCCTCGACCACATGGCCGCCGGGCACCGTCATCCGGCGCCGCTTGGTGTCGACCTCCAGGTCCTCCGCGCCGCAGACACAGGTCTTGCCCATGCCGCGGGCGACCACGGCCGCGTGCGAGGTCTTGCCGCCGCGCGAGGTGAGGATGCCCTCGGCCGCGATCATGCCGTCGAGGTCGTCGGGGTTGGTCTCCCGGCGGACCAGGATGACCTTCTCACCCGAGCGGGACCACTTGACGGCGGTGTACGAGTCGAAGACCGCCTTGCCGACGGCCGCGCCCGGCGACGCCGCGATGCCCCGGCCGACCTGCTCGACCTTCGCCTTCTCGTCGAAGCGCGGGAACATCAGCTGGGCCAGCTGGGCGCCGGTGACGCGCTGGAGCGCCTCGGTCTCGTCGATCAGGCCCTGGTCGACCAGCTGGGTGGCGATGCGGAAGGCGGCGCCCGCGGTGCGCTTGCCGACCCGGGTCTGGAGCATCCACAGCCGGCCGCGCTCGATCGTGAACTCGATGTCGCACAGGTCCTTGTAGTGGTTCTCCAGCGTCTCCATGATCTGCATCAGCTGGTCGTACGACTTCTTGTCGATCTGCTCCAGCTCCGCCAGCGCGACGGTGTTGCGGATGCCCGCCACGACGTCCTCGCCCTGGGCGTTCTGGAGGTAGTCGCCGTAGACGCCCTGGTGGCCGGAGGCGGGGTCGCGGGTGAAGGCGACGCCGGTGCCGGAGTCGGGGCCGAGGTTGCCGAAGACCATCGAGCAGACGTTGACGGCGGTGCCGAGGTCGTGCGGGATGCGCTCCTGGCGGCGGTAGAGCTTGGCGCGGTCGCCGTTCCAGGACTCGAAGACGGCCTTGATGGCGAGGTCCATCTGCTCGCGCGGGTCCTGCGGGAAGTCGCGGCCGGCCTGCTTCTTGACGATCTTCTTGAAGGTGGTGACCAGCTTCTTCAGGTCCGCGGCCTCCAGGTCGGTGTCGACCGTGACCTTCTTGGCGGCCTTGGCCGCCTCGAGCGCCTCCTCGAAGAGGTCGCCCTCGACGCCGAGGACGGTCTTGCCGAACATCTGGATGAGGCGGCGGTAGGAGTCCCAGGCGAAGCGCTCGTCGCCGGCCTGCTTGGCCAGGCCCTGCACCGACTTGTCCGACAGACCGATGTTGAGGACCGTGTCCATCATGCCGGGCATGGAGAACTTGGCGCCCGAACGGACCGACACCAGCAGCGGGTCGTCAGCCTGGCCGAGCTTCTTGCCCATGCGGGCTTCGAGGGCGTCGAGGTGCGCACTGACCTCGTCACGCAGTGCCGTCGGCTCCTCGCCGCTCTCCAGGTAGACCTTGCAGGCCTCCGTGGTGATGGTGAAACCGGGAGGAACCGGGAGACCCAGGTTGGTCATCTCGGCGAGGTTCGCGCCCTTGCCACCGAGGAGGTCCTTGAGGTCCTTGTTCCCCTCGGTGAAGTCGTAAACGAACTTCGCTGCGTGGGGTGCTTTGTTTTCCGACACGGGACTCGACTCCTTGAGGCCACGGTGGCTGCCCTGACGGCGAGGAACATACCCAGATCGAAGGCACATGGGTACGTCCACTTGCGCGTCATGCGCATGTAACCACTCGTCCGCCAGCGGATCGAAAGTCAAAGCTTGGCAAGCTCGACCACGGTTATGTCTTCACTTCTTGAACGCAAACTCACTCGGAAGCTCGGTTTGACGCTCAGATGAGCGACTGCTTCCACGATTGAGTTCGATCGATGAACGATCAAAGGGTGGCACCCAGTGCCACCCTTTGAGAAGTGCAGCCGCCATTTGTCTGCTCATATGAGCGCAACCCTTATCAGGGGTGGTGAGAATCACGCTGCCACAGAGCCCGGGATTTCACCATCCGGACCGCCCTGTGGACCGCCTCGCGGACCGCGCCCCCGTCACACCCCGAGCGCCCGCAGCCGCTCCTCCACCCGCTCCGGCGCGTACAGGTGCTCCACCACCAGGGCCCCCGCTCCGATGAGCCCGGCGCGCTCCCCCAGCCGGGAGGTGACCACGTCCAGGTGGGCCGTTGAACGCGGCAGCGCCCGCTGGTACAGCAGCTCCCGCACCCCCGTGAGGAACGGGGTTCCGGCCAGGTCGCCCGCGATCATCAGCACACCCGGATTGAGCAGCGTGACCACGGTCGCCAGCACGTCGCCGACCCGGCGCCCGGCCTCCCGGGCCAGCGCCGCCGCCTCCGGGTGCCCGGCCGCCAGCAGCTCCCGCACGTCCGAGCCGGAGGCGGCCGGCACCCCGGAGGCCGCGAGCCTGCGGGCCACGGCGCCCCCGCTCGCCACCGCGGCGAGACAGCCGTACGAACCGCAGCGGCACAAGGCGTCCGTGCCCACCCTGATGTGCCCGATGTCGCCCGCGCCGCCGTCGACGCCCCGGTAGATCGAGCCGTCGACCACCACCCCGGCGCCTATCCCCGTGGACACCTTCACCAGCACGAAGGCCGCGCAGTCGGGGTGGCCGGCGCGCTGTTCGCCGTAGGCCATGAGGTTGGCGTCGTTGTCCACGAGGACCGGGACCGGCGCCGCCCCGGTGTGCTCGGTGAAGGCCCGGGAGAGGCGGCCGGTTATGTCGTAGCCGTCCCAGCCGGGCATCATCGGCGGCTGCACCACCCGGCCGGTCTCCCTGTCCACCGGGCCCGGCACCGCGAGCCCGATCCCGCACACCTCACCCGCGCGCCGCCCGGCCTTCTCCAGCAACGCCCCGCACCAGCGCCCCAGTTCGGCCAGCACCGGCTCCGGCCCGTCCTCGATCACCAGGGTGCCGGAGTGCTCGGCCAGGATCTCGCCCGTCAGCGAGAGCACGGCGGCACGGGCGTGCCGGGTGTCCAGGTCGGCGGCGAGGACGACCGCGTGGGAGCCGTCGAACTCCAGGGTGATGGACGGGCGTCCGCCGAGCGGGGAGCCGACCGGGCCGCCGGCGCCCTCGCGCAGCCAGCCGGCCCGGAACAGCCGGTCCAGCCGCTGGCCGACGGTCGCGCGGGACAGTCCGGTCGCCTCCTGCAGCGCGCCCCGGGTCACCGCCCGCCCGCGGCGCACCAGTTCGAGCAGATCACCGGCGCCCGCCTGACTGCCGTTCCTGGTGTGGTTCCCGGTTCTGCTCGGTCGTCCGGCCATGCGCACCCCCTCTTGTGTTTCCCAACCCTGCATTACATAGTGGGTTTTGCGTGTTAAATAGGCGTAACTCGACGACGGCCACGACCGAACCCGAGGGTCCTGCGGCCGTCCGGACACCATCGTCTCCGGGGAGCCCCGAGTGGACCGCACCGCCCAACTCATCGCCCGCGCCGCGCAGCACGAGTCCCGGTGCCGCCTGTGCAGCCGGGCCGCCCGGGTACTGGACGCCAACTGGACGGGCAGCTCGACGGTCCCCTCCCGCCGTCTGTACCCGCACCAGTGGTCCTGGGACTCGGCGTTCATCGCGATCGGGCTGCGGCACCTGTGGCCGCTGCGCGCCCAGACCGAACTGGAGACGCTGCTGGCCGCCCAGTGGGCCGACGGGCGCGTGCCGCACATCGTCTTCAACCCCTCCGTCCCGCCCGGCGCCTACTTCCCCGGCCCCGGCTTCTGGCGCTCCGCCACCGCCGGACGCGCCGCGGGCGCTCCGCGCACCGTACAGACGTCGGGCATCGTGCAGCCACCGGTGCACGCGCTCGCGGCCTGGCTGGTGCACCGCGCCGACCCCGGTCTGTCCGCCGCCCGGGGCTTCCTCGCCCGGGTCTACCCGCGGCTGGCCGCCTGGCACCGCTATCTGCTGCACCGCCGGGACCTGGGCGGCGGCGGCCTGGTGTGCGTCGTCCACCCCTGGGAGCAGGGGATGGACAACAGCCCCTGCTGGGACGCCCCGCTCGCCCGGATCACCCCGGCCCCGGCCCGCTCCTTCCGCCGCGCCGACCTCGACCACGGCGCGCCCGAGGACCGGCCGACGGACCTGGACTACGGGCGGTACGTGCGGCTGGCCGCCGACTACCGGGACGCCGGGTACGCCGACGGGCACGGCGAGTTCGCCGTCGAGGACCCGGCCTTCAACGCCCTGCTCGTCGCCTCCGAACACGCCCTCGCGCTGATCGCCTCCGAGCTCGGCGCGACCGCCACCGCCCGCCACGCCCGCGCCGAACGGCTGACGGCGGCGCTGGTGGACCGGCTGTGGAGCCCGGAGGCGGGGATGTTCCTGTGCCGGGACCTGCGCGGCGGCGGCCTGCTCCCGGAGCGCGGCGTCGCCGGCCTCGTCCCGCTCCTCCTGCCCTCCCTGCCCCGCGAGTTGGCCGCCCCGCTCGTCCGCACGCTGACCGGCCCCCACTTCGGGCTCGGCTCCCGCACCCGGCTGGTGCCCAGTTACGACCTGCTCGGGGAGGCGTTCGACCCGCACCGGTACTGGCGGGGACCGGCCTGGTTCAACACCGGCTGGCTGCTGGAGCGGGGCTTGCGGCTGCACGGCGAGCCGGCGACGGCCGACGCGCTGCGCGGAGCGCTGCTGGAGCTGGCCGAGGCGACCGGCTTCGCGGAGTACGTCGACCCGTTCACGGGCGAGGCCTGCGGCGCGAGCGGCTTCGGCTGGACCGCGGCCCTCGCACTCGACCTGCACCAAGAGCTTCTCAAGCGCCCGTCACAGGGCGTGTCCAAGACAGGCACCGGCACGTTCGACACAAGTGACGAGGGAAGGGACCGGGGATGACCGACCGGCATCATCTGCTCGTGCACGGCGCGACGTTCGCCGCCGTGGGCGAGCGGGGCGACATCAGCGGGGTCCGGGGCGGCGGCTCCCCGGACGGACTGTTCGTGCGCGACGCCCGCCATCTCAGCCGCTGGCAGCTCACCGTGGACGGCGCGGTGCCCGAGGTGCTCACGCCGGTCGCGGACGGCGGCACCGCGCGCTGTGTCCTCGTCCCGCGCGGCGGCCGGCCGGAGCCCCCGGCGCACACGCTCTTCCGCGAACAGGCGGTCGGTGACAGCTCGTTCGTGGAGACGGTGCGGGTGACCAGCAACCGCCCGGTGCCCACCACCATCCGGCTGGCCATCACCGCCGACGCGGACTTCACCGACCAGTTCGAGCTGCGCCCGGACCACCGCACCTACGTCAAGGCGGGCGCCCTGCGCTCCCGGGTCGTCATGGACGACGGCATCGAGTTCACCTACCGGCGCGCGGAATGGCGGTCCTGCACGACCATCACGGCCGACCCGGCGCCGGACGCCGTGGAGGAGACCGGCACCGGCGCCCGCCGGCTGGTGTGGACGCTCCAGCTGCCCCCGCACGGCACGCGGGAACTCGTGCTGCGGGTGATGGCCCGCCCGCACGGCGACCGGCGCGCCCTGCGCGTGCCCCGCGACCCGGCCGCCGTGCACGGCCAACTCACCGCCGAGGAGAGCGCGTTCGTGGAGGGCGTGGCCTTCCCGACCGGCTGGCCGGAGCTGGCCGCGGCCTGCGCGCGCGGCCTCACGGACCTCGCGGCGCTCCAGATCCCGGCCACCGGGCCGGACGGGGAGGAGCTGCGGGTGCCGGCCGGCGGTGCCCCCTGGTACCTGACGCTGCTCGCCCGGGACGCCCTGCTCACCTCGCTGTTCGCGCTCCCCTACCGTCCCGGGCCGGCCGCCGGCACCCTCCTCGCGCTCGCCGCGACCCAGGCGACCGGCGGCGGCGTCTCCGGGGCCGCCCAGCCGGGCAAGATCGTGCACGAGGTACGGCACGGCGAGCTGGCGCACTTCGGGCAGGTGCCGTACGGCCGTTACTACGGCTCGGTGGACGCGACGCCGCTCTTCCTGATCCTGCTCGGCGCCTACACCGAGCGGACCGGCGAGGCCGCCCTCGCCCGCCGGCTGGAGCCGCACGCCCGCGCCGCCGTCGCCTGGATGCTGGACCACGGCGGCCTCACCTCCCGCGGCTACCTCGTCTACCGCGCGGACGAGGGCGGCCTCGCCAACCAGAACTGGAAGGACTCCCCGGGCGCGATCTGCTGCGCCGACGGCACCCGGCCCAGCGGGGCGGTGATGGCCGCGGGCGCCCAGGGGTACGCGTACGACGCGCTGCGCCGCACGGCGTGGGTGGCGCGCACGGTGTGGTCCGACGGGGCGTACGCGGCGCTGCTGGAACAGTCGGCCGCCGATCTGCGCGACCGCTTCCAGCGGGACTTCTGGCTGGCGGACCGTTCCTTCCCGGCGCTGGCCCTGGACGGCGAGGGGCACCGGATCGACGCGCTGGCCTCCGACGCGGGGCACCTGCTGTGGACCGGTCTGCTGGACAAGGAGTACGGCGAGGTGGTGGGCCGCCGGCTGCTGGAGCCCGACTTCTTCTCCGGCTGGGGCGTGCGCACGCTGGCCGCGGGCCAGCCCGCCTACCACCCGCTCTCGTACCACCGCGGCTCGGTCTGGCCCCACGACAACGCCCTGATCGCCCTCGGCCTGGCCCGCTACGGCCTGCACGACGAGGCCCGCACCATCGCCCACGCCCTGGTCGACGCCGCCACGGCGGGCGGCCACCGCCTCCCGGAGGTGCTGGCCGGCTATCCGCGCTCCACGCACCCCGAACCGGTCCCCTACCCGCACGCCTGCACCCGCGAGTCCCGCTCGGCGGCGGCGCCACTGGCGCTGCTGACGGCGGTGGGGGGCGCCTGAGCCGGGGCGGGAGCGGCGCCGGACGGCCGGACGGCCGGACGGGACCGAAGAGCGGCGCGGGACAGGGCAGGCGGGCGGCGGCTCAGCCGCCCGACGTGTCCAGTTCCGCTTCCGCGCCCACGCCCGCGCAGTCGTACGGGTCCTTCAGCCAGCCGTCCGGCAGCACCACCCGGTTGTTGCCGGAGGTCCGGCCGCGCGGGCCGTCCGCGCCGGCGGGCCACTCCTGGTCGAGGTCGAGTTCGTCGAGGCCGGCCCGCAGTTCTTCCAGGGACGAGGTGATCGCGAGGCGCCCCCGCATCTCGGAACCGACGGCGAAGCCCTTCAGGTACCAGGCGACGTGCTTGCGGAAGTCGATCACGCCCTTGGACTCGTCCCCGAGCCACTCCCCCAGCAGCCGCGCGTGCCGCACCATCACGTCGGCGACCTCCCGCAGCGTGGGCCGCTGGTGGTCGGTGCGCCCCTCGAACGCGGCGACGAGGTCGGCGAACAGCCACGGCCGGCCCAGGCAGCCCCGGCCCACGACCACTCCGTCGCAGCCGGTCTCCCGGACCATCCGCAGCGCGTCCTGCGCGGACCAGATGTCGCCGTTGCCGAGCACGGGGATCTCGGGCACGTGCTCCTTCAGGCGCGCGATGGCCGACCAGTCCGCGGTGCCGCCGTAGTGCTGGGCGGCGGTACGGCCGTGCAGCGCGATCGCCGTCACGCCCTCCTCGACGGCGATGCGCCCGGCGTCGAGGTAGGTCATGTGGTCGTCGTCGATGCCCTTGCGCATCTTCATGGTCACGGGCAGGTCGCCCGCGCCGGAGACCGCCTCGCGCAGGATCGCCCGCAGCAGGTTCCGCTTGTACGGCAGCGCCGAGCCGCCGCCCTTGCGGGTCACCTTGGGCACCGGGCAGCCGAAGTTCAGGTCGATGTGATCGGCGAGGTCCTCCTCCGCGATCATGCGGACGGCCTTGCCGACGGTCGCCGGGTCCACGCCGTACAGCTGGATCGAACGCGGGGTCTCGCTCGCGTCGAACCGGATCAGCTGCATGGTCTTCTCGTTGCGCTCGACCAGCGCCCGGGTCGTGATCATCTCGCTGACGAACAGGCCTTTGCCCCCGCTGAACTCCCGGCACAGGGTGCGGAAGGGGGCGTTGGTGATGCCCGCCATGGGTGCGAGCACCACGGGCGGCGTCACGGCGTGCGGGCCGATGGTCAGCGGGTGGGTCATCAGACGGCTCCGGAACGGCTGTACAACGGAAAGAACGGCGTGGGACAAGAACCCATTGTCCCTCACCGGCCGCGATGCCCGGCCCTCGGATGCCCCGGATCCGCCCGGGACCGTGTAATAGTCATTAGTTAGACGCACTATCGAAATCGGCGTACGATGACGGCTATGCCAGAGTTGAGTCACCGCAGGCGCATGCTCGTGCTTGCGATCTGCTGCATGAGCCTGCTGATCGTGAGCCTCGACAACACCGTGCTGAATGTGGCACTGCCCTCCATGCAGCGCGATCTGCACGCCACCACCTCGGGTCTGCAGTGGACCATCGACGCGTACACCCTCGTCCTCGCCTCGCTGCTGATGCTGGCGGGCTCCACGGCCGACCGGATCGGCCGCAAGCGCGTCTTCATGGCCGGGCTCACGGTCTTCACCATCGGTTCGGTGCTCTGCTCGCTCGCACCGAACCTGTCGCTGCTGGTCGTCTTCCGCATGATCCAGGCGGTGGGCGGCTCGATGCTCAACCCGGTCGCGATGTCGATCATCACCAACACCTTCACCGACGCCCGTGAGCGCGCCCGCGCGATCGGCGCCTGGGGCGCGGTGGTCGGCATATCCATGGCCGCGGGCCCGCTGGTCGGCGGGCTGCTCGTGCAGTCCGTGAGCTGGCGCGCGATCTTCTGGATCAACCTCCCGATCGGCCTCGCGGCCCTGCTGCTCACCCTCCGCTTCGTGCCGGAGTCCCGCGCCCCCAAGGCCCGCCGTCCCGACCCGGCCGGGCAGGTGCTGGTCATCGCCCTGTTCGGCGCGCTGACGTACGGCATCATCCAGGCCCCGGAGTCCGGTCTCGCCTCGGTCGCGCCGTACTTCGTGATCGCCGTCGCTGCCCTCGCGGCCCTGCTCTGGTACGAGCCGAGGCGTGACGAACCCCTCATCGACCTGCGCTTCTTCCGCTCCGCTCCGTTCAGCGGGGCGACCGTGATCGCCATCTGCGCCTTCTCCGCGCTCGGCGGCTTCCTGTTCATGTCGACGCTGTACCTCCAGAACGTGCGCGGCCTCGACGCCCTGCACGCGGGCCTGTGGATGCTGCCCATGGCCGTGCCGACCTTCCTGTGCGCGCCGCTGTCCGGCCGGCTGGTCGGCACCCGCGGCCCCCGGGTGCCGCTGCTGATCGCCGGTACCGCGATGACCGTGAGCGCCGTCCTGTTCGCGCTGTTCGAGGCGGAGACCTCGAACGTCACCCTGTTCCTCGGCTACGTCCTGTTCGGCGTCGGCTTCGGCTTCGTCAACGCGCCGATCACCAACACGGCCGTCTCCGGCATGCCCCGCACCCAGGCCGGCGTCGCCGCCGCCGTCGCCTCCACCAGCCGGCAGCTCGGCCAGACCCTCGGCGTCGCGGTGATCGGCGCCGTGCTCGCCTCCGGCATCGGCGCGTCGTCCTACCGCACCGCGTTCGTCTCCGCCGCCCGTCCCGGCTGGTGGATCCTCACCGTCTGCGGTGTCGCGGTGCTGGTCCTGGGCCTGCTCACCAGCGGCCGCTGGGCCCACCGCACGGCCGAGCTGACGGCGCAGCGGCTGGAGACGACGGAGATCCGGCAGACGGTCGCCGCCGGCCGGTAGCGGTCCCCGCACGGCGAAGCCGGCCCGGGTACGGAACCCGGGCCGGCTCACTCGTGTCCGGACGGCCGCCTCAGTGGCGGGCGGCCTTCGCCAGCGCCGCGACGAAGGCCGGCGCGTCCACCGTGCCGACGCCGGTGGCCATGTCGTAGCCGTCGACGGCCTGGTAGCCGGTGACGCCCGCGTAGCTGTTGTCCGTGCCGTCGTTGACGTCCACGACGCCGGTGCCCTTGTGCTTGGCCAGGCTGTAGAGCGCCGCGTTGATGTCGCCCACGCGGTGTCCGGCCACCTGGTCGGCGAGGGCCACGATGCCCGAGAAGAGCGGGCTGGCCTCGCTGGTGCCGCCGTAGACGTCCCAGCCGACCGCGGTCGGGTCGTAGCTGGAGTACACCCAGGCACCGCCGTTGACCGCGGCGGCCATCGAGACGTCCGGGGTGCCGCGGCGGCTGCCGACGGCCTTCTTCACGCCGTTCTGGAAGTCAGGCCGGGTGAAGACGTGGGACTGACCGCCGCCGCCCGCGCCGTAGTCGTTGTAGACGCTGTCCGGCGCGATCCGCCTGCCCTGCTCGTCCAGGTGCAGCTGGGTGCCGCCGACGGAGGTCACCAGCGGGTCGGCGGAGGGCCAGGAGTTGACCCGCTCCTTGTAGTAGCCCTTGCCGTCCGCGGTGCTGTCGGTGGCGCCGCCGTCACCGGAGGAGGCGAGCACGGTCACGTGCTTGCGGGCCGCGTCCTCGAAGGCGTACCGCAGGCCGCGGATGCTGGAGAAGTCGCCCTTGTCGAAGCCCGG
Source organism: Streptomyces misionensis (assembly GCF_007896895.1). GTDB lineage: Bacteria > Actinomycetota > Actinomycetes > Streptomycetales > Streptomycetaceae > Streptomyces > Streptomyces misionensis_A. The sequence continues at coordinate 3,589 of NZ_VOGW01000162.1, read as the reverse complement.
GAAGGTGTTCTCCGTCGCGCCGAAGCTCTGCGTGATGACATCGCCGACACCGTGGTCGATCAGGGACTTCTCGGCGCTCATCATCTCCGGCAGACCGGTGACGCCCTCGGTCTCGGCGACGCCCGTCTCCACCAGGACGATCTTCGCGCCCGGCGCCACGGCGTGGGCCATCTCGACGTCCAGGGTGGACTCGCCGGCCCAGCCCGTCATGTCGGAGTTCTTGGGGTCGAAGGGGGGCACCTTGCCCCACTTGACCACGTCGACCTTGGTGCTCGGCATGCCGAACTGCTTGCTGTAGACGTCGAGGTCGTGCTGGATCGTCGGGGAGCCGAACGAGTCGACGATGACGATCGTGCGCCCCTTGCCGGTGACGCCCTTGCGGTACAGCGAGTCGAGGTGGTACGCGGTGCGGTACTGCAACGGGGTGTAGCAGTTGATGTGCCACTTGGCCTGGCACTGCGCGATGGAGATCGGGCTGTCCACGTCGTGGGCCAGGGTGTGCCCGGCGACGGCCGGAGCCGCGAAGGTGTGCGGCACGGCGGCGGGGGCGGCGGCGACGCCTGCGGGGGCGGCGGTGGCCAGCGCGGCGGCGACGAGGGCGGCGGCGGTCGCGGTGGCGGCCGCGACGCCTCGCCCGGTACGGGCTATGTGCATGAAGTCCCCTGAGAGATCCGGTGACGACCGAAGTGGTCGTGCGCATCCCATCGGGCGAGTCATGCACAGGACAACCCAGTTGAACCGCAGATGTCGAACCTTTTACCGAAAGCCCACCCGCCCCCGGCGGTCCGTCAGCTCCCCTGCGCCAGCAGGTGGAGCCGCTCCAGACGCTCCCGCGTCTCGTCGTTCCGCGGCGTGTACGTCACCATCCGGAAGCCCGCCTCGGGGGCCAGCCACAGATCGGTGTGCTCCAGCGTCAGGCGGCCCACATAGGGGTTGATGAACTCCTTGGTCCTGGACCGGTGGCGCACCACCTCGTAGCGCTCCCAGTGCTCCCGGAACACCGGCGACTCCTCCAGCCGGGCGAGCAGCATCTTCCAGGCCGGTTCCCCGAGATGACCGGCGAGGGAGGCGCGCAGCCGGGCGGCCATCAGCCGCCGGCTCTCCTCCAGGTGCACGATCGCCGCCTGCCAGTCGGCGTTGGTGTAGGCGAGCAGCACGCAGTTGCGGTCCTCCGGCGCGATCGCGTCCAGGTCGCCCATGAGGCGGCCGTAGGTGCGGTTGTAGGCGACGATGTCGTACCGGCTGTTCTGCACGGCGGCCGGGATCGGTTCGAGGCGCTCCAGCATCTCCCGGATCGCCGGGGTCACGCTCGGACAACTCGCCGCGGGCGACGGGTCGTTGGCGCCGGCCAGCTGGAACAGGTGGGCGCGCTCGCTGGCGTCGAGCCGCAGGGTGCGCGCGAGGGCGTCGAGCACCTGCACGGAGACCTGGATGGGGCGGGCCTGTTCGAGCCAGGTGTACCAGGTGACGCCGACCGCGGACAGGTGCGCCACCTCCTCGCGGCGCAGCCCCGGCGTCCGCCGACGGGGGCCGCGCGGCAGCCCGACCTGCTCGGGACTGATGCGCTCGCGCCGGCTGCGCAGGAAGGCGGCCAGTTCGTGCCGCCGGATCTCCGCGCCCTTGACGGTGGTGTCCTGCTGCCGGGCGGTGACCGTGCTCGTCATGCTTCCAGGGTGCCGGTACGGTCATCCTGTTTCCAGGTACTCCTGGTACCAGGATGAGGACACTCTGGTACCCGTCTGGGCCGGACCGCAGGCTCGATGGCATGAGTGAGACCATCACCGTCGACGCCGTACGCCGGGCGACCGCGCCGCCCGCGCTCGGCGCGCTCGGACTGTTCACCGTCCTCCTGGCCGCGGCGCTGCCGCTGGTCGACTTCTTCATCGTCAACGTGGCCCTGCCGACCATGGGCGCCGACCTGCACGCGAGCGAGGCCGTCCTGGAGCTGGTGGTCGCGGGGTACGGGGTGGCGTACGCCGTCCTGCTCGTGCTCGGCGGCCGGCTCGGGGACCTGTTCGGCCGCCGCCGGCTGTTCCTCGGCGGCATGGCGGCCTTCGGGCTGACCTCGCTGGCCTGCGGACTCGCGCCCGGCCCCTGGTCACTGGTGGCCGCGCGGGTGGCGCAGGGCGCCGCGGCCGCCGCGATGCTGCCGCAGGTCCTCGCCACCATCCAGTCCGCCACCCGGGGCGCGCGCCGGGCCCGGGCGATGAGCCTGTACGGCGCCACGGCCGGCCTGGCCATGGTGGCCGGGCAGATACTCGGCGGGGTCCTGGTCGCCGCCGACATCGCCGGTTCCGGATGGCGCGCGGTGTTCCTGGTCAACGTGCCGGTGGTGGTCCTCGGGCTGATCCTCGCCGTGCGGGTGGTGCCCGAGACCCGCTCGCAGCACCCGGAACCCGTCGACGGGCTCGGTACCGTGCTGCTCGGGCTGTCCCTGCTGGCGCTGCTCGCCCCGCTCGCCGAGGGCGAGGCGACGGGCTGGCCCCTGTGGACCTGGCTGTCGCTGGCCGCGTTCCCGTTCGCGGCGGCCGCCTTCTGGCTGGTGGAGCGGCGGGCGGACCGGGCGGGGCGGACCCCGCTGGTGCCGCCGAGCCTGCTGGAGCTGGTGTCGCTGCGGCGCGGACTGGTGCTGATCGTGCCGTTCGCGGTCGCCTTCAGCGGCTTCATGTTCGTGATCGCGCTGGCGCTCCAGGAGGGCGCCCGGCTCGGTCCGGTGCCGGCCGGGCTCGCGCTGGCGCCGATGGCCGTGGCGTTCCTGTTCACCTCCCTCGCCGGTCCCCGGCTGATCGGTCGCTACGGCACCCGCGTGGTCAGCGCCGGGTCCGTCGTCCAGGTCGTCGGCGTGCTGCTGATCGCGCTCGCCGTCCGGCACGGGTGGCCGCACCTGGACGTGGTCGCGCTGGTGCCGGGGATGGCCGTGGCCGGGGCCGGTCAGGCGCTCCAACTCCCCAACATCATGCGGATCGTGCTGTCCGAGGTGCCGCCGGCCCGGGCCGGGGTGGGCGGCGGGGTGATGGTCACCGCCCAGCAGTCGGCGCTCGCGCTGGGGGTGGCCACGCTGGGCACGCTGTTCCTCGCCCTGGTCCCGCACCTGGGCATGCGCGACGCCCTGCTGGTCACGCTGCTCGCGCAGGTGGGCGGGATCGCGGTGACCGGGCTGCTCGGACTGCGGCTGCCGCGGGCGGTCGGGGAGCTGCCGTAGGGCATCCGCGAGACGTCGGTGAGCCGTCCGTGAGGGGCGGCCCCGCGAAGCCCCTGTCGGCGCCCGCCGGGTCACTACCCGGACCCCGCCGCATGGCGCAACCCGGGACAGGGTCGCCACCGCTCCCCCCGGGCCGGGAAAGGGCCTTCGGAAAACTCCCGCAATACGCCCCTGACCTGCGTGTACACAGATCACCAAGGGCGGTCACGGAGCGCTTCGAGTGGCCGACGGAGCGAAGTCGGGTCAGCCTGGATGACGTCCGATCGAGCGACGATCGAGCGACAGGAGAGAACCATGACCTCCGTACTCCGCCACCACCGCTACGGCCGCGCGCTGGGCACCGGCGCCCTCACTGTGGCGCTGCTCACCGGCGGTACGGCCGCAGCC
>NZ_VOGW01000161.1 GCF_007896895.1 Streptomyces misionensis | reverse complement strand
CACACGGGCATGGCCACCACGACGCCGAGCCCGATGCGCACCCGCACGGCGCCGATGCCGACCCGCACCGAGCGCCCGCGCGTGAACCGCACGGAAACCCCGCGACCGACGCGCACGGTCACGCGCGGCTCCATCACCGTCTCGACCCGTGAGGTGACCGTCCGGCGCGGCCGCGTCGTGGCCTTCACCGGTCGCGTCCGGGACATCCGGTCCGGCACCACGCTGGTCCTGCAGCGCCGGGTGGACGGCCGCTGGAGCACCCTGCGCACCACGGCCCTCGTGAACCGCAACGGCACCTTCACCATCCGCCGGACGTTCACCGCCCGGGGCACCGAGACGGTGCGCGTGGTGACCCGCGACGGCCGCGTCCAGTCCGCGCCGATCGTCGTCCGGGTCAGCTGAGACCCCGCACCAACAGGTCCACCAAGGCCGTGAACTCCTCGCCGACCCCCGGCCGGGTCCACTCCCTGGCGTAGCAGGGATCGTGGAAACGACCGGTGGCCTGGAAGACGGCCCGGGCCGCAACCGCCGGGTCGGGCACCGCGAAGGTGCCCGACCCGGCTCCTTCCGTGATGATGCGCGTCAGCTGCGCGGTCAGTTCGGCTATGTGCTCGCCGACGACCGCGCCGTTCTCGTCGGTCAGCACCGTGTACGTGGCGAACAGCTCCGGATCGTCGCCCGCCTTGTGCCGCTTGGCCTCGAACAGGGCGGTGAGCCAGTCCCGCAGCCGGGCCGCGGGGTCCCGGTCGCTCGCCTCGGCGATCCGGGCGAGCTTCCCGGAGGTCCGGTCCAGCCAGCGCTTGGTGACCGCCTCGCGCAGCGCGGCCTTCGTGCGGAAGTGCCGGTAGACACTGCCGTGGCTGACGCCGAGCGCGCGGGCCACGTCCACCACGGTGGCCTTGGCCGGGCCGTGGCGGCGCAGCACCTCCTCGGTCGCTTCGAGGATGCGCTCGGCGGTCAGGGTCTCGCTGGTCGGTGCCATGTCCTAGACCGTACCCGGCGGCGGAATCAGCGCTCGCTGTCGAGGTGTGCCATCTGCGCGCCCGGGTAGCGGTCGCCGGCCGCCGCGTCCGCCGGCACGGCCTCCTCGATCGCCGCCAGGTCGGCCGCGTCCAGGGTCACCTCCAGCGCGCCGAGCGACTCGGCGAGCCGCTCGCGGGTGCGGGCGCCGATCAGCGGCACGATGTCCGCGCCGCGCGAGAGCACCCAGGCGATGGCGGTCTGCGCGACGGTGACGCCCGTGCGCTCGGCGATCGCCCGCAGCGCGTCGACCAGGTTCAGGTTGTGCTGGAGGTTCTCGCCCTGGAAGCGGGGCGAGTGGGCGCGGAAGTCGTTCGCGGCCAGCTGCCGGTCGCGGCTGAAGTGGCCGGAGATCAGGCCCCGGGACAGCACGCCGTACGCCGTGACGCCGATGCCCAGTTCGCGGACGGTGGGCAGGATCTCCCGCTCGATGCCGCGCGAGATCAGCGAGTACTCGATCTGGAGGTCCGAGATCGGCGCGGTGGCGGCGGCCCGGCGGATGGTCTCGGCGCCGACCTCGCTGAGGCCGACGTGCCGGACGTACCCCTTCTCGATCAGTTCGGCGATGGCGCCGACGGTCTCCTCGATCGGCACGTCCGGGTCGATCCGGGCGATCCGGTAGACGTCGATGTGGTCGACGCCGAGGCGCTGGAGGGAGTAGGCGGCGAAGTTCTTCACGGCGGCGGGCCGGCCGTCGTAGCCGCTCCAGCCGCCGTCCGGGTCGCGCAGGGCGCCGAACTTCACGCTGGTCAGGGCCTGTTCACGGCGCGCGGCGGGGGCGGCGCGCAGGGCCTCGCCGATCAGCATCTCGTTGTGCCCCATGGCGTAGAAGTCGCCGGTGTCCAGCAGGGTGACGCCGGCCTCCAGGGCGGCGTGGATGGTCGCGATGGACTCGGCGCGGTCGGCGTCGCCGTACAGCGCGGACATGCCCATGCAGCCGAGGCCGAGGGCGGAGACCTGGGGGCCGGTGGTACCGAGGGAGCGGGTTCGCATCGTCGTCGTCATGCCTCCAGAGTGACATGACAGCTGACAGATTTCAATATTTGTCAGCTGTCAGTCTCGACGGCTCTTTGGTCCAGACCTATTGACGTACGACGTGGACCAGACCACTGTCATGAGCAGGACAGCCCCGCGCTTCCGAGACACCGAGACACCGAGATACCGAGACTCCGAGACACCGAGGACCACGACTCCGGCACCTCACCGCACCCCACCGGGAGGCCCCGCATGATCCGTCGCACCCTGTCCCTGCTCGCCGCCGCGCTCGCGACCGCCTGTCTCACCCAGCTCCCCGCCGCCACCACCGCCTCGGCCGCCGACACCTGCGCGGTGAAGTCCCGCCCGGCCGGCAAGGTGCTCCAGGGCTACTGGGAGAACTGGGACGGCGCCGCCAACGGCGTCCACCCGCCCTTCGGCTGGACCCCGATCACCGACTCCCGCATCCCCGCCCACGGCTACAACGTGATCAACGCGGCCTTCCCGGTGATCCTCTCCGACGGCACGGCCCTGTGGCAGGACGGCATGGACTCCGGGGTGAAGGTGCCGACGCCCGCGGAGATGTGCGCCGCGAAGGCCGCCGGCGAGACGGTGCTGCTGTCCATCGGCGGCGCGACGGCGGGCATCGACCTCAACTCCACCGCGGTGGCGGACAAGTTCGTCTCGACGATCGTGCCGATCCTGAAGCAGTACAACTTCGACGGCATCGACATCGACATCGAGACGGGCCTGACGGGCAGCGGCAACATCAACCAGCTGTCCGCGTCCCAGTCCAACCTGATCCGCATCATCGACGGCGTCCTCGCCCAGATGCCGGCCGGCTTCGGCCTGACGATGGCCCCGGAGACGGCGTACGTCACCGGCGGCAGCATCACCTACGGCTCGATCTGGGGCGCCTATCTGCCGATCGTCAAGAAGTACGCCGACAACGGCCGGCTGTGGTGGCTGAACATGCAGTACTACAACGGCAGCATGTACGGCTGCTCCGGCGACTCCTACGGGGCCGGCACGGTGGCGGGCTTCACCGCCCAGACCGACTGCCTGAACAAGGGCCTGGTGGTGCAGGGCACGACGATCAAGGTCCCCTACGACAAGCAGGTCCCGGGCCTGCCCGCCCAGCCCGGCGCGGGCGGCGGCTACATGTCCCCGTCCCTGGTGTCCCAGGCCTGGCAGCACTACGGCACGTCCCTCAAGGGCCTGATGGACTGGTCCGTCAACTGGGACGGCTCCAAGAACTGGACCTTCGGCGACAACGTCAAGGCGCTGCAAGGCCGGTGACCGTCCGGAGGTCCGCGGCCGGTGGGTGAGACCTGCTCCGTGACGCCCAGGTGTTTAGTTACGGGGTGACTCACCCTCTTCGCCTACGCGACTTCCGGCTGCTCTTCGTCAGCCGCACCATGTCCACGCTCAGTGACGCGCTGGTGCCCACCGCGCTGAGTCTCGCCGTGGTGGAGGCGACCGGTTCGGCGACCTCGCTGGCCGTGGTGCTCGGCTGTGCCCTGGGGGCCCGGCTGCTCACGCTGCCCGTGGCCGGCGTGGTGGCCGACCGCTACGACACCCGCCGGGTGGCCCTCGGCGCCGATCTGGTCCGGGTGCTGACGCAGGCGCTCGTCGCCGTCCAGCTGATCGGCCCGCACCCCTCGATCGCGCTGATCGCCGTGGTCCAGGCGGTGGCGGGGGCCGCCTCGGCCGTCGGCCTCGCCAACCTCTCGCCGCTGGTCATCCGCGCGGTGCCCGGCTCCGGACCGGAGCGGCAGAAGGCCAACTCGCTCATGGGGGTGGCCAAGAGCATCTCCCAGCTGGCGGGCCCCGCCCTGGCCGGCGCGTCGATCTGGGCGGTCGGCACCGGCTGGGTGTTCGTGCTCGACTCCGCCGCCTTCGCCGTCAGCGCGGCCATGATGCTGATGGTCCGGCTGAGCGGGGAGGCGGCACCGGCCGGTGCCCGGCGTCCGGTCCTCGCCGGGCTGGCCGAGGGCTGGGCCGAGGTGCGCGCCCGGGACTGGTACTGGATCAGCCTGATCGCGCACGCGACCTGGAACTTCGCCGCCAACGTCCTGCTCACCCTCGGCCCGCTCGTCGCGGTCACCGAACTGGGCGGACCGGGCACGTGGATCGCGGTGACCCAGGCGGGCGGCATCGGGCTGCTGGCCGGGTCGCTGGTGGCCGGACGGGCCCGTCCCCGGCGCCCGATCCTGGCCGGAAACCTGGTCCTGGCGAGCTACGCCGTACCGCTGGCCCTGTTCGCCGTCGCGGCACCGGTGCCCCTGCTCGTGGCCGGGTACGGCATCGCCATGGCGGGCCTCGGCTTCCTGAACCCGACCTGGCAGACCGCGGTGCAGACGGCCGTTCCGCAGCACGTGCTCGCCCGGGTCGCCTCCTACGACTGGCTGGTCTCGCTCGCCGCGCAGCCCCTCGGCGTGATCCTGGCCCCGATCGCGCTGCACGCCTGGGGCGCCGAGGCGCCCTTCGCGGCCGCGGCCGTCCTGGTCGCCGTCGTCTGCGCCGGTACCGCGCTGGCGCCGGGTGTGCGGAACCTGCGCCTCGAACGGCCCCGCGAGACCGGCCCGGACCGCGCCCGCCCGCTCGGCGGGGTGCCGCGGGGCGAGGCGACCGGCACCTCCTGACCGGCGCGGGGTGCGCGAAAACGCCCGCCCCCCGGCCGAACGGGTCGGCCGGGGGGCGGGCGGGGCCGGAGGAGACCGGGATCAGCAGCCGATCAGGCGCTGGGCCAGGTAGCCCTCGATCTGGTCCAGCGACACACGCTCCTGCTTCATCGTGTCCCGCTCGCGGACCGTCACCGCGTTGTCCTCGAGGGTGTCGAAGTCGACGGTCACGCAGTACGGCGTGCCGATCTCGTCCTGACGGCGGTACCGGCGGCCGATCGCGCCCGCGTCGTCGAACTCGATGTTCCAGTTCTGCCGCAGGGCCTGCGCGAGGCCCTTGGCCTTCGGGGACAGCTCGGCGTTGCGCGACAGCGGCAGGACGGCCACCTTCACCGGGGCGAGACGGTGGTCGAGGCGCAGCACGGTGCGCTTCTCCATCTTGCCCTTGGCGTTCGGCGCCTCGTCCTCGACGTACGCGTCGAGCAGGAACGCCAGCATCGTCCGGCCGACACCGGCCGCCGGCTCGATGACGTACGGCGTCCAGCGCTCCTGGTTCTCCTGGTCGTAGTACGACAGGTCCTGACCGGAGGCCTTGGCGTGCGAGGAGAGGTCGTAGTCGGTGCGGTTGGCGACGCCCTCCAGCTCACCCCACTCCGATCCGCCGAACCGGAAGCGGTACTCGATGTCGGCGGTGCGCTTGGAGTAGTGGGAGAGCTTCTCCTTCGGGTGCTCGTACCAGCGCATGTTCTCCTCGCGGAGACCGAGCCCGGTGTACCAGGCCCAGCGCTGCTCCATCCAGTACTCCTGCCACTTCTCGTCCTCGCCCGGCTTGACGAAGAACTCCATCTCCATCTGCTCGAACTCACGGGTGCGGAAGATGAAGTTGCCCGGCGTGATCTCGTTGCGGAACGACTTGCCCATCTGGGCGATGCCGAACGGCGGCTTGCGGCGCGAAGCGGTCTGCACCTGGGCGAAGTTGGTGAAGATGCCCTGCGCGGTCTCGGGCCGCAGGTAGGCGACGGAGCCGCTGTCCTGGGTCGGGCCGAGGTGCGTCGACAGCAGGCCGGAGAACTGCTTGGGCTCGGTGAACTGGCCCTTGTTGCCGCAGTTCGGGCAGTTGATGTCGGCCAGGCCGTTCGCCGGGGCGTGGCCCTTCTTCTCCTCGTAGGCCTCTTCGAGGTGGTCGGCACGGAACCGCTTGTGACACGCGGTGCACTCGGTCAGCGGGTCCGTGAACGTGGCGACGTGGCCGGACGCGACCCAGACCTCGGGGGCCAGGATGACGGACGAGTCGATGCCGACCACGTCCTCGCGCGACGTCACCATGTAGCGCCACCACTGACGCTTGATGTTCTCCTTCAGCTCGACACCGAGCGGTCCGTAGTCCCAGGCGGCACGCTGACCGCCGTAGATCTCACTGCACGGGAAAACGAAGCCACGGCGCTTGCTCAGGCTGACGATGGTGTCGATCTTGTCGGCGGCCACGGTGCTCTCTTCATTACGACGACGGGCGTTGAAGCGAGATGCTTCCAGCGAATGATTCAGGTTACCGGCGCAGGCTCCCCCACGACCAAATCGGCCCCCGCCTGGGACCCCGCACGACCGATTGTTGACAACGGTTTCCATTTTTGTTGAAAATGACTGTCATGAACATACGTCGCCGCCTGCTGTCCGCCGCCGCCCTCGCCGCCGTCACCGCCCTCGGCGCCGGCACCCTCACCGCCTGCTCGGGGAACAGCTCCGCGGCGACCGGCGACGGCAGGCTCGACGTCATCGCGTCCTTCTATCCGATGTCCTTCCTCGCCGAGCGCATCGGCGGCGACCACGTCCACGTCACCAGTCTCACCACACCCGGCCAGGAGCCGCACGACCTGGAGATCAGCCCCAAGCAGATCGCCGCGATCGACGAGTCCGACGCCGTCCTCTACCTGAAGAACCTCCAGCCCTCCGTGGACGACGCGGTCGCCCAGTCCTCGGTGCCGACGAAGATCGACGCCGCCTCCCTGACCTCCCTGGAGACGCACGGCAACGAGGTCGGCGGCCACGCGGCCGCGCACGACGGCCGGCCGAACGAGGAGTCGGCGGGCAAGGACCCGCACATCTGGCTGGACCCGGTGCGCTACGCGCAGGTCGCCCAGGGCGTCGGCAAGGCCTTCGAGAAGGCCGACCCCGACCACGCGGCCGACTACAAGAAGAACACCGCCGCCCTGGTCGAGCAGCTGAACGAGCTGGACCAGCGGTTCCGCGACGGCCTCGCGCACACCGGGTCCAAGGTCTTCATCACCACGCACGCCGCCTTCGGCTACCTCGCCGAGCGCTACGGCCTCACCGAGGAGGCCATCAACGGCCTCGACCCGGACTCCGAGCCCAGCGCCGCGCGCGTGCGGGACCTGGAGCACATGGCGAAGGCCGACCACGTCTCCACCGTCTTCTACGAGACGCTCGTCAGCGACAAGACCGCGAAGACCATCGCGCACGACGCGGGCCTGAAGACCGACGTCCTGGACCCGATCGAGGGCATCACGGCCAAGTCCCGCGGCAAGGACTACTTCTCCGTCCAGAACGCCAACCTCAAGGCGCTCCAGCAGGCGCTGGGCACCAAGTGACCGGCACGGGAGAGATCATGGAGAACACCGGCGAACCCGTCATATCCCTGCGCGGCGTCCGGGCCGACCTCGGCGGCCGTCCCGTCCTGCGCGGCATCGACCTCGGCGTCCGCCGCGGCGAGGTCGTCGCCCTGCTCGGCGCCAACGGCTCCGGCAAGTCCACGGCGGTCCGCACCGTCATCGGCCAGGTGCCCGTCACCGCCGGCACCGTCGAACTCTTCGGCACCCCCCGGCGCGCCTTCCGCGACTGGGCCCGCGTGGGCTACGTGCCGCAGCGCACCACGGCCGCGGGCGGCGTCCCGGCGACGGTCACCGAGATCGTCTCCTCCGGCCGCCTCGCCCGCACCGGCTTCGGCCTCTTCCGCGGCGGCGACCGCCGGGCCGTGCGGGACGCCCTGGAGCGGGTCGGCATGGCGGACCGGGCCAAGGACGCGGTGACCGCCCTCTCCGGCGGCCAGCACCAGCGCGTCCTGATCGCCCGCGCGCTCGTCGGCCGGCCCGAGCTGCTGATCATGGACGAGCCGATGGCGGGCGTCGACCTGGCCAGCCAGGAGATCCTGGCGCGGACGCTGAAGGACCAGGTGGAGGCGGGTACGACGGTCCTCCTCGTGCTGCACGAGCTGGGCCCCCTGGAACCCCTGATCGACCGGGCGGTCGTGCTGCGCGACGGCTGCGTGCTGCACGACGGCCCGCCCCCTCGGGCCGTGGGCCAGCACGCCCTGCCCGGCCACGACCACGTGCACCCGCACGCCCCCGGGACCACCGATCCGATCCGCACGGGACTGCTGAGCTGATGGACTTCCTCAACTACGCCTTCATGCAGCGGGCCCTGCTCGCCGCCGTCCTGGTCGGCGTCACCGCGCCCGCCATCGGCATCTACCTCGTCCAGCGCCGCCAGGCCCTGATGGGCGACGGCATCGGCCATGTGGCGATGACCGGCGTCGGCCTCGGCTTCCTCCTGTCCACCTCCCCGGTCTGGATGGCGACGGCGGTCTCCGTGCTGGGCGCCGTCCTGATGGAGCTGATCCGCTGGTACGGCAGGACCCGCGGCGACATCGCCCTCGCCATGCTCTTCTACGGCGGCATGGCGGGCGGCGTCATGTTCATCAACATGGCCCCGACGGGCTCCAACGCGAACCTGACGACGTACCTCTTCGGCTCCCTGTCCACGGTCTCCCGGTCCGACGTCCTGGCGATCTGCCTGCTGGCCGCGTTCGTGGTCGCGGTCACCGTGGGCCTGCGCCGCCAGCTGTTCGCGGTGAGCCACGACGAGGAGTTCGCGCGGGTGACGGGCCTGCCGGTGCGCGCGCTGAACCTGCTGACGGCGGTCACGGCGGCGGTCACGGTCACGGTCGCCATGCGCGTCGTCGGCCTGCTGCTGGTCTCCGCGCTGATGGTGGTGCCGGTGGCGGCGGCCCAGCAGCTCACCCGCAGCTTCGCCGCGACGTTCGCGATCGCGGTGGCGATCGGCGTGACGGTGACGGTGAGCGGCACGATCACGTCGTTCTACCAGGACGTGCCGCCGGGCGCGACGATCGTCCTGCTGACCATCGCCGCGTTCGTCGTCCTGGCCGCGCTCGCCACGCCGGTGGCCCGGCGGCGCGCCCGTGCGGACGGCTCCCCGGGGGACCCGGCGGAGTGCGTGATTCCGGCCGCGCGGGGCGCCGGCGAGGAGATCGGCGTCTGACCCGGGGCGGTCCGGGCTGGCACAATGGCCCGGTCAGGGTGTGACGTGAGGAGGCAACGGTGACGACCGCTGGACCGCCCGTGAAGGGCCGCGCGACCCGGCAGCGGGCAGCAGTGGCGGCGGCGCTGGGCGAGGTGGACGAGTTCCGCAGCGCGCAGGAGCTCCACGACATGCTCAAGCACAAGGGCGATTCCGTCGGCCTCACGACGGTCTACCGCACCCTCCAGTCCCTCGCCGAGGCCGGCGAGGTCGACGTCCTGCGCACGTCCGACGGCGAGTCCGTCTACCGCCGCTGCTCCACCGGCGAGCACCACCACCACCTCGTCTGCCGGACCTGCGGCAAGGCGGTCGAGGTGGAGGGCCCGGCGGTGGAGAAGTGGGCCGAGGCGATCGCCTCCGAACACGGCTACGTGAACGTGGCCCACACGGTCGAGATCTTCGGTACGTGCGCGGAGTGCGCGGACCGGAGCGACTAGGACCTCTACTAGGACCTCTCGCTCGGATCAGGCCGGGCTCGCGAAGCCCGGCACGCACATCTGCCGCGACCCCGCTCCCTGATCCGGCCTGATCCAAACGAAAGACCCTGTCCCGGCCGCGCCCCCGGCGACACCCCTACGACTCGGGGGTGTTGCCCTCCATCGCCAGCAGTTCCTCGTTCGGGATGGCCCCGCCGAACCGCCGGTCGCGGGAGGCGAACTCGACGCAGGCGCGCCACAGGTCGCGCCGGTCGAAGTCCGGCCACAGCACGTCCTGGAAGACCATCTCGGCATAGGCGCTCTGCCACAGCAGGTAGTTGGACACCCGCTGCTCGCCGCTGGGCCGCAGGAAGAGATCGACGTCCGGCATGTCCGGGTAGTACAGGTACTTCTGGATCGTCTTCTCGCTCACCTTGGACGGGTCCAGCCGGCCGGCCTTCACGTCCTCGGCCAACGCCCGTGCCGCGTCCGCGAGTTCGGCCCGGCCGCCGTAGTTCATGCAGAAGTACAGCGTGATCCGGTCGTTGTCCCGCGTCTGCTCCTGCGCGACCTGGAGCTCCTTCGCGACCGACTTCCACAGCTTGGGCATCCGGCCGACCCAGCGCACCCGCACGCCCAGCGAGTCGAGCTGGTCCCGGCTCTTGCGGATGAAGTCGCGGTTGAAGTTCATCAGGAAGCGGACCTCTTCGGGCGAGCGCCGCCAGTTCTCGGTGGAGAAGGCGTACAGCGAGACGTTGCGCACGCCGATCTCGATCGCCCCCTGGAGCACGTCGAGCACCTGCTCGGCGCCGACCTTGTGCCCCTCCGTGCGCGGCAGGCCCCGCTTCTTGGCCCACCGTCCGTTGCCGTCCATGATGATCGCCACGTGCTCCGGGACCAGCTCGTCGGGCAGCTTCGGCGGACGGGCGCCCGAGGGGTGCGGCTCCGGTGCCGTGTACTCGCGCCGCTGGCGCCCCAGGATCCCGCGTACCACCATGTGCTCCGACTCCCCTTACGACGTGTGACTCTCTACGGCCTTCAGGACTTTTCCACGTAGCGCAGCGACCGCAGCCCGCGCTCCAGGTGCCAGTGCAGGTACGCGGAGACGAGTCCGCTGCCCTCGCGGACGTACCGCGCCTCGGCGGCGTCGGCCGTCTCCCAGTCTCCCGTAAGCAGCGCGCCCAGCAGTACCAGGGTCCCCGGCGAGGGTACGACGCTCCCGGGCACCCGGCAGTCGGCGCACACGGAGCCGCCGGAGGCGACCGAGAAGAACCGGTTCGGACCGGGCATGCCGCACTTGGCGCAGTCGCCGAAGCTCGGCGCGTACCCGTTGACCGCGAGCGAGCGCAACAGGAAGGCGTCGAGCACGAGGTGCGGGGCGTGCTCGCCGCGGGCCAGCGTCCGCAGCGCGCCGACCAGCAGCAGGTACTGCTGCACGGCCGGCTCCCCCTCGTGGTCGGTGAACCGCTCGGCGGTCTCCAGCATGGCCGTGCCGGCGGTGTAGCGCGCGTAGTCGGTGACGATCCCGCCGCCGTAGGGGGCGATGGTCTCACTCTGCGTGCACAGCGGCAGCCCGCGTCCGACCAGCTCGCTGCCGCGCGCGAAGAACTGCACGTCCACGTGGGAGAAGGGCTCCAGCCGGGCCCCGAACTTCGACTTCGTGCGCCGCACGCCCCGCGCCACGGCCCGCACCCGCCCGTGCCCCCGCGTGAGCAGGGTGATGATCCGGTCCGCCTCGCCCAGCTTCTGGGTGCGCAGCACGATGCCGTCGTCGCGGAACAGACTCATGCCCCCATTCTCCCCCATGGGGCGCGGGCGCCCGGCCGCCGGTGGCGGTGCCGGGCGCCCGCGCGGCGGGCCGGGGAGCCGGATCGCCTCTTCCCCGGGGTGAGCGCGCGGGCGCGGATCAGGGCACCTCGCCCCGGCTGCGGGCGTTGACGTACGCCGTCTCCGTCCGGATGCGCTCAGCGGGACTGGCCGCCCGCACGGCTCCCACCTCGGCCTCCCACTCCCGTCCGCCCCCGTAGGGCCGCAGCCACACGCCGGCCCCCTCGTACGCCATCACGATCCCCACCCGTCCGGACCCGGTGTCGACGGCGTGGCTCCCGACCGGCGGCAGTTTCACCCCGCCACCCCCGCGACCACGACGGCGAGCCGCCGTGCGACGTCCACGGAACACCGTCCCAGTTCCACCAGCGGGCAGGGCGACTCCCGGGCGAGCATCACCGGGTCGAGACCGAGCGACGGCAACACAATCCCGGCGCTCGCGAGCGCGCCCCGCAATTCCTGCACTGCGTCCTCCGCCTCCTGGACACACATCGCCGAATGCTTCGCCATATCGCTCCCCTTTTCTTTCGGATTTCACGCTTCGCACATCCATGGTGACGCTCCGGCTCTACACTCGGCGACCATCCGGGCCCTACAAGTACGAGTCAGTCAAAGGGGGTTGGCCATGGCCAACGGTTCACGGCAGGCGGCATGGGAGTTCTTCGGCGCGGAACTGAAACGGCGGCGGGAGAACGCGGCGCTCACCCAGGCGGAGCTGGGAGCGCGGGTATTCGTCTCCGGCGGCTACATCGGCCAGTTCGAGCAGGCGATCAGGAAACCACAGTTGGACGTGGCCCAGCGGATCGACGAGATCCTACAAACCGACGGCTTTTTCGATCGGCTGTGGAAGAAGCTCATCAAGGAGCAGCCGTACGCGGCTTACTTCGCACACGTGGTTGAGCTGGAGCGACTCGCGACGGAAATCTACGAGTACGCACCGACGGTGATCCCGGGACTCCTCCAGACCCCCGAGTACGCACGAGCCGTGTTCCTGGCGGGCAATCCGTTCGCCACCGACGAGTACATCGAGGATCTGGTCAACGTACGAATGGACCGGACACGGCTCCTGAAGGACGCTACACGCCCGAAGTATTGGGCGGTGCTCCACGAAACGGCCCTGCGCATCCCAGTCGGCGGCCCGGCGGTCATGGCACACCAGTTGGAGTACATCGCGTCTCTGATGCGGGAGCGCAAGGTGGCGATGCAGGTGCTGCCCTTCGCGGCAGGGGCGCACCCCCGCATGGGCAAGATGATGAAGCTGATGAACTTCGAGGACGCCCCGCCAACTATCTATACAGAAGGCGTGGCTTCGGGAAGTCTCCTGGACGATCCGACGCTGGTTAGGCGGACCTGGGCGTCTTACGATCACATCAGGGCCGCCGCGCTGTCACCGGAGGCGTCCCTGGCCCTGATCGAGTCGGCGGCGGAGGATTACAGACGATGCGTGAGTACGAGCTGACCAAAGCACATTGGCGCAAGAGCACCTACAGCACCGGCGACGCCAGCGAGGATTGTGTCGAAGTCGCCGACGGAGTCCCCGGTGTCATCCCCGTCCGCGACAGCAAGCTGGCCGCCGGGCCGGTGCTGCTCATCGGCCCGGACGCGTGGACGCACTTCATCGACACCATCGGAGCCATGAACTCCCAGTCCTGATCGCGTCGGCGACGGAGGTCTCCAGACCATGCACGACCACGACTTGACGAACGCCCGCTGGCGCAAGAGCAGCTACAGCAGCGGTGACAGCTCGAATGAATGCGTCGAGGTCGCCGACGGAGTCCCCGACATCGTCCCCGTCCGCGACAGCAAGCTGGCCGCCGGGCCGGTGCTGCTCATCGGTCCGGCGGCGTGGACGCGCTTCATCGGCGCCGTCGGAGAGACGAGCTCCCGGCCCTGATCACGTCGGCTGCTCGTTCCGGACACCGTGCGGGATTTCCTGGCCCGACGCGGCTACGGGCGCGGTCATGTCGAGCAGCAGCATGGCGTCGTGGTCGGGTGTGCCGGGTTCGGCGGTGTAGACGCCGATGCGCTGGCCGGGGGTGCCCTCCAGGTGCATGGACTGGGAGGTGAGCGTGACCGTGCCGACGCGGGGGTGCTGGAAGGTCTTCTGCGCGGGTTTGCGGCCGGTGACCTCGTAGCGTTCCCACAGCCGGGCGAAGTCGGGGCTCTTGAGCAGGAGTTCGCCGACGAGGCTGGTCAGGTCAGGGGCGTCGGGCGCGGTGCCGGCGACGGCGCGCAGCCGGGCGACGCAGCCGGTGATCCGGCGGTCCCAGTCGTCGAAGAGGTCCCGCGCGGCCGGGTGGAGGAAGAGGTAGCGGGCCAGGTTGCGGTGCTTGGCCGGCCAGTCCTCCAGGCCCGCGTACAGGGCGAGACCGCCGGGGTTCCAGGCGAGCATGTCCATGCTGCGGCTGATGACGTAGGCCGGGTTCGGCCGCAGCGAC
The DNA here is from genome assembly GCF_007896895.1 of Streptomyces misionensis. Lineage (GTDB taxonomy): Bacteria > Actinomycetota > Actinomycetes > Streptomycetales > Streptomycetaceae > Streptomyces > Streptomyces misionensis_A. The sequence goes on along the minus strand of NZ_VOGW01000161.1, from coordinate 50,763 downwards.
TCCAGCAGCAGCTTCAGGTGGGGGCGCACGGTGCGGCTCGGGGCCGGCGGTGGCTCGGGCGCGTAGCGGGCGGCGCGTGCGGCCAGCTCACGCAGATGGTGGTGCTCCTGGTCGTCCAGGCGCAGGGCGCGGGAGAGCGAGTCGAGGACCGCGGGACTGGGGCGGGTCTCCTTGCCGCGTTCCAGGCGCACGTAGTAGTCGATGCTGATCCCGGCGAGGGTGGCCAGCTCCTCACGGCGCAGGCCGGGGGTGCGGCGGATGCCGGTGCCGACGGTGAGGCCGACGTGTTCGGGACTGGTCTGGGTGCGGCGGGCGCGCAGGAAACGGCCCAGCTCGGCGCCCTCGCTGTGCGCGCTCGTCGATGCCATGACTCCAGTCTCACCCCCGGGCACCGGCTTCGCGGGCGGGAGGGGGGCCCTGTCATTACCCCCGAAGAGCCCGCCCTGCCACACCGGAGCGATCCGGGCGAAGGTCGATGAGGAAGACGCCGGACCCTTTCACCACCGCCCGGACCGCGTCGGCACGCCCCTCCGGGCCGGGCAAGGTGAGAGACCGGGCGAGACCTCACGATCGGAAGAAGACGAAATGCGGTACATCAAGCTGCGTGACCTGGAGGTCTCCCGGATCGGGCTGGGCGCCATGGGCATGTCCCACGGCTACACCGGCTCGGGCACCGATGACGCGGAGTCGATCAGGACCGTGCACCGGGCGCTGGAGCTGGGCGTCACGCTCATCGACACCGCCGAGATCTACGGCCCCTACACCAACGAGGAACTGCTCGGGCGGGCACTGAAGGGCCGCCGGGACCAGGTGGTGCTCGCCACCAAGTTCGGCCTGGTCTCGCACGCCGGCGACGGTGTCTGGAACCTGGACTCCGGCCCGGCCAACATCCGCACCGCGGTCGAGGGCTCCCTCAAGCGGCTGGGCACCGACCACATCGACCTGTACTACCAGCACCGGGTGGACCCGGACACACCGATCGAGGAGACCGCCGGCGCCGTGGGCGAGCTGATCGCCGAGGGCAAGGTCCGCGCCTTCGGCCTCTCCGAGGCGGGCCCGGACACGATCCGCCGCGCCCACGCCGTCCAGCCGGTCACCGCGGTGCAGTCCGAGTACTCCCTGTTCACTCGCGGGATCGAGGAACGCGTGCTGCCCGTCCTGCGGGAGCTGAACATCGGCCTCGTGCCGTTCTCCCCGCTCGGACGCGGCTTCCTGACCGGCGCCATCCGCTCCACCGACCAGTTCGACGAAGGCGACTTCCGGCGCGGCACCCCGCGCTTCACGGGCGAGAACTTCCAGCGCAACCTGGCGCTCGTCGACGAGGTCAGGGCCCTGGCCGCCGAGGTCGGCGCCACGCCCGCGCAGGTGGCGCTCGCGTGGCTGCTCGCCCAGGGCGACGACATCGCTCCGATCCCCGGCACCAAGCGCGTGACCCGGGTCGAGGAGAACACCGCCGCCGACGCCGTCACGCTGACCGCCGAACAGCTCGACAAGCTGAGCGGTCTGCCGCCCGCCTCGGGCGACACGCACAGCGAGGCCCAGGCCCGCATGCTCGAACGCTGACCCTCGTCGTCCCGACCCCGCCACGATCCTCGTGGGGAGGAGCACCCTCATGCGCGCAGCAGTGATGTACGGAGCCGGCGACGTCCGCGTCGAGAACCGGCCCGATCCGAAGATCGCCCGGCCCACCGACGCGGTGGTGCGCACGCTGGCCGCGTGCGTGTGCGGCAGCGACCTGTGGCCCTACGCGTCCATGCCCGTAATCGACACCGGTCGCCCCATGGGCCACGAGTTCCTCGGCGTCGTCGAGGAGACCGGCGCGGACGTGACCGGCCTGAAGGCCGGTGATCTGGTCGTCGCCCCGTTCACCTACAGCGACAACACCTGCGACTACTGCGCCAAGGGCCTGCACTTCTCGTGCCGCGACGGCGGGCGGTACGGCTTCGACGGTGTCGACGGCGGCCAGGGCGAAGCCGTTCGCGTCCCTCACGCGGACGGCACCTTGGTGAAGCTGCCGGTGGCCGCCGACTCCGCGCTGCTGCCGTCGCTGCTGGCCCTCTCCGACGTGATGGCCACCGGCCACCACGGCGCCGTCACCGCCGGCGTCGGCACCGGCGACACGGTCCTGGTCCTCGGGGACGGCGCGGTCGGCCTGTGCGCGGTCATCGCCGCCGAGCGGCTCGGCGCCGAGCGGATCGTGCTCGCCGGCCGTCACGAGGCCCGCACCGGTCTGGGCCGCGAGTTCGGCGCCACGGACGTGGTCGCCGAGCGCGGCGAGGAGGGCATCGCCCGCATCCGCGAGCTGACCGGCGGCGTGGACAAGGTCATCGAGGCCGTCGGCACCCGCCAGGCCCTCGACACCGCGCTCGGCGCGGTCCTGGACGGCGGCACCATCAGCCGCCTGGGCGTCCCCCAGTACGAGCAGGGTCCGATCGGCCCGGCGCAGTTCCTGCGCAACCTCACCCTGACCGGCGGCGCCTGCCCCGCCCGCGCCTACATCCCGGAACTGCTCGCCGACGTCCTGGACGGCACCATCACCCCCGGCCGCGTCTTCGACCGGGCCTTCCCCCTCGACCAGACCCCGGACGCCTACCGGGCCATGGCCGACCGCCAGGTCCTCAAGGCCCTCATCCGTCCCTGACCATCCGCCCTCGCCGCCGGCCACCGCCCGCTGGTCCCGGCACCGGCCAGAACTGGGCGCATTCGCGCCGCATTACCCCGGACGTAATCGACGCGCCCGAAGACCTCTGGCAGGGTCGGGATCATGACGACTTCCGATGCTCACGACCTCCTGAAGACCGAGGCGGGCCGTCGCCTGGCGGCTCGTCACCAGGTCGATCTCGACCCGAGCGGACTGGCCCGGGACGCCGGGCTCGACCCGGCGTCGATAACCGAGCGCTTCCCCGACCGGGACAGCCTGCTGACCGATCTCGTCCTGGCCGCCTACAACGCCATGGGCGACAGCGCGGAGCGGGCCGCGGCCGAGGCGGAGAAGGCGGGCGCCGACCTGCTGGGCCGCTGGGTCGCCACGTGCGAGGGCGTACGCGCGTGGGCGCTCGCCCACCCGGAGGAGTACGTGCTGATCTGGGGCCGGCCCGTGCCCGGCTACGACGCCCCGCCGGAGACGATGGTCGCGGGCGCCCGTACCGTGCTCGTCCTGCTCGGCCTGGTGCGCGAGGCGCTCGCGGCCGGACGGCTCGCGGTGGACCACGTGCCCATGCCGGAGCTGTCCGAGGGCATGGCCCGCACGATCGAGCCGCTGTCCCAGGGCATGCTGAGCGGCCTGCCCACCCCCGTCATCACCCGCATGCTGATCATCTGGACCCAGCTGCACGGCATGGTCGGCTTCGAGGTCAACGGCCACATCGCGGGCGTGGCCGCGGACCCGGCCGCCTTCTTCACGCACGCGGCGACGGCCATGGGCCAGTACATCGGCCTGCCCCACTGACCCGCGGGGGCCGCCCGCTTCCGGCGTCGGAGGCGGGCGGCCCGTGCGGTCGCGCCCGACGGCGCCTCGCGGCTCAGCCCGTGGGCAGGGCGCCGAGCAGGTCGGCCGCCACCGGTTCGTCGGTCCGGTCGTCGATCAGGGTGACGCGGATCGCCGGGTTGTCGGTGGTGTCCCTGGTCTGGCGCGGGTCCACCGCGAACAGCACGGTGACCGGACGCGCCGCCCCCTCCGGGTCGTGGACGCCCGCGTACTGGAGGAAGCGCCAGCCGTCGGACTCCCAGTGGTCGATCAGCCCGGAGCGGACGACGGGGGCGGCGGCCACCCAGGCCAGCGAGCGCTCCAGCAGTTCGACGGAGGCGGCCACCGGTACCTCGTCGTCCCGGCCCGGCACGAGCGGGTGCCCGAAGACCTTCAGCCGCGTCCGGCGCAGCGGGACCAGCCAGAGGTGGTCGAGGTCGCTGGAGACCGCGACGAGGACGGCGGTGACGGCGGCGAGGAGGAGCACCGACGCCACCGGGTCCCGGACCACCTGGCCCCACCAGGCCGTTCGGGCCCCGGCCGCCGTGGCACCGCCCACCGCGACCAGCCCCGCGCGGACGAAGGCCCGCCAGGTGATCGGGCCGTTGCCGCGGGCGGTGCACCCGCAGGACGACTGCGGGGCGGTGACCCGGGCGTACCCGAGGTAACCGAGGAAGCCGACGCCCAGGACCAGGGCGGCGACGCCGGGTACCGGGGTGGTCGGGGCTGCCAACAGGCCCCCGGCGACGGCGAGTTCGAGCACTCCGGTGGCCCGCAGGACGAGCGTGGCACGACGGCCGTCGTTCAGGACGCGGACCAGCACGGTGCCGGCCGCCTGCCCCGCGACCTGCCGGCCGAACGCCTTGGCCGCCCCGGTGCCGGCGAGCAGGACGCCCAGCAGCAGCGGGGCGAGGTTCATGGCGAGCGATGCGCTCACTTCCGTACCCCCTGTCTCAGTGCCCGACGCTGATACGGGCGATGTCCACGCTGTCGTCGGCGGGCCGCCAGGCGCCGAGCACCTGGGCGTGGTGCCCGATCCGCAGCTGGGAGAGGTTGGAGGTGAGGGCGCCGCCCCGGAAGGAGGCGGTGGTCTTCTTCTCCACGATGTTGCCGACCATGGCGTTGCGGCCGTGGCTCAGGTGCAGCCGGGAGCGTTCGATGCCGCGGATGGTGACGTAGAGGTTGACGATGTTCACCCAGACCGCGTCGGCGGCCACGCTGCCGTCGGGCATCTGCACACCGCGCGCGTACAGGCCGTCGCCGACCTCGACGGCCTCGGCGGTGACGGTTTCCAGCTTCCAGATGCTGGTCGCGTTGGTGAGCTGGATCAGCTTGTGCGTGCCGTCCGCCTCGACGACGTCGAGGACGCCGCGTCTGATCTGGCCGACGCGGCCGTCGACGAACACCGAGGTGGAGACCGCCGGGTCGAGGGAGGGCATCGGTGCGGCGAAGGCGGCGTCCGCGTCCAGGCCGCCGAGCGCGGAGGCGCCCACGATGGTGGCACCGCCGAGTGCCGCGCTGGTCAGCAGACGGCGCCGGCCGAGTCCGTTGCGTTCGCTCATGACGGGGTTCCTCCTCACTCGTAGATGTAGACGGGAAGCAGGCCGGAACTGAGGCTGCCGATGGCGGAGTAGGCGGCGGGGGTCAGGTCGAGGACCCGGTGGGTGCGGCAGGCGCCGTTGCAGCAGGTCTGCTCGCTGCACCACATCTGGGTGTTGGGGCCGCAGTCGGCGAGGGTGACGCAGACCGTGGCGCCGGAGCACTGGTGCTTGACGTTGACGACCGAACCGCAGCCGCGTCTGGGCATGTTCTCGCCGCAGGCCGCCGGGTTGGTGACGCTCCAGCAGGCCGCCGAGAGATTGGGCCAGGCGGCCATGTTCTTGCCGGACTGGCAGGTGCCGCAGGCGCCGGTTCCGGTGCTGCCGCAGGGGCCCCAGGAACTGCCGCAGCAGAACCAGGAGGTCTCTCCTGCCCAAAGACTGGTGGATCCGCAAGCCATTGCTGTGTCCCTTCGTCGACGGGGAGATCGCAGGCACCACGGACGCGTGGTGCGACATGACACGCACATGACAAAACGACGAACGAAACGGTGCGGGGATCGCGCGTTGGCGCCTGCCAATGATGCTCGCTTCTACGCGCGTTGGCCAGGGGGCGGGAGAGGGGTGGGTTGACGAGCCCGTCCCGTGCGGTCGGCCGCGTCGCACCCGGCACACCGCCGCCGCTGTCACCATCCTGGACACGAGGACCCCCGACCCCGACCCACCCCGCAGGAGCCGTCGATGACCTTCCCCGCGCCGCTCACCGGAGTCGTCCCGCCCGTCTGCACGCCCCTGACGCCCGAGCGCGAGGTGGACGCGCCCTCGCTGCTGCGGCTGGTGGACCATCTGGTGGGGGCGGGAGTGCACGGGCTGTTCGTGCTCGGCTCGACATCGGAGGCGGCCTTCCTCACGGACGCGCAGCGGCGGCGGGTGGTGGAGACGGTCGCCGGGCACCTGGGCGGGCAGCTGCCGGTGCTGGCCGGGGCCATCGACATGACCACCCCCCGGGTCCTCGACCACGTCCGGGCGGTCACGGCGGCCGGAGCCGACGCGGTGGTGGTCACCGCGCCGTTTTACGCCCGCACCCACCCCTCGGAGATCGTGCACCACTACCGGCGGATCGCGGCCCTGAGCCCGGTGCCGGTGATCGCCTACGACATCCCGGTCGCCGTGCACACCAAGCTCCCGGCCGAGCTGGTCCTCGGCCTCGCCGGGGACGGGGTGCTGGCCGGGATCAAGGACTCCAGCGGGGACCTGGCGGCCTTCCGGGAGCTGGTCACCGGTGCCCGCGCCCACCCCGGCTTCGGCGTGCTGACCGGCTCGGAGCTGATCGCCGACGCCGCGCTGGCGCTGGGCGCGGACGGGGCGGTGCCGGGGCTCGCCAATGTCGATCCGCACGGGTACGTACGGCTGTACCGGCAGTGCCGGGCGGGCGACTGGGAGGGGGCGCGGGCCGAACAGGAGCGGCTGTGCGCCCTGTTCGGGCTGACGGCGGTCGGTGATCCGGCGCGGATGGGCGCCGGTTCCTCGGCGCTCGGCGCGTTCAAGGCGGCCCTGCACCTGCGGGGCGTGATCGACTGTCCGGTCACGGCCGAGCCGCAGGTGCCGCTGTCCGGCGAGGAGACGGAGAAGGTCGCCAAGTTCCTCGCCTGCGCCGGGCTGCTGTGACCCCGCTTCAGTGCGCCTCTGCCCAGGTCAGCAGCTCGGGGGTGTGCAGCGAGGGCAGCCACAGGTCGGCCCGCTCGGCGCCGTCGCCGGGTGGGCGGGGGCCGACTCCGAGCACCCGCAGTCCGGCGGTGCGGGCCGCCTCGACGCCGGTCAGGGAGTCCTCGACGGCCAGCGTCTCTTCCGGCGGGACACCGCACAGGCGGGCCGCGAGGGCGTAGACGTCCGGCCACGGCTTGGGGCGCACCTCCGCGTCCCCCGTGTCCGGGACGACGATGTGCTGGAAGTAGGCGCGCAGCCCGGCCCGCTCCAGGCTCCCCTCCACCACGACCATCGGGCAGTTGCTGGCCACCGCCAGCGGCATCCGGCCGGCCAGCAGCCGGACGAGGTGGGCGGCGCCCGGCATGGTCACCGGGTCGTCGGTGACCAGTTCCAGGAAGTGGTCGAGGAGCGCCGCCGTCAGGCCGTCCGTCAGCTCGGGCTTGTGCACCGACTCGGCCATCAGCCGGCCGCAGTCCGCGTAGTGCACTCCCTTGGCCTGTTCCGCGAAGCCGGGTGGAGCTTGGAGCCCGAATTCCCGGAAGGCCAGGTTTCGGGCTTCCTGCCAATGACGTTCGCTGTCCATCAGGGTGCCGTCGCAGTCGAAGACGACGGCTCGCGGCGACCAGTCGAGCAGTTGGGCCGTGGTGGTCACAGTGGCCTCCTATGCACCTCGCTTGAAAGGGATGTGCGACATTCCCGGCTGTCCGCAAGAAGCGGAAAGATAGCGATGACTACGTTATTTTCGCGGCGGTAAGTCAGGCAATAACCCCATAGAGCGACTCGACTGCGAGCGCTTTCAGGTGTATGGCAGCACGGCCGCACAGACCCCCGGGTGTCGCCAAATCGACTTGTTCGCACGGCAGTTGGCGCATATGCGCGAGACATGCGACGCCCCCGCGGCGCACGCCCTTTACCACTCGACCGCGTTCACCCTCGAAAGAAATACGTAATTACCGCACGAGGGTGGTTCCTGTTTGCTCCGGGCGTACGCGGGCGCATTACATTCGTGGCAGTCAGAAGAGCCGAACGAGGGCGGGCGGGAAACGGTGCAGAAACGGGCCAAGGCAACCCGCAGATCACTCCTGGAGGCGGCGGCCCAGCTCTTCGCGGAACAGGGCTACGCGGGGACCAGCGTCAACGACATAAGCGCCCGGTCGGGCCGGACCAGCGGCGCGGTCTACTTCCACTACGCCAGCAAGGAGGGCATCGCGCTCGCCGTCGTCCGGGACCGGTTCGCCACCTGGCCGCAGCTCACCCCGGCGTACGCGGACCGGGCGGTGCCGCCGGTGGAGCGCCTGGTCGCCCTCAGCTACGACATCGCCCGCGCCCTCGCCGAGGACCCGGTGACCCGCGCCGGCGCACGGCTGTGGGCCGAGCGCGCCGTCATCGACGCCCCGCTGCCCGACCCGTTCGCGCTCTGGACCGCCGCCGCCACCCGGCTGCTGGCGGAGGCCCGGCTGGCCGGCCAGGTGGCCGCGCACGTCCGGCCCGCCGCCACCGCGCGGGCCCTGGTGCGCGCCTTCTTCGGCCTGTGCTCGCTCACCGAGGCGCTGGAGGGCGCGGCCACCGTCACCGACCGGCTCACCGACTGGTGGCAGCTGACCCTGCCCTCGCTGCGGCCCGCGCCCGGGGCTCACCGGCCGCCGGGAGAGTGAGCGCCGATCCCGGTCACCCGGCGGAACTCCAGGGCGTCGTAGGGCCCCGTCTCGAACAGGACGCCGACCGTGCCGGGGCCGAGCTGGACCAGGTCGGAGTAGGCCGCCGGGCCCTCGGACAGGGTGGCCAGGCGGGTGAAGGTGCGGCCGGCGTCGGCGCTGGACCACAGCGCCATGGCGCGGCGGGCGGTCGGCACGGAGGGCCCGGAGAACAGCAGCGGGGCGCCGGCCCCCCGGAGCTGGAGCACGCTGCCCTGGACCACGGGCACGTCCTTCAGGGTGGGCTGGGGGCCGTAGGGGCGGTCGAGGGTGGCGCCGCCGTCCGAGGAGTAGCTGTCGAGGCGGTTGCCGGGGGCGCTGCCGTTCTGATCGCGGGCACTGAAGTAGACGCGCCCGTCGGGGAGTTGGGTGGCACTGGTCTCGTTGACGTTGACGGTCCCGGCGGGGCCGGTGGCCTGGTAGCCGAGGTGCCAGGTGGTGCCGCCGTCGTCGCTGTGGAGGGCGTGACCGGCGTAGTGCCGGGCCTCCCTGCCGGTGTCCTTCGAGCCCTCGGCCGGGGCGGTGGAGTGGTTCGCGGGGACCAGGAGGCGGCCGGGGTGCGGGCCCCGGGTGAGGGCGACGGCGTGACCGGGCCCGGTCGCGTACCAGCGCCAGCCGGGCCGTTTGACCGCGTCCGTGATGTCCCGCGGCGGGGTGAAGGTGCGGCCGTCGTCCGTGCTGCGCTGCACGTACACCCGGCGGCCCCGCGCCGCCGGCACCTCGCCGCGCATGATCTGCGCCTCCGTCACATCCCCGGCGTTCCCGCAGGTCACCAGGATGATGTCACCGGTACGCGGATCGACGACGGGCGCCGGGTTGCCCCGGGTGTTCCCGTGCCCCGCGGCCACCACGGCGAGCGGGCCCCAGGTGCGGCCACCATCGGCGGAGCGGCGCAGCACCACGTCGATGTCCCCGCTGTCGCCGGGGCCGTCGCGCCTGCCCTCGGCGAAGGCGAGGACCGTGCCGCGCCGGGTGCGGGCCAGTGCGGGGATGCGGTAGGCGGCGTAACCGCCTCGGCCCGAGACGTAGGGCCGCGAGGAGGTGCTCGCGGCGGGCTCGGGGGGCCTGGCGTGGGCGGGTGCCGGGGTCATGAGGCCGGTGAGGAGCGGGAGGCCGGTGAGGAGGGCGCGGCGCGGCAGGGTCACGCCGTGATGCTGCCCGCCCGGGACGGGTGCGCCTTACTCCGTTCGAGCCAATGATCCGGCGCCCCGGTGCTCAGGAGGGCGTGCGGGCGGCCGCCAGCAGCCGGGTGACGTCGTCGGCAGGGAGGGTCAGGGCCGCGCCGACCGTGGTGAGGGCGTCGCGCTCGGCGGGGGTGTAGGGGCCGTCGGCGAGGGCGATGTGGGCGCCCTGGAGGAGCAGGGCCTCGCGCCCCGCCGGGGCGAGGTGCGGGGCGAGCGGGTCCAGCGCCTCGTGCAGCTCTATGGTCAGGCTGGCGCCGCAGGGCTCGCCCAGCACCCGGCCGGTGTCGGCGGCCAGGGCGTCGACGAGCGCGGCGAGCTGCTCCTCCGTGCAGTCGTCCACGCCGCCCGCGCGGACCGCCGCGCAGGCCGTCTCCAGAGGCGCCCGGGAACCGGTGCCGCCCGCGGCGAGCACCGCGAGGGCCACGGTGTGCACACCGTCGCGGAGCATCGCGGAGAAGCGGCGGGTGGTGGGGTGGTCGAGGACCTCGGTGCCGTAGTGGTGGCCGCAGTCGGCGCACTCCACCACGGGCCCGGTCGTCCCGCGCGGCAGCACGGGCACCCCGAACACGGTGAGCCTGCGGCGCCCGGTGAGCCGCTGGTAGTTGCGGTCGCCCCCGCAGCCCGGGCAGTAGAACTCGCCGTCGCCCACGGCAGTCCATGCGGTGCGGGTGCCCAGGACGCGCAGAGCCCTGGAGTCACGGCCGTCTCGTCCCCGTACTGGCAGCACGTCGCACCTCCCTAGAGCACGGCACCATCGCCGCGCTGGCGTGATGTTAGCCACATCGCGCGGCGGAGTCAGTACCCCGTACGAGACCAATCCGTGACCTGTCCGGCCCTGTGGCCGAGAAACGACGGGGCCCCGGCCGCCGTGCGAGGCGACCGGGGCCGGGAAACCGCCGGTGGAGACGGGTCAGCGGGCGGCTCGGTTGACGGCCGAGACGACCGCCTTCAGCGAGGCACGCGTCGTGTTCGCGTCGATGCCGATGCCCCACAGGACCTGGCCGTCGATCGCGCACTCGATGTAGGAGGCGGCCTGCGCGGAGGCGCCCTCGCTCATCGTGTGCTCCTGGTAGTCCAGCAGGCGTACGTCGACGCCGATGGCGTGCAGGGCGTCGAAGAAGGCCGAGATCGGACCGTTGCCGGAACCGGTCAGCACGCGGTCCTCGCCGTCCACGGTGGCATCGACGGTGAGCGTGTCCACGCCGTCGTTGTCGGTGGTCGACTGGCCCGTCCTGACCTGGATGCGGCCCCAGGGGTTCTCCGGGTTGGGCAGGTACTCGTCCCGGAAGACCGACCAGATCTCCTTCGGGGTGATCTCGCCGCCCTCGGCGTCCGTCTTCGCCTGGATGATCTTCGAGAACTCGATCTGCATCCGGCGCGGCAGGTCCAGCTTGTGGTCGTTCTTCAGGACGTAGGAGACACCGCCCTTGCCGGACTGCGAGTTGACGCGGATGACCGCCTCGTAGGAACGGCCGACGTCCTTCGGGTCGATGGGCAGGTACGGCACCGCCCACTCCAGGTCGTCCACCGTGACGCCCTTGGCCCTGGCGTCGGCCTCCATGGCGTCGAAGCCCTTCTTGATGGCGTCCTGGTGGGAGCCGGAGAAGGACGTGTAGACCAGGTCGCCCACGTACGGGTGGCGCGGGTGGACCTCCATCTGGTTGCAGTACTCCCACGTACGACGGATCTCGTCGATGTCGGAGAAGTCGATCTGCGGATCGACGCCCTGGGAGAACAGGTTCATGCCCAGGGTGACCAGGTCGACGTTGCCGGTGCGCTCGCCCTGCCCGAACAGGCAGCCCTCGACGCGGTCGGCGCCGGCCATCAGCGCCAGCTCGGCCGCCGCCACCGCCGTGCCGCGGTCGTTGTGCGGGTGCACGGACAGGCAGACGTACTCGCGGCGGGACAGGTTGCGGTGCATCCACTCGAAGCGGTCCGCGTGCGTGGACGGGGTCGAACGCTCCACCGTGGCGGGCAGGTTGAGGATGATCTCGCGGCCGGGACCGGGCTGGTAGACGTCCATGACCGCCTCGCAGACCTCCAGCGCGAAGTCCAGCTCGGTGTCGGTGAAGATCTCCGGCGAGTACTGGTAGCCGAACTCGGTCTCGGGACCCAGCAGTTTCTCGGCGTACTCCGTCACCAGGCGGGTGCCGTCGACGGCGATCTGCTTGATGTCGTCCTTGGAGCCGCGGAAGACGACCCGGCGGAAGACCGGGGCGGTGGCGTTGTAGAGGTGGACGGTGGCGCGCCGCGCGCCCTTCAGGGACTCCACGGTCCGCTCGATCAGGTCCTCGCGGGCCTGGGTCAGCACGGAGATCGTCACGTCCTCCGGGATCGCGCCCTCTTCCTCGATGATCGAGCGCACGAAGTCGAAGTCGGTCTGGCCGGAGGCGGGGAAGCCGACCTCGATCTCCTTGTAGCCCATCTTGACCAGCTGGTCGAACATCCGGCGCTTGCGCTCGGGCGACATGGGGTCGATCAGGGCCTGGTTGCCGTCCCGCAGGTCGGTGGAGAGCCAGCGGGGGGCGACGGTGATCCGCTGGTTCGGCCAGGTGCGGTCCGGGATGTCCACCTGGTCGTAGCGGCCGTACTTGTGGACCGGCATGGAACTGGGCTGCTGGCGGTTGGCCATGGTGCGTGGCTCCTCGATGGGTCTGGCAGATGTCCGACTGGACGGCCGACGACGCGACGCCAAGCTCCGCGGGGAGGGAGTCGGCCTCGACTACAGACCCTCGCCGCGGCAGCTAAGGAGAAGCAGCCCGAAACGCATGATGCAGCGCAGCCTAGCCGATGCCTTCCAGCATCCGGGGACGCGTTCCAGTATGCGGGACCGAGGGATTAATAGGGACAAAAAGTGCAGCGCATCACATCGCCCTACCACATCGTCACGCCGCGTCGCGCCCACTGTCCCGGTATTTCACCAATGATGGTTGCGAGTAGTGACATCGACGTCACTCAGTGCGATGGTCGGTACATGACGACGAACGGGGGCTTCGAGCCCGTCTTCTGCACGATCGTCCCGCCGCACGTACTCGACCGGCTATCCCAGGCCGAGGACCCGGACCTGTCGGCACCCGCCCGCCGCTCCCTGGAGCACGACGCCGCCCAGCGCACCCGGCGCCGCCTGACCACGGTGCTGGGCGCGACCGCCGTCGCCCCGCCGGAGGGTGCCGCCGCCGACCGTCCGCACCGCACCGTCTACGACACCCACCACACCCAGGACCTGCCCGGCACCAAGGTCCGCGAGGAGGGCTCCGACCCGGGCCCGGACGCCTCCGTCAACCGCGCCTACGCCGGCCTCGGCGCCACCTTCGAGCTGTACCTGAAGGTCTACGGCCGCCGGTCCATCGACGGCAACGGCCTCCCGCTCGACGCCACCGTGCACTACGGCGAGGGCTACGACAACGCCTTCTGGAACGGCGAGCAGATGGTGTTCGGCGACGGGGACGGCAAGATCTTCCAGGACTTCACCATCCCCGTCGACGTCATCGGCCACGAACTGACCCACGGCGTCACCCAGCACACCGCGAACCTCGAGTACTTCGGCCAGTCCGGCGCGCTCAACGAGTCGATCTCCGATGTCTTCGGCTCGCTGATCAAGCAGTACGCGCTGGGCCAGACCGCCGCCGAGGCCGACTGGCTGATCGGCGCCGGACTGCTCGCCCCGGGCGTGCACGGCACCGCGCTGCGCTCGATGAAGGCGCCGGGCACCGCGTACGACGACCCGAACCTCGGCAAGGACCCGCAGCCGGGCAGCATGGACCACTATGTGCGCACCGGCCGCGACAACGGCGGCGTGCACATCAACTCCGGCATCCCGAACCACGCGTTCTACCTGGCCGCCAAGGCCCTCGGCGGGCACGCCTGGGAGAAGGCCGGGCAGATCTGGTACGACACGGTGACCGGCGGCGACCTGAAGTCCGACGCCCAGTTCGCCGACTTCGCCAAGCTCACCCTGAAGGCGGCCCGCCACCGCTACGGCGGCGGGGACGAACTGGAGGCCGTCCAGAAGGCCTGGGAACAGGTCGGGGTGCACACACGCTAGCGCCGCGCACTGCGACACTGGACCCATGCGGATTCAGGTGAGGCGCACAGGCGGTTTCGCCGGCATCGAGCGCCGGGCCGAGGTGGACACCTCGGCCCGGCCCGACGCCCCGGACTGGGAGGCCCTGGCCACGCGCGTGCTCGCGTCCGGCCAGGACACCCCGCCGGCCGGTGTCCCGGACGGCTTCGGCTACGAGATCACGGTGGACGGCCGCACGGTGTACGCGGCCGACCCCCGACTGACCGACGAGCAGCGGGAGTTGGTCTCCCGGGTGCTCAAGGAGGGCGCCTAGCGGGTGTCCTCCGCGCCTAGTGCTGTGGCTGGAAAGTCCGGGCGCAGCACTAGCAGTAGCCCCTCGTGAGGAAGGCCCGTCGGCCCGGCGTGCCGAGGTCGAGCGGGATGTCCACATGGCTCGGCAGATCGGCGAAGGACGCGTTCGGGAGGATGAACTCCCGCCCGGTGTACCGCTGCCGGACCGTCTGCGCGGCGGCGGGCCGGCACACGAACGGGTTGGCGTACGTGTTGTAGCCCAGCCCCACGCCGGTGTTGAGGAACCCGGCGTCCTGGCACTGGTACAGCGCGGCCCGCAGCGCGGCGGCGTCGCGCGGGCCGGTGTAGCGGGACTGGAAGCGGGCGAAGCAGTCCAGCGAGGAGGCGCCGTCGTACGGGGAGGGTCCGGCGGCGGCCAGCGCGTCGAGGAAGGACCGGTTGCAGCCGATCGCCGCCGAGGGCGCCGCCCCCTTCAGGAGCTGGGCGCGCCTGCACCCGGTCACGTCCTGGAAGGCGCCGACCACGTCCTCCCCCTTGCGCAGGCGCGAGTAGGCGAGCACCAGGTCCCGCTGCGCGGCGAGCGGATAGGCGCCGGTGTTCCCGAACTCCTCGTCCAGCAGCCGGAACCAGGTCTCGAAGGCGGGCACCTGCGCCCGGACCCCCGGGGGCACGGTGTAGACGGCGAGGTCGGTCGGTGTGTCCCAGCCGTCGAGGCCGGGGTAGCCGACGAAGGACAGCACGCCGACCCCGGTCTTCGGCGGCTGGTCCCCGTACCGGCTGCGCAGTTGCAGATACCGCTCCAGATTGGTGTTCGAGCCGGCCCACGCGTACCAGAAGCCGCTCGGGTAGAGGGTGGTGTCGCCCCGGGTGTGGGTGGTGCCGAACAGGGTCGGCGCCACACAGCGCACCTCGCGCGCGTCCCAGGCGGCCCGGTACTCGGCCGGGGTGGAGACGCAGTCGGCCGCCCCGGCCGGGCGGGCGTCGGCGAGCGCGCCCGGTGCGGTGCCCAGGACGGCGAACAGGCAGGCCGCGAGCACGGCGAGCAGGCGTCCGCGGCTCCCGGTGGTCAGCTGATGGAGAGTCATGCGGGACAGTCTCGGAACGGCGTGCCTCCGCATGCCAGTCGATTGGGCCAAGCGGCCCACACCGATGCGCTCTGGAACCGTGCCGTGCACGGCCGTTGACTTCGTTACCGGGGGTACGGATGATCCGGCCATGGCGACTGACACGGGCGATCCGCTCCCCCGGTTCCCGGCCGGCTTTCTGTGGGGTGTGTCCACCTCCGCCCATCAGATCGAGGGGGCGGCCGAGCTGCGCGGGCCGTCCGTGTGGGACGAGTTCACCGCCGAGCCGGGCCGGGTGAAGGACGGCTCCACGGCGGCGGTGGCCTGCGACCACTACCACCGCTACCCCGAGGACGTGGCCCTGCTCGCCGGTCTCGGCGTGAACGCCTACCGGTTCTCGGTCTCCTGGCCCCGGGTCGCCTCCCCGGGCGGCCTGGACTTCTACGACCGGCTGGTGGACGCGCTGTGCGCGGCGGGCGTACGGCCGGTGCCGACCCTGTTCCACTGGGACCTGCCCGCCGGCCTCGACTGGCTGGAGCGGGACACGGCGGACCGCTTCGCCGACCACGTGGCGGTGGTCGCCGGCCGGCTGGGCGACCGGGTCACCAAGTGGATCACCCTCAACGAGCCCGCCGAACACACCCTCCTGGGCCACGCCCTGGGCGCCCACGCCCCCGGCAGGCGGCTGCTGTTCGACGCCCTCCCGGTCGCCCACCACCAGCTCCTCGCCCACGGCCTCGCGGTCCGGGCGCTGCGCGCGGCGGGCGCCCGCGACATCGGCATCGCCAACTCCCACGGGCCCACCTGGCCGGCCTCCGGCGACCCGGACGACGTGGCGGCCGCGGGCTTCTACGACACGCTGCTCAACCGCCTCTTCGCGGAGCCGGTGCTGCTCGGCGAGTACCCGGACGGGCTGGGCGAGTCGATGCCCGGCGACGTCGCCGCCGATCTGCGGGTGATCGCGGAGCCGCTCGACTGGTACGGCGTCAACTACTACGCGCCGACCCGGGTGGGCGCCCCGCTGGGCACGGGGTCGGAGTTCGGCGGTCTGCCGATCCCCGCCGAACTGCCCTTCTCCGTCAGGGAGATCGAGGGCCGTCCGCTGACCGACTTCGGCTGGCCGGTGGTCCCGGAGGGGCTGACCGAGCTGCTGTGCGGCTTCCGCGACCGCTACGGCGACCGGCTGCCGCCGGTCGTCATCACCGAGAACGGCTGCTCCTACGAGGGCCTGGACGACCAGGAACGCATCGCCTACCTGGACGCCCATCTGCGCGCGCTGCACGCCGCACTGGAGGCGGGCGTGGACGTGCGCGGCTACTTCGTCTGGTCCCTGCTGGACAACTTCGAGTGGGCCGAGGGGTACGCGCGCCGCTTCGGGCTGGTGCACGTGGACCACGACACCCTGGAGCGCACCCCGAAGGCGTCGTACCGGTGGTTCCGGGACGTGCTGCGGGCGCAGGGCTGACGGGGGCGCGGCGGCCGGGCGGTCCCGGTCAGCGATAGTCCTCCGGGTGCCCCTGCATCCAGGCGTTGATCTCGTCCCGGACTCCGGTGAGCCGGTCCTGGTGCTTCTTGAGGTTCTCGAAGGAGCGGTCGTCGCCGAGTTCGCGGCGCAGTCCCGCGATCCAGGCGAGGGGCCGCTCGAAGTGCGCGGGGCCCTGGGGGTCCGCCTTCATCGCGGCGTCGAGGCCGTCGAGGTTGTCGCGCACGCGGCCCAGGAAGTACGCGCAGTTCCCGGGAGTGGTGCAGCCGTCGTGGTAGGTGGCCTGGAGTTCGGCGAAGGCGTCGCGGACCTTCTCCGGGCCCGGTGAGGGCGCCGCCGTGTCCGGGGCGGCCGGCTCCTCGGTGGTGGGGACGGGCGCCGGCGTACGCACGGCGCGGGCGGGCGGCGCCGACGCGCTCGGGGCCGTGCCGGTACCGGCGGAGCAGGAGAGCAGCAGTGCCGCCGAGGCCACGACGAGCATGGAGGCACCGAGCGCGCGCCGTGCGCGGGGATACGTCATGCCGCCTACGACTCTCCGGCGGCCTCGCCGGTTGCACCGCCCGCCGCGACGGCGGTGAACTCGTCCGGCAGCCGCGGCGGGGTGCCCTGCGTCCACACCACCCGCAGCGCCGTCGCACAGATCCGCCAGCCGTCGGCCGTCCTCGCCAGTTCCGTGTCGGCGTGGCCGGCGGAGACGAAGACGCCGCCCGCGCCGTCCGCCAGGACGTGGGTGCTCAACTGGGCGCCACGGGCCGTGGCCCGGTCTCCGTCGACCTCGATGACGGCGTTGGTGCCCAGGTGCACGGTACGGTCGAACAGCGCCATGCCCCGCCGGACCCGGGCCAGCAGGGCGTCGCGGCCGTGCACGGTGCCGATGGGCATCTGCGCGGTGACGTCCTCGGTGTGGAACGCGCGCGCCCACTCCTCGTCGAGGACGCCGTCGTCCAGGGAGCGCAGGTAGCGGCCGAGCAGATCGGTGATCTCGGCACGGTCGGTCAGGGTCCGCAGCTGTCGCCGCATCTCTTCGGTGTCCATGCCGGAAGGCTGCTTCCTCAAGCCCGCTCGAGGTCAAGCGGCAGGCGTCAGAAGCCCAGCCTGCGCAGCTGCTTCGGGTCCCGCTGCCAGTCCTTCGCCACCTTGACGTGCAGGTCGAGGAAGACCGGCGTGCCCAGCAGCGCCTCGATCTGCTTGCGGGACTTGATCCCGACGTCCTTGAGCCGCTTGCCCTTCGGCCCGATGATGATGCCCTTCTGGCTGGGGCGCTCGATATAGACGTTCGCGTGGATGTCCAGCAGGGGCCGGTCCGCCGGCCGGTCCTCGCGCGGCAGCATCTCCTCGACGACCACCGCGATGGAGTGCGGCAGCTCGTCGCGCACGCCCTCCAGCGCCGCCTCGCGGATCAGCTCGGCGACCATCACCTGCTCGGGCTCGTCCGTGAGGTCGCCCTCGGGGTAGAGCGCGGGCCCCTCGGGCAGCATCGGGACCAGCAGGTCGGCCAGCAGCTCCACCTGCTTGTCGCCGACCGCCGACACCGGCACGATCTCCGCCCACTCGATGCCCAGCTCCTTGCCCAGCTGGTCGATGGCGATCAGCTGCTCGGCGAGGGTCTTGGAGTCCACGAGGTCGGTCTTGGTGACGACGGCGACCTTGGGCGTCTTCTTGATCCCGGCCAGTTCCTTGGCGATGAACCGGTCGCCGGGCCCGATCTTCTGGTCGGCCGGCAGGCAGAACCCGATCACGTCGACCTCGGCCCACGTGGTGCGCACGACGTCGTTCAGCCGCTCGCCCAGCAGCGTGCGCGGCTTGTGCAGCCCGGGGGTGTCGACCAGGATCAGCTGGGCGTCCGGCCGGTGCACGATGCCCCGCACCGTGTGCCGGGTGGTCTGCGGCCGGTTCGAGGTGATCGCCACCTTCTGCCCGACCAGAGCGTTCGTGAGGGTGGACTTGCCCGCGTTGGGGCGGCCCACGAAGCAGGCGAAGCCGGCGCGGTGGACGGTTTCCGCCGGCTGCTCGGATGACTGGGTGCGAACGCTCATGCCGTTCATTGTCCCTGATCCCGAAGCCCCCGCCGTACCGCGGACATCCGGTGACGCAGCGTCGCCGAGCCGACACGCGGACGCACCGCCCCGACGACCGGCGGGGGCACCAGGAACACCGGTCCCGGTCCGGTGGCTCAGCCCGCGGCGAGGGTGGCCCGCACGGCGCCGTCCGCGCCCGCGAGCAGCACCGGCGTGCCCGCGCCCCCGAGGTCGGCCACCGCGGCCAGGTCCTCGGCCGGCACCGACTCCGCGTCGCCGACCACGGCAGCCGCCTCCAGCGAGGCCGCCCCGGACGCCACCGCCATGGCGACGGCGGTGCGCAGCGCGCTGAGCTTCAGGGAGGCCAGGTCCACCGTCCCGGCGACGTAGGTGCGCCCGGTGTCGTCCCGTACGGCCGCGCCCTCGGGCACACCGTTGCGGGCCCGCGCGGAACGGGCCAGGGTCACGATCTTGCGGTCCTCGGGGTCAAGCGCGCTGCTCTCGGTCATGCCCCGAGCATACGAAGCCGTACCACGGCGTACGACGCTCACCCCGCCACGGGGTACATCGCGCCCCGCCGGCCCTCCGGGGAGGCCAGCCACTCCAGCTTCTCCGCGGTGTTCGCCTCGTCCAGCGGGGCGTGCAACACGATCATCAGATCGGGCCGGGCGGGGACCTTCAGCACCGTCGACTCCACGACCAGCAGCCCGGCCAGCGGGTGCGAGAGCTCCTTGCGCACCTGCCCCTGGTCCTCGATGTCCCGCTCGGCCCACAGCGCCGCGAACTCCTCGCTGGCGGCCCTCGCCCGCGCGAGCACCTCCCGGAAGCCCTCGTCCTCGGGGCGCGCCGCGCACGCGGCCCGGAACTGCGCCACGACGGTGCGCGCGTTGCGCTCCCAGCTGTGGCTGCGCTCCCGGTAGAGCGGGTCGGTGAAGAAGTCGAGCAGGCAGTTCTGGGTGATGCCGGGGCGCATGCCGAGCACGATCGCGGCCGCGTCGTTGTACACCACGCAGTTGTAGTAGAGGTCCATGATGTGCGCCGGGTACGGCATCCAGGTGTCGATCAGCCTGCGCAGGCCGTCGCACATGTCCCGCTTGCCGGGCGCCACTTGGGGCGCGGGCGGGTTCATCCCGGCCAGCAGGTACAGATGCCGCCGCTCGGCGTCGCTGAGCCGCAGCACCCGGGCGACCGCGTCCAGCACCTGCGGCGAGACGGAGATCTCCCGCCCCTGCTCCAGCCACTGGTACCAGGAGGCGCCCACCCCGGCGAGCACCGCGACCTCCTCCCGGCGCAGTCCGGGCGTACGGCGCCTGCCGCCGCCGGCCGGGAGCCCGGCCTCCTCGGGACTGACCCGGGCGCGCCGGCTCATCAGGAACTCCCGCAGTTCGTCACGCCGGTGACTGCGCGTCGCCTCAGCAGCGGGCATCGAGCGCCCCTCCCCCGTCGGTGCTGTCTGGTGGTGCCACCACCACCATAAGTTGCGACTCCCCACCGGTATTCCGCCCGGCCGAAGCTCTTGCCATGGCGATCGACACCACCACCAAGACCTCCCCCGCGACGGCCACCCCACCCGGCGTCCCCCGGCTGTCGACGCGTGACAAGCTCGTCCTGTTCGTGCTGTGCGCGGCCCAGTTCATGGTCGCGCTGGACTTCTCCGTACTCAACGTGGCGCTGCCCGACCTCGGCCGCGACCTCGGCATGAGCCAGTCCGCGCTCCAGTGGGCCGTCACCGCGTTCGCGCTGCCCTCCGGCGGCTTCCTGCTGCTGTTCGGACGCGTCGGCGACCTGTTCGGGCGCCGCGGACTGTTCCTGGCCGGCCTGGCCCTGTTCGGCGCGGCCTCGCTGCTGTCCACCCTCGCCTGGGACCCGGCCTCCTTCCTCGCCGGGCGCGCCCTCCAGGGGATCGGCGCGGCGGCGATCGTACCGACCGGCATGTCCCTGCTGACCACCACCTTCCCGGAGGGCCCGGCCCGCGACCGCGCCCTCGGCATCTCCGGCACCCTGCTGTCGCTGGGCTTCACCATCGGCATGGTCGCGGGCGGCACCCTCACCGACGCCTTCGGCTGGCGCTCCACGATGGCCCTGCTGACGGTCTTCGCGCTGATCGTGCTGCCGTCGGCGCCGGGCCTGCTGCCGAAGTCCCTCCCGCACGGCCCGCACGGCGTCACGGGCGCCCCCGCCCCGGAGCGCCCGCGCCTGGACGTGCCCGGCGCGGTCACCGTCACCACCGGCCTGCTGTCCCTGATCTACGCCCTGTCCACGGCCGCCGACCACGGCTTCGGGCGCGCCGACGTCATCACGGCCCTGATCGCCGGTGCGGTGCTGATGACCGCGTTCGCGATCGTGGAGTCCCGCTCGGCCGCGCCCCTGGTCTCGCTGCCGATGCTGCGCCGGCGCACGGTGGCGTGGGGCAACCTGGGCGGTCTGGTCACCTTCTCGATGATGTCCACCATCGTCTTCGTCCTGACCCTGTACCTCCAGGAGATCCTGCATCTGTCCGCCTTCGAGACCGGTCTGGTCTTCGGCGTCCAGGGCCTGCTGTCCGTCGTGGCCGGCACGCTCGCGCCGAAGGTCATCGGCCGCCTCGGCGCCCGCCGCACCCTGGTCTGCTCACTGACCGGCCAGGGCGCCCTGATCGCGACCCTGCTCCTGCTGGACACCCACGGCTGGTCGGCATGGCTCGCCACCGCCGCGGTCGCCCTGGCCAGCATGTGCCACCTGGGCGCGATCATCTCCTACGGCCTGACGGTCACCTCGGGCGTCCCGGACGAGGAACAGGGCCTGGCCACCGGCCTGGTGACCTCCACCCAGCAGGTCGGCATCACGATCGGCATCCCGCTGCTGGGCGTACTGGCCACCACCTCCGGCGACCTGCTGTCCGGCGTGCACACCGTGGTCGCCCTGGACGCGGCGATCGTCCTCGCCGCCGCGGCGCTGATCGGGCTGGGGCTGCGCCGCGGTCAGTCCAGGGTCTGAACGACCTCGCTGCGCGCGGCCGTGTGACGGACACGGCCGCGCGCGCCGTTGACCAACGGAAGGTACGGCGCCACGTGCCCGCACTCGACGTCGGCGACGATGGGCACGCCCAGCGGCCCGAGGGCGTCGAGGACGGCCTCGTCCTGGGTGAGGGTCGGCGCGTCGGGGGCGCGGGTGCGGCCGACGAGGACGGCGGCGGCGCGGTCGAAGAACCCGGCGAGGCGCATGCCGTGCAGATGGCGGGCGATGACGAGCGCGTCGTCCTCGCAGGCCTCGACGTAGACGAGCAGCGGTTCGTCGGCCGCGAAGCGCGCCGTGTCGAGGTAGCGGCTGCCGGCGAGCGGGGCGACGGTCTCGATGCAGCCGCCGATCAGCCGTCCCTCGACGTCCACGTCACCGTCGCCGTCGAGCCGCCGCCAGCCGCCCTTGCCCTCCAGGGGCAGTTCGCGCATCCCGGGGTCGCCGACCCAGTCGGGCCGGCCGCCGGCGTAGTGCCGGCCGGGCGGGGTCTGGGCGAACGGCCCGCCCTGGGGCGCGGCCACGATGTCCAGCCAGGACAGCAGCCCCTCGGGCGTCCGGTACGGGGTCTCCATGAGGCAGTTGCCGTGCACGGTCGCCATCCCGGTCAGCAGGGTCAGCGGGGCGAGCACGGTCGACATGTCCGAGTAGCCGACGAGCCAGGTGGGTTCGGCCCGGCCGATCGCCTCGAAGTCCAGGTGGGGCATGAGGTCGATCGCCGTCTCGCCGCCCCACGGGGGCACCACGGCCCGGACGGCGGGGTCGGTCAGCATCCCGGTCAGCTCGGCGGCGCGTTCGGCGGCCGGGGCGCTGATGTGGGTGGCGCCGTCCATGCACCGGCCGACGACCACCTCGTAGCCGTGCGCCTCGATCACCTTGATGGCGGCGTCGAGGCGCGCCCTGAGGGGGCCGGCCACGCCCGAGGACGGAGAGGTCACACCGACACGGTCACCGGGGCGCAGGGGGCGCGGGTAGCGAATGGTCATACGGAATGCTCCCGGAGAACGACCGCCCCGGACAACGGGATTACGGCCGGTCCAGCCGCAGCCGCTCCGCCCTCGGCAGTCCCGCCACGACGAGGTCGTAGGAGTCCTCGACCAGCTCCCGCAGCAGCCGGTCCGGCAGGGGGCCGTCGGCGGTGACGGTGTTCCAGTGGCGCTTGTTCATGTGCCAGCCGGGGACGATCAGGCCCTCGTGGTCGGCGCGCAGCCGCACCGCGTCCTCCGGGTCGCACTTGAGGTTGACCGTCAGGGGCCGCGCGCCCAGGTTCGTCAGGGCGAACATCTTGCCCAGCACCTTGAAGACGGAGGTCTGCGTGTCGAACGGGAAGTCCTCCACCGCCGCGTTGAAGGACAGGCAGAAGGCGCGCAGCTCTCCGGGGGTCACTCGGGCTTCTCCTCCTCGTCGGCCCCGGCGGGTTCCACCAGGACCGTGACGATCTTGTTCCGGCGTCCGGCCGACGCCTCCGCGGTCAGCTTCAGCCGCCGCTCGTCGGGGAGTTCGACCTGTGCGGACGCGCCCGCGATGGGCACCCGGCCGAGGGCCTTGGCGAGCAGTCCGCCGACGGTCTCCACGTCCTCGTCGTCGTACTCCTCCAGGCCGTACAGCTCGCCGAGGTCGGTGATGTCGAGGCGGGCGGTGACCCGGTAGCGGTCGTCGCCGAGGTCGACGACGGGCGGGAGTTCCCGGTCGTACTCGTCGGTGATCTCGCCGACGATCTCCTCCAGGATGTCCTCGATGGTGACGATGCCCGCGGTGCCGCCGTACTCGTCGATGACGACGGCGACGTGGTTGCGTTCCTTCTGCATCTCGCGCAGCAGGTCGCCGGCGTTCTTGGTGTCGGGCACGAACACGGCGGGGCGCATCGCGGTGGACACCAGGTCGCTCTCCGCCTCCCTGCTGATGTGCGTCTTGCGGACCAGGTCCTTCAGATACACGATCCCGACGATGTCGTCCTCGCTCTCGCCGGTCACCGGGATGCGGGAGAACCCGGAGCGCAGGGCGAGGGTGAGGGCCTGCCGGATGGTCTTGAACCGCTCGATGGTCACCAGATCGGTGCGCGGCACCATGACCTCGCGCACCAGGGTGTCGCCCAGCTCGAAGACGGAGTGCACCATACGGCGCTCCTCGTCCTCGATCAGCGACTCCTTCTCGGCGAGGTCGACCAGCGCGCGCAGCTCCGCCTCGGAGGCGAACGGGCCGCGCCGGAAGCCCTTGCCGGGGGTCAGCGCGTTGCCGATGAGGATCAGCAGCGACGGGATCGGGCCCATCACCCGGGCCAGCGGCACCAGGACGTACGCGGCGGCGGTCGCGGTGTTCAGCGAGTGCTGGCGGCCGATGGTGCGCGGCGAGACGCCGACGGCGACGTACGACACCAGGACCATCACGGCGATGGCGACCAGCAGGGCCTGCCAGGTGGCCGCGAAGGCCGCGAGGCAGGCGTAGGTGACCAGGGCCGCGGCCGCCATCTCGCAGGCGACGCGGACCAGCAGGGCCACGTTCAGGTAGCGGGTGGGGTCGGCGGCGACCTGCGCCAGCTTGGCGCCGCCGCGCCGCCCGGACTTCACGGCCTCCTCCGCCCGGAAGCTGGAGACGCGGGCGAGGCCCGCCTCCGCGCAGGCGGCGAGCCAGGCGACGACGACCAGCGCGACCGCGCCGATCACGATCTGCGGGGACATACGGCTCGCTTACGAGACGGTCGGCGCCGGGGACGGCCCGGTCAGGCCCTGCTCGGCCCGCCAGCCGTCCACGATGGCGGCCTGGAGCCCGAACATCTCGGCCTTCTCGTCGGGCTCCTCGTGGTCGTAGCCGAGCAGGTGCAGCACACCGTGGACGGTGAGCAGCTGGAGCTCCTCGTCCATGGAGTGCTTGGTGGGCGCGTCGGCCCCCTGCTTGGCGGCGACCTCCGGGCACAGCACGATGTCGCCGAGCAGCCCCTGCGGCGGCTCGTCGTCGTCCTTGCCCGGCGGACGCAGCTCGTCCATCGGGAAGGACATGACATCGGTGGGCCCGGGCAGGTCCATCCACTGGATGTGCAGCTGCTCCATGGCGTCGGCGTCCACGACGATCACCGAGAGCTCGGAGAGCGGGTGGATGCGCATCCGCGCGAGCGCGTAGCGGGCGATGTCGAGGATCGCCTGCTCGTCGACCTCGGTGCCGGATTCGTTGTTGACGTCGATCGACATGCTCGTGCCGGTCTACTTCCCCTGGGTGCCCTTGGCGCCGGTCCTGCCACGGCCGCCCTTGGGGGTGCCGTTCTCGGTGCCGTTCTTGCTGTCGTACTTCTCGTACGCGTCGACAATACGGCCCACCAGCTTGTGCCGGACGACATCGTGGGACGACAGCCGGGAGAAGTGGACGTCCTCGACGCCCTCCAGGATCTCCTGCACCTGCCGCAGACCCGACTTCTGCCCGTTCGGCAGGTCGACCTGCGTCACGTCACCCGTGATCACGATCTTCGAGTCGAAGCCGAGCCGGGTGAGGAACATCTTCATCTGCTCGGGGCTCGTGTTCTGGGCCTCGTCCAGGATGATGAAGGCGTCGTTGAGCGTGCGTCCGCGCATGTACGCCAGCGGCGCGACCTCGATGGTGCCGGAGGCCATCAGCTTCGGGATGGAGTCCGGGTCGAGCATGTCGTGCAGCGCGTCGTACAGCGGGCGCAGGTACGGGTCGATCTTCTCGTAGAGCGTGCCGGGCAGGAAGCCGAGCCGCTCGCCCGCCTCGACCGCCGGACGGGTCAGGATGATCCGGTTGACCTGCTTGGACTGGAGGGCCTGCACGGCCTTGGCCATGGCCAGGTAGGTCTTGCCGGTACCGGCGGGGCCGATGCCGAAGACGACGGTGTGCTTGTCGATGGCGTCGACGTAGCGCTTCTGGTTGAGGGTCTTCGGGCGAATGGTGCGGCCACGCGAGGACAGGATGTTCTGCGTCAGCACCTGGGCCGGGGTCTCCGGTCCGTCGCTCGTACCGTTCTCGCTCGCCTTGAGCATGGCGATCGAGCGTTCCACTGCGTCCTCCGTCATCGGCTGCCCGGTGCGGAGCACCAGCATCATCTCGTCGAACACGCGTGAGATCAGGGCGACGTCGACGGGGTCGCCGACCGCGCTGATCTCATTGCCCCGGACGTGGATGTCGGCCGCCGGGAAGGCCCTCTCGATCACGCGCAGGAGGGAGTCACCGGAACCCAGCACGGTCACCATGGGGTGCTGGGCGGGGACGGTGAACTGCGCTCTCGCCTGCTCCTGCGCGGGGGTGTGAGCTGTGGGTGTCTGTGTCATGGGCCGGCGCTGAAGGCCTGCGCTTCCTCCTGATCACGGCCGCACAACGCAGGGCGGCCTCGTCGTCTCAAGGGTACGCCGGACGGCTGACAAGCCCGTAGGACTTTTCTGGCGTGTGCCTTCCGGGCCGGCCGGCCCCCTCCCCGGGGCCCCGTCAGCCGGAGCGGCGGAACCCGATCGTGGGCACCGCCCGCCGCAGCGGCCAGGGCCGGTCCAGTTCCTCGGGCACCAGCCGGTCGAGGAAGGCGTACCGGCGCAGCGCCGCGCGGTCCTGCCCCTCCACGGACTGCACCCGGCGCCACCACGCCCCGATCTCCGACCACCCCGGCGCCGACAGGGACCCCCCGAACTCCTGCACCGACAGCGCCGCCGTCAGCCCCGCGAACGCCAGCCGGTCCGCCAGCGGCCACCCCGCCAGGGACCCGGTCACGAACCCGGCGACGAACACGTCGCCCGCGCCCGTGGGGTCCAGCGCCTCCACCGCGATGGCGGGCACCTCCGCCGCCTCCCCGGTGCGCCGGTCCACCGCGTACGCCCCCTCGGACCCGAGGGTGACCACGGCCACCGGCACGTACTCGGTCAGCGCGTGCGCCGCGAGCCGCGGGCAGTCGGCGCCGGTGTACCGCTTGGCCTCCTCCGCGTTGGGCAGGAACGCCTCGCAGTGCTCCAGGTCGGGCAGCCCGGCGAGGTCCCACGCGCCGGTCTCGTCCCAGCCGACGTCGGCGAAGATCCGGGTGCCCTCCCGCGCGGCCTGCGCGATCCACGGCGCCCGCCGCCCCGGGGTGAGCGAGGCGACGGCGGCCCGGGCGCGCGGCGGGCAGTCGGGGGCCGGCTCCTCCGGCGGCGGCTCGTGCCCGTGCGAGACCATGGTCCGCTCGCCCTCGTACGCCATGGAGACCGTCACCGGCGAGTGCCATCCGGGCACCGTGCGCGACGCGGCGAGGTCGATGCCCTCGCCCTGGGCCAGCGCGTCCCAGCAGTACTCCCCGTAGTGGTCGTCCCCGAAGGCCGCGGCGAGCGAGGTGCGCAGCCCGAGGCGGGCCAGGGCGCTGGCCATGTTGGCGACGCCGCCGGGGCTGGAGCCCATGCCGCGGGCCCAGGACTCGGTGCCGCGCACGGGCGCCGAGTCCAGGCCGGTGAAGATGATGTCGAGGAAGACGGTGCCCGTGAGGTAGACGTCCCAGGGCGGGTCGCCGGGCTCGCGCAGCGCGGCGAGCGGATCGACCTGGGCCTGCCTGCGTCCGGCCTGGGTGAGGTGTTCGGGTTCCTCTCCGGTGAGGGTGTGCGACGAGGTCACGGTGCGCTCCCTGACGTGTGCGGATCTGGCCAGTGTGCACCACGGCGGGCGTCGCGCACGGGCATACGGCCGGGTCCGCGCACGGCAAGAGCCCCACCCCGCACACAGCGGGATGGGGCTCGTTCGAGCGCCGGGCAGGCCTTGCACCTGCATCTCCCCACAGGAAGTGGGGCGTCTTTCCTTGGACCACCAACGCATTGCCGGGCTCCGGGAGTTGCCCCGGCGACCTCGACATGATCAAGCATATCCCATGCCGGGGACCGCTCAGAACACGTAGTCCGCGACCTCGGCGAGACAGTGGGCGCGGCGCTCCTCGTCGTCCTCCAGGAAGGAGGCGAGGAAGGAGTTGCGGGCCAGTTCGCGCAGCCGGTCCTCGCCCAGGCCCAGGGTCTCGTCCACGGCCCGGAAGTTGTCGTCGGCGTACCCGCCGAAGTAGGCCGGGTCGTCGGAGTTGACCGTGCACAGCAGCCCGGCGTCCAGCATGGCCGGCAGCGGGTGGTCGGCCAGGTTGTCCACGGCGCGCAGCCGGACGTTGGACAGCGGGCACAGGGTGAGCGGAATCCGCTCCCGCACCAGCCGCTCCACCAGCGCCGGGTCCTCCATGCAGCGCAGCCCGTGGTCGACGCGCTCGACGCCGAGCACGTCCAGGGCCTCGGTGATGTACTCCGGCGGCCCCTCCTCGCCGGCGTGCGCCACCCGGCGCAGCCCGAGCGCGGCGGCGGCCTCGTACACCTCGCGGAACTTCACCGGCGGGTGCCCGACCTCGGCGGAGTCCAGGCCGATGCCGGTGATCCGGTCCAGGTACGGCCGCGCGGCCCGCAGGGTCTCCAGCGCGGACTCGGCCGACTCGTCGCGCAGGAAACACAGGATCAGCCGGGTGGAGACACCGTGGTTCTCCTCGCTGCGGCCGAGCGCCCGCCACAGCCCCTCCACGACCGTGCCCATGGTCAGGCCGCGGGCGAGGTGGGCCTGCGGGTCGAAGAAGATCTCCGCGTGCCGCACGCCCTGCGCGGCGGCACGGGCCAGATAGGCGTTGGCCAGGTCCTCGAAGTCGCGCTCGGTGCGCAGCACGGCCATCAGCTCGTAGTACAGGTTCAGGAACGACTGGAGGTCCTGGAACCGGTACGCCTCGCGCAGCTCGTCGGTGTCGGCGTACGCCAGCTCCACGCCGTTGCGGGCGGCCAGCTCGAAGGCCAGCTCCGGCTCCAGCGTGCCTTCGATGTGGAGGTGCAGTTCTGCTTTCGGGAGGGGCATCCGAGCATGGTACGGGCCCTTCACCGTCGTTTCGGAACCGGCACTCGCTGGAGGTCGTACGCCACGGTCAGCTCCCCCGCGAAGCCGGCGGCCCGCGCCTGCCGCTCGAACTCCTCCGGCTCCGGGTAGCGCTGGCTGAAGTGGGTGAGCACCAGGTGCCGCACCCCCGCGTCGCGCGCCGCGGCCGCGGCCTGACCGGCCGTCAGGTGCCCGTGCTCCACGGCCAGTCGCTCGTCCTCGTCCAGGAAGGTGGACTCGATGACGAGCAGGTCGCAGCCCTCGGCGAGCGCGTGCACGCCCTCGCAGAGCCGGGTGTCCATGACGAACGCGAACCGCTGTCCGCGCCGTACCTCGCTGACCTGCTCCAGTGTCACGTCCCCGAGCCGTCCCTCGCGCTGGAGCACGCCCACGTCCGGGCCCTTGATCCCGTGCGCGGCGAGCCGCTCGGGCAGCATCCGGCGCCCGTCGGGCTCGGTCAGCCGGTAGCCGTAGGACTCCACCGGGTGCGACAGCTTCCGGGCTTCCAGGGTGTACGAGGGCGTCACCGCGAGGGTGCCGTCGGCGGCCACCGGGGCCTCGGTGAGGCGGACCGTCTCCCGGTAGGCGGTGGCGTACCGCAGCCGGTCGAAGAAGCGCTGCCCGGAGGCCGGATAGTGCGCGGTGACCTCGTGCGGCACCTGGTCCAGGTTGATCCGCTGGATGACCCCGGCGAGGCCGAGGGAGTGGTCGCCGTGGAAGTGGGTGACGCAGAGGCGGTTCAGGTCGTGGGCGGCGACCCCGGCGCGCAGCATCTGCCGCTGGGTGCCCTCGCCGGGGTCGAACAGGATGCCCTCGCCGTCCCAGCGCAGCAGATAGCCGTTGTGGTTGCGGTGCCGGGTCGGGACCTGGCTGGCGGTGCCGAGCACCACCAGTTCACGGACGGACACGGCTGTCTATCCGGGCGGCCACTGCAGACCACGGCCGCCGAGGACGTGCGCGTGGGCGTGCCAGACGGTCTGGCCGGCGCCGCTGCCGGTGTTGAAGACGAGGCGGTAGCTGTCGAGCTTCTCCTCGTCGGCCACGGCCTTGGTCTCGCGCAGCACGTCGGCGGCGATCTCCGGGGCGCCCGCGGCGAGTTCGGCGGCGTTCGCGTAGTGGGCCTTGGGGATCACCAGGACATGGGTGGGCGCCTGGGGGTTTATGTCCCGGAAGGCGACGGTGGTGTCCGTCTCGCGGACGATGGTCGCCGGGACGCGACCCGCGACGATCTCGCAGAACAGGCAGTCGTCTTGCGGTTCTCCGGGCATGCGCCGCTCCTCTGTGCCGGTGATCGTTACGGGGGCATGGTAGTCGTTCGGGTGACGCGCGCGGGGTGGCCGGTCAGTCGGGCAGGGCCGGCGGTGTCTTCGCGGGCGAGGCCGCCAGCGCCTGGAGCGCCAGCCTTATCGCCTCGTCCAGCTGGGTGTCCGTGTCCCGCGCCCAGTCCTGGGGGCGCTGGACGACCTCCACGTCCGGGTCCACGCCGTGGTTCTCCATGTTCCAGCCCTGGCCCTCCAGCCAGGTGGCGTACTTGGGCTGGGTGACCAGGGTGCCGTCGACCAGGCGGTAGCGGCTGTCGACGCCGATGACACCGCCCCAGGTGCGGGTGCCGACGACCGGGCCGATGCCGAGGGCCTTGATCGCGCCGTTGACGATGTCGCCGTCGGAGCCGGAGAACTCGTTGGCGACGGCGACGACGGGGCCGCGCGGGGCGTCGCTCGGGTAGCTCTCGGGGCGCATGCCGCGGGGCAGGTCCCAGCCGATGATCCGGCGGGCCAGCTTCTCCACGACGAGCTGGGAGGTGTGGCCGCCCCGGTTCCCGCGCACGTCCACGATCAGGCCCTCGCGGGCGACCTCGACGCGCAGGTCGCGGTGGAGCTGGGCCCAGCCGGGCGCCTGCATGTCGGGCACGTGGAGGTAGCCGAGGCGGCCGGCGGACCGCTCGTGGACGTGGGCGCGGCGCCCGGCGACCCAGGCGTGGTAGCGCAGCGGCTCCTCGTCGGCGAGCGGGACCACGACGACGTGGCGGGCCTCGCCGCCGCCGGAGGGGGAGACGGTGAGTTCCACGGGGCGCCCGGCCGTGCCGGTCAGCAGCGGGCCGGGGCCGGTCACCGGATCGACCGGGCGGCCGGCGACGGCGAGGATCGCGTCGCCGGGGCGTACGGCGACGCCGGGCGCGGCGAGCGGGCTGCGCGCGCCGGGGTCGGAGGTCTCGCCGGGCAGGATGCGGTCGACGCGCCAGCTGCCGTCCTCGTGGCGGGAGATGTCGGCGCCGAGCAGGCCCTGGCGGGGGCCGCCGCCGTAGCCGCCGCGCGGGATGACGTAGGCGTGCGAGGTGCCGAGTTCGCCGTGCACCTCCCACAGGAGGTCCACCAGGTCGTCGTGGGTGGCGAGGCGGTCGAGGACGGGGCGGTAGCGGTCGAGGACGCCGTCCCAGTCGACGCCGCCCATGTCGGGCCGCCAGAAGTTGTCCCGCATGATGCGGCCCGTCTCCTCGTACATCTGCCGCCACTCCGCGGCGGGGTCGATCGTCTGCCGGATGCGGCCGAGGTCGACGGTGATGTTCGAGTCGCTGTCCTCGTCGGCGGAGGCGCGCCGGTCGCTGGGGACGACCTTCAGCTTGCCGTCGGTCCACAGCAGCACCCGCTTGCCGTCGCCGCTGACCTCGATCCGGTCGGCGTCGGCGGCCAGGTGCTCCAGGCGCTGCTGGACGAGGTCGTAGCGCTCCAGCTCGGTGTGCGGGTCGGGGTCGTCCGGGGTGGCGCGGGAGACGCCGAGGACGCCGCGCAGCGGGTGCCGCAGCCAGAGCACGCCGTCCTTGGCGGCGCGCAGGTGGGAGTAGCGGGCGGTCTCCACCGGGAAGGGCACGATGCGGTCGGCGAGCCCGTCGAGGTCGATCCGGGTGGTGGGCACGCCCTCGCTGTCCGGGGTCTCCTCCTTGTCGGAGGTCTCGAAGGGGCGGCCGTGGCGCTGCGGTCCGAACGGGGACGGGGCGGTGGCGGCGAGCGTGATCAGGTAGGGGCGGGTGCCCTCCACGAAGGCCAGGTCGAAGGCGTGTTCGTCGTAGACCGGGTCGAAGGAGCGGTTGGAGAGGAAGGCGAGGTGCCTGCCGTCGAGGGTGAAGGCGGGCGCGTGGTCCTGGAAGCGCAGCGGGGTGGCCTCGCTGACGGTCAGGTCGGTGGTGTGGGCGAGGCGCAGCTGGCTCAGCGGGCGCGGGCCGGGGTGGCTCCAGGCGAGCCAGGCGGAGTCGGGCGAGAAGGTGAGGTCGCGGACGTCGCCGTCCTCGCTGCGGTCGACCTCGCGGACGTCGCCGGTCTCCCGTTCGACCAGCAGCAGCCGGCCGTCGTGGGAGGCGACGGCGGCGCGGCTGCCGTCGGGCGCCATGGCGAGCGAGAGGACCCGGCCGAGCCGTCCGGCGGCCAGCCGGCGCGGGGTGGCGCCGAGGGCGAGGCCGGTGGCGGGCGCGAACTCCAGGGCGTCCTCGCCCTCCGCGTCGGTCACCCACACCACCCACTCCTCGCCGTCGGCGCGGAAGGTGCGGGGCAGCCGGGCGCGGACGCCGGGTTCGGCGGCGAGGGCGCGCACCGGGCCGGCGCGGTGGGTGACCCAGTGGACGGTGCCGCGCAGGGCGACCGCGCTGCCGCGGGCGGTGTGGTCGGGCGCGGCCGAGCCGAACCAGCGGGAGGTGCCCACCTGGAAGGGCTGGAGGTCCACGCGGGGGCCGCCGAGGCGGATGTCCAGGGGGCGCGGGTCGGCGCCGTCGAGGTCGTCGAGCAGCCAGAGCCGGCCGGCGCTGGAGTAGACGACGCGGGTGCCGTCGGTGGTGGCGTGGCGGGCGTAGAAGCCGCCGAGCGGCGAGTGGCGGCGCAGGTCGGAGCCGTCGGCACGGGAGGAGTACAGGGCGCCGGTGCCCTCGTGGTCGCTGAGGAAGGCGATGCGGTCGCCGACCCAGCCGGGGTGCTCGATGTTCCCGTCCAGCTCCTCGTGCAGCCGGACGAACTCGCCGCTCCCCTCCCGGTCGATCCACAACTTGCCCGCGGTGCCGCCCCGGTAGCGCTTCCACCAGGCGGCCTCGCGGCCCATGGGGGCGGACAGCAGCACGGTGTGCGGGCCGTACGCGACGTCGCCGACGGGGCCGTACGGCAGGGTGGCCGCGGGTCCGCCGTCGAGCGGGACGGCGCGGGCCCAGGTGCGGCGCAGGCTGGGCTGGCCGGCGGTGCTCAGGGCGAGGACCTGCCCCTCGGGGGTCCAGCCGCGCACCTGGGTCCTCGGACTGCCCCAGTACGTCAGGCGTTCGGCGGGTCCGCCGGCGACGGGGGCGATGTGCACCTCGGGGGCGCCGTCGCGGGTGGAGGTCCAGGCGAGGGTGGTGCCGTCGGGCGAGATGCGGGGGTGGTCCACGGGCACGTTGTCCGCACTGGCCCGCCAGGCGCGGCCCCCGTCGAGGGGGGCCAGCCAGACGTCGTCCTCGGCGACGAAGGTCACCAAGTCGCCGTGCAGGTGCGGGAATCGGAGGTAGCCGGAGGTTCCTGTCGAAGCGCCCTGAGTCACCCCGTCACCATACGCAGCGCACGCCGTCCACGGGTCCTTTTCCGATCACTTGCCCTGGGCCGGCGGGCAGGCGGGATCGCCCGTGCACCAGACGGTGCGGGTGACGGTGACCGTCACGACGGGGCGGGGGACGGCGGGTGCACGAGCGGCGGGGGCGCGCCCGGACGGCCGGTACGCCGGGCCGGGGGTGGCGCCGCAGTCGCCGAGCCCGCTGACGTGGAACACCTGTCTGCCGCCCACCCTGGCCCGCAGGTCCCCGCGCACGCAGACCCCGTCGACGGCCCTGGTCACCTCTCCGTTGACGGTGATCCTCCGGCGGTCCCTGGTCTCGCCCTGGCAGTCGACGGCGACCACGGCGCTCGCGCCCGGCGCGGACGCCGCCACGGTACCGCCGCCCCGGTCACCGCCGCAGGTCAGCCAGCCGACGTCCACGTGCTGCCGGGTCAGTTCCGCGGTCGCCGTGCCGTCGGTGGTGTAGGCGACGGTCGCCGGCCCGAGCTGATCGGGCTCGCAGGCCACCAGGACGCCCGCGCCCGCGAGCACGAGCCCGGCGACGCCAACCGCCCGGCACCGGGCCCGAATCCACAGGAATGCCCCCATGCACGGCAGAGTGCCACCGCGGCCGGCCGCACGGGAAGCCCGCACGGCGCCACTCACCCGTTCGGCGGCCCGGCCCGGGTGTCAGCCGCGCAGCAGCAGCCACTCCTGGAGTTCGACCAGGTTGTCCTCGGGGTCCTTGAGGTGGGCCACGCGCATGCGGTCGGTCATCGGGGCGGGCCCGTGCAGGAGGGCGGCGCCCCGGGAGACGAGGCCGGCGCAGTAGGCGTCGAGGTCGTCCACCCGCAGGACCACCAGGGAGCGGTGGCCCGTCGTGGAGCCGGCCAGTTCGGGCAGGACGTCGGCCATCATGGCGCGGTCCTGAAGGGCGATGCCGGCCGAGCCGGTGTGCGGGCTGAACTTCTCGTACGGCCCCTCGGACGCGCCGGACTGCGGCGTGAGGCCGAGGACGTCCGCGTAGAAGCGGTAGCAGGCGGCGAAGTCGGTGACCAGCAGGCGTACTTGGGCGAGTTCCACGGGGTCTCCCAGGTGAGGTTCAGGACCAGCGGCCGGTGCGTCCCAGCAGGAGGGCCGCCGCGGCGGTGCCGGCGGTGGAGGTGCGCAGCACGCTGGGGCCCAGCACGTACGCCTTCGCGCCCGCCTCCTCGAACAGCGTCAACTCGTCGCGGGAGACGCCCCCTTCGGGCCCGACGACCAGTACGATCTCGCCCTCGGCGGGGAGTTCGGCCGTGGCCAGCGGCTCGCTGACGTGCTCGAAGTCGGAGTGCAGCACCCCGGCGAAGTCCGCCCCGGCCAGCAGCGCGGCCACCTGCCTGGTCGTCGCCGCGTCCGCGACCTCGGGGAAGCGCACCCGCCGGGACTGCTTGCCGGCCTCGCGCGCGGTGGCCCGCCACTTGCCGAGCGCCTTGAGGCCCCGGTCGCCCTTCCACTGCGTGATGCACCGCGCGGCCTGCCACGGCACGATCGCGTCGACGCCGACCTCGGTCATCGTCTCGACGGCCAGCTCCCCCCGGTCGCCCTTGGGCAGGGCCTGGACGACGGTGATCCGGGGGTTGGGCGCGGCCTCCTCGCTGATCCCGCTCATGTGGACGACCAGCCGGTCCTTGCCCTCGCTGCCGATCACCTCGCACACCGCGTAGCGCCCGGCGCCGTCGGTGAGCACGACCTCCTCGCCGGGCTGGAGCCGCTTCACGGAGACCGCGTGCCGGCCCTCGGGGCCGTCCAGGACGTACCGGCCGCCGTCCGCGTGGAAGTCGGGCACGACGAAGACGGGCGCGGTCACCGGGCACCGCCCTTCGCCGACGCGGCGCGGGCCTCGGCGAGTTCGGCCGCCAGCACCTCGACCAGCCGTCCGGCGGGCAGGTCCCGGGCCAGCCGGTGGCCCTGGCCCGCCCACAGCGCCATGCCCTGCGCGTCCTTCGCCTTGGCGGCGGCCTTGCGCAGCGGGGAGGTGAGGTGGTGGACCTCGGGGTAGGCGGCGGGCGCGTACGGGCCGTGCTCGCGCAGGAAGCGGTTGACCAGTCCGCGTGCCGGGCGCCCGGAGAACGCACGGGTCAGCTCGGTACGCGCGAACAGCGGGTTGGTCAGCGCCTCCTTGTGCACGTCCGGGGCGCCGGACTCGGGGGTGGCGAGGAACGCGGTGCCCAGCTGGGCCGCGCTCGCGCCCGCCGCGAGGACGGCGGCGATCTGGGCGCCGCGCATGATGCCGCCCGCGGCCACGACCGGGATGCCCACGGCCTCGCGGATCTGCGTGACCAGCGACAGCAGGCCGATGCCGGTGCCGTCGTGCTCCGCGACGTCCCGGTGGGTGCCCTGGTGGCCGCCGGCCTCCACGCCCTGGGCGATCACCGCGCCGGCGCCGGCCGCCTCCACCGCGAGGGCCTCCTCGACGGTGGTGGCGGTGACCAGCGTGCGGGTCCCGGCCCGGTGCAGCCGCTCCAGCACCTCCCGGCCCGGCACACCGAAGTGGAAGGAGACCACCGGCACCGGGTCGTCCAGGAGCACGGCGAGCTTGGCGTCGTAGCCGTCGTCGCGGCCGCTGTCCGGGTCGCCCAGCTCGGTCTCGTACCAGGCGGCCTCGCCGGCGAGCTGGTGGGCGTAGACCTCCACCGCGCCGCTCTCCGCGTGCTCCGGCTGCGGCATGAACACGTTGACGCCGAAGGGGCGGTCGGTGAGTCCCCGCAGCCGCTTGATCTCCTGGTACATGCCGTCGGCGGTCTTGTACCCGGCCGCCAGGAACCCGAGCCCACCGGCCTCGGACACCGCGGCGGCGAGCTCCGGGCCGGAGACGCCGCCCGCCATGGGGGCCTGCACGATCGGATGGAGGAGAAGATCGGTCAGTGCGGAGGACATGACCGCATGGTGTCACGTCCTGCGAACAAGTCCGAATCGGGTATTCCCATCGGCATATTCCGCCAAGCGCCCGGTCAGCGCGCCGCGGACACCCGCCACCACGCCCGCTGAACGCGTCCTTCAGCCGCGAGAACAACCCCTGCCGACCCGGCCGGCCGCGCCGGTCCGGGGGACGGCCCCCGGGCCGGCGGCCACGGCTCCGGCCGGCGGCGTCACCGCCCGTTGAACGCGTCCTTCAGCCGCGAGAACAACCCCTGCTGGCCCGGCTGGAACTGGCCCTGGGGGCGTTCCTCGCCGCGCAGCTTGGAGAGTTCGCGCAGCAGGCGCTCCTGTTCGGGGTCCAGCTTGGTCGGTGTCTGGACCTCGACGTGGACGACCAGGTCGCCCCGGCCGCCGCCGCGCAGATGCGTGACGCCCCGGTTGTGCAGCGGGATCGACTGGCCGGACTGGGTGCCGGGCCGGATGTCGACCTCCTCCATGCCGTCCAGCGTCTCCAGCGGCACCTTGGTGCCGAGGGCCGCCGCGGTCATCGGGATCGTCACCGTGCAGTGCAGATCGTCGCCGCGGCGCTGGAAGGTCGAGTGCGGCAGCTCGTGGATCTCGACGTAGAGGTCGCCGGCCGGGCCGCCGCCGGGGCCGACCTCGCCCTCCCCGGCGAGCTGGATCCGCGTGCCGTTGTCCACACCGGCCGGGATCTTCACCGTCAGCGTGCGCCGCGAGCGGACGCGGCCGTCGCCGGCGCACTCCGGGCACGGGGTCGGCACCACGGTGCCGAAGCCCTGGCACTGGGGGCACGGCCGCGAGGTCATGACCTGGCCCAGGAAGGACCGGGTGACCTGGGAGACCTCGCCGCGGCCCCGGCACATGTCACACGTCTGCGCGGACGTGCCCGGAGCCGCGCCCTCGCCGTTGCAGGTGTTGCAGACGACCGCGGTGTCGACCTGGATCTCCTTGGTGGTCCCGAAGGCCGCCTCGTCCAGTTCCACCTCGATCCGGATCATCGCGTCCTGGCCGCGCCGGGTGCGCGAGCGCGGCCCGCGCTGCGACGCCGTACCGAAGAACGCGTCCATGATGTCGGAGAAGTTGCCGAAGCCACCGGCCCCGAAGCCGCCCGCGCCGGCGCCGCCGGACTGCGAGAGGGGATCTCCGCCGAGGTCGTAGACCTGCTTCTTCTGCGGGTCCGACAGCACCTCGTAAGCGGCGTTGATCTCCTTGAACCGCTCCTGGGTCTTCGGGTCGGGGTTGACGTCCGGGTGCAGCTCGCGCGCGAGCCGGCGGAACGCCTTCTTGATCTCATCCTGCGACGCGTCGCGGCGCACGCCGAGAACGGCGTAGTAGTCCGTGGCCACTTACGACTCCGCCAGGATCTGTCCGACGTACCGTGCCACTGCGCGTACCGCTCCCATCGTTCCCGGGTAGTCCATGCGGGTCGGTCCGACCACGCCGAGCTTGGCAACCGCCTCGCCGCCCGAACCGTAGCCCACCGACACCACGGAGGTTGAGTTGAGTCCTTCGTGGGCGATCTCGTGCCCGATGCGCACGGTCATGCCCGGATCCTTCGCCTCGCCGAGGAGTTTGAGGAGCACGACCTGCTCCTCCAGCGCCTCCAGGACGGGCCGGATCGTCAGGGGGAAGTCGTGTCCGAAACGGGTGAGATTGGCGGTGCCGCCGATCATCAGCCGCTCCTCGTTCTCCTCGACCAGTGTCTCCAGAAGGGTGGAGAGCACCGTGGAGACCGTACCGCGATCCTCGGGTTCGAAGGCGTCCGGCAGGTCCTCGACCAGTGTCGGCACGTCCGTGAACCGGCGGCCCGCGACCCGGCTGTTCAGCCGCGCGCGCAGATCCGCCAGGGAGGCCTCGCCGAACGGCGCCGGGCAGTCCACCATCCGCTGCTCGACCCGGCCGGTGTCCGTGATCAGCACGAGCATCACGCGCGCCGGGGCGAGCGCGAGCAGTTCCACGTGCCGCACGGTGGACCGGGTCAGGGACGGGTACTGCACGACGGCGACCTGCCGGGTCAGCTGCGCGAGCAGCCGTACCGTGCGCGCCACCACGTCGTCGAGGTCGACGGCGCCGTCCAGGAAGTTCTGGATGGCGCGCCGCTCGGGCGCGGTCATCGGCTTGACGCCCGCGAGCTTGTCGACGAACAGCCGGTAGCCCTTGTCGGTGGGGATGCGCCCCGCGCTGGTGTGCGGCTGGGCGATGAACCCCTCGTCCTCCAGGGCCGCCATGTCGTTGCGCACCGTCGCCGGGGAGACGCCGAGGTTGTGCCGCTCGGTCAGGGCCTTGGACCCGACCGGCTCCTCGGTGCCGACGTAGTCCTGGACGATGGCGCGCAGCACCTGAAGCCTGCGTTCACTCAGCATTCGCGCGCACCTCCAGCACGTCGTCCCCTTCTGGCCCTCGGTTCGACCGCCTGGCACTCTTCGCGTGCGAGTGCCAGCGTCCCCGGCCCAGTGTACGGCCGTGGGGTACGCACCGGGCAAGGTCGGTGCCCCCGTGACCGCTCGTGGGGCTAGCGTCGCGGTATGACGGTGACTTGGGAAGAGCGGGGATGGGAGCGGCTGGCCACGGGGGTCGGACGGTGCCGGCTGCCGGGCTGGGACTGCACGGCGGGGCTGGTCCTGGGCGCGGACACGGCCCTGATGGTGGACGCCGGGTCGAGCCTGGCGGAGGGGGCGCGGCTGCGGGCGGCGGCGGAGGAGCTGGCGGGCGGCCGTGTGACCCATCTCGCGCTGACCCACGCCCATTTCGACCATGTCTTCGGCGCCGCCGCGTTCGCGGGGGCGGCGGTGTACGCGGCGGTGGGGGCGGAGGCGGTGCTCGCCGGCGAGCGCGACGCGCTGCGCCACGACGCCGTCCACCACGGGCTGCCGGCGGCGGACGCGGAGGAGGCGGCGCTGGCGCCGGTCCCGCCGCGGCACCTGGTCTCCGGGGAGCGCACCCTGGACCTCGGCGGGGGCCGCCAGGTGCTGCTGGCCAACGTCGGCCCCGGTCACACCGCCCATGACCTGGTGGTCCTGGTGCCGGGCGAGCGTGAGGTGGTGTTCTGCGGCGACCTGGTCGAGGAGTCCGGCGAGCCCCAGGCGGGCCCGGACGCCGTACCGTCCCGCTGGCCGGCCGCGCTGGACCGGCTGCTGGCGCTCGGCGGCGAGGACGCGCTGTACGTGCCCGGTCACGGTGCGGTGGTGGACGCGGCCTTCGTACGGCGCCAACGGGACGCCCTGGCCGCGCGTTTCGGCGTGTCGTGAGCGCCCGCTCCGCTCTTCTCCTATCGTCATCCGAATGCGCCAGTACTCCCCCGACCTGACCCCGCCCTGGAAGAAGTCCCAGCCGGTGCCGGAGGTGCCCGCGGAACCGGGCCTGGTCGTGGAGGAGCCCGGCACCGGGTTCTGCGGCGCGGTGATCCGCTGCGAGGCGGGCACGGTCACCCTGGAGGACCGCTTCGGCAAGCACCGGGTCTTCCCGCTGGAACCCCGCGGCTTCCTGCTGGAGGGCCGCCCGGTGACCCTCGTACGCCCCTCGGCCGCCCCGGCCCGCCCCGCCCGCACGGCCTCCGGTTCGGTCGCGGTGCCCGGCGCCCGCGCCCGCGTGGCCCGCGCCGGCCGCATCTACGTCGAGGGGCGGCACGACGCCGAGCTGGTCGAGAAGGTCTGGGGCGACGACCTGCGCATCGAGGGCGTGGTCGTGGAGTACCTGGAGGGCGTGGACCACCTGCCCTCGATCGTCGCCGACTTCGCGCCCGGCCCCGACGCCCGGCTCGGCATCCTGGTGGACCACCTGGTGCCCGGCAGCAAGGAATGGCGCATCGCCCAGTCGGTGACCAGCGAGCA
Source organism: Streptomyces misionensis (assembly GCF_007896895.1). Taxonomy (GTDB): domain Bacteria; phylum Actinomycetota; class Actinomycetes; order Streptomycetales; family Streptomycetaceae; genus Streptomyces; species Streptomyces misionensis_A. Next base: position 11,160 of record NZ_VOGW01000161.1, on the reverse strand, counting down.
CGCGCTGGTCGTGGGCCACCCCTACATCGACATCTGGGAGGCGGTGAAACCCGCCTGCCTGGGCATCGCCGCCTGGCCGGCCGTCCCCCGCGGCCAGGACTGGAAGACGGGCGTGTGCCGCGCCCTCGGCTGGCCGTCGGACAACACCGGCGCGGTGTGGCAGGCGATCCTCAAGCGGGTCGGCTCCTACAAGGACCTGGAGCCGGAGCTGCTGGGGCGGGTGGAGGAGCTGATCGACTTCGTCACGGGCGGCGGGGCCTGACCCGCCGCGGGTCCGGGCGGATCAGTCCACCAGGTCCCGTACCACCGCGTCCGCGAGCAGCCGGCCGCGCAGGGTGAGCACGGCGCGGCCCTCGGCGTAGGGGCCCTCCTGGAGGAGTCCGTCCGCCACGGCCCGGCGCGCGGCCGCGAGGCCCTCCTCCTTCAGCAGGTCCAGCGGGGCGCCCTCGCGCAGGCGGAGCTCCAGCAGGATGCGCTCCACGCGGCGGTCCTCGGCGGACAGCAGCTCGCGGCCCGCGCCCGGGGAGCGGCCCGCGGCCAGGGCGGCGGCGTAGGCGCCGGGGTGCTTGACGTTCCACCAGCGGACGCCGCCCATGTGCGAGTGGGCGCCCGGCCCCGCGCCCCACCAGTCCGCGCCGCGCCAGTACAGCTCGTTGTGCAGGCAGCGGCCGGCGTCGGAGGTGGCCCAGTTGGAGACCTCGTACCAGGCGAAGCCCGCCGCGGAGAGGGTCTCCTCGGCGATCAGGTAGCGGTCGGCGTGCACGTCGTCGTCGGTCATCGGGACCTCGCCCCGGCGGATGCGGCGGGCGAGCTGGGTGCCCTCCTCCACGATGAGCGCGTAGGCGCTGACGTGGTCGGGGCCGGCGCCGATCGCCGCGTCCAGGGAGGCCCGCCAGTCGTCGTCGCTCTCGCCCGGGGTGCCGTAGATCAGGTCGAGGTTGACGTGGTCGAAGCCCGCCGCCCGCGCCTGCGCCACGCACTCCTCGGGGCGCCCGGGGGTGTGGGTGCGGTCCAGGATCCTCAGCACGTGCTGCTTCGCGCTCTGCATGCCGAAGGAGATCCGGTTGAAGCCGCCCTCCCGGAGGGTGGCGAGGTAGGCCGGGTCCACGGACTCGGGGTTCGCCTCCGTGGTGACCTCGGCGTCCGGCGCCAGCCCGAACTCGTCGCGGATCGCGGCCAGCATCCGTACGAGGTCGCCGGCGGCCAGCAGCGTGGGCGTACCGCCGCCGACGAAGACCGTGCGGACCGGGCGCGGGTCGTCGCCTAGCACCTTGCGGGCGAGCCGGATCTCCTCGGTGAGGGTGTCCGCGTAGTTGTCGCGGGAGGCGAGCACACCGCCGGTGCCGCGCAGCTCGGTCGCGGTGTAGGTGTTGAAGTCGCAGTAGCCGCAGCGGGTCGCGCAGTACGGCACGTGCAGGTAGAAACCGAGCGGACGCTCCAGCGCCCCGGCGAGCGCGTGCGCGGGCAGCGCGCCGTCGTCGGGGACGGGCTCGCCGTCGGGGAGTGCGGAAGGCATACGACCCATTGTCCAGCACCGCCGCGCTCCCCCGGCCGCCCTCTCACTCCGCCTGGAGCACCAGCAGTGCCAGGTCGTCCTCCGGCGGGGCCTCGCCGAAGGTGTGCACCAGGTGGCGGATCCTTTCCGCGATCTCCTCGGCGGTGAGGCCGGCGCAGGAGGCGAGGGCCTCGGCGAGACCGTCCGCGTCGTCGAACTGGCGGGAGCCGCAGCGCCGCTCGGTCACCCCGTCGGTGACGCACAGCAGGCTGTCTCCGGGCAGCAGGTCCAGCGTCTCGCTGACGTACGTCTCGTCCTCGACCACGCCGAGCAGCGTCTGCGGTCGGGCCGCGGTGCGCACGGTGCCGTCGGGGCCGAGGACCAGCGGGAGCGGGTGCCCGGCGGAGGCGAGGGTGCAGCCGACCCCGCCGTCGTACGGGGTCAGCTCGCCGTAGAGCAGGGACAGGAAGCGGGTCTGCGGGCCGTCCCCGGGCGTCACGGCCAGGCCGTCGGCGGCCACCAGCGCGCGGGCCGCGGCGTCGGCGGCCTCGGTGGCGTCGTCCAGGAGGAGCTGGTTGAGGCGGTCCAGCACGTCGGCCACCCGGTAGCCCTCGCGGGCCAGCAGCCGCAGCCAGGGCCGGGCCAGGCCGATGACGACCGCCGCCTCCGGGCCCTTGCCCTGCACATCGCCGATGGCGAAGCACCAGCGGCCGTCACCCGCCGGGAACAGGTCGTAGAAGTCGCCGCTGGGTCCGCTCTTGTCGCAGGGCTCGTAGACCAGCGCGCTGCTCATCCCGGGGATCTGCGCGACCGCGCCGGGCAGCAGGCCCCGCTGGAGCACCGCGCTGATGGTGGCCTGGCGGGCGTACTGCCGGGCCGCGCCGATCGCGAGCGCCACCCGGCGGGCCAGGTCCTCGACCAGCCCGGTGATCTCGTCGGGGAAGCGCGCGAGCCCGCACCGCCCGATGACCAGCGTGCCGAGCGGCCGGCCGCCCGCGACCAGCCGGTACGCCAGCGCCGTGCCGTCGGCGTCCCGCGGGCCGAGCGCGGCGCCGGGCCACGGGTACGGCTCGGGGCCGAAGCCCAGCCCGTCCCCCGTCCGCGGCGGCTCCTTCTCCAGCACGCCGCGCAGCTCCTCGATGCGGTTCTCGCTGGCGTGCCAGACCCGGGCGGGGCCGTCGTACGACCCGCCGCGCGCGGACGCCTCGTCCTCCAGCCAGACCGCGCACCAGTCGGCGAGCCGGGGCACGATCAGCTGGCCGGTGAGGGCCGTGACCAGGTTCTCGTCCAGTTGCCCGGCGAGCAGGTCGGAGGCCTCGGCGAGGAAGGACAGCGCGCCCCGGCCGAGCCAGTCCCGGTCGCCGCCGGCGCGCCGCGGCTGGGGGGCCAGGTCCTCGGCCACCTCCAGGGCGTCCGGTGCCCGGGGGCCGGGCGGGGTCTCGCTGCCGCCCGGCGGCAGTCTGGCCCACACCGACTTGGCACCGGTGCGGTAGGTGACGCCCCAGGACTCGGCGAGCGCGCCGACCAGCCGCAGCCCCCGGCCGTACTCGGGGATCTCGTACGGCGGCTCGCCCGCGGTCGCGTCCCGCGGCGGCCGGGCCGGGTGCCGGTCGCCGACCTCGACCACGAACGCGCCGCTCTCCTCCAGGCACCAGTCCAGGTCCATCTCCGTGCCGGCGTGCACCACGGAGTTGGTGACCAGCTCGCTGACGACGGCCAGGGCGTCGTCCAGCAGCCGGGGCGCGACCCCGGGCACCTCGGTCAGCGCGGCCCGCACCAGGGCCCGCGCCGAACCCGGCGCGAGCGGGCTGCCGGGCAGCGTGACGTGGCCGCGCGCCCCGGCGCCCCGGCCCTCGGTCTCCCACTGCGTGGGTATGGCCGCCATGTCCATGCGGCCAGGGTGACAGACGGGTGTCACGCATAAGCGTGAAGTCACCGAACTGCCCACTCCTGGCCGAGAACCGTGCTACGACAGGACTGAAAGGCGACGCCTTTCGAGCACTCCCTTCCCCCGCGCCTCCCGGACCCCGCGGCCGTCCGGGGTCCCGCGGCTCTCCCATGCCGCGTCGCGTCTCCCGCGCTCGCCGGCGGCTCCCGCGCCCGCTACTTCTCCCGCGCCCCCGCGTACATCTCGTCGATGAGCCCCTTGTACTCCCGCTCCACCACCGGCCGCTTCAGCTTCAGGCTCGGCGTGATCTCGCCGTGCTCCACGTCGAGGTCCCGCGGCAGCAGCCGGAACTTCTTGATGGTCTGCCAGCGCTGGAGCCCGGCGTTGAGCTGCTGGACGTAGCCGTCGACCATCTCGACCGTCGCCGGCGCGGCCACGACCTCGGCGTACGCCTTGCCTTCCAGGCCGTTCTCCTTCGCCCACTCCATGATCGCGATCTCGTCGAGGGCGATGAGGGCGGTGCAGTAGTTCCGGTCGGCGCCGTGCACGAGGATGTTGGAGACGTACGGGCAGACCGCCTTGAACTGGCCCTCCACCTCCGCCGGGGCGACGTACTTGCCGCCGGAGGTCTTGATGAGGTCCTTCTTGCGGTCGGTGATGCGCAGATAGCCGTCGGGCGAGAGTTCGCCGATGTCGCCGGTGTGGAACCAGCCGTCGGACTCCAGCACCTCGGCGGTCTTGTCGGGCAGCTTGTGATAGCCCTGCATGATGCCGGGGCCGCGCAGCAGGATCTCGCCGTCGTCGGCGATGCGCACCTCGGTGCCGGGCAGCGGCTTGCCGACCGTGCCGGTGCGGTAGGCCTCGCCGGGGTTGACGAAGGAGGCCGCGGAGGACTCGGTGAGGCCGTAGCCCTCTAGGACGTGGATGCCGGCACCGGCGAAGAAGTAGCCGATCTCCGGGGCGAGCGCGGAGGCGCCGGAGACACAGGCGCGCAGCCGGCCGCCGAAGGCCTCGCGGATCTTGGCGAAGACGAGGGTGTCGGCGACCTTGTGCTTGGCGGCGAGGCCGAAGGGCACGGCGCGGTTGCCGGTGCGCCGGAAGTTGTCCTGCTCCGTCCTGGCGTACTCGCGGGCGACCTCGGCGGCCCACTGGAAGATCTTGTACTTGGCCGCGCCGCCCTCGCGGGCCTTGGCGGCGACGCCGTTGTAGACCTTCTCGAAGATGCGCGGCACCGCGGCCATGTACGTCGGCTGCACCACCGGCAGGTTCTCGATGATCTTGTCGACGCGCCCGTCCACGGCGGTGACGTGCCCGATCTCGATCTGCCCGGAGGTGAGCACCTTGCCGAAGACGTGCGCGAGCGGCAGCCACAGGTACTGCACGTCGTCGGGCCCGAGCAGCCCGGTCGCGGAGATGGCCCTGGCCATGTACGACCAGTTGTCGTGCGGCAGGCGCACGCCCTTGGGGCGGCCGGTGGTGCCGGAGGTGTAGATGAGGGTGGCGAGCTGGTCCTTGGTGAGGGCGCCGACCCGCTCCTTGATCAGCTGCGGGTGCTGCTCCAGATGGGCCGCGCCGCGCTTCTCCAGCTCGTCCAGGGTGATCACCCAGTCGTCGCCCTCCACGCCCGCCGGGTCGATGACGACGACCTTGGTCAGCTCGGGCAGCTCGGCGCGCTTCTCGGCGGCCTTGGCGACCTGGGCGGCGTCCTCCGCGATCAGCACCCGGCTCTCGGAGTCGGAGAGGATGAACGCGGATTCGTCGGCGTTGGTCTGCGGGTAGATCGTGGTGGTGGCGCCGCCGGCGCACATGATGCCGAGGTCGGCGAGGATCCACTCCACACGGGTGGAGGAGGCGAGCGCCACCCGCTGCTCGGGCCGGATGCCCAGCTCGATCAGGCCGGCCGCGATGGCGTGGACCCGCTCGGCCGCCTCCGCCCAGCTCAGCGACTTCCAGTCGTCGGGGCCCTGGCCGGACGCGGGGGGCACCGGGTAGCGGTAGGCCTCGGCGTCCGGTGTGGCCGCCACGCGCTCCAGGAAGAGGGCCGCGACGGACGGCGGACGGTTCTCGATCAGGGTCTGTGTGTCGCTCACGACATCCTCCGGGGCCCGCGACAGCGCGGCTGGTACTCGGTGCGGCTGGGTTAACTCACGGTGGTGTTCGGGCTTGTTTAACTCGCGAGTAACTATCGAGCAGGCATCAGGGTAAGGCGCGAGTGCCCGCTGCGTAAGGGGCTTCGGCCTGTCTCTTTCCCCGCGCTCGCCCCGCCGGGTGACGCCGTGTACACGCGGGGGCCCGCCGCGCTTTCGCACGACGGGCCCCCTGGTGTCCGTTTTGGGCGGCTGACCGGATACCGGCCCCGGTTACTTCTTGCCCTTGCCCGACCCCGCGCTGTCATCGCTGGACAGGACGGCGATGAAGGCCTCCTGCGGAACCTCCACCGAACCCACCATCTTCATCCGCTTCTTGCCTTCCTTCTGCTTCTCCAGCAGCTTCCGCTTACGGGAGATGTCACCGCCGTAGCACTTGGCGAGGACGTCCTTGCGGATGGCGCGGATGGTCTCGCGGGCGATGACCCGGGAGCCGATGGCGGCCTGCACCGGCACCTCGAAGCTCTGCCGCGGGATCAGCTCCCTGAGCTTGGCGACGAGCCGCACGCCGTACGCGTACGCCTGGTCCTTGTGGGTGATCGCCGAGAAGGCGTCGACCTTGTCGCCGTGCAGCAGGATGTCGACCTTGACGAGGCTGCTGGCCTGCTCGCCGGTGGGCTCGTAGTCGAGCGAGGCGTAGCCGCGGGTCTTGGACTTCAGCTGGTCGAAGAAGTCGAAGACGATCTCCGCGAGCGGGAGGGTGTAGCGGATCTCGACGCGGTCCTCGGAGAGGTAGTCCATGCCGAGCAGGGTGCCGCGCCGGGTCTGGCACAGCTCCATGATCGCGCCGATGAACTCGGTGGGCGCGAGGATCGTCGCCCGCACGACCGGCTCGAAGACCTCGTCGATCTTCCCCTCGGGGAACTCGCTCGGGTTGGTGACCGTGTGCTCGCTGCCGTCCTCCATGACCACGCGGTAGACCACGTTGGGGGCGGTGGCGATCAGGTCGAGGCCGAACTCGCGCTCCAGGCGCTCCCGGATCACGTCCAGGTGCAGCAGGCCGAGGAAGCCGACGCGGAAGCCGAAGCCGAGGGCGGCGGAGGTCTCCGGCTCGTAGACCAGGGCCGCGTCGTTGAGCTGGAGCTTGTCCAGGGCCTCGCGCAGCTCCGGGTAGTCCGAGCCGTCCAGCGGGTACAGGCCCGAGAACACCATCGGCTTGGGGTCCTTGTAGCCGCCGAGGGCCTCGGTGGCGCCCTTGTGCTGGCTGGTGACGGTGTCACCGACCTTGGACTGACGGACGTCCTTCACACCGGTGATCAGATAGCCCACCTCGCCGACGCCGAGGCCGTCGGCCGGCAGCATCTCGGGCGAGCTGACGCCGATCTCCAGCAGCTCGTGGGTGGCGCCGGTCGACATCATCTTGATGCGCTCGCGCTTGTTGAGCTGGCCGTCGATGACACGGACGTACGTCACGACGCCGCGGTAGGAGTCGTAGACCGAGTCGAAGATCATCGCGCGGGCGGGCGCGTCGGCGACGCCGACCGGGGCCGGGATCTCCTTGACGACCTTGTCGAGCAGCGCGTCGACGCCGAGACCGGTCTTCGCGGAGACCTTGAGCACGTCGTCCGGCTCGCAGCCGACCAGGTTCGCCAGCTCCTCGGCGAACTTCTCCGGCTGGGCGGCCGGCAGGTCGATCTTGTTGAGCACGGGGATGATCGTGAGGTCGTTCTCCATCGCCAGGTAGAGGTTGGCGAGGGTCTGCGCCTCGATGCCCTGGGCGGCGTCGACGAGGAGGATGGTCCCCTCGCAGGCGGCCAGCGACCGCGAGACCTCATAGGTGAAGTCGACGTGCCCCGGGGTGTCGATCATGTTGAGGATGTGCGTCGTGCCCTGGTCCGGGCCCTCGGTCGGGGCCCAGGGCAGACGCACCGCCTGGGACTTGATCGTGATGCCGCGCTCGCGCTCGATGTCCATCCGGTCGAGGTACTGAGCACGCATCTGCCGCTGCTCGACCACACCGGTCAGCTGGAGCATCCGGTCGGCGAGCGTGGACTTGCCGTGGTCGATGTGCGCGATGATGCAGAAGTTGCGGATCAGAGCCGGGTCGGTACGGCTCGGCTCGGGCACATGGTTAGGGGTCGCGGGCACGCAGGGTCCTGTCTCTTGAGGCGCCTTATGCCTCGGGTCGGATCGATACGTAGTCTCCATGGTCCCACGCGGAGGGACCGAGGGGCGTTTTGGGCCGGTCGCGGGGCCACTGGTACTGTAGATGGCTGTGCCTCATGCCCTCTCGGCCGAGGCACGTCAGAGAAATTTTGGATCACCGGTGCGGGACCCGTGCGGCCCCGTGCCTGAACCTGAAAAGGCTCCTTCGTGGCGAACATCAAGTCCCAGATCAAGCGGATCAAGACCAACGAGAAGGCTCGGCTGCGCAACAAGGCCGTCAAGTCCTCCCTGAAGACCGCGATCCGCAAGGCCCGTGAGGCCGCTGCCGCGGGTGACCTCGAGAAGGCCACCGAGCTGCAGCGCGCCGCCGCGCGTGCCCTCGACAAGGCCGTCTCCAAGGGCGTCATCCACAAGAACCAGGCCGCCAACAAGAAGTCGGCGCTTGCTTCCAAGGTCGCGACCCTCAAGGGCTGAGTTCTCCCTTTGATCTGACCGCCGGAAGGACCCAGAGCGGGCCCTCTCTCATCCGCTCCCGACCGGCACCCAGAGCCTGTTCGCGGCCTGCGTTCGCCACGCGGGAACGGGCTCGACAGCTTTGCACCGAAAACCCCGGCACCCTTCCCTTCCCCAGGGCGGGTGGCGGGGTTTTCGGCGTTCGGCCCTCGGTTTCCGACCCGGTGTTTTCGGCTTTCGGCCTCCGGAGCGGGGAAGCGGCTATCCCCGGCCGCGCGAGCGGGCGGCCCGCGCGATCACCACGACCGCCTTCTCCAGCGCGTACTCGGGGTCGTCCCCTCCGCCCTTCACGCCCGCGTCCGCCTCGGCGACCGCCCGCATGGCGACCGAGACGCCGTCCGGCGTCCACCCCCGCATCTGCTGGCGCACCCGGTCGATCTTCCACGGCGGCATCCCCAGCTCCCGGGCGAGGTCCGCGGGGCGCCCCCCGCGCGCGGAGGACAGCTTCCCGATCGCCCGCACGCCCTGGGCCAGCACACTGGTGATCATCACCGGGGCCACCCCCGTCGCCAGCGACCAGCGCAGCGCCTCCAGCGCCTCGGCGGTACGCCCCTCCACCGCGCGGTCCGCGACCGTGAAGCTGGAGGCCTCGGCCCGGCCGGTGTAGTAGCGCCCGACGACGGCCTCGTCGATCGTGCCCTCGATGTCCGCGACCAGCTGGGTCACGGCGGACGCCAGCTCGCGCAGATCGCTGCCGATGGCGTCGCACAGCGCCTGGCACGCCTCGGGGGTCGCCGACCGCCCCGCCGTGCGGAACTCCCCGCGCACGAACGCCAGCCGGTCCGCCGGCTTGGTCATCTTCGGGCAGGCCACCTCGCGCGCCCCCGCCTTGCGCGCGGCGTCCAGCAGGCCCTTGCCCTTGGCGCCGCCCGCGTGCAGCAGCACGAGCGTGATCTCCTCGGCGGGCGAGCCGAGGTACGCCTTCACGTCCTTGACGGTGTCGGCCGACAGGTCCTGCGCGCCGCGCACGACGACGACCTTGCGCTCGGCGAACAGCGAGGGGCTGGTCAGCTCGGCGAGGGTGCCGGGCTGCAACTGGTCCGGGGTCAGATCCCGGACGTCCGTGTCGGGGTCGGCGGCCCGGGCGGCGGCCACCACCTCCCGCACCGCACGGTCGAGCAGCAGGTCCTCCTGGCCCACGGCAACGGTCACCGGGGCGAGAGGGTCGTCATTCGCAGTCTTCCTGGCCATCGCACCAAGCATCCCACGCCCCACCGACAACGCCCCCGGCCACGGTCCGCACCGCGCCCCCGGGGCCCCGGCGGCCTACGGCTCCTCGCGCCAGCCGTCCCACTCCCCCGCGAAGGCGTCCAGCTCCCGGGGGTCCAGCCGCTCCTCCTCGTCGGCCAGTACGACCAGCCACTGCGCGTCCTCGGCGTCGTCCTCACCGGCCAGGGCGTCGCGGAGCAGCCGGGGCTCCTCGTCCAGGCCGAACCGCTCCCCGAGCGCCTCGGCCGCCTCCTCGGCGGCGTCCCGGTCGGGCAGCACCAGCACGTGTCTCACATCGCTCACGCCGCCATTGTCCGGCACCCGTCCGGGAGCGATTCGCCAGGTCAGCCCTTGGGCACTATCTGCACGTCCAGGTCGACGCGGATGCTCGGGCCCACCACCGCGATCCCCCGGGCCAGCATCGACTGCCAGCTGACCGTGAAGTCGTCGCGGTGCAGTTCGGTGGTGGCCCGGCAGGCGGCCCGGGTCTCGCCCTCGATGCCGTTGCCGACCCCCAGGTACTCGGTGTCGAGCGTCACCGTGCGGGTCACGCCGTGCAGCGACAGCGCCCCGGTGACCGCCCAGCGGTTGCCGCCCTTGTGCGCGAACCGGTCGCTGTAGAACTCCAGCGTCGGGAACCGCTGTACGTCCAGGAAGTCTCCCGAGCGCAGGTGGTCGTCGCGCATCCGGACCCCGGTGTCGATGGACGCCGCGTCGATCACCACGTGCATCGCCGACCGCTCGATCCGCTCGGCGATCCGCACGGCTCCCGCGAAGGAGTCGAACCGGCCGTGGACGCGGGCCAGTCCGATGTGCCGGGCGGTGAAGGCGATCGAGGAGTGCGCGGGGTCCACCTCCCACTCGCCCGGCGCCGGCGGCTCGGGCGGCGGGGCGAGCTGGAGGGTGACGTCGCCCAGCGAGGCGAGGGTGCCCTCGGCGACCAGCGCGGTGGCCCGGTAGGGCGCGTACCCCTCGGCGGACACCGCGAGCCGGTACTCCCCGGCCGGCACGGTCGTCAGGAACGTCCCGTACGGGTCCGTGCCGCCCGCCACCACCTTGCGGCCCATCGGGTCGCTCACCGTGAACTCGGCCCCGGCGACCGGGTGGTCGACCGGGTCGACCACCCGGCAGCCGAGCACCCCCGCGCCGGGCGGTGTCCGAACCGCCCCCAGGGGGCCCGCCTGCTGCATCCGGTTCGTCCGATCACCCAGCCAGCGGCCGAACATCTACGACACACCCCTGTACGCCTCGACATCTTCTGCTGTCGAAGGTTCATTCGATCACTGTTGCGGCTTTCGAGGCAACACGGGCCCACATCGCGGGAATCCGGCGCATGCGCCGGAACTGCGCTCTTTGGCCGTTCGACGCCTGTTTCGCAGCGCCACCCCCACTCCATCACGAACAGGCGACTGCTTCACGGAAACTTCACATGAACATCACGACCGGAGCTACTGTCTTACCTTCTACTCACCTTGGGGGAACGCATGAGCAGTCCGTATCCGTACGCCATGCCGCCACAACCGCCCCGGCCGCCCGTGCGCACGTCTGCGCGATGGGCGCGGAAGCGGTACGTGCTGCCGGCGATCGGACTCGCCTTCTGCCTCGGCATCGGAGCCGGCGCCGGCGGCCAGGGCGGCGGGACCGACGCGCAGCCGGCGGCCGCCAAGGTGCGGCCGACCGCCACGGTCACCGCCACCGCCACGGTGACCGCGACGGCCACGGAGACGGCGGCGCCCGAGCCCGCGCCCACGGTCACCGCGACGAAGACGGTGAAGGTCGAGGTGACCGTCACCGCGCATGCG
>NZ_VOGW01000160.1:8385-87113 GCF_007896895.1 Streptomyces misionensis | reverse complement strand
GGCTCCGGCTCCTCGGGCGGTTCCGGCAGCGCCGGGAACGGCGCCACCGCCCGGTGCAACGACGGCACCTACTCGTACGCCGCCCACCACCAGGGCGCCTGCTCCCACCACGGGGGCGTGGCCGTCTTCTACCGGTAGGCGGGCCACGAAGCCGCGGCGGCCGTTCAGGGTTCCTCCCGCGTCACCGTCACCTCCCTGCCCGGCCCGGCGGTCCCTTCACCGCCGCCGACCGCGAGCGCCCCGTCCCGGTCGGTCCGCAGCACCAGCGCGCCGCCGGCCCGCAACGCGGCCAGCGTCGACGGGGCCGGGTGTCCGTAAGGGTTGCCGGTGCCGCAGGAGATGAGCGCCACCCGGGGTGCCGCGAGCCGCATCAGTTCCGGGTCCTGGTACGCCGAGCCGTGATGGGCCACCTTCAGCACGTCCACCCCGGCCAGCCCCGCCGCCTGCGGTGACCTCAACAGGGCCTGCTGGTCCGAGGGTTCGAGGTCGCCGAGCAACAGCAGCCGCAGCCCGCCGGCGCGGACCAGCAGGGCCACGCTGGCGTCGTTCGGGCCGTCGAAGGCGGGCGCGGCGTCCGGTGGTGGCCACAGGACCCGCCAGGCCAGCGGGCCGGTGCGCCGCTCCTCCCCCGCGACGGCCCGGGTGACCGGGATGTGCCGGGCCGCGGCCTGCTTCCTGACGAACTCCGCCTCCGCTCCGGGCTCCTCGAACCCCGTGGTCTCGATCGCGGCGACCTCCCGGCCGCGCAGGACACCGGTCAGCCCGGCCACATGGTCGGCGTGGAAGTGCGTCAGCACGAGGAGGGGGACGCGGGTGATGCCCAGCCGCCGCAGGCAGCGGTCGACCGGTGCCGGATCGGGCCCGGTGTCCACGACCACCCCGGCCCCGGCGCCCGCCGCCAGCACGGTCGCGTCGCCCTGTCCCACGTCGCACATCGCGAACCGCCACCCCGGCGGCGGCCAGCCCGTCACCACCCGGGTCAGCGGCGCCGGGCGCACCACCGCCAGCAGGAGCAACGCGCCGAGCAGAGCGCAGCACCACGGGTGCCGCACCAGCCGCCGCCCGGCCAGGGCGACGGCCACCGTGACCGCCGCGAGCAGCAGCGCCCCCGGCAGGCTGCCCGGCCAGTCCACTCCCGCGCCGGGCAGCGCCGCCCCGGCCCGGGCCACCCCGGCGATCCATCCGGCCGGCCAACTCGCGCACCAGGCCAGCGCCTTGGCCACGGGCAGGCCCGCCGGCGCGATGGCGAGCGCGGCGAAGCCCAGCACCGTCGCGGGCGCCACCGCCGCCTCGGCCAGCAGATTGCAGGGCACCGCCACCAGGCTCACCCGGGCCGACAGCACCGCCACCACCGGCGCGCACACCGCCTGCGCCGCGAGGGCCGCCGCCAGCGCCTCGGCGAGCCTCGGCGGCACCCCGCGCCGCCGCAGCGCCTCGCTCCAGCCGGGGGCCAGCACCAGCAGCGCCCCGGTGGCCAGCACGGACAGCAGGAAGCCGTAACTCCGGGCCAGCGACGGGTCGTACAGCACCAGCAGCAGTACGGCCGTGGCCAGCGCCGGGAGGAGGGATCTGCGGCGGCCGGTGGCCAGGGCGAGCAGCGCGACCGCGCCGCAGGCCGCGGCCCGCAGCACGCTGGGATCGGGACGGCACACGATCACGAAGCCGAGCGTGAGCGCCCCCGCGAGCAGGGCGGTCATCCGCAAGGACAGCCCCAGGCGGGGGGCCAGGCCCCGGCGTTCGGCCAGCCGGGCCAGGCCGGGCGGGCCGACGAGCAGGGCGAGCAGCACGGTGAGATTGCCGCCGGAGACCGCGAGCAGATGGGTCAGGTCGGTCGCCCTGAAGGCGTCGTCCAACTCGGGGGTGATCCGCGAGGTGTCCCCGACGACCAGCCCCGGCAGCAACGCCCACGCGTCCCCCGGCAGCCCGTCCGCCGCCTCCCGCAGCCCCGCCCTGGGCCGCCCCGCCAGTCGCTGGAGCCCGCTCGGCCCCGCCACGACCCGCGGCCCGCCCGCGCCCCGCACCCGGAGCACGGCCGCCGTCCGATCACCCCCGGCGAGGGCGGGCGCCAGCCGCCCGGTCACCCGCAGCGTGGTGGACGGCAGCAGGCTGAGCCAGGCCGCCCGGCCTGCCCGGGCCTCCGGGGCGCCCCCGGGTGCCGGGGCGCCCGCGTCGACGATCATCAGGACCGGCGCCCTGGTCCGCGTACTCCTTCCGTCGCTCTCCTCGACGCGCAGCACCCGCGCCCGGAGCAGCACCGCCACCGGAGCCGTGTGGTCACCGCGCACCCGGGGTCTACTCAGCCGGGGATCGCCGGTCAGCTCCGCCTCGGCCGTCACGGTGGCGGACCGCCGGGCCAGCTCGGGCACCGGACCGCGCCGTACGTCCGCTCCGTGCAGACCCGCGGAGGCGGCCGCCGCGGCGGCGCAGAGCAGCACCGCGGCGAGCGAGGACCGCGCCCACCCGGGCCGTCCGCGCGAGCGCCCGGAAGCCCTCCCGGCCCGTCCCGCCCCGAGCAGGAGGACACCGCAGACCAGGCAGACGAGCACGACGCAGAGGGCCGGGCCCGGCGGGGCGTCCAGGGTCAGCGCCGCCGTCGCCCAGGCGGCGAGCGCGGGCGGCACCAGCCGCAGGTCCAGGGGGTTCGGCTCGGTCACCGGCACGGCGCCCTGCCCGTGGGAGCCGCTCATGGCCGTACCAGGTCGCGCAGATCGGTGAAGCGGCGGTCGCCGATGCCGTTGACCTGGCGCAGTTCGTCCACCGAGCGGAAGCCGCCGTGCCGGGTGCGGTAGTCGATGATGTGCCGGGCCAGCACCGGGCCGACCCCGGGCAGGGTGTCGAGCTGGTCCTCGGTGGCCGTGTTGAGGGAGACCTGCCCGGCCGGACCGGACGGTGCGGCGGGACCCGCGGGCGCTCCCCCGCCTCCTTGCCCGCCGGCCGCGGGCCCCCCGACCACCACCTGCTCGCCGTCGACCAGGAAGCGCGCCCGGTTCAGCCCGTCGGTGTCCACGCCCGGCCGGACGCCGCCCGCCGCCCGCAGCGCGTCGGCCACCCGGGAACCGGCCGGGAGCCGGCGGACCCCCGGTTTGCGGACCTTGCCGCCGACGTCCACCACGATCTCCCCGCCCGGGGTCGGGGCGGCTCCCCCGCCGCCCGGCGCCTCTCCTCCTGCGCTCGGTGCCTTCGCGTACGTCGCCTGGGCGCGCACCACTTGAGGGGCGCTCACGGTCTGCGGCCGGCCCGTCCAGAAGTGCTGCACGGCGAGGAGGGCGGCGGCCACCAGCAGCACGGCGAGGGCCACCGTCCCCCGGCGCTCCACCCCGCACCGCGCCTGCAACCACACCGGCAGCCGCTCCCGCAGGGCCGCCCCGGCCCGCGCCCGCCGGTCCGGGAGCACCGCGTCGCGCGGCTCCGGCGGCCTCGCCGGTTCCGCCGCGGGCGGCAGGCCCGGGTCCGACGGGGCCGGGCCCGGCACGCCCCGGCCCGGCACGCCCCGGCCCGGCAGGTCCGGGTCCGGCGGCGCCTTCCCCGACTCCCCCCACTGCACGGCGCTTTCGCCGAAGAGGAGTTCCGCGCGGCGGCGCAGTTCGTCCGCGGGCGCGTGCGCGCGAGGGCGGACGCGTCGGTGCTCGCTGGCGCGATGCCGCACGCGGCCGTCGGAGGCGGGGCCACGGCCGGGGCCGCTGGTCGGGGTGACGGTGCGGGAACGTGATCGAAGTGCCATGCGACGAGGATCGGACATCCCGCCGTTTCGCGATGATCTTGGTCAATTCCCGGGGACATCGGGCCGGTTGTGGACAACCCCGTCACCCGTGCGGGTGACCGCCCGTCAGAGCCGGCGTGGGAGCCGGTCTCACCGGGGCGAGACCACGACCCCGAGCAGCCCCGGCCCCGTGTGCGCCCCGATCACCGCCCCGACCTCGCTGACATGGAGTTCGGCCAGGCCCGGCACCCGTGCCCGCAGCCGGTCGGCGAGGGCGGCGGCGCGCTCGGGGGCGGCCAGGTGGTGGACGGCGATGTCGACCTCGGCGCTCCCCGCGCGTTCGGCGGCGATCTCCTCCAGGCGGGCGATCGCCTTGGACGCCGTACGCACCTTCTCCAGCAGTTCGATGCGGCCGCCGTCGAGCTGGAGCAGGGGCTTGACCGCGAGCGCGGAGCCCAGCAGCGCCTGGGCGGCCCCGATCCGGCCGCCGCGGCGCAGATAGTCGAGGGTGTCGACGTAGAAGTAGGCGGAGCTGCCCGCGGCCCGCTTCTCGGCCGCCGTGACCGCCTCGTCCACGGTGCCGCCCGCCTCCGCGGCCTCGGCGGCGGCCAGCGCGCAGAAACCGAGGGCCATCGCGACCATCCCGGTGTCCACCACCCGCACGGGCACCGGCGCCTCGCGCGCGGCGAGGACGGCCGCGTCGTAGGTGCCGGACAGTTCGCCGGACAGGTGCAGGGAGACGATGCCGCGCGCGCCGGACCCGGCCACCTCGCGGTACGTCTCGGCGAACACCTCGGGGCCGGGGCGGGAGGTGGTGACGGGGCGCCGCCTCTGGAGCGCCTGGGCGAGGGCGCGGGTGGAGATCTCGGTGCCCTCTTGGAGCGCCCGGTCGCCGAGGACCACGGTCAGCGGCACCGCGGTGATGCCGTGGCGCTCCATCATCCGGGGCGGCAGGTAGGCCGTTGAATCGGTGACGATGGCGACATGGCGGGACATGAGCTGGAGGTTACCTGCCGTAGCGCGCGCACGGCAGCCCGGCCCCCGGGGTGTGCGCCCGGCGCGCTGCGCCCGCACGAGGCGTCATGTGGTGCTTTCCGGGCGGGGGTTCTTCTGCCAGGGGTAGCCGAGGCGCGGGCCGGGAGGGGTGATCGGGGGCGGCGGCGAGGCCGGTTCATCGGCGGCCCGGGGTCCGGTCCAGTGGCGCAGGGCGTCTGCTTCCATGTCGATCTGGGCGCTGAGCGCGCCGAGGTCGTCGTCGGCGAAGCGGCGGGCCCGGTCGCGGGCGGCCCAGCGCAGCGCGTCCGCGGACTTGGCGATCTGCTCGGTGCGGGCGCGCAGTTCGGGCAGGCGGGCGGCGAGCGTGGCCCGGTCCGGCTCGGACTCCAGGCGCTTGAGGTCGGCGTCCAGCTCGCGTCCGTGCACGCTCAGGCGCTCGAAGAGGCCCACGGATTCCTTGAGCGACTCGTCCTCGGCGGCGCCCGCGTACAGCGCTTCCTGGGTGGCGCGCATCGAGGTGCGCAGGGTGAGCCGCAGCTGGGCCAGCTCGGCGGCCGGGCCGACCTGGGCGAACGACTTGGCGCGCAGCGTGTGGTCCTCGACGGTGCGCCGGGCCTGCCCGATGGTGCGGTCCACACCGCGCTTGGCGGCGCCCACCACCTTGATCGTGGCGTACGCGCCGAGGACGACGAAAGCCAGGAAGAAGAGGGCGATGACGATGATCACTGCTTCCACGACGCTTCTCCTCGGACCGGTGCGCCGCGCGACGCGACACTCCTCCACGGTAAACGCAACGGGCAGGCCCGGGGTTCCAGAAAAACCCCGAACCTGCCCGTAGGGGAGTACCCCGACGTGCGTCGCCGTTACGCCGGAACGATGTTCACCAGCTTCGGCGCGCGCACGATCACCTTGCGGATGGCCGCGCCGTCCAGCGCCGCGACGACCTTCTCGTCGGCCAGCGCCACCTTCTCCAACTCCTCCTCGGAGATGCCGGGCGCCACCTCCAGGCGGGCCTTGACCTTGCCCTTGACCTGGACGACGCAGGTCACGGTCTCGTCCACCACGTACGCCGGGTCGGCGACCGGGAAGTCCCGGTGGACGACCGAGTCGGTGTGGCCCAGGCGGCGCCACAGCTCCTCGGCGATGTGCGGGGCCAGCGGGGCCACCATCAGCACCAGCGGCTCGGCCACCGACCTCGGCAGCGCGGCGCCGGCCTTGGTCAGGTGGTTGTTCAGCTCCGTGATCTTGGCGATGGCCGTGTTGAAGCGCAGGCCCTCCAGGTCCTGGCGCACCCCGTCGATCGCCTTGTGCAGCGCGCGCAGCGTGTCCTCGTCGGGCGCCGCGTCCACCACGGTGACCTCGCCGCTCTCCTCGTCCACGATGTTGCGCCACAGCCGCTGCAGCAGCCGGAACTGGCCGACCACGGCACGCGTGTCCCAGGGGCGGGAGACGTCCAGCGGCCCCATGGCCATCTCGTACAGGCGCAGGGTGTCGGCGCCGTACTCGGCCGCGATCTCGTCCGGGGTCACCGCGTTCTTCAGGGACTTGCCCATCTTGCCCAGCAGGCGGGTGACCTTCTCGCCCTGGTGGTAGTACGCGCCGTCGCGCTCCTCCACCTCGGCGGCCGGCACGGCGATGCCCCGGCTGTCGCGGTAGACGTAGGCCTGGATCATGCCCTGGTTGAACAGCTTGTGGAACGGCTCGGCCGAGGAGACGTGTCCCAGGTCGTACAGGACCTTGGACCAGAAGCGGGCGTACAGCAGGTGCAGCACGGCGTGCTCGGCGCCGCCGACGTACAGGTCGACACCGCCGTGCGGCATGCCCTCGCGCGGGCCCATCCAGTACTGCTCGATCTCGGGGTCGACCATCCGCCGGTCGTTGTGCGGGTCCAGGTAGCGGAACTCGTACCAGCAGGAACCGGCCCAGTTGGGCATGGTGTTGGTCTCACGGCGGTACTTCTTCGGCCCGTCGCCCAGGTCCAGGGTGACGTGCACCCATTCCTCGTTGCGCGACAGCGGGGTCTCGGGCTGGGTGTCCGCGTCGTCCGGGTCGAAGGTGCGGGGGCTGTAGTCCTCGACCTCCGGCAGCTCCAGCGGCAGCATCGACTCGGGCAGCGCGTGCGCGACGCCGTCCTCGTCGTAGACGATCGGGAAGGGCTCGCCCCAGTAGCGCTGGCGGCTGAACAGCCAGTCGCGCAGGCGGAAGTTGACGGTGCCCTGGCCGATGCCCTTGCGCTCCAGCCACTCGGTGACGCGTGCCTTGGCCTCGGTGACGCCCAGGCCGTTCAGGTCGACGCCCTCACCCCGCGAGTTGACGATCTTCGCGTCGTACGAGGCGAACGCGTCGTCCCACTCGGCGGGGTCGGTGCCGCGGCCGTCGGTCGGCTCGACCACGCAGCGCATGGGCAGCTCGAAGGCGCGCGCGAAGGCGAAGTCACGGGTGTCGTGCGCCGGCACGGCCATGATCGCGCCGGTGCCGTAGCCCATCAGGACGTAGTCGGCGATGAAGACGGGGACGCGCTCGCCGTTGACCGGGTTGGTGGCGAACGCGCCGGTGAAGACGCCGGTCTTGTCCTTGGCCTCGGCCTGCCGCTCGACGTCGGACTTCGAGGCGGCCTGCGCGCGGTAGGCGGCGACGGCCTCGGCGGGCGTGGCGTGGCCGCCGGTCCACACCTCGTGGGTGCCCTCGGGCCAGGCCTCGGGGGTGAACGCGTCGACCAGCGGGTGCTCGGGCGCCAGCACCATGTAGGTGGCGCCGAACAGGGTGTCCGGGCGGGTGGTGAAGACGGTGATGTGCTCGCCGTCGATCGGGAAGTCGACGCGGGCGCCCTCGCTGCGGCCGATCCAGTTGCGCTGCTGGAGCTTGATGGCCTCCGGCCAGTCCAGCTCCTCCAGGTCCTCCAGCAGGCGGTCGGCGTAGGCGGTGATGCGCATGTTCCACTGGCGCAGCTTGGCCTTGAAGACCGGGAAGTTGCCGCGCTCGGAGCGGCCGTCGGCGGTGACCTCCTCGTTGGCCAGCACGGTGCCCAGGCCGGGACACCAGTTGACCGGCGCGTCGGAGGCGTAGGCCAGGCGGTACTCGCCCAGGACGTCGGCGCGCTCGCGGGCGCTCAGCTCGTTCCAGCCGCGCGTGGTGCCCGGGATCGCGCGCTCACCGGTCTCGAACTGGGCGATCAGCTCGCCGATCGGGCGGGCCTTGCGGGCCTCGTCGTCGTACCAGGAGTTGAAGATCTGCAGGAAGATCCACTGGGTCCACTTGTAGTAGTCCGGGTCGATCGTGGCGAAGGACCGGCGCTTGTCGTGGCCCAGGCCCAGCCGGCGCAGCTGGGCCTTCATGTTCTCCATGTTGGCCTCGGTGGACACGCGCGGGTGCGTGCCGGTCTGCACGGCGTACTGCTCGGCGGGCAGGCCGAAGGCGTCGAAGCCCAGGGTGTGCAGCACGTTGTGGCCGGTCATGCGCTGGAACCGGGCGTAGACGTCAGTGGCGATGTAGCCGAGGGGGTGGCCGACGTGCAGGCCCGCACCGGAGGGGTACGGGAACATGTCCATGATGAACTTCTTGGGCTTGGCGGCGCCGTCGCCCGCCAGGTCGCCCGTGGGGTTGTCCGCGGCGTAGGTGCCGTCGGCGTCCCAGAAGTCCTGCCAGCGTGCCTCGATGTCGGCTGCCATGGCGGCCGTGTAGCGGTACGGGGCGGCCTCCGCCGGGGTAGCGGCGGCAGCGGGGTTCGTCTCGCTCATGATCCTCAAAGCTCCATCGATCGTCCTGCCAGCGGCTGTGCCATTTCAAGAAACGAAAAATCCCCTCACACAGGAGGGGATGCCGCGCCGATGCCGACCTCTCGGGTCTCACCGGGGTCGGTACTGATCAGCGCGGCCCGCTAAGCAGAAGGCGTACGGCACGCATGGCGCTAGGGTACCGCAGGCCCCGAGCCGACGACGACGGGATCCGCCCCATGGGACGGCAATGCGCCGAGGGCGGACCATCCTTCCGGATGATCCGCCCTCGACTTCTGTGGAGCTAAGGAGAATTGAACTCCTGACCTCCTGCATGCCATGCAGGCGCTCTACCAACTGAGCTATAGCCCCTCGTTTTGTTTCGCCGCCCGGTTCCCCCGGCGACGAAGAAAACATTACAGGTCCCGGGGCCGCAGCACCAAATCCGTTTCCACTCCACCCCTTTAGTCGCGTATGTCCGACTTTGGAGTCAGGCCGTGACGAAGGAGTAGAACCTCTTGAGCGTGCAGTGCTCCTCGAGCAGGCGGCCGTAGATCGGCTCGCCCTCCAGTTCGCGGTACGTCTCGATGGGGTCGCCTTTTATGATCAGCGCCCGCGCGCACTCCTCGCACCAGTACTGGTAGTCGGCGTTGATCGGCTCCATGTCGCGGACGATGGGCGTGCCGCTGCCGCACCAGTCGCACTTCCGCCTGTGTGCACCCATGGATCAGCTCCGGCCGTGGCCGCAGGCCGTACACACGATGCTGGCAGGCATCGAACTCCCTCCCGTAGGGCCGCGCCCCCTTCCGGCCGTTTGATTCTGCCACGAGCGGGCCGACACGGTCAGCGACGCCGCGGTACCGGTCCGGACACGGCCGCCGGGTGCGACCCGGGTGTGAACGGCGGGACAAACGGAAGATCCCGCCCCCTGACGGGGACGGGATCTTCCTCCTGTGGAGCTAAGGAGAATTGAACTCCTGACCTCCTGCATGCCATGCAGGCGCTCTACCAACTGAGCTATAGCCCCTTGCTGTGTTCTTCCCGCTCGGCGGGGCGAACAAGAAGAACTTTAGCCTGCGACCTGCCAGAAAGTGAAATCCGGGGTCCGGGGCGCCGGGAACGGGCTCAGTCGTCGTCGCCGAGCACGGGCTCCGGCAGGGTGCCCGCGTTGTGCTCCAGCAGCCGCCAGCCGCGCACGCCCTCCCCCAGCACGGACCAGCAGCAGTTGGTGAGGCCGCCGAGGCTCTCCCAGCTGCGGGCCTCCAGCCCGAGCAGCCGGCCGATGGTGGTGCGGATGGTGCCGCCGTGGCTGACGACCACGAGCGTGCCGTCCACCGGCAGCTTCTCCGCGTGCCGCAGCACCACGGGCGCGGCCCGGTCGGCGACCTCGGTCTCCAGTTCGCCGCCACCGCGGCGGACCGCCTCGCCGCGCTTCCAGGCGGCGTACTCCTCGCCGTGCCGGGCGATGATCTCCTCGTGCGTCAGCCCCTGCCAGGCGCCCGCGTAGGTCTCGCGCAGGCCCTCGTCGCGGGTGACGTCGAGACCGGTGAGCGCGGCCAGCTCGGCGGCCGTGTCCACGGCCCGCGTCAGGTCCGAGGAGACGATCGCGTCGGGCCGCAGCGAGGCGAGCAGCCGGGCGGCGCGCCGCGCCTGGCCGACGCCGGCCTCGGTCAGCGGCACGTCCGTGCTGCCCTGGAAGCGGCGCTCCACGTTCCACGAGGTCTGGCCGTGCCGCCACAGGATGATGCGGCGGCCCCGGTCCTTGCGGTCGGTCACCTCACCCGTGGCGCTCATCACCACTCCCCGCCCGGCTCCTGCTCGGCCTCGGCGGCCTGGTGGCGGGCGTGCTCCTCGGCCTTGCCGCGGGTGGCCTTCGCGTCGGCGGGCAGCTCCAGCTCGGGGCAGTCCTTCCACAGCCGCTCCAGGGCGTAGAAGACGCGCTCCTCGCTGTGCTGGACGTGGACCACGATGTCGACGTAGTCGAGCAGCACCCAGCGGGCCTCGCGGTCGCCCTCGCGGCGCACCGGCTTGGCGCCGAGTTCCTTCTGGAGGCGCTCCTCGATCTCGTCGACGATGGCCTTGACCTGGCGGTCGTTGGGCGCGGAGGCGAGCAGGAAGGCGTCCGTGATCGACAGGACGTCGCTCACGTCGTAGGCGATGACATCGTGGGCGAGCTTGTCGGCGGCCGCCTGGGCGGCGGTGTTGATGAGCTCAAGGGAACGGTCGGTGGCGGTCACTACGTGGCTTTCCGTCGGCGGTCACTGAACCTCAAGGGTCTCACGGACCGCCCGGGGCACCCCACGCGATTACGGGGTGCCCCGGCCGGGGTCACGAGCCGGACGGCCGGTAGTCCTGGCCCAGCACGACCGAGACGTCGGCGCCCGAGGAGACCGTGCCCTTGGCCACGGAGCCGGCGGGCAGGCCGAGGGTCTTGGCGACATCGGTGGCGTTCTGCTTGTCGGAGGCGTCCTGGTAGACGACCTTCGACGTGGCCCGGGTGCCGCCGCTGCCGCCCTCCAGGAAGGTGAAGCCGCCGTTGAGGAGCACCACGCGGGCCTGCTGGGTGTCGTCCTTGACGCCGGTGGCGTTCTGCACGGAGACCCGGACCGCGGAGCCGGCGTCGGGGCTCTTGGCGGTACCGCCGAGGATGTTCTTGACCACGCTGTCGCCGGTCTGCGCGCTGAGGGTGCCGTCGGGCTGCACGGGCAGCAGGGCGGTCTTGTAGTCGCCGCTCTTGGCCAGGTCGGCGAGCCGCGCGAGGAAGGCTCCGAGGTCCTTGTCGGTCAGCGAGGGGTCGAGGATCTGCGCGAGGGACTGCACGGTGACCGTGGCGTCCGCCGGGTCCGAGGAGATCTTGCGCAGGACGCCCTGGAGGACCTGTCCGAACCGCTCCAGCTGGGCGTCGTCCGATTCGCCCGGGGCCCGGTAGGTGGCGTAGGCGACGGCCATCTTGCCGCTGAGGGTCTGGTCGGTGCCCTTGGTGACCAGCGGCTCGGTGCCCTTCTTCTTGGCGGCCGGGTCGGGCACGTCGGTGTTGGTGTCGATGTCGATGTTGCCGACGAGGTCGACCAGGTTCTGGAGATAGGGCGTGTCCAGGCGCCAGGTGCCCTGGATGTCGGTGCCGAGGACGGTGTTCAGCTGGTCGCGGGTGCCGGAGGAGCCGTCGTCGTCCACCGACTTGGCGAGCGTCGTGGTGGAGCCGTCGTCGTCGGTCAGCGCGAGCGAGTTGGGCAGCAGCACGGTGCTGCCCCGCTTGGTGGTGGTGTTGTCGACCAGCAGCACCGTGGAGGTGCCGCGCTTGCCGGTGTCGTGCAGGTGGACGACGATCACGTCGCGCTTCTGGGCACCGACCGCCGTGTCCTGGCCGGCCGCGGCGCCGGAGGAGGACAGGAAGGGCAGCTTCCCGGCGTACCAGAGGTAGCCGACGCCGCCGACGGCCACGAGGGCGAGGACCACGGCGAGGGCGACGAGCCGGCCGCGGGCGCGGCGGCGGGCCTCCTCGCGGCGCTCGGTGCGGTTCTCGGTGAACTTGAGCCAGTCGATGACGTCCTCGGAGTCGCCGTCCGGCTCCTCCACGAAGGCGAACTGCTCGGTGCGGTAGTCCGGTTCGCCGGTGGTGTCGTCGGCGGCGAGCTCCGCGTAGGGATCGGGCCGGGCGCCGTCGGGCCGCGGCTCCGCGTAGGGGTCGTGCGGTGGCTCGTCGGCCCGCAGTTCGGCGTACGGGTCGGGCCGGGCGCCGTCGGACGGTCCGGCCTGCTGGGGGATGTGGACGGTCTGCTCGGCGACCCGGGGCTGGGGCCCGCTGGTCGCCGCCTGCCCGTAGGGGTCGTACCCGGGGTCGGCCTGGGAGCCGGGGGTCCGGGTGCCGTAGGGGTCGTAGCCGGGGTCGGCATCGTGCCCGGGGTAGGCGTCCTGCCCGGGGTACGCGGGGGCCTGCGGCTGCTGTCCGGTGCCGTACGACCCGTAGGGCGGGGCGGGCTGCTGGGTGCCCGCGGCGTAGGGGTCGTAGCCGTAGTCCTGCTGCTGGTGCTGCCCGCCGTAGGGGTCGTAGGCCCCGTTGGGCGCCTGCTGGGCCGGAACCTGGCGGTACACGGGCTGGCCGTACTCGTCGTAGCCGACGAGCTCGTACGGGCCGGCGCCGTGTCCGGCGTCACCCGCGTCGTATCGGTCGTTCACCGGTGGTGCCCCTCTCGGCTCACTCGCCGCGGTACAGCTCGCGCTTGTCGATGTAGCGCACGACTCCGTCCGGCACCATGTACCAGATGGGGTCCCCCTTGGCGACTCTCGCACGGCAGTCTGTGGAGGAGATGGCGAGCGCGGGGACCTCGACGAGCGAGACGCCGCCCTCCGGCAGGCCCTTGTCGCTGAGGTGGTGGCCGGGCCGGGTGACGCCGATGAAGTGCGCGAGCGAGAACAGCTCCTCGCTGTCGCGCCAGGTCAGCAGCTGGGCGAGGGCGTCGGCACCGGTGATGAAGAACAGATCGGTGTCGGGGTTGAGGGCGCGCAGGTCGCGCAGGGTGTCCACGGTGTAGGTGGGGCCGCCGCGGTCGATGTCGATGCGGCTGACGGAGAACTGCGGGTTCTCGGCGGTGGCGATGACCGTCATCAGATAGCGGTCCTCGGCCGGGGAGACCTGGCGGTGCGACTTCTGCCAGGGCTGGCCGGTGGGTACGAACACCACCTCGTCCAGCTCGAACTGCGCGGCGACCTCGCTGGCCGCCACGAGGTGCCCGTGGTGGATCGGGTCGAAGGTGCCGCCCATGACGCCCAGGCGCCGCTTGCCCGGGCGGGCGGGGCCGTGACCCGGCCGGTGCCGCCGGTACTGCGGCTCGTTCACCGTGTCGTCGGCGGCCTTCGTGTGCGCCGGACCGGTCGGCATGTCCTGCTCTCCCATGCGTGCAGACCCTACCGGCCCGGTCCTGCGCGTCCGGCCGGGGTCTCGGCTCAGCGGTCGCGGTTGAAACGCGTGGTGATCCACAGCAGCAGGAGCAGGATGACGAGGGCGCTGCCGCCGGTGACGGCGGGGCTCAGACTGTCGTGGTGGCCGCCCTCTTCGGCTGCAAGGGAGACCAACTGGGCTGCGCTGTTGAGCATCATCTTCGGCAGGACCTTCGCGTGTGGGCGGGATAAAGATGTCGGCTCATCGTATGCGGGCGGCCCTTCGGCGATCACGCCGACTCCGCCGTTGGGGACCGCCGGCCAGGCGGAGCGGCCCGCGCGGGGAACTTGCGGCGGGGGTCAGTCGTCCTTCTGTTTGTAGCCGCGCAGCAGGAACCAGGCGGTCAGCGCGCAGCCCAGGATCATCACGACCAGCACGATGCGGAGCAGGTTCCCTCCTCCGCCCCCGTGCTGCTGGACGGCGTTCGCTGCGGCCTCGGTCAACCGGGCGGCTGCGGGGTGGTGCTCCATGGCGTGGACTCCTTCGGCTGTCTGCCCGTCCACGGTATCTCCGCCTAGGCTGTGTCCCGCCTCGGGGGCACACGGCACTCTCGGACGCAGTTGGGGGAAGACATGCACGACGGCGATGGGCACCGCGGGCACGAGCGGGTGCCCGGCAGGCAGCGGACACGCTTCCCGGGGATCTCCTCGCGCGCGTACGAGCATCCGGCGGACCGCTCCGCCCTGGTGGCGCTGCGCAAGCTCAGCGGCTTCGACCAGGTGTTCAAGGCGCTCAGCGGGCTGCTGCCGGAGCGGAGCCTCAGACTGCTGTTCCTCTCCGACTCGGTGCGGGTATCCGAACGCCAGTTCGGCCATCTGTACGCCATGCTGCTGGACGCCTGCTACATCCTGGACCTGCCGAAGGTCCCGCCGATGTACGTCACCCAGGACCCGCAGCCGAACGCGATGTGCATCGGTCTGGACGAGCCGATCATCGTGGTCACCACCGGGCTGGTGGAGCTGCTGGACGAGGAGGAGATGCGGGCCGTCGTCGGGCACGAGGTGGGCCACGCGCTGTCCGGCCACTCGGTGTACCGCACGATCCTGCTCTTCCTGACCAGCCTGGCGCTGAAGGTGGCGTGGATCCCGCTGGGCAATCTGGCGATCATGGGGCTGGTCGCGGCGCTGCGGGAGTGGTTCCGCAAGTCGGAGCTGTCCGCCGACCGGGCCGGGCTGCTGGTGGGCCAGGACGTACAGGCCTCGATGCGCGGCCTGATGAAGATCGCGGGCGGCAACCATCTGCACGAGATGAACGTGGACGCGTTCCTGGAGCAGGCGGAGGAGTACGACTCCGGGGGCGATCTGCGCGACTCCGTGCTGAAGATCCTCAATGTGCTGCCCCGCTCGCACCCGTTCACCACCGTGCGGGCGGCCGAGCTGAAGCGGTGGGCCGAGTCGCGGGACCACCAGCGGATCATGGACGGCCACTACCCGCGGCGAGACGAGGACGAGGACGCCTCCTTCAGCGACTCCTTCCGCGAGTCCGCGGCGAGCTACGCGAGCGATGTGAAGTCCTCCAAGGACCCGCTGATGAAGCTGGTGAGCGACCTCGCGGGCGGCGCGGGCGACCTGGGCGGCCGGGTCAAGCGCGGCTTCGACGGCTTCAAGAGCCCGCCCCCGCCGAAGGCCGGCCCGGCCACGGAGGCGGAGTAGGAGCGGCCCGACGGCCGTTCCTCATGCTCCGGCGGGGGCCTGTCTACGTCCTCGGCTGGGAGCCCGTGGCGAGGGTGCCGCACAGGGAGGTGGGGGTTTCGGCCGTGTAGGGGTCGGTGGCGGCGGGGCTGCCCGGACGGGCGGTCTGGCCGGCCAGCAGCGGGCGGAGGTAGGACACGGAGTCGTCGGCGCAGGCCAGGGGGCCGGCCTCCACGGAGGCCGTGACCAGCTGGACCTGGTGGGTGCGCAGGTCGTCGCGGGTGAGCCGGAAGGTCAGCGCGCGGCGGACCGTGAACAGGGAGACCCGCTCGCGTACGGCGCCGGCCGGGCGCAGCGCGTAGACGAAGGTGTGGTCGGCGCTGACCTGCAGCGCGGCCGGGTCGGCCTCGGTGGCGCGCAGGTCGCCCTGGACGCGGACGCGGTCGTCGGCCAGCCGGGCCCGGGACGGGTCGAGGCGCACCACCCAGCCGGTGGCGGCGTGCCGGCCGTCCGCCGCCGGGTGGTGGAAGCTCTGGTCGAACTGGGCCAGCTGGTCGGAGTCCACCAGGGCCCGGGCGGGGGCCGCCGTACGGCCGGTGAGCACCTCGGGATAGAGCGAGGAGCGCACGATGTAGTCCTTGACGGTGGTCAGCGCGGCCATCACCTGGCTGTCGGAGAAGTGGGCGGTGCCGCGCGCGGCCGGCAGCGGGACGCCCTCGGCGCCGACGTCGAACTGGGCGGCGGGGCTGTGCGCGTACAGCGCCTCGGCGTCCGTACCGCCGGGCACCTCGCCCTGGGGCGCCAGCGGTATGACGGTCATGCGCAGGGGGCCCACGGGGTGCGGGGCCTGGGCGGAGTCGTAGGGGTGGCGCACCCCCATGTAGACGGCGGTGCAGAAGGCCACGGCGATCAGCAGGACGAGGATCATGGCCTGGCGGGCGAGCCCCCGGTGCAGCAGCGAGCGGCGGCGCACGGCGGGCGCGTGGTCGGCCAGCCGCTCCTCGGCGGAGTACTCCTGGAGGCGGGCAGCACGGACGAACGACTCGTCGAACACGACGGATCGGTACTCGTCCTCGGCACCACCGGGGCCGCCCTCGGGTGTCCCCTCCGGTGGGTCTCCAGGCCCGCCCATACTTTCAGAGTGGGTTCCCCGGACGCCGGGTAAACGCCGCGCTCCGCGCCAACTTCTGACAGGGACTCACCACGGCCGGGGCGCTCGCCGCGGGACGCGTTCAGGGGGTGTGCGGGACCGCCGACACCGCGGGCCGGGCCGGGGCCGCGGACGGGACGGAGGTGGCCTGGTTGAGGCCCGTGGGAGTCACGGGCGGCAGCTGGTCCCGGGCGCCCGAGGACGTGCCCCGGTAGACCGCGGCGAAGGCCAGGGCGACCATGCCGACGCCCATCACCACGGCGAGGACCCAGGCCACCGGGCGGTGCCAGCGGGCCTGTTTGCCGTGGCCGTCGAAGGGACCGTGACCGAGGGCGTGGACGTCGTCCGGGTCGTCCGGCTCGTCGTCCGCGTCGTCGCCGAGGTCGGCGCCGCCGTAGGCGTCGTCGTACCGCTCGCTCCTGGCGCGGGCCCGGCGGGCCTCGGCCTCGGCGGCCTCGGCTCTGGCCTCCGCCGCGGCCAGGAGGCGTTCGACGGCGGTCGGCTCATGGACCACGGCCGCCCGTACGAAGGCCTCGTCGAAGACCACGGAGGCGAACTCTTCGTCCGACACCCCGCGGTCGTGGTCGTCGTCGGGCTCCCCGCCGTCCGGGAACGGCGTGCCCCCCACGTCCTCCGGCACGCGTCCAGAGTAGACCTGGGGGGTCAATTTGGGCAGACGGTATGGAAATTCATCCACAGGCTGAGACGCCGGGGAACTCAAGCCCTGATGTGCCCGTCACCGGTGACGATGTACTTGGTGCTGGTCAGCTCCGGCAGCCCCATGGGGCCCCGGGCGTGCAGCTTCTGCGTGGAGATGCCGATCTCCGCGCCGAAGCCGAACTGGCCGCCGTCGGTGAACCGGGTGGCGGCGTTCACGGCGACGGTGGTGGAGTCCACCAATCGGGTGAAGCGGCGGGCGGCCTGCTGCGAGGTGGTGACGATCGCCTCGGTGTGCCCGGAGCTCCACAGCCGGATGTGTTCGACGGCCTTGTCGAGGGAGTCCACCACGGCGGCGGCGATGTCGTACGACAGGTACTCCGTCTCCCAGTCCTCCGGCGTCGCCTCGACCACGGTGGCCCTGGAGTCCTTGGCGTAGGCCATGACCCGCTCGTCGGCGTGCACGGTGACGCCGGCCTCGGCCAGGGCGTCCAGGGCGCGCGGCAGGAACTCGGCGGCGATGTCCTGGTGGACCAGGAGGGTCTCGGCGGCGTTGCACACGCTGACCCGCTGGGCCTTGGAGTTGACCAGGATGTCGACCGCCATGTCGATGTCGGCCTGCGCGTCGACGTAGACGTGGCAGTTGCCGGTGCCGGTCTCGATGACGGGCACGGTGGACTCGTTGACCACGGTCCGGATCAGGGAGGCGCCGCCGCGCGGGATGAGGACGTCGACCAGGCCGCGGGCGCGCATCAGCTCGCGCACGGACTCGCGGTTCTCCCCCGGCACCAGCTGCACGGCGTCGGCGGGCAGCCCGGCGCCGCCGACCGCGTCCCGGATCACCCGGACCAGGGCGGTGTTGGAGGCGTAGGCGGAGGCGGAGCCGCGCAGCAGGACGGCGTTGCCGGACTTCAGGCAGAGCGCGGCGGCGTCGACGGTGACGTTGGGACGGGCCTCGTAGATGATGCCGACGACGCCGAGCGGGACGCGGACCTGGCGCAGGTCGATGCCGTTGGGCAGGGTGGAGCCGCGCACCACCTCGCCGACCGGGTCGGGCAGCCCGGCGACGTCGCGGACGTCGGAGGCGATGGCGCGGACCCGCTCGGGGGTGAGGGTGAGCCGGTCCACGATGGCCTCGCTGGTGCCGTTCGCCCGCGCCTTGGCCACGTCCTCGGCGTTGGCCTCGACGATCTCGCCGGTGCGGACCTCCAGCGCGTCGGCGATGGCGAGCAGGGCGTCGTCCTTCGCGGCGCGCGGCAGCGGCGCGAGGTCGGCGGCGGCGGCCTTGGCCCGGTAGGCGGCCTGGGTGACCGGGGACATCGAGTCGTACGGCGAGAGCGTGGTCATGGGGGAAGGGTAGTGCGCGGTGTGGAGCCCTTCCGCGCACGTTTCACACCCCGAGACGAAACCCCTGTAAGGGCTCAGAAGGGGTGGACCCCTACGGGTGCCGCGGGCGGCGGCCCGTACCCCTCGGCGACGCGCTGGTGATACGTCTCCCGGTCGATGACCTCAAGGCCGACGATCTCCCACGGGGGCAGTCCGGCGCTGAGCCGGTGCTCGCCCCACAGGCGCAGCGCGACGGCGGCCGCGTCGTGCAGGTCGCGGGCCTCTTCCCAGTACCGGATCTCCGCGTGGTCGCCGGCGTATCTGCTGGTCAGCAGGAAGGGGTGGTCGTGAGCCAGTTGTTCCAGGGACCGGCGCAGCTCCGTGAGGGGGACGCCGGGGCCGGCCACGCTGAGGGTGACGTGCCACAGCCGGGGCAGGTCCCTGGGCTCCTCGTAGGTGTCCCCGGCCGCGACGCTCGTCAGGGCACCTCGGGTGGTCCCCCCAGGGCGCACTCGTCTCACGACGGCCTCCTTCACCCAAGTGCTCGGAAAGATGTCTCCGACACAAAGTTGAGCAGGCCGTAAGGCTTCGCGGGGCGGTTTTACGGAACGTCCCCCACCGGAGGCCCGGGCTACGCCCCGTTTTACGAGCGCAGCAGCACCAGATCGTCCCTGTGTACGACCTCGCGTTCGTACGCGGGACCCAGTTCGCGCGCCAGCTCGTGGGTCGAACGGCCGATCATCGGGGGGATCTCCCGGGCGTCGAAGCTGACGAGACCGCGGGCGACCGCGCGGCCCGAGGTGTCCCGCAGTTCGACCGGGTCGCCGGCGCTGAACTCGCCCTCGACCGCGGCGATCCCGGCGGGCAGCAGCGACTTGCGGCCCCGGACGACGGCGTCCACGGCGCCGTCGTCCAGGGTGAGCGCGCCCTGGGGGGTGGAGGCGTGCTGGAGCCAGAGCAGCCGGTCGGCGGAGCGCTTGCCGGTGGGGTGGAAGTAGGTGCCGGTGTCGCCGCCGCCGAGGGCGTCCGCCGCGTGCACGGCGCTGGTCAGCACCACGGGGATGCCGGCGGCGGCCGCGATCCCGGCTGCCTCGACCTTGGTGACCATGCCGCCGGTGCCGACGCCGGCCTTGCCCGCGCTGCCGATCTCGACGCCCGCGAGGTCCTCGGGGCCGCGCACCTGCGCTATCCGGGAGGTGCCGGGCCTGCTGGGGTCGCCGTCGTAGACGCCGTCGACGTCGGAGAGGAGGACGAGCAGGTCGGCGTGGACGAGGTGGGCGACGAGGGCGGCGAGGCGGTCGTTGTCGCCGAAGCGGATCTCGTCGGTGGCGACGGTGTCGTTCTCGTTGACGACCGGGAGGGCGCCCATGGCGAGCAGTTTGTCGAGGGTGCGGGAGGCGTTGCGGTGGTGGGCGCGGCGGCTCATGTCGTCGCTGGTGAGCAGCACCTGGCCGACGCGGATGCCGTAGCGGGCGAAGGAGGCGGTGTAGCGCGCGACGAGCAGTCCCTGGCCGACACTGGCGGCGGCCTGCTGGCGGGCGAGGTCCCGGGGGCGGCGGCGCAGCCCGAGCGGCGCGAGCCCGGCGGCGATGGCGCCGGAGGACACGAGCACGATCTCCCTGTCGCCCTTGTTCCTGCTGGTGGCCAGCACGTCCACCAGGGCGTCGACCCGGTCGGCGTCCAGGCCGCCCGCGGCGGTGGTCAGCGAGGAGGACCCCACCTTCACGACAACCCTGCGCGCCTCCAGGACGCCCCGCCTTGCACTTGCCACCTTGCCCGTCGCCCCTTCACCCCGGGTTCGCCTGCGTGCTGCGCAATGTACGCGACCGGACACATCCGACGCGCCCCGGTTTCGCTGGTCGGACGCGGCGGAGCCGTCGGCGCACGCCGCACGGGGTGCCGCCACGCACGGTCATCATTTACTCACGATTTGCTTACGGCAAAAAGGTTGTACTGGTTGCCTATAGAAATTAAATCTCCGGCAAACTTATTTTGATCACCGTGTCATCCACCGTTCGCCAGCAAAAGCGCATTCTGCTCCGTTCGGGCAAGAACCCGTACGACGTCCTGTCCGTCGAAGAGGCCCTGCACCGGGACGTGATCGCCACCAACTCCGGGAACCTGGTGTTCCAGGAGGCGGCGCACAAGCTCCTCGAAGTGCCGGGCACCGAGGTCGTCTCGGGAGGCGTGCGGACCGACATGGCCGCGGCGGCGCGGGTCAACGAGGAGTACGACGCCTTCGTCGTGCCGCTCGCCAACGCCTTCCGCCCCTCCTTCGAGGCCGCGCTGACCCGGCTGACCCGGTTCATCTCCCGGCTGCGCATCCCGGTCGTGGTGCTCGGCGTCGGCGCGCAGACCGGGGTGGGCTACGACCCGGCGCGGCTGAAGCGCATGGAGCCGGCCGTGCGGGACTTCTGCGCGGCGGTGCTGGAGCGCAGTGCCTCCATCGGGGTGCGCGGCGAGTTCACCGAGCGGTACCTGAAGGACATGGGCTTCCACGACGTCGAGGTCATCGGCTGTCCTTCCCTGTTCATGCACGGCCCCGACCTCGACGTGCGCAAGCGGGTGCCGGAGCTGACGCCCGACTCGCGGATCTCGGTCAACGGCTCGCACGGTGCCCTGCGCAGCCAGGGCTTCGACAAGATCCTCGACCGGACGCGGTCGCTCTACCCGAACCTGCGCTTCGTCGGCCAGAACCTCAGCGACGCACGGCAGCTGCACTGGCGGGACCTGACGGACCCCAACGCCCGGCTGACCTCCATGCCGACACACCCGGACCACCCGATGTACCGCGCGGACCAGGTGCGGGTGTACGTCGATCCGCGCACCTGGATCGAGGATCTGCGGGAGTTCGACTTCTCCTTCGGCTCCCGCATCCACGGCAACATCACCGCGCTGCTGGCCGGCACGCCCGCGACGGTGCTGTGCGGCGACTCGCGCACCCTGGAGCTGTGCCGCTACTTCGAGATCCCGCACCGGCGCCTGGACCAGGCCGCGAAGGACCCGGCCTCGGCCGACCCGGCACTGCTCTACGCGCAGGCCGACTTCGGCGCCCTGGTCGGCAACCACGGCGAACGCTTCGCGCGGTTCACCGGGTTCATGGAGCGCAACGGGCTGCGGAACACCTTCGCCCACGGCGACGGCGGCGCGGCCTTCGAGAAGCGGATGCGCTCGTTGTCGTTCCCCCCGGGCGTGCGCCCCTGGAACGACACCGACCCGGCCTCGCTCAGCGGCCGTTTCTCCTGGCTGCACAGCCAGGTCAGCGAACTGAGCCAGGACAACGCCGAGTTGCGCAAGGAGCTGGCGCGGGCGAAGAAGGCGCAGAGCGCGGCGCCCGCCCCGTCGGTCTACCGGCGCGCCCGCCGGGCGGTGGGCCGGCCCCTGAAGCGCGCGCTCCAGTCGGGCCGGCAGCAGTAGGAGCGGGGGCGGGCGGCCCTCAGGCCGCCGCCTTGAAGTTCCGCGCGCGCAGGGTGCGGCGGACCTTGCGGACCGCCCGGCGCAGGAAGGTGTTGGCGGCGGCCGCGCGGTAGCCGGGGACGGCGCGGGCCTCGCGGGGCTCGGCGAGGTAGATGTCGTCGGGGATGCCGGCCGCCTTGGACCTGAAGTGCGGGTAGGCCAGGTAGACCTGGGTGCCGCGCTTCTCCAGCCGCGCCTCGGGCTCCTTCTTCGCCTTCATGAACTCCAGGACGTCCAGCAGGAGTTCGGGCCGCTGCCGGGCCACCAGGTGCAGCCGCAGCCGTTCGTGGACCCGCAGCCGCCGGGCCACTCCGGCCGTCCAGTGGGCGTCCATCAGCGGCTTGGCCAGCTCCAGCTTGTGGCGCCGCACCTCCTCGCTGTCCTTGAGGAACCTCGGCCCGAACTGCGGCAGCAGGGTGATCAGGAAGGGCCGGACCATGAGGACGTCGCGCTTGTCGCCGGCCGGCACCATCTCCTCGATCAGCGCCATCAGGGCGCGCGCGGAGTCGAAGCGCAGGGTGTAGCTGCCGGTCTTGGTGACGTGCTTGCCGTCGTCGCGGCCGACCAGGTAGTAGCAGGTGTAGTCGGCGAGCACCGAGACGCCGTCCGCGCGCAGGTACGCCTCCAGCGTGAACAGGGCGTCCTCGCCGGTGAACAGCGACTCGTCGAACCGCATGCCGTGCCGCTCCAGCAGCGAGCGGCGGAACAGCTTCTGCGCGCTGAGCGTGAACTTGATGTTGGAGGAGAAGACGTCGGTCCGCGGCAGCGTCTTGCCCCACATGGACTTCGGCGGGGTGCGGTTGATGCCCTCCACCCGGCCGAGCACGACGTCGGTGCCGTTCTCGTCGGCCATGGCGACCATGCGCTCCAGGGCCTCGGGGCCGAGCCGGTCGTCGGCGTCGAGGAAGAAGACGTAGCGCCCGGCCGCCTTGCCGAGGCCGACGTTGCGCGGGCCGCTGGGGCCGCCGGAGTTCTCCTGGCGGATCACGGTGACCGGCATGGGCACGCGGGCGGCGAACTCCTCCAGGCAGTCCCCGGTGCCGTCGGTGGAGCCGTCGTCGACGGCGATGACCTCCAGGCGCGCCGGGTCGATGGTCTGCGCCTCGACGGATGCCAGGCACTCGACCAGATACGGCATCGCTTCGTACGCCCCGATGATCACCGTCACATCAGGCTGCGTCCCGACGGTCACACTTCCCCCTTGCAAAAGGAACATACCCCCGCGTTTCGCCGCAATGGCACCTTGTTAGACGATCACCCGGGGGACGCGGTTGCCCTCTGCCCGACCATGAGTGGCGCACGTCACACCGGGCCCGGCGGGCGGGGCCGCCTCGGGGTGGCACGGCCCGAGAGTACGGAGGATCGGTAAGAGCCGTTCACCGTCGGCCGGCCGACCGGGTAAGAGACGGCGCGAGAAACCCGAACGGCGGGCAAGAGCCGGGGAAACCCGCGGCAAGGGCACGGAAAAGGGCCGGCCCCGGGATCGTCGTCCCGGGGCCGGCCCTTCGGTCGGCGGGCGTCAGCCGGCGTTCACGCCGTCGGTGTCGTCGGCGGCCGCGGTGCGCGGTCCGGGCACCGCCCCGGCCAGTGCGCCGTCCTCGCCGCTCAGCCGCGCCTGCTGACCGACGTTGCGGGCCTCCGCCTTGACCGCGAGATCGGTCACCGCGGTGTTGAACTGGACGATGGACGCGGGCTCGTCCGGGCCCAGCAGGTAGCGCTTGAGCTCCACCCGGTCCCCGGCCAGCGGGTCGCTCGCCGGGTCGCGCACGGCGGCCAGCAGCTCGCCCAGCTCGGCCGCGCTGTTGGTCAGGATGGTCGCCGCGCGCACCGCGGTGTTCTGCCGCTTGAACTCCTCGGCGCCCAGCTCGCCGGAGTCGGTGACCGCGTACGGCTTGCCGCTCGCGATGAAGTCGGAGACCACCGAGGAGATGTCGGAGACCATCGCGTCGGAGACGTTGAAGCAGTCGTACAGGCGCGGCTCGGCGCCGGTGATCACCCGGTGCTCGTACGACGGGAAGGAGCGCCAGTAGGCGTCGTTCCACTCGGCGCGCAGCCGGGCGACCTCCTGGTGCCTGGCCACGTCCACGACGCCGTCCCGGGTGGCCTCGGCCTCGTCACCGCGCTCGCCGGCCGGCCCGGCCAGCTCGGCGAGCCGGGCCTCGATACGGGCCAGCTCGGCCTTGGCCTGCGCCATCGCCTTGGCGTCGGCGGTGAAGCGGGAGTCCCCGGCCCGCTGGGCCGCGGCCTTCTCCACCAGCGCGGTGATCCGCTGGTGGGCGGCGCCGGCCTGCTTGGAGACCGTGCCGGTGAACGGGTGCGGCTTGTACAGCACGCGGACCGGCGGGTCGGCCGCGATCAGCTTCCGCACGATGTTCTCGCCGGCCAGCACGATCGAGGTGTTGCCCGGGTTGCCGTCCCAGCCCTCCCAGGTGGGCGCGTACAGCACGGTCGGGATGCGGCCCGCGGGCACGCCCTGCCGGCTCTGGATGGGGGCGAGCTGCGGACGGCCCACCTCCACGATGTCGTCGTCGCGGACCCCGACGTCGGCCAGGGCGTAGCGGTCGCGGCCCGCCCGGCCCGCGGTCCACACCTCGTCGTAGACCTTGCTGAACGGGTTGACGCTGGCGAGCTTGTCGCTGTCGCCGTGGCCGATGAAGACGTGCTTCATGGTGGGCACGCGCAGCAGGTGGATGTTCTTGCCGACGTTGGCGGCGTACAGGGCGACGCGCACGGTCGACAGGTCCATGTTCATCAGGTGCACCCCTCCGGGCACGCAGATGACGGGGACCGTGGTGGGCGCCAGGTTGTTCAGGATGGCCCGCTCGCGCAGCAGGATCAGCGGCCGGGACTCCAGCTGCTCCATCGTCTCCAGCCACATGTTGACCTGGTACGCGGAGTCCTTGGAGCCGGAGAAGTACAGCACGGTCTCCGGCTTGTAGCCCGCGAGCCAGTCGTCGACGGCGGCGAGGACGACCTCGGCCTTCGGCGGGATCTTGCGGCCGCGGACGTACGGCGTGAGCACCAGGACGTACAGCAGGCCCAGGCCGATGGTCAGGCACATGCCGGCGAAGCCCGCGGCGGAGGCGCCCAGATGGGCGGAGACGAGGATGCCGACGACCGCGAACAGGTCGAGGTGCAGCATCTTCTCCGCGCTGCGGTGCAGCAGGAACTGGGGCGGGGCGTCCGGGATGCGGATGCGGGACTTCAGGTCCACGTTGCGGGTCGCGACCGGCATCTTGCGGCGGTTGCGGATGAGGGTGACCAGCGCTCCGTGCGGGGCCTGGAGGCCGTAGAAGGCGATGAAGCAGGCGACCGCGCGGTAGAAGATCAGGTCGTCCGCGTGGGACAGCCGGGCCAGCAGGAGGATCAGCAGCAGCTGCCGGATCAGGAAGCGGATCGACAGACCGGCGCGGACCTTGCTGAGGCGGTTGATCAGATAACTGCCCTTGCGGTGCAGATAGTGGTCCGCCAGGTACGTCACGGCGGCCGCGGCCCCGAAGGCGGGGAGGCTCGGGACGAGCGCGGCCAGCATGAGCGCCGGGTAGCCCAGGATCATGAGCGCCGCCGCGGCCAGCTCGGCCGCGCTGCCCACCCGGGCGACGCGAATAGCGGTGGATATCACGGAGAAACCTGCTCTGGGAGGGGGAGTGCCGGTTTTGTCGGTACTGCCGCAAATGCCGGTGATACACAGGGTGTAGGGGTATTCGCGGTGTACGGATTCAGGCCCCTGTGAACGCCCGGTGAATAAGCGATCGCAGAGGCCTGAATTCCTAAAATCTATTGTCGAATTATTACATGCCGTCCTGACGGTCCAACACGGAGGCCAGCGCCTGCTCGAAACCGGAGGCCGTGGCGGCACCCGCGGTCGGGTCCTGCTGACGGACGTCGATGACATGACCGGTCAGCTCGGAGAGCAGCACGTCCAGCGAGGTACGGGCCACCGCCTCGGAGGACAGCAGGGAGCCGGCCGGCTCCTGACCGAAGGCCTTGGTGCGCATCGGGGTGGCCGTGCGCTCCGGGTTGACGCAGTTGACACGGATGCCGTCGCCCGCCCACTCGTCGGACAGCGCCTGGGTGAGGTTCACCATGGCGGCCTTGGTGGACGAGTAGAGGCTGTACTCGGCGCGGCCCCGGGTGTAGCTGCTGGAGGTGTACAGCAGCAGCTGGCCCTGGGTCTCCGCCAGGTACTTGTAGGACGAGCGCGCGATCTGCACCGGGGCCAGGTAGTTGACCTTCAGCGCCTCCTCGATGGTGGCGTTGTCGGTCTCGGCGAGCCTGCCGATGCGCAGCACACCCGCGGTGTTGACGACGTAGTCGATCCGGCCGGTCTCCGCGTACGCCTTGGACAGCGCGTCGTCGACCTCCTCCGGATTCTCCACGTGGGTGCCGGTGGTGGAGCGGCCCAGCGCGTAGACCCGCGCGCCGTAGGACTCCGCCAGTTCGGCGATGTCCTTGCCGATGCCGTAGGAGCCGCCGAAGATGACCACCGTCTTGCCGGTGAGCAGCTCGCGGTAGACGTCCTCGCCCTTCTGCTCGGGCGCGGCGGTGGAGGCGAGCTGGAACAGCTTGTCGGCGATGAAGACGTCGACCGGCTGCGTCACCTTCATGTTGTACTCGTCGCCCGCCACCACGTGGATCGGCACGTCCGGCAGATACTTGAGGACCACCGAACAGTCGTCCGTCGCCTGGAAGTTGGGGTCACCGGAGGCGACCTCGTAGGCACGCCGGATGGTGGACAGCTTGAAGGCCTGCGGAGTCTGGCCGCGGCGCAGCCGGGAGCGGTCCGGGATCTCGGTGATGAACTCGCCGTCCTCGCCGTGCGTGCGCGTGACGATGATGGTGTCCGCGGACGGGATGGCGACGTCCACGGCCTGGTAGCGCTCCAGCGCCGCCACGCAGTCGTCGATGACGCGCCGCGAGAGCAGGGGGCGCACGGCGTCGTGGAAGAGGACGTTGAGGTCCTCGCCCTCGGCCAGGCCCTCGCCGAGGGCCTCGATGGCGCGCTCGGTGGTCTCGTTCCGCGTGGAGCCGCCCTCGATGACCTTCTTCACCTTCGTGAATCCGGCCTTGGCCACGATCTTCTCGATGTCCGGCACATAACCCGGCGCCATCAGCACGATGACGTCGTCGATCGAATCCGCCTTCTCGAAGGTGGTCAGCGTGTGCTCGATGACTGCCTTGCCGGCGATCTTCAGCAGCTGCTTGGGGATCGACAGACCCACCCGCTGACCGGTACCCCCGGCCAGGATCACTGCGGTGGTACGGGGCTTGGCTATGTGCTGTGACACAGGTGACCTACCTTGGGGCGACAGGGAACCGTGAAATGGTCCCACTTTAGGTAAGCGCAGTGCAAGGTGAGGGTCATCCCGTGCATAGGAGATCGCAACCTGTCATTTACCTTGCACACCCGGTGATTCCAGCGTGCCCGTTGTGAACTTCCGTGAATTTGCTGTGAGTAAGTCCACAGCTCCGTTTCATCAAGAATCCGCGGCAATTCGGTATCGGCCCGGACACGAGTGCCGGGCGCCCCAAGAGGCGCCCGGCACTCGTGCGTTACCGCGGTCTCACTCGAAGGGGTCGAAGTCGCCGAACTCGCGCAGCGCCTCGTCCCGCTCCGCCTCCTTGTCCCGGCGGCGCTGGGTCGCGGGCCGGGGCGCGTCGAAGCGGTGGTCCTCGCCGCGGCGGCCGAGCATCTCGGCGCCCGCCATGACCGAGGGCTCCCAGTCGAAGACGACCGCGTTCTCCTCGGGACCGATGGCCACGCCGTCGCCGCTGCGGGCGCCCGCCTTCATCAACTGCTCTTCCACACCGAGGCGGTTGAGCCGGTCGGCGAGGTAGCCGACGGCCTCGTCGTTGTTGAAGTCGGTCTGGCGCACCCAGCGTTCGGGCTTCTCGCCGCGCACCCGGAACAGCGGCTCGCCGCCGATCTCCTCGCGGGTGACGGTGAAGCCGGCGTCGTCCACGGCCTTGGGCCGGATGACGATGCGGGTCGCCTCCTCCTTGGGCTTGGCCGCGCGCGCCGTGCCGACCAGGTCACCGAGGGCGAAGGACAGCTCGCGCAGCCCGATGTGGGCGACCGCCGACACCTCGAAGACGCGGTAGCCGCGGGCCTCCAGGTCGGGGCGGACCATCTCGGCCAGGTCCTTGCCGTCGGGCACGTCCACCTTGTTCAGGACGACGATCCGGGGCCGGTTGTCCAGACCGCCGTACTGCCGCAGTTCCTCCTCGATGATGTCGAGGTCGGAGACCGGGTCGCGGTCGGACTCCAGGGTGGCGGTGTCCAGGACGTGCACCAGCACGCTGCACCGCTCCACGTGCCGCAGGAACTCCAGGCCGAGGCCCTTGCCCTGGCTGGCGCCCGGGATCAGACCCGGCACGTCGGCGATGGTGTAGACGGTCGAACCGGCGGTCACCACACCGAGGTTGGGCACCAGGGTGGTGAACGGGTAGTCCGCGATCTTCGGCTTGGCCGCGCTCAGCACCGAGATCAGCGAGGACTTGCCGGCGCTCGGGTAGCCGACCAGCGCCACGTCGGCGACGGTCTTCAGCTCCAGGACCACGTCCTGGACGTCGCCGGGCACGCCGAGCAGCGCGAAGCCGGGCGCCTTGCGGCGGGCCGAGGCCAGCGCCGCGTTGCCGAGGCCGCCCCGGCCGCCCTGCGCGGCGACGTACGACGTGCCGTGCCCGACCAGGTCGGCGAGGACGTTGCCCGCCTTGTCCAGCACGACGGTGCCGTCCGGCACCGGCAGGACCAGGTCCTCGCCGTCCTTGCCGGAGCGGTTGCCGCCCTCGCCGGGCTTGCCGTTGGTGGCCTTGCGGTGCGGGGAGTGGTGGTAGTCGAGCAGCGTGGTGACCGACTGGTCCACCATGAGGATGACGTCACCGCCACGGCCGCCGTTGCCACCGTCCGGGCCGCCCAGCGGCTTGAACTTCTCACGGTGGACGGAGGCACAGCCGTGGCCTCCGTTACCCGCGGCGACGTGCAGTTCGACGCGGTCCACGAAGGTGGTCATGGTTCGGTGCCTCCAGAAAAGTACGGGTGTGTCTAGGTACTAACGCGCAAAGGCGGACCCGCCTTCCCGACCGGGAAGTGAGGTCCGCCTCGCGTGCGTTCGGTGCCGAATCAGCTGATTCAGGCGACCGGAACGATGTTCACGACCTTGCGGCCACGGTGGGTACCGAACTCCACCGCACCGGCCTGCAGGGCGAACAGCGTGTCGTCGCCGCCACGGCCGACGCCGGCGCCGGGGTGGAAGTGGGTGCCGCGCTGGCGGACCAGGATCTCACCAGCGTTCACGACCTGACCGCCGAAGCGCTTCACGCCGAGCCGCTGGGCGTTGGAGTCGCGACCGTTCCGGGTGGACGATGCGCCCTTCTTGTGTGCCATGTCTCCTCAGTCCCTTACTTCGCAGCCGTGGGGATCGACGTGACCTTGATCGCCGTGTACTGCTGGCGGTGGCCCTGCCGACGGCGGTAGCCGGTCTTGTTCTTGTAGCGCAGAATGTCGATCTTCTGGCCCTTGTGGTGGTCCACGACCTCGGCCTGGACCTTGATGCCGGCCAGCACCCACGGGTCGCTGGTCACGGAGTCGCCGTCGACGACGAGCAGGGTCGAGAGCTCGACCGTGTCGCCCACCTTGGCAGTGGAAATCTTGTCAACCTCAACGATGTCGCCGACAGCAACCTTGTGCTGGCGACCACCGCTGCGCACGATGGCGTACACGCGGATCTCTCTTTCGCTCGAAGAAACGGCACCCCCGCAGGCCAGCCGCCCGGGAACAGCACGGGCGACCTCTCCCGGTCGGCCGTGCGTCCGGGAGGAAGAGGTTTACGGGGATGTGGCGTGCTCAGTGACACGCCGACGGTCAAGAGTACGGGGCCACGACCGGCAAAATCAAACCGGGCCCCTCGGGTGTGCGGCCGGTCACGTGGACCGGCCGCACACCCCGGGCGTCAGCCCTCGTCGCCGGCGGAGACCGTGGTGGTCTTCTTCGCCGCCGACTTCTTCGCGGCGGCCGTCTTGGCGGTCTTGGCCGCCTTCTTGGCCGTCGTCTTCTTGGCGGCGGTCTTCTTGGCCGCCGTCTTCTTGGCGGCCGCCTTCTTCGCCGTGGCCTTCTTGGCCGTCTTGCGGGCGGTCTTCTTGGCCGGTGCCGGGGCCTCCTCGGCGGTGGCCTCCTCCGCGGGCGCCTCCGCCGCCTCCGGCGCGGCCGACGGGACGACCACGACGGCCGCCTCCTCGGACGCGGTCGGCGCGGCGGCCTGCCGCACGGCACGGCGGCGCGGACGGGCCGGGGCGGCGCTCTCGGCGGGCGCCGGCGCCTCCTCGGCGGGGGCCACCGGCTCCGGCTCCGGGGCCGCGGACGCGGACTCGGACGCGGACTCGGCGACGGTCACCACGGCGGCCTCGGCACCCGCGGGGGAACCGGCCGGTGCGGACACCTTCCGGGTCGCCCGACGGCGCGTGCGCCCCTTCGGCGCGGCCTCGTCGGCGGCCGGGGCCGCCTCGGCCTGCGGCGCCGGGACCACCTGGTCCTCGGCGGCCACCGGCTCGGCCAGGGCCTGCGTGGCGGGCTCGGGCCGCACCGGGCGCGCCGCCGCCTCCTCGGCGGTGACGTCCTGCGCGGTCGGCACCGCGGCCGGCTCGGCCTCGGCGGCCTTCTCGGCCCGCTCGGCCCTCCGGGGAGCCTTCTCCGCCTTCGGCGCGCCCGCCGGGGCCGACACGCGGCGGCTCGCCCGGCGGCGGCCACGGCCACGGGTGGCCGCCGCCTCCGCCTCGGCGACGCTGCTGTACAGCTCCTCGTCCGGCGCGAACTCGGGCGCGGGCAGGGCGACCGGCTCGGCGGCCTCGGCGGCCACCTCGGCGGCCGTCTCGATCTCCGGCTCGACGGCCTCGCCGCTCTCCACGACGACCGCGGCGGTCTCGTGCACATGCGGCTCGGGCGCCTCGCCGCCCCGGCCGCGCTTCTTGCGCTTGCCGCCGCCACCGCCGCCGGAGCTCGGCTGCTCCAGGTGGACGATGACACCGCGGCCGTTGCAGTGGACACAGGTCTCGGAGAAGGACTCCAGCAGGCCCTGGCCGACCCGCTTGCGGGTCATCTGGACCAGGCCCAGCGAGGTCACCTCGGCCACCTGGTGCTTGGTCCGGTCACGGCCCAGGCACTCCAGCAGGCGGCGCAGCACCAGGTCGCGGTTGGACTCCAGGACCATGTCGATGAAGTCGATCACGATGATGCCGCCGAGGTCGCGCAGCCGCAGCTGGCGCACGATCTCCTCGGCCGCCTCCAGGTTGTTCCTGGTGACCGTCTCCTCCAGGTTGCCGCCCTGGCCGGTGAACTTGCCGGTGTTGACGTCGATGACGACCATCGCCTCGGTCCGGTCGATCACCAGCGAACCGCCGCTGGGCAGCCAGACCTTGCGGTCCAGGGCCTTGGCGAGCTGCTCGTCGATCCGGTAGGTGGCGAAGACGTCGACCTCGGAGGTCCACCTGGACAGCCGGCCCGCCAGGTCCGGCGCGACGTGCGAGACGTACCCGTGGATCGTCTCCCAGGCCTCGTCACCGCTGACGATGACCTTGGAGAAGTCCTCGTTGAAGATGTCGCGCACGACCCGGACGGTCATGTCCGGCTCGCCGTACAGCAGCGTCGGCGCGTTGCCGCTCTTGGCCTTCTTCTGGATCTCCTCCCACTGCGCCTGGAGCCGCTCGACGTCCCGGCGCAGCTCGTCCTCGCTCGCGCCCTCGGCGGCGGTGCGCACGATGACGCCCGCGTCCTCGGGGACGATCTTCTTGAGGATGGACTTCAGCCGGGCCCGCTCGGTGTCGGGCAGCTTGCGGCTGATGCCGGTCATGGAGCCCTCGGGCACGTACACGAGGTAGCGGCCCGGCAGGGAGACCTGGCTGGTCAGACGCGCGCCCTTGTGACCGATCGGGTCCTTGGTGACCTGGACGAGCACGGACTGGCCGGACTTGAGGGCGGACTCGATGCGGCGGGGGCCGCCCGACATGCCCAGCGCCTCGAAGTTGACCTCGCCGGCGTACAGCACCGCGTTACGGCCCTTGCCGATGTCGATGAAGGCGGCCTCCATCGACGGCAGCACGTTCTGCACCTTGCCGAGGTAGACGTTGCCGACGTACGAGGTCGACTGCTCCTTGTTGACGTAGTGCTCCACGAGCACGTTGTCCTCGAGGACGCCGATCTGCGTGCGCTCGCCGTGCTGGCGGACGACCATCACCCGCTCGACGGCCTCGCGGCGGGCCAGGAACTCGGCCTCGGTGATGATCGGGACGCGGCGGCGGCCCTGCTCACGGCCTTCCCGGCGGCGCTGCTTCTTCGCCTCCAGACGGGTCG
Organism: Streptomyces misionensis; assembly: GCF_007896895.1. Classification (GTDB taxonomy): domain Bacteria; phylum Actinomycetota; class Actinomycetes; order Streptomycetales; family Streptomycetaceae; genus Streptomyces; species Streptomyces misionensis_A. Next base: position 55,200 of record NZ_VOGW01000160.1, on the reverse strand, counting down.
AGCCCTTGATGGACTGCACCTCGTCGGACGGCTCGCTCTGCTTGCGCGGCTCGCGGACCTTGACGACCGTACGCTCCGGGTCGTCGGCGGACGGCTCGGCGTCGGCGGCGGTGTCACCGGCGCGGCGGCGACGCCGGCGGCGACGGCGGCTGCCGGCGCTGGAGCCGCCGAAGTCCTCGCCGCGCGCCTCCTCGGCGTCCTCTTCCTCCTGCTCGGCGGTGTCCTCGGCGTCCTGCGCGGCCTGCTCGGCGGCCAGTTCCTCGCCCTCGCCCTCGGCGCCCTCGCCGTCGGCGGCGTCCCCGCGGCGGCGGCGACGGCCGCCCCGGCGGCGGCGGCGGCGCGAGGAGGACTCCTCGTAGCCCTCGGCGTCCTCGGCGTCCTCGCCCTCGGCGGCCTCCGCCTCCTCGGCGTCCTCCTCCTCGGCGGCGGCCTCGGCGACGGGGGCCTCCTCGGTGCGCTCGGCACGGCGGCGACGGCGACGGCGCGAACCGGCCTCCGCGCGCTCCTCCGGGTGCTCCTCGACGTGCTCGGCGTGCTCGGCCTGCTCCTCGGGCTCCTCCACCTCGGCGGCCTCGGCGGCGGCCTCGGCGGCGGCGCGCTCCGGGGTCTGGAAGCGCGGCTCGGCGAACACCGGCGGCTGGAAGACGGCGACGGCGGGCCGGGCGGGCCGGCGCGGGCCGTCCGCCTCGTTCTCGGCACCCTCCCGGGCCGGCGCGGAGAAGCCGGACGCGGGGCGCACGGCCCGGCGCCGGGCGCGGCGCGGGGCGGCGCTCTCGGCGGCCTGCGTCGCCTCGGCGGCGGCCGGGACGGCCTCGGTGGCCGCGGCGGGCTCGGTGGTGTGCGTGGTGACGGGGACCTCCGGGGTCTGCGCGGCCTCGGCAGCGGTGGTGCTCTCGGGCGCGGAGACCCGACGGGTGGCGCGGCGCCGGGTACGGCGCGGCGCGGCGTCCTCGGCGGGCACGTCCTCGGCGGGGGCCTCGGCGACGGCGGGAGCCTCGGTCACGGCGGGTGCCTCCGCGGCGGCCGGGGCCTCCACGGCGCCCTCGGCGGCCTTCGGCGCCCCGGTGGGGGCGGAGGCACGGCGGGTGGCACGACGGCGGGCACGGGGGGCGGGAGCCGCCTCCTCCGTCTCCGGGGCGGCCTGCTCCTCGGCGGACGCGTCCTCGACGGCCGGCACGACGGTCTCGACGGCCTCGGCCGCGGCGGGCGCCCCGGCGGGCGCGGAGGCACGGCGCGCGGTACGACGGCGCGGACGGGCGGCGGGCGCCTCGGCCCCCTCCGTCTCCGCAGCGGTCGCCTCGACGACGGCCGGCGCCGCCGTCTCGGCGGTCTCGGCGGTCTCGGTCACGGCGGGCGCCTCGGCGGCGCGGCGCGTGGCCCGGCGACGCGGACGGGCCGCGGGCGCCTCGGTCTCGGCGGGGGCCTCGGTCTCGGCGGGGGCCTCGGTCTCCGCTTCCCCGGCCGCGGCGGTGGGCGTGGCGACGCTGCGCGTGGCCCGGCGGCGGGTGCGGCGCGGTGCGGCCTCCTCGCCGACGACGACCTCGCCGCCCTCGGCGACGGCCGCGGGCGCGGCCGGCGCGACGGTCTCCGCGGCCTCTGCGGCCTCGGCGGACGCGGGCGCTCCGGCGGGCGCGGAGGCACGGCGGGTGGCGCGGCGGCGCGGTCGCGCGGCCGGTGCCTCCGTGGCCGGGGCGGCGGCTGTCTCCTCGGCCTCGGCCGGTTCGTCCGTCTCGGCGGCCTGTATGGCCGGGACGGTGACCTCCGCGGGCGCCTCCGCCGCGACGGGCGGACCCGCCGGGCGGGAGGCGGCACGCCGACGCCTGCGCGGCGGCAGGGTGTCGCTCGGAGTGTTCAGTTCGGAACCCTCGTTGGGTTCGGTCGGTTCGAGCATGCGGGCGTTTCTCCCGTCAGGCTCCCGGGCGCCGCACCCGGTACGGCGACGGCCTCAGTGGCCGTCCGCCGTTGACGTCCGCGGCCCGCGCGATGCGCGATGGCCGCCGTCCGGGGCGCGGGCGCCGCACGGGAGCACTCTGTGTCCTGTCTCGCCGGTTCCGTACGCCTTGTCGGTACGGCCTGGCGAAAGTCTTCTGGTCGGTGCGCTGCCCGACCCAGGTGGCTCCCGAGTACGAGGGCGGCGCTACGACGTCCGTCCTACGCGGGACCTTCCGGCACCGGCGCCGTCGCGGCGGCAGCCGGTGCGGCCGTCAGGGCCGTGGCTGCCTCGCGGTCGGGCGCGAGCGGGTCGGTCACCGTGCCGGTCTCTTCATCGAACAGCCCCTGCGCCAGCCTGGTCACCGCTGCGGGGACCGGCGGCGCCAGGTCGGCCACGGCGCGGAGACCGGACAGGACGTCGTCGGGTCGTACGGCAGGCGTCACGTGCCGAACAACCAGCCGCAGTATCGCACAGGGCTGGTCGGTCGGCCCATCAGCCGGTGCGCCGTGCGCCTGAAGGCTCACCACGGCCGGGCGGGCGTCGAAGGTGCGCACACCGTTCTTGGTCATGCGCTGCACCTCGACGGTCTCGGCTCCGTTGAAGGCCTCGACCGCGCGCTCGGCGTCGGCCGGATCGACTCCGGCCAGCGTGAGCTCCCAGACGGAGGCCGTCAGCCGGTCGGCGAGGCCCGAGGTGTGCGCCTCCACCGCGTCGACGACGTCGAGCCCGGTGGGCAGCGACTCGTCGAGGAGGACGCGCAGTTTCTCGGGATCGCGCGGCGCGGTGAGCGCGATTTCCAGGTACTCCGCCTCACTGCCCGTGCCGGTGGGTGCGGCATTGGCATACGACACCTTCGGGTGCGGCGTGAATCCGGCCGAGTACGCCATGGGCACCTCGGCGCGGCGCAGCGCACGCTCGAAGGCGCGCTGGAAGTCTCGGTGGCTGGTGAACCTCAGGCGGCCGCGCTTGGTGTAGCGCAGTCGGATGCGCTGCACCGCGGGTGCGGGCGGCGGGCCTTCGGGCTGTCGCTTGCCCAGTGTCCTAGTCCTTCGTGAGAGCGGTCGTACTCCTACCAAGAGTACGTGCCGTCGCGCCCGGAGGTTCCCGCGATGTGGACCAGGGGTGGGACGGGACGTCCGGTCACCCTTCGCGGCCACCCTTTTTACGGGCAATTCGCCCCTTGTGGGCGAGGGGGGCGAACGTGTCGGGCGACGCCGCCACGGGTACCGGGGCCGCGAACCTTTCCGCGGCCCCGAAGGAAGTCACATGCTTTCCGACCGGTCGCGCCCAGTCATAGCCGCGACGTTGCCGGTCGTCGCCGAGCACATCGGCGAGATCGCCCAGCGCTTCTACAAGCACCTGTTCACCGAGCACCCCGAGCTGATGGACGGTGTCTTCAACCGCGGCAACCAGGTCCACGGCCGGCAACAGCAGGCACTCGCCGGCTCGGTCGCCGCCTTCGCGACGACCCTGCTGGAGAGTCCCGAGCGGGTGCCGGAGCAGCTGCTGTGCCGGATCGCCCACAAGCACACCTCGCTCGGCATCCGCCCGGACCAGTACCGGATCGTCCACGACCACCTGATGTGGGCGATCGGCGACGTCCTGGGCGACGCGGTCACCCCGGAGGTCGCCGCGGCCTGGGACGAGGTGTACTGGCTCATGGCCAACGCCCTGATCAACCAGGAACGCGGCCTGTACAGCGCGCGCGGGGTCCGGCCGGAGACGGTGTGGCGGGACTGGCAGGTGGTGCGGAAGATCCCGGAGAGCGACGACGTGGTGACCTTCGTCGTCCGGCGCACCGACGACCGCCTGGTGAAGACCTCGCTGCCCGGCCAGTACGTCACCGTGCGGATGCGGATGCCCGACGGCACGCTCCAGCCCCGCCAGTACAGCCTGACCCGCGCCGACGACGGGGAACACCGCCAGTTCTCCGTCAAGCGGGTGCGCGGCGAGGGCGGCGACCCGGACGGCGAGATGTCGACGCTGCTGCACGACTCGGTGGGAGTGGGCGACACGGTGTCGCTGTCCCTGCCGTACGGCGACGTGGTGCTCGACGACGCCGGGCGCCCGGTGGTCTTCGCCGGCGCGGGCATCGGCGTCTCCCCCATGGCGGGCATGCTGTCCCACCTGGCGGCGGCCGAGTCCGGGCTGTCGATCACCGTGCTGCACGCCGATCTCGACGAGAGCCGGTTCCCGCTGCGCCGCCAGGTCGTCAACGACGTGCTGGCACTGCGCAACGCCCGGATGTACGTCTGGTACGAGAAGGGCGCCCACAGCATGGAACCGGTGGACGGGGTCTTCGAGGCACTGATGGACCCCACCGCCGTCGACCTGGCCGACGACGCCGTGTACCACCTGTGCGGCCCGCTCCCCTTCATGAAGGCGGTACGCGGCAGGCTGATCGAGCACGGGGTGGCCCCGCACGACATCCAGTACGAGGTCTTCGGCCCCGACCTGTGGCAGGCCGACCTGGACTGACCCCGAAGACCGCTGCGGGCGGGACCGAACGGCCCCGCCCGGACCCGCTCACCTCAGTGCGCGTGCCCGCTCGAAGCCGGTGCCGGGCCCGCGTTCTTGACCGTCAGGGGGAGCAGCTTCCTGCCCGTCGGGCCGATCTGGATGTGGGTGTCCATCTGCGGGCAGACGCCGCAGTCGAAGCAGGGGGTCCAGCGGCAGTCCTCGACCTCGGTCTCGTCGAGGGCGTCCTGCCAGTCCTCCCAGAGCCAGTCCTTGTCGAGGCCGGAGTCGAGGTGGTCCCAGGGCAGGACCTCCTCGTAGCCGCGCTCACGGGTGGTGTACCAGTCGACGTCCACACCGTGGCCGGCGAGGGCCTTGTCGGCGCAGGCCATCCAGCGGTCGTAGGAGAAGTGCTCGCGCCAGCCGTCGAAGCGGCCGCCGTCCTCGTAGACGGCGCGGATGACGTCGCCCACCCGGCGGTCGCCGCGGGACAGCAGGCCCTCGACGATGCCCGGCTTGCCGTCGTGGTACCGGAAGCCGATGGAGCGGCCGTACTTCTTGTCGCCGCGGATCTTGTCGCGCAGCTTCTCCAGGCGCGCGTCCGTCTCCTCCGCCGACAGCTGCGGGGCCCACTGGAACGGCGTGTGCGGCTTGGGCACGAAGCCGCCGATGGAGACCGTGCAGCGGATGTCGTTGGAGCCGGAGACCTCGCGGCCCTTCTGGATGACGTGGGTCGCCATGTCGGCGATCTGGAGGACGTCCTCGTCGGTCTCCGTGGGCAGGCCGCACATGAAGTACAGCTTCACCTGGCGCCATCCGTTGCCGTAGGCCGTCGCCACGGTCCGGATGAGGTCGTCCTCCGAGACCATCTTGTTGATGACCTTGCGCATGCGCTCGGAGCCGCCCTCGGGGGCGAAGGTCAGACCGGAGCGGCGGCCGTTGCGGGTCAGCTCGTTGGCCAGGTCGACGTTGAAGGCGTCCACGCGGGTGGAGGGCAGCGACAGGCCGATCTTGTCGTCCGTGTAGCGGTCCGCCAGGCCCTTGGCGATGTCGCCGATCTCCGAGTGGTCCGCGGAGGACAGCGAGAGCAGGCCGACCTCCTCGAAGCCGGTGGCCTTCAGGCCCTTGTCGACCATGTCGCCGATGCCGGTGATGGAGCGCTCGCGCACCGGGCGGGTGATCATGCCCGCCTGGCAGAAGCGGCAGCCGCGGGTGCAGCCGCGGAAGATCTCCACCGACATGCGCTCGTGGACCGTCTCGGCCAGCGGGACGAGCGGCTGCTTCGGGTACGGCCATTCGTCCAGGTCCATGACGGTGTGCTTGGACACCCGCCACGGCACGCCGGACTTGTTCGGCACGACACGGGCGATACGGCCGTCGGGCAGGTACTCGACGTCGTAGAACGCGGGGACGTAGACCCCGCCCGTCCTCGCCAGCCGGAAGAGGACCTCCTCGCGGCCGCCGGGGCGGCCCTCAGCCTTCCACTCGCGGATGATCCGGGTCATGTCCAGGACGGCCTGCTCGCCGTCGCCGATGACCGCCGCGTCGATGAAGTCGGCGATCGGCTCCGGGTTGAACGCGGCGTGGCCGCCGGCCAGGACGATCGGGTCCTCGTCGGTGCGGTCCCTGGACTCCAGCGGGATGCCGGCCAGGTCCAGCGCGGTGAGCATGTTGGTGTAGCCCAGCTCCGTGGAGAAGCTCAGCCCGAACACGTCGAAGGCCTTCACCGGGCGGTGGCTGTCGACCGTGAACTGCGGGACGCGATGCTCGCGCATCAGCGCCTCCAGGTCCGGCCAGACGCTGTAGGTGCGCTCGGCGAGCACGCCCTCCTGCTCGTTGAGGACCTCGTAGAGGATCATGACGCCCTGGTTGGGCAGACCGACCTCGTAGGCGTCCGGGTACATGAGCGCCCAGCGGACGTCGCACTCGTCCCAGTCCTTGACGGTGGAGTTGAGTTCTCCACCCACGTACTGGATGGGCTTCTGCACGTGCGGGAGCAGAGCTTCGAGCTGCGGGAAAACCGACTCGACAGGCATCTCGCGAACCTTCATGAGCTGACAGGGGTGACCATCCAGCGTAACCCGCCCGGAGGACTCCTCCGAACGGTCAGCGAAGGAAGCGGGCACCGGCCTCCCGCCAGCGGCCGGGCAGCTCGGCCTCCGCTGCCGCCGCCCGGGCCTCCTCCCTGCCGTGGAGCACCCCGTAGGGGAACGCGCTCTCCCCTGCCGCGTGGGCCACCGCGGCCAGCTCGCGCAGGGCCTTGCGGGCCATCACGCTGTCCTGGTGGTCGCCGAGCAGGGTGGTCAGGGACTTCATGGCGGCGGTGAGAGCGGCGGCCGGGGCGCCCAGGGCCGGGGTGGCGGCCTCGGCGGCGTAGCGGGCGCGCTTGGCCTTCTTGCGGGCCTCGTGCAGGGCGAGGTCGCGTTCCTCGCCCGGGGGCAGGCGCAGCGCCCGCTCGACGAGCGTGGTGAGTCGCGACAGGTCCTTGCGCACGGCCTTGCCGAGCACCTTGCGGGGTTTGCGCGCGGCGGCCTCGCGCAGCGGCGGGTCCGCGAGGAGGGCGTCGAGGGAGTTCAGCAGGGCGAGGTGGCGGGGGGAGTCGAGGACTCCGGTGAGGTGGCCGTGGGCGCCGCCCCGCCGGGCCCGCGCCCAGGCCGTGAGGCGGTCGGCCAGCACTTCCTGGTCGCGGTCGACGCCCAGTTCGCCCGCGAGCCATTTCAGCTCGGCGGCGACGGGGTCGGTGGCGGCGCGGTCCAGGACGGCGCGGAAGGTGCGCAGGGTGCCTCGGGCGCGGCGGGTGGCGACCCGCATCCGGTGCACGGTGTCGGGGGTGTCCAGGCGTACGGCGGGGTCGAGCGCGACCAAGGCGTCCCGCTGGGCGCGGAGGTAGGCGAGGACGTGGTCGCCCGCGGTGACCGGCTCGGCGGGCGCGGCAGGCCTTCGGCGGGTGCCGGTCGCGGCCAGCGCGCGGGCCAGTTTGGACGGCGCGGCGGAGGGCCGTACGCCCGCCTTGACCAGCCGTTTCTCCACCCGGTCGAGAAATGCCGGGTCTCCCCCGTCGGCCAGTTCCAGCTCGATCTCGGTCCATTTCTCGGTACGGCCCGGGGTGGTGAGCCGTTCGGCGGTCACGGCGTCGACGCTCGCCTCGGCCAGCAGGGCGCCGTCCGCGTCCACCAGGTGGCGGACGGAGCGGGCGGTGCGCAGCCGGACCAGCGGGACCAGTTCGGCGCCGCGGACCCGGGAGCGGACCAGGGCGGCGAGTTCGGTGGGGAGGGTGTCGCTCAGCGGGGCCCGGATCTCGTCGCGGACGTCCCGGGCGACCGGGAGCTTGAGGTGCCAGCCGGCGTCCGCGCCCCCGGTGCGGCGGCGCAGGGTGACCGAGGCGGCGGCGAGGCGCTGGTCGGCGGTGTCGTAGTAGGTGGCGTCCAGCTCCGTCAGGCCCCGGTCGAGGACGGCCGCCACCCCGCCGACACCGGTCAGGTCGGGCAGCCCGCTGTCATCGGCTTCGTACTTGCGCTCGATCTCGCGTTTCGTCTCCGCCATGAACCCGAATCTAGTGCTGCGACCGGAAAGGTTCACCGGCTCGCGACGCCCGGCACGGCACCAGTGGGCGCCGGCCCGGGGCGGCGGTTTTTCCCGGGCCGGTTTTCTCAGGCCGACATGGGCCGCTGCACCTTGATCGACTGGAGCAGCCCCACCGCTATCCAGACAGCGAACATCGAGGACCCGCCGTATGACACGAACGGCAGCGGCAGACCGGTGACCGGCATGATGCCGAGGGTCATGCCGATGTTCTCGAACGCCTGGAAGGCGAACCAGGCCACGATGCCCGCGGCGACGATCGTTCCGTACAGCTCCGTCGAGTCCCGGGCGATCCGGCAGGCCCGCCACAGGATGACGCCGATCAGGAAGATGATGAACCCGGCGCCGAGGAAGCCGAGTTCCTCGCCCGCGACCGTGAACACGAAGTCGGTCTGCTGCTCGGGCACGAACTGGCCGGTGGTCTGCGAGCCGTGGAAGAGCCCGGCTCCGGTCAGCCCGCCGGAGCCGATGGCGATCCGGGCCTGGTTGGTGTTGTAGCCGACACCGGCCGGGTCCAGGTCGGGGTTGGCGAAGGCCGCGAAGCGGTTGATCTGGTACTGGTCCAGGATGTGCAGTTGCCAGATGGCGACGCAGCCGATCACGCCCGTGGCGAGCAGACCGAAGATCCAGCGGTTGGAGGCGCCGGAGGCGAGCAGCACGCCCAGGATGATGGCCACCATCGCCAGCACCGAGCCGAGGTCCGGCATCAGCAGCAGGATCATGCACGGCACGGCCGCGAGGCCGAGGGCCTGTGCCACCGTGCGGTGGTCGGGGTAGGGCTTGTCGCCCGCGTCCACCCGCGCGGCCAGCAGCATCGCCATGCCGAGGATGATCGCGATCTTGAGGAACTCGGCGGGCTGCACGGAGAAGCCGCCGATCACGATCCAGTTGCGCTGGCCGTTGATGGTGGCGCCGAGCGGGGTGAGCACCACCAGGGCGAGCATGACGGAGGCGCCGTAGAGGATCGGCACCGCGTTGCGCAGGGCGCGGTGGCCCAGCCAGAGGGTGCCGATCATCAGGGCGGCCCCGATGCCCAGGTTCATCAGGTGGCGTTCCAGGAAGAAGTACGGGTCTCCCTGGTTGATCTCGGTGCGGTTGCGGGTGGCCGAGAACACCAGCAGCGAGCCCAGCAGCGACAGCGCGAGGGCGGCCAGCATCATGGGCCAGTCCAGGCGGCGGGTCACGGAGTCGCGGGCGAAGAACCTGGTCCAGCCGGCGCGCTCGGGGCCGTACCCGGAGACGGAGAAGCTGTTCACGCCGGTCATGAGGGCATCCTCCGGCTCCCCCGCTTCCGGCGTGGCCGCCTTCGGGTGTTGCGGTTGGTGTTGTCGGTCGGGGCGGTGCCGGCGGGCTGCTGGTCGCTGCCGTTGCTCGGGTTGTTCTTCTGGGCGGCCTCGGTGTCCTTCGCAGCGTCCTTGGGGACCTGTGGCGCGACGATGGTGCCGTCCGTGCGGACCTTCGGCAGGCTCGCCTGCGGCTGGGGCAGCAGCGCCCTCTTGTTGTCGATGGAGCCGTCGCCCTGGACGCCGTAGAGCGCGCTGTAGATGTTGCGCACGGCCTCACCGGAGGCGCCGGAACCGGTACCGGCCTGGGCGATCGTCATGATCACCGTGTAGTCCTTGGAGTAGGTGGCCATCCAGGAGGTGGTCTGCTTGCCGTAGACCTCCGCGGTACCGGTCTTGCCGTGCAGCGGGATCTTGTCCTGGGGCCAGCCGCTGAACTTCCAGGCCGCCGTACCCCGGGTGATGACGCCCGCGAAGGCGTCGTCCATGCCCTTGAGGGTGGCCTGGGTGACCGGCAGCTTGCGCTGCACCTGGGGCTTGATCTCCTGCACGGTCTTGCCGTCGGGGCTGATGATCGCCTTGCCGATGGTCGGGACGTACTCGGTGCCGCCGTTGGCGACGGCGCCGTAGATCATCGCCTCCTGGATCGGCGTGACGAGGGTGTCGCCCTGGCCGATGGAGTAGTTGATCTCGTCACCCTCGCGCATCTTGTTGCCTTCGAGGCAGTTCTCGTAGGCGATCTTCTCGACGTAACTGCCGTCCTTCTTGCCGGTCTTGCACCAGGAGTCCTTGTTGGCCTCCCAGTAGTCCTGCTTCCACTGGCGGTCGGGGACGCGGCCGCCGAGCTCGTTGGGCAGGTCGACGCCGGTCGGCTTGCCGAGACCGAACTGGTGGGCGGTCTTGAAGAAGTAGTCCTTCGGCCGGCCCTTCTTGGGGTTGATGCCGCCGTCCTTCTTCCACTCCCGGTCGGCGAGCCCGTAGAAGACGGTGTCGCAGGAGACCTCCAGGGCGCGGCCCAGCGAGATGTCGCCGAAGTTCTCGCCCTCGAAGTTCTTGAAGACCTGGTTGCCCACCCGGTAGTCGCTGGTGCACGGGTAGCCGCCGTCCCACGGGTAGCCCGCCTGGACCGCGGCGGCCGTGGAGATCACCTTGAAGGTCGAGCCGGGCGCGGCCTGACCCTGTATGGCCCGGTTGAGCAGCGGGTAGTCGGAGTCCTTGCCGGTGAGGGCCTTGTAGTCCTTGGCGGAGATGCCGCCCACCCAGACGTTCGGGTCGTAGGTGGGGGCCGAGGCCATGGCGACGATGCGGCCGGTCTTGGCCTCCATCACCACGACGGCACCGGAGTCGGCCTTGTAGTTCTCGCCGGTGATGGAGTCGTACTGCTGGCGGGCGGCCTTCATCGCCTTGTCCAGTTCGTACTCCGCGACGCGCTGGACGCGGGAGTCGATGCTGGTCACCAGGTTCGAACCGGGCTGGGCCGCGTCCGCCTTGGCCTTGCCGATGACCCGGCCGAGGTTGTCCACCTCGTAGCGCGTCACACCGGCCTTGCCGCGCAGTTCCTTGTCGTACTGCCGCTCCAGGCCGGAGCGGCCGACCATGTCCGAGCGCAGATAGGGCGAGCTGGTGTTCTTGGCCTTCTGGATCTCGTCGTCGGTGACCGGCGAGAGGTAGCCGAGGACCTGGGCGGTGTTGGACTTGCCGGGGGCCGGGTAGCGGCGCACGGCCTCGGGCTCGGCGGTGATGCCGGGGAAGTCCTCGGAGCGCTCGCGGATCTGGAGGGCCTGCCGGGGCGTGGCCTCGTCGGTGATCGGGATCGGCTGGTACGGCGAGCCGTTCCAGCACGGCTGGGGGGTCTTGGCGTCGCAGAGGCGGACCTTCTGCATGACGTCCTCGGTCTTCATGCCGAGGACCCCGGCCAGCTTGGTCAGGACCGCCTTGCCGTCGTCCTTCTGCTTGAGCAGGTCGGTGCGGGAGGCGGAGACCACCAGACGTGTCTCGTTGTCCGCGAGGGGGACGCCGCGGGCGTCCAGGATCTCGCCGCGGACGGCGGGCTGGACGACCTGCTGCACGTGGTTGCCGGAGGCCTCCTTCTGGTACTGGGCGCCCTCCCGGATCTGGAGGTACCACAGCCGGCCGCCGAGCGTGCCGAGGAGGGAGAGGACGAGGATCTGGATCACGACGAGCCGGATCTGGACCCGTGGGGTCCGACCGGTCTCGGGGATGTTGGTCACTGCGGCTGTCTCCCCCTCTCAGTGCGCGGACGTCTGGGTGCGCGGCGCGTGTGTGCGAACGGCCCGCGTGCGTACGAATGATGAACGATCAGCCTGTGAGCCCGCGTTCCGCGGAATCCGACCCGTTCGAGTGAATCGCCCCGGACCGCCGGGGGCCTGTCGTTCCCTCACAGGCGCTTGACCCCCTTGATGCGGCCGACCCGTGCGGAGCGGGTGCGGGCCTTGGCCTTCAGGGCGCCGAGGGCCCCGCGCTGGCTGCCGATGTGCAGGCCGGTGCCGGAGGACAGCCAGCCCGAGGAGATGTCGGCCGCCTTGCCGGTGGCGCCGGTCTCGGCCAGCGGGTCGTTGTCGCAGCGGCGGGCCAGCCACATCACCCCGGGGACCACGAACGGGGCGAGCAGCAGGTCGTACAGGGCGGCGGAGACCAGCAGGCCGGGCAGGCCCACATGGCGGGCGGCGGTGTCGCCGACCAGGGCGCCCACCCCGGCGTACAGCAGGGTGGAGCCGATCGCGGCGGCGACCACCACGGCCATCGGGCCGGTCACCGACCTCAGTTTGCCGCTCTCCGGTTTGATCAGCCCGGCGAAGTAGCCGGTCACACAGAGCACCAGGGCGTAGCGGCCGGCCGCGTGGTCGGCGGGCGGGGCGACGTCGGCCAGCAGGCCGGCGGCGAACCCGACGAGGGCGCCGCCGACATGGCCGTACACCATGGCGAGGCCGAGGACGGTGAGGAGCAGCAGGTCGGGGACGGCGCCCGGCAGATGGAGGCGGGCGAGGACGCTCACCTGGATCACCAGCGCGACCACGACCAGCGGTACGGAGAGCAGGATCCGGTTGACACGCATGGGGATTCAGCTCCTACGGCTGCTGGTCGTTGTGCGAAGTGTCGTTCTGTGACGAGTTCTGCGACGAGTCGTTCTGCGAGCGGTCGCCCGCGTTCGAGCCGGAGTTGCCGCCGTTCCCGTTCGCGTCCGCCGACGGGGTGACGGTGACGGTCACCGTCGGCGTCGGCACCGGCTTGGGCTTGGCCGGCAGTACCTCGTCGCGCGGGTCCTTCTTCGGGCCCTGGACGACCACGCCGACGACGTCCAGCTTGGTGAAGCCGACGTACGGGGTGACGTACAGGGTGCGGGTCAGACCGCCGCCGGAGGGATCGACGCGGGAGACCACGCCGACCGGCACGCCCGGCACGAACGGCTTGTCGGACTCGGAGCCGAAGGTGACCAGCCGGTCGCCCCTCTTCACCTCCGCCTTGCCGTTGAGGAGTTCCACGCGCAGCGGGCGGTCGCCCTGCCCGGAGGCGAAGCCGAGCTCGTCGCTGCCCTCCAGACGGGTGCCGACGGTGAAGTCCGGGTCGTTGGCGAGCAGCACGGTGGAGGTGTCGGGGCCGACCGTGGTGACCCGGCCGACCAGGCCGTCGCCGTTGAGGACGGTCATGTCCCGCTTGATGCCGTCGTTCGCGCCGACGTCGATGGTGATGGTCCAGGAGAAGCCCTGCGCGGACCCTATGGCGATGACCTGGGCGCCCTTGATGCCGTACTGGCCCTCGCCGGCGAGCTTCAGCATCCGGTCGAGCTGGCCGAGCCGGCTGCGGGTCCGGTCGTCGCTGCCGAGCTTCGCCTTGAGGGCCGCGTTCTCCTTCTCCAGCTCGGCGAGCCTGCTGTGCCGGTTGCCCGAGTCTCGGACCGCGGAGATGGCGTTGCCGACCGGGTCGACCGCCGAGGAAAGTCCGTCCTCCACCGGGCCGAAGACGGCGGCCGCGGCCTGCCGGGCGCCGTCGACCGGGGAGTTCCGGCCCCCTCGGATATCCACGGTGATCAACGCGAACGCGATGGCGATCAGCAGGACCAGGAGCAGCCGGCTCTCTTTGGTGTCCCTCACGTGCGGCGGCCGTGCCCTTCCTCAAGTAGGAATTCGTCGGGCCCTCGGAATTGGCGCCAATGCCAAGGCGCAAATCCAAGGGGCCCGTTGGGGGGGAGCTTATGCCTCTATATCAACGATCCGCCGCACGAGAGGAGAACGTCTCGTACGGCGGAATCGAAGTACCGCGTCATCGGCGCGGCTGGGCGTCCAGCACCTGCTGGAGCGCCTCGAACTCCTCGACGCACTTTCCCGATCCGAGCGCGACGCTGTCCAGCGGGTCCTCGGCGATATGGATCGGCATTCCGGTCTCCCGGCGCAGCCGCTCGTCCAGACCGCGCAGCAGGGCGCCGCCACCGGTCAGCACGATGCCCCGGTCCATGATGTCGCCGGACAGCTCCGGCGGGCACTTGTCGAGGGTCGTCTTGACCGCGTCCACGATCGCGTTGACCGGCTCCTCGATCGCCTTGCGGACCTCGGCGGCCGAGATGACGACGGTCTTGGGCAGCCCGGACACCAGGTCCCGGCCGCGGACTTCGGTGTGCTCGTCCTCTTCGAGTTCGTACGCCGAACCGATGGTGATCTTGATCTGTTCGGCGGTGCGCTCGCCCAGCAGAAGGCTGTACTCCTTCTTGATGTACTGGATGATCGCGTTGTCCAGCTCGTCACCCGCGACGCGGATGGACTGGGCGGTGACGATGCCGCCGAGGGAGATGACCGCGACCTCCGTGGTGCCGCCGCCGATGTCCACCACCATGTTGCCCGTGGCCTCGTGGACCGGCAGGCCGGAGCCGATGGCCGCGGCCATGGGCTCCTCGATGATGTGCACCTGGCGGGCGCCCGCCTGGGTGGAGGCCTCGATCACCGCGCGGCGCTCGACGCCGGTGATGCCCGAGGGCACACAGACGACGACCCGGGGACGCGCCAGATACCGCCGCTTGTGGATCTTCAGGATGAAGTAGCGGAGCATCCGCTCGGTGATCTCGAAGTCGGCGATCACGCCGTCCTTCAGCGGCCGGACGGCCACGATGTTCCCCGGCGTCCGGCCGATCATCTTCTTCGCTTCGGCGCCGACCGCCAGGATGCCACCGGTGTTGGTGTTGATCGCGACGACGGACGGCTCGTTCAGTACGATTCCGCGACCCCTGACGTACACCAGCGTGTTGGCGGTCCCGAGGTCGACAGCCATGTCACGGCCGATGAACGACATTGAGTTCCCCATCCGGATTCATCTGGCCTTCCCGAGCTTTTGAGGGCATGTCAGGCAGGCGAGGCGGGTGCTGTGACGTGAAGGCTTCTATCGTAAACGCGCCTGCACGAACACTGCGCGAGGGTCTCCGTCATTGTCACCAGATGGCGGGCCGCCTCGCTTGTGGAGACGGGCGTTCGGGGGCGCTCGTTCCCTCGATCGCCGGTATCAGGCGCGGCCGGGGAAGAAAATCTTCACCTCGCGCTCGGCGGACTCCTCGGAGTCCGAGGCGTGGATCAGGTTCTCGCGGACGATCACACCGAAGTCGCCGCGGATGGAGCCCGGCGCGGCGACGATCGGGTCGGTCGGGCCGGCGAGCGCGCGCACGCCCTCGATGACCCGCTCGCCCTCGACGATCATGGCGACGACCGGACCGGAGGCCATGAACGCCACCAGCGGCTCGTAGAAGGGCTTGCCCTTGTGCTCGCCGTAGTGCTGCTCCAGGGTCTCCTGGTCCAGGGTGCGCAGCTCCAGCGCGGTGATCTGCCAGCCGGCCTTGCGCTCGATACGGCTGATGATCTCGCCGGTCAGGCCGCGACGGACGGCGTCGGGCTTGAGGAGGACGAGGGTGCGCTGGCTCACGAGGGGACTCCTTACGCGTGAAACGTGTGTGCGGTGGGACGAGGTTACAGGGCGTGTCCGCGCCCCTGTCACACAGCGTCAGGCGTGGAGGAGTCGCTCTGCGCGGCGAACCGGGCCTTGGCCTCGTCGATCTTCCGGCCGAAGTGCACCGAGGCCCACCACAGGGCCGCGAACAGCGCGCCCATGAAGTACATGGTGGGCACGAAGACGCCGGAGGCGATCAGGGCGATCTGGAGGGCCCAGCCGAGGGCGACCCCGCCGGGCCGGGTCACCACGCCGCACAGCAGCACGCACAGCACCATGGCGATGCCGCTGACCAGCCAGACGGTCGACACCGACAGGCTCGGGTCCTTCATGGCGACCAGTCCGGCGAAGCCGATGACGAAGAACTCGCCGATCAGAGTGGATGAACACAGCGTACGCACGTCGGACTCCTCAGCCCTTGCCCAGCAGCAGCCGGGCCTCGCCGACCGTGATGACGGAACCGGTGACCAGCACCCCGCCGCCCGCGAACTCGCCCTCCTCCTCGGCCAGCGTGATCGCGGCCTCCAGGGCGTCGGGCAGCCGCGGCTCGACCTGGACCCGCTCGTCGCCGAAGACCTCGACGGCGATGGCGGCCAGTTCGTCCGCGTCCATGGCGCGGTGGCTGGAGTTCTGGGTGACGACGACCTCGGCGAAGATCGGCTCGAAGGCCTCCAGCAGCCCGCGCACGTTCTTGTCGCCGCTCGCGCCGACCACGCCGATCAGCCGGCTGAAGTCGAACGCCTCGCGCACCGCCTCGGCGGTCACCTCGGCGCCGGCCGGATTGTGCGCCGCGTCCAGCACCACGGTGGGGGAACGCCGTACGACCTCCATGCGGCCCGGGGAGGAGACGGCGGCGAACGCCTTGCGGACGGTGTCGATGTCCAGCGGCTCGGCACGCTGGGCGCCGACGCCGAAGAACGCCTCCACCGCCGCGAGCGCCACGGCCGCGTTGTGCGCCTGGTGGGCGCCGTGCAGCGGGAGGTAGACCTCGTGGTACTCGCCGCCGAGGCCGCGCAGGGTGAGCAGCTGTCCGCCGACGGCCACCTGGCGGGCGACGACGCCGAACTCCAGGCCCTCGCGGGCCACGGTGGCGTCGGCCTCCACGGCCTTCTTCAGCAGCACCTGGGCGGCGTCCACCGGCTGCTGGGCCAGGATGACGGTCGCGTCCTGCTTGATGATCCCGGCCTTCTCGCCGGCGATCTCCGCCGGGGTCTCGCCGAGGCGGTCGGTGTGGTCCAGGGAGATCGGGGTGACGACCGCGACATCGGCGTCGATCACGTTCGTCGCGTCCCAGGAGCCGCCCATGCCGACCTCGACGACGGCGACGTCGACCGGGGCGTCCGCGAAGGCCGCGTACGCCATGCCGGTGAGCACCTCGAAGAAGGACAGCCGGAACTCCTGGGCGGAGTCCACCATCTCGATGTACGGCTTGATGTCCTGGTACGTCTCGACGAACCGCTCGGCGCTCATCGGGGCGCCGTCCAGGCTGATCCGCTCGGTGATCGACTGGACGTGAGGGCTGGTGTAGCGGCCGGTGCGCAGTTCGAAGGCGCCGAGCAGGGCCTCGATCATGCGCGCGGTGGAGGTCTTGCCGTTGGTGCCCGTGATGTGGATCGAGGGGTACGAGCGCTGGGGCTCGCCCAGCAGGTCCATCAGCGCGGAGATCCTGCCGACCGAGGGCTCCAGCTTGGTCTCGCCCCAGCGGGTGGCCAGCTCGGCCTCGACCTCGCGCAGCGCCTTGTCGACCTCCGGGTCCTCGGGGCGCGCGGGTACGTCGGCCGTCGGCGCTCCCCCTTGCGTCCGGAGGGTGCGGCTGCCGGCCTCGATCACGGCGAGGTCGGGGTCGCGGGTGGTCTCGGCCTCGATGATCTCCTCGAAGGAGTCGAGGGGGTCGGGCCGGCCGTTGTCGTCGTGCGGGAGGTCGCTCACGGGTCCCAGTCTACGGAGGGCCGGGGACAGGAGTGGGCGAAGGCCCCGGTGCCTTGTCGGTACCGGGGCCTTCGGCGTCGTACGGAGCCGTACGGACGGCTACGCCTGCGGCAGCTTCTCCAGCTGGGCCTGGATGCGGGCGATGTCCTCCTCCGCCTTGGACAGGCGGGTGCGGATCTTGTCCACCACGTTCTCCGGGGCCTTGGCGAGGAAGGCCTCGTTGCCGAGCTTGGCCGTGGCCTGGGACTTCTCCTTCTCGGCGGCGGCGAGGTCCTTGGCCAGGCGCTTGCGCTCGGCGGCGACGTCGATCGTGCCGGAGAGGTCCAGCGCGACCTCCGCCCCGGCGATCGGCAGGGTGGCCGTCGCCGTGAAGGAGTCGCCCTCGGGCTGGAGGCGCAGCAGCTGGCGGATGGCCGCCTCGTGCGGGGCGAGCGCCGTGCCGTCCAGGGAGAGCCGGGCCGGGACCCGCTGGCCCGGCTGGAGGCCCTGGTCGGCGCGGAAGCGGCGGACCTCGGTGATGACCGACTGGAGCGCGGAGATCTCCTGCTCGGCGGCCGGGTCGCGGAAACCGCTGTCGGCCGGCCACTCGGCGATGACGATCGACTCGCCGCCCGTCAGCGTCGTCCACAGCGTCTCCGTGACGAACGGGACCACCGGGTGCAGCAGCTTCAGGGTGACGTCCAGGACCTCGCCCAGGACCCGCTTGGAGACCTCGGCCGGCTCGCCGCCCGCCTGGAAGACGGTCTTGGACAGCTCGACGTACCAGTCGAAGACCTCGTCCCACGCGAAGTGGAAGAGGGTGTCGGAGAGCTTCGCGAACTGGAAGTCCTCGTAGTACGCGTCGACTTCGGCGACCACCGAGTTGAGGCGGGACAGGATCCAGCGGTCGGTCGCCGACATCGCCGACGGCGCCGGCAGCGGGCCCTCGACCGTCGCGCCGTTCATCAGCGCGAAGCGCGTCGCGTTCCAGATCTTGTTGGCGAAGTTGCGCGAGCCCTGGACCCAGTCCTCGCCGATCGGCACGTCCACGCCCGGGTTGGCGCCGCGGGCGAGGGTGAAGCGCAGGGCGTCGCTGCCGTACTTGTCCATCCAGTCCAGCGGGTTGACCGCGTTGCCGAAGGACTTCGACATCTTCTTGCCGAACTGGTCGCGGACCATGCCGTGCAGGGCGATGGTGTGGAACGGCGGGGTGCCGTCCATCGCGTACAGGCCGAACATCATCATCCGGGCGACCCAGAAGAAGAGGATGTCGTAGCCGGTGACCAGCACGGAGTTCGGGTAGAACTTCGCGAGCGACTCGGTCTGCTCGGGCCAGCCCAGGGTGGAGAAGGGCCACAGGCCGGAGGAGAACCAGGTGTCGAGGACGTCGGTGTCCTGGTGCCAGCCCTCGCCGGTGGGCGGCTCCTCGCCGGGACCGACGCAGACGACTTCGCCGTCGGGGCCGTACCACACGGGAATCCGGTGGCCCCACCACAACTGCCGGGAGATGCACCAGTCGTGGAGGTTGTCGACCCAGTCGAAGTACCGCTTCTCCATCTCCTGCGGGTGGATCGTGACCCTGCCGTCGCGGACCGCGTCGCCCGCGGCCTTGGCGAGCGGGCCGACCTTGACCCACCACTGCATGGACAGGCGCGGCTCGATGGTGGTCTTGCAGCGCGAGCAGTGGCCGACGGAGTGGACGTAGGGCCGCTTCTCGGCGACGATCCGGCCCTCGGCGCGCAGCGCGGCGACGATGGCGGAGCGGGCCTCCAGGCGGTCCATGCCCTGGAACGGGCCGTGCACGGTGATGACGGCGTGCTCGTCCATCACGGTGATGGACGGCAGGTCGTGGCGCTGGCCGATCTCGAAGTCGTTCGGGTCGTGCGCCGGGGTCACCTTGACGGCGCCGGTGCCGAACTCGGGGTCGACGTGGGCGTCGGCGACGACCGGGATGGAGCGGTCGGTCAGCGGCAGCTTGATCAGCTTGCCGACCAGGTGCTGGTAGCGCTCGTCCTCGGGGTGGACGGCGACGGCGGTGTCACCGAGCATCGTCTCGGCGCGGGTGGTGGCGACGACGATGGTGTCGTCCCCGTCGCCGTACGTCATGGAGACGAGCTCGCCGTCGTCGTCCTGGTACTCGACCTCGATGTCCGAGATGGCCGTCAGACAGCGCGGGCACCAGTTGATGATGCGCTCGGCGCGGTAGATCAGCTCGTCGTCGTAGAGGCGCTTGAAGATGGTCTGGACGGCCTGGGAGAGGCCCTCGTCCATGGTGAAGCGCTCGCGGGACCAGGCGACGCCGTCGCCGAGGCGGCGCATCTGGCCGGAGATCTGGCCGCCGGACTCGCCCTTCCACTTCCAGACGCGCTCGACGAAGGCCTCGCGGCCCAGGTCGTGGCGGGACTTGCCCTCCTTGGCCAGCTCGCGCTCGACCACGTTCTGGGTGGCGATGCCGGCGTGGTCCATGCCGGGCTGCCACAGCGTCTCGTGACCCTGCATGCGCTTGCGGCGGGTCAGGGCGTCGATGAGGGTGTGCTCGAAGGCGTGGCCCAGGTGGAGCGAGCCGGTGACGTTGGGCGGCGGGATGACGACGGTGTAGGGCGGCTTGTCGCTCTTCGCGTCCGCCTCGAAATAGCCCCGCTCCACCCAGCGCTCGTACAGCGGCCCCTCTACATCGGCCGGCGCGTACTGGGTCGGCAGTTCGGTGTCGGGCGCGGGTGGCTGCTGCTGAGCGTTCTCGGTCACGGGGCTCAGTTTAGAGGGGTCACGGGCCGGTCCCGAAACGCGTTTGTTCTGTAACGGTGCGACCCCCGGTGCCCTGCGCCTTCGGTCGCTGGTCCAGGATGTCAGGAACATATAAACGTCCTAGGGGGATCCCAGAAATGAGCAGCAACCAGCCGGGCCCGTACGGCCAGCCACCCCAGCAGCCGGGCCCGTACGGCCAGCCGGGGCAGCCCGGTCCGTACGGCCAGCCGGGGCAGCCGGGTCCGTACGGCCAGCAGCCGCAGGCCGGCCCGTACGGTCAGCCGCCGGCCCCGCCGCAGCCCGGCTACGGCTACCCCCAGCAGGCCCCGCAGCAGCCGGGGTACGGCTACCCGCAGCAGCCCGGCGTCCCCCCGCAGCAGAACCCGTACGGCCAGCAGCCGAACCCCTATGGCCAGCAGCCCTACGGCATGCCCCAGACCCCCCAGCCGGGGGGCGGCAGGAAGAAGACGGGGCTGATCATCGGCGCGGTCGTGGTCGTGGCGGCGATCGTGGTCGGCGCGGTCGTCCTGCTCGGCGGCGGCAGCAGTGGCATGGCGGACGACGGCCCGCACAAGCTGACGACCCCGGCGACGGTGCTGACGGAGTACAAGCGCGGTTCGAGCAAGAGCGACACGATGACCTCGAGCGACCTCAAGGACGCCGAGAAGTGGGGCGTGCACAACCCGCAGGACGTCAGCGCCGAGTACAAGTCCGGGGACGCTTCCAACCCGCTGGGCCAGAAGATCATCGAGTTCGGCGGCGTCTACGGGACGATCGACGACCCCGAGAAGACCGTCGACGCGATGTTCGCCTACCTGAAGAGCGAGAGCTCCAAGGACAGCAGCACCGACAAGTACACCCTGGTCGGTGAGCCGAAGCAGTACAAGCCGGCCTCGCTCGACGGCGCGGTCCTCAAGTGCCAGCAGGCCAAGGGCGCGAACACCGACAGCACGGGCCCCAAGGAGATGTCGTTCGACTTCTGCATCTGGGGTGACCGCAGCACGCTCGGCATGGTCATGCCGATGGATGTCGCGATGCTCGCGGCGGGCCGGTCCGGCGACCCCGCGGCGGACGCCGAACTGGCGGCCAAGTTCCGCAACGAGGTGCGGGTGAAGGCCTGACCCCGTAAGCCCCAGGGCATGCGAAGGGGCCCCGGTCGGGTGACCGGGGCCCCTTCGGCGTGCGCGGAGCTTACGCCGTCTTCTGCTCCCCCGAGCCCCGGCCGCGCGCGTCGCGCGGGATCAGGGTGGGGTTGACGTTGGAGAGGACCACGTCGGCGGTGATGACGACGCGGGCCACGTCCTTGCGGGAGGGGACCTCGTACATGACGCCCTGGAGGACTTCCTCCATGATGGCGCGCAGGCCCCGGGCGCCGGTCTGGCGCAGGATGGCCTGGTCGGCGATGGCCTCCAGGGCCTCGCGCTCGAAGTCCAGCTCCACGCCGTCGAGTTCGAACAGGCGCTGGTACTGCTTGACGAGGGCGTTGCGCGGCTCCACCAGGATCTTCAGCAGCGCCTCGCGGTCCAGGTTGTGCACCGAGGTGATCACCGGCAGACGGCCGATGAACTCGGGGATCATGCCGAACTTGACCAGGTCCTCCGGCATGACGTCCTCGAAGACGTCCTTGGCCTCCAGCTCGCGCTTGGAGAGGATCGTGGCGCCGAAGCCGATGCCCTTGGCGCCCGCCCGGGCCTCGATGATCTTCTCCAGGCCGGCGAAGGCACCGCCCACGATGAACAGCACGTTCGTCGTGTCGATCTGGATGAACTCCTGGTGCGGGTGCTTGCGGCCGCCCTGCGGCGGCACCGAGGCCGTGGTGCCCTCAAGGATCTTCAGCAGGGCCTGCTGCACGCCCTCGCCGGAGACGTCGCGGGTGATCGACGGGTTCTCGCTCTTGCGGGCCACCTTGTCGATCTCGTCGATGTAGATGATCCCGGTCTCGGCCTTCTTGACGTCGTAGTCGGCGGCCTGGATCAGCTTCAGCAGGATGTTCTCGACGTCCTCGCCGACGTAGCCCGCCTCGGTCAGCGCCGTGGCGTCGGCGATGGCGAACGGGACGTTCAGCATGCGCGCCAGGGTCTGCGCGAGGAGGGTCTTGCCGGAGCCCGTGGGGCCCAGCAGGAGGATGTTGGACTTCGCCAGCTCGATGGCGTCGTCCCGGCCGCTCGCGCCGCCGTTCTCGCCCGCCTGGACCCGCTTGTAGTGGTTGTACACCGCGACCGACAGGGCCTTCTTGGCGGCCTCCTGGCCGACCACGTAGCCCTCGAGGAACTCGTAGATCTCGCGGGGCTTGGGCAGCTCCTCCCAGCGCACCTCGCTGGTCTCCGCGAGCTCTTCCTCGATGATCTCGTTGCAGAGATCGATGCACTCGTCGCAGATGTACACACCGGGCCCTGCGATGAGCTTCTTGACCTGCTTCTGGCTCTTGCCGCAGAACGAGCACTTGAGCAGATCGCCGCCGTCACCGATGCGTGCCACGGTGTGCTTCCCCTTCGCCTGGGAGCCACCTGGACACTGCGGTCCAGCGGCTCCTGGTGCTGCCTTATGTCCGACGGTACCTTGCCGGGCCCGATGTTCGGGCCCCCCTTGGCAGGGTTCACTTTGCCGTGAGCCCTGCCGAGGGGGGCTGAGAGCGTGCCGCTCCGCGTCAGCGGACTTCGGCGTTGTTCAGCTTGCGGGTGGAGATGATCTGGTCGACGAGGCCGTACTCCAGCGCCTCCTCGGCCGTGAGGATCTTGTCGCGCTCGATGTCCTCGCGGATCTTCTCCAGCGGCTGGTTCGAGTGCTTGGCCAGCATGTTCTCCAGCTGCTCGCGCATCCGGGTGAACTCCTTGGCGATGATCTCCAGGTCGGAGAGCTGGCCGCGGCCGGTGGAGCCGGCCGGCTGGTGGATCAGCACCCGGGAGTTGGGCAGCGCCATGCGCTTGCCGGGGGTGCCGGCGGCCAGCAGGACGGCCGCGGCGGAGGCCGCCTGGCCCATGCAGACCGTCTGGATGTCGGGCTTCACGAACTGCATCGTGTCGTAGATCGCCGTCAGGGCGGTCATGTCCCCGCCGGGGCTGTTGATGTAGATCGAGATGTCCCGGTCGGGGTCCATCGACTCCAGGCACAGCAGCTGCGCCATGACGTCGTTGGCGGAGGCGTCGTCGATCTGGACGCCCAGGAAGATCACGCGCTCCTCGAAGAGCTTCGCGTACGGGTCGTACTCGCGGATGCCCTGGGAGGTGCGCTCGACGAAGCGCGGGATGACGTAGCGGGCGTCGGGCCGGGGCCCTTCGTACATGCCGCTGGCGGTGCCGGGGAAGTTGCTCATGGGATGTTCACCGTCCTGGTGGCGTTCTGGGGGCGTGGGTGGTGGCGGTGCGTGGCGCGGCCGGGCCGGTCAGGCACCGGTGCCGCCGCCTCCCGGAACACCCGAGGCGTTCGTGATGATCTCGTCAATGAGACCGTACTCCTTGGCCTCTTCCGGGGTGAACCAACGGTCGCGGTCGGCGTCCCGGGTGATCGTCTCGAAGGTCTGGCCGGAGTGCCGCGCGGTCAGCTCCGCCATGCGGCGCTTGGTGCGCAGCAGGTACTCGGCCTGGATCTTGATGTCCGTGACCGAACCGCCGAGGCCCGCGGAGCCCTGGTGCATCATGATGTCCGCGTGCGGCAGGGCGAAGCGCTTGCCGGCGGCACCGCCGGTGAGCAGGAACTGGCCCATGGAGGCCGCCATGCCCATCGCGATGGTGACCACGTCGTTCGGGATGTACTGCATGGTGTCGTAGATCGCCATGCCGGCCGTCACCGAGCCGCCGGGGCTGTTGATGTAGAGGTAGATGTCCTTGTCCGGCTCGGCGGCAAGGAGCAGCATCTGCGCGGTGATCTTGTTGGCGATGTCATCGTCGACCTGCTGGCCGAGGAAGATGATCCGCTCGCCGAGCAGTCGGTTGTAGACCTGGTCGCCGAGGCCGCCACCGATGGAGGGCTCGCCGGCGGCGGAGGGCATCAGATTCGTCACGTATCCACCTGCTCGTCTCACGACGGCGCCGGGCCGTCTCACGTCGTCCTGCCGGAGGCTTGGGGTTTCAGAAGACTCCCCTGCCCCCGTACTCATGGACCCTAACGCTCGGGCCCGTTCGGGGAATCCCGGAGATAGGAGTGTTCGCCGGGGGCGTAGCGCCATCGGGACGCGGCACGTCCCCGGGTAGGCGAACGGGCCCCGGGGAACACGTCCCCAGGGCCCGTCCTGGCGTCCTTCACGGGCGCCGCGGGGCGGTTCAGCCCTCGGTGGTCTCCTCGGCGGCGGCCTCGGTCTCCCCGGCGCCGGCCTCGGTCTCCTCGTCCTCGTCGCTGAGGTCGACCGTCTCGCCGTTGGTGTCCTTCACCGTGGCGGCCTCGACCACGATGGCCAGGGCCTTGCCGCGGGCGACCTCGCCGACCAGGAGCGGCACCTGGCCACCCTCGACGACGGCCTGGGCGAACTGGTCGGGGGACATGCCGGAGGAGGCCGCACGCCGCATGAGGTGCTCGGTGAGCTCCTCCTGGTTGACGTTCAGGTTCTCCTTCTTCACCAGCTCGTCCAGGACGAACTGGGTCTTGATGCCCTTGACCGCGGCCTCGCGGGTCTCGGTCTCGAACTCCTCGGCGGTCTTGCCCTGGATCTCCAGGTACTTGTCGAGGGTCAGACCCATCTGCGCGAGCTGGTGGTGCTCCAGGTTGTGCTTGCGGGTGTTGATCTCGTCCTCGAGCAGCTTCTCGGGGACCGGGACCTCGACCAGCTCGAGGAGCTTCTCCAGGACGCGCTCCTGGGCCTGGGTGGCCTGGTCGAACTGCTTCATGTTCGCGAGGCGCTTGCGGCTGTCGGCCTTGAGCTCGTCCAGGGTGTCGAACTCGGAGGCGAGCTGCGCGAACTCGTCGTCCAGCTCGGGCAGTTCACGCTTGGCGACCTCGGTGACCTTGACGGTGACCTCGGCCTCCTTGCCCGCGGCGGAGCCGCCCTTCAGCTCGGAGGTGAAGGTGCCCTCCTCGCCGGCGGACAGGCCCTTGACGGCCTCGTCGATGCCGTCGAGCAGCTCACCGGAGCCGATGGTGTAGGAGACGCCGTTGGCGATGCCGTCCTCCAGCACCTCGCCGTCGACCTTGGCCTCCAGGTCGATGGTGACGACGTCGCCGTCCTCGGCCGCCCGCTCCACCGGGGAGGTGGAGGCGAAGCGCTCGCGCAGCTGCTCGACCGACTTCTCGACGTCCTCGTCGGTGACCTCGACGGCGTCGACCTCGACCTCGATGCCGGAGTAGTCCGGGATCTCCAGGGCCGGGCGGACGTCGACCTCGGCGGTGAAGTTCAGCGTCTCGCCGTCCTTCAGCTCGGTGATGTCCACCTCGGGCTGGCCGAGCACGTTCAGCTCGGCCTCGTTGACCGCCTCGGTGTAGAACTTCGGGAGCGCGTCGTTGACCGCCTCCTCCAGGACCGCACCGCGGCCGAACCGCTGGTCGATGACGCGGGCAGGGATCTTGCCCTTGCGGAAGCCCTTCACCGTGACCTGCTGGTTGATCTTCTTGTACGCCGCGTCGAGGCTGTCCTTGAGCTCCTCGAAGGGCACCTCGACAGTGAGCCGAACCCGGGTCGGGTTCAGGGTCTCCACGGCGCTCTTCACGGTTCGGTCTCCTTGTGGCTGACTGCTTGGGTTCTGCCGAGCCAGACAGGTCCGGCGGATTCGCCGCCCGGAGGATTACGTAGGCCGTGGGGGCCGGGGTCACACGGGCGCGCAGCTTGCATAGTAACCGCAGGCGGTCGGCGCCCCAAAAGGCGACCATCACGACGCGCGGGCCGCTGGTCGGCTGGTGGTCGGGGTGGCGGGATTTGAACCCACGGCCTTCCGCTCCCAAAGCGGACGCGCTACCAAGCTGCGCCACACCCCGTCTGGTGCGACACGTAGGGTACATGGCGGAACGGCCCGCGTCGGCCGCATTCTTCGAGGCGGGGCGCGTGGTGTTCGTGATCCGAACCTGTTGGCCCAATGGACGGGCGACCCGCTACGATGCCTTCGTGCCGCGGTCACCGACCTGCGGCGCAGCGCTGCGGGCGTAGCTCAATGGTAGAGCCCTAGTCTTCCAAACTAGCTACGCGGGTTCGATTCCCGTCGCCCGCTCTGGATGCCGAAGGCCCAGGTGAGAGGTTGTTCTCCTCTCCCTGGGCCTTCGTTTGTCCCGGAGGCTGATCAGACCTCCGCATCCCCCACGTGCCCCTTCGGCCGGCGTACTGGCTGACGTGCTCATCACCGCCCAAGCCCAGCAAGGCCGGGACCGCGAGCGAGCGCGAGAGCTGATGGCGATGACGTACCAGGGCGCCGTCATGGTGTTGAACAAGGTCGGCGAAACGGATCTTGCATGGATCGCGGCCGACCGCGGGTTGTCCGCCGCTCAGCAGTCGGACAACATGGCTGTGACCGGTTCGCTCTTCCGTTCCGTGGCTCACTGCCTTCTGTCCAACGGTCGGTTCGAGGCCGCCGTGCAGTTGGTCGGTGACGCTGCCGACTACCTGCGACCAGCGCTCAGGAATGCCGACGCCGAGTTCCTGTCGATCTACGGGACTCTTCCTCGCAGGCTCGCGGCAATGGGCTCCTTGAGAACCAACCTGCCTGTGGCAGTCCAGACTGTATCCATGGCCAAGAGCGAGCATCGTGCAACCTTCAAAGAGATCACGGACTCTCTAGATCCCGGGAGCACACATGAGGTCTGGCTCTCCGCCGTGAATACCGGCGTGATCGACGGTTGGGCTGGGGGCACCTGGCACCTGACCGGAAAGAAGTTGGACGTACGAGTCGCCCGACGACTCGCGATCAGCGCCGACCTGATGGTGTTGGGACGCGGAGGCAGCACTCAGCTGGAGGATGTGCCAGCCGAGCAGCGCGCCGCCGTCTGGGAGAAGGCCAGTCGACGCTATGAGGGTCCTGGCGGCAAGGTCGAAGGTCCCGAATGGCCGGAGGAACCGCTGTACTGCGCCTTCAAGTTCGTCTCGGAGGATGGACGAAATTTGCTGCTGCTTGACGAGTCCTGCTGAAGGCGCAGCGTCGAGAGAAGCCCGGCCACTGGTCAAGACCGCGTGCGGCGGCTGACACCAGCGGCTGACACCAACAAGCGCGAACACCAGCGGTCGGGGCCGGACCTCCGTGGACGATCGGCCGAGACGTGGGACCGGTCGATCGACGTCGGCGTCATCCACACCCGCCCGCTCTGGATGCCGAAGGCCCAGGTGAGAGGTTGTTCTCCTCTCCCTGGGCCTTCGTTCGTACCGGGCCCGCCTCTTGCCGTACGACCATGAGGCTCTTACGATCCGTACCGGTACGGAACATAACTCGGGCGCGGGCCGTGCGGCTCGACCGGTGCAAGGGGGAGACACGATGCGGGTCAAGGACTTCGATCACCTGGTGCTCAACGTCGCGGACGTCGAGCGGGCACTGGGGTTCTACACCGGGCCGCTGGGGCTCGCGGGCGAGCGGGTCGAGCAGTGGCGGGCCGGGAAGGTGCCGTTCCCCTCGGTGCGGGTCAGCGCGACTACCGTCATCGACCTGGTCGAGCGGCCGCGCGGCGAGTCCAATGTCGACCACATCTGCCTGGTGGTGGATCCGCTGGACTGGCAGGAGGTCGTCGCCTCCGGCACCTTCGACGTCGTCGAGGGGCCCGTGCCCCGCTGGGGTGCCCGGGGGGCGGCGGAGTCCGTCTATGTGCGCGACCCGGACGGCAACACCGTGGAGCTGCGCTGGTACCCCCAGGACGCCGCCGCATGAGCCCGGCGGCCGGCGGCCGGCCCCGGGATCCGGCGATCGACGCCGCGGTGCTGGCGGCCACCGTACGGCTGCTGGGAGAGGACGGCTACGGCGGCTTCGCGCTGGAGAAGGTGGCGGCGCTCGCGGGTACCAGCAAGGCCGCCATCCGCCGCCGCTGGCCCCGGCGGCAGCGGCTGGTGATCGACGCGCTCGCCTCGGTCCTCGTCGTGCCGCCCGCCCCGGACAACGGCTGCACCCGCTGCGATCTGCACCAGAGCGTGCGACTCCTCGCCGAGGTGCTGCACGAGCGGCTGCCGGCCGGGGTGCTCGCGCCGCTGATCGCCGACTGCGCCGACGACCCCGAGCTGCACGAGCACCTGCTGCACAGCCTCGTGCGGCCGGGCCGGGCGGCCGCCGCGGTCGCGGTGCGGCGGGCCGTCGAGCGGGGGGACCTGCTGCCGGACGTGGACCCCGAGCTCTTCGTCGACCTGCTCGCCTCGGTGGTGTACCGGCGGGCGCTGTTCGGCGAGGCCCCGGTCGACGCGTCGTCGGCGCGCGCGCTGGTGGACCTGCTGCTGCGCGGGGTGGCCGTCGACTTCGACCGGCTGGTGTTCATCAGCCGGCAGCCGGCCGAGCAGCGGCACCTCTACCACTAGCCACCACTAGCGGCGCACCAGGAGCGGCGCGCCACGAGCGGTGGTGCCGGGGCACCGGCCCCGGCGGGGTCCCGGCCGGTCAGAACTTGATCGCGGAGCCGGTCAGAACTTGATCGCGGAGATCGAGTCCGCTATCGAGTTCAGGAACCGGTTGATGGACGGCGCCATGCCGCTGGAGGCCAGGAAGAAGCCGAAGAGCATCGCCACGACGGCCGGTCCGGGCTTGAGGTTCTTCCCCCTTATGAGCACCACCAGGATGACCGCCAACAGCAGCACCACAGACAGTGAAATGGCCACAACTGATCACACCCTCGGTCGGTCCCTCTCCCGGCCCGGGGGCACGGCCCGCACCCCCGCCAGAACCATCGTGCCACCAACAGGCCTGGTCCATGCGGCTCCTGACATGATGTCGGACACGCCGTCCCGGCCCGGGCGACGCCCCGCACAGCAATTCGACAGGCGCCCGCCCGGGACTCCGGCGGGAATTACGCGACTTCGTTTCCGGCTCCACACAACTTGCGCGCAGGTAATTCAAATTGATCGCACAGAGACGCCGTATGCCCCACTTGATGGGGATGAATCCAGACATCATGGGTGAACGACGGGCTTTTGTGTGGGCACCGTCACGCGGTCGCGGACGGCAAGTCCGTTAAATTCGCGGGCAGTCGCAGGTAATAACCGGAAATGACTGCACGGGGTTTTACGGAATCCCGCAGACGACGCTAGGGTGCCTGAGATGTTTGACGCCGCCTCCTCCCTCGGCCAGACCCCGCAGCCGCTCCCCCCGGCCCAGCCGCCGGCGCCGGGAGTGCCCGGACCGCGCACCCCGGTGGGTACGCAGGAACGGCCGCAGCAGGCGGCGAGACCCGGCGGCAAACAGCGCGACGCGTTCTTCGACAACGCCAAGTACCTGGCGATCGTGCTCGTCGCGATGGGTCACTCGTGGGAGCCGCTGAAGGGCGACAGCCGCATCCTGGAGGGCCTGTACACGGTCGTGTACAGCTTTCACATGCCGGCGTTCATCATCATTTCCGGCTTCTTCTCGCGCAATTTCGACATGCGCCCGGACCGGCTCAAGCGGCTGATCACCGGAGTCCTGGTGCCCTACGTCGTCTTCGAGACGGCGTACCCCCTGTTCAACCGCCTCGTCACGGGCTCCCACGAGCAGATCAGCCTGCTCGATCCCTGGTACCTGACCTGGTTCCTGTGCGCGCTGTTCGTCTGGCGGCTGACCACGCCGATCTGGAAACTGGTGCGCCACCCGCTGCCGGTGGCCCTCGTCATCGCCATGCTGGCCTCGCTCACCCCGAGCATCGGCGACGACCTCGATCTCCAGCGGGTGCTCCAGTTCCTGCCGTACTTCGTGCTCGGCCTGAACATGAAGCCGGAGCACTTCCAGCTGGTGCGCCGCCGCTCGGTGCGGATCGCCGCGGTGCCGGTGTTCGCCGCCGCGCTGCTGGTCGGCTGGTGGGCGGTGCCGCGCATGAACACCGCGTGGTTCTACCACCGCGACTCGGCGCAGGAGCTGGGCGCGCCCTGGTGGTGCGGGCCGGTGATGACGCTCGCGATGATGGCCTGCTCGCTGCTGCTGACGGCCTGCTTCTTCGCCTGGGTGCCCGGCCGCAAGACGTGGTTCACGACGCTGGGCGCGGGCACCATCTGCGGCTATCTGCTGCACGGCTTCCTGGTGAAGTTCGCCGACTACCGGGGCTGGTTCGACCACGCCTGGCTGCACCGCCCGCTCGGCGAGATCCTGGTGACCCTGATCGCGGGCGCCGCCGTCACCCTGCTGTGCACCGCGCCGGTGCGACGGGTCTTCCGGTTCGCGATGGAGCCGAGGATGGAGTGGGCGTTCAAGCAGGACGCCGCCCGGCTGGCCCGGGAGCGTGGGCAGCAAGAGCGCGAGAAGGCCACGGTCTGACCGGCCTCACCCCTGTCCGTTCCGGTTCACATCCGCGTCAGTGCTGATCCAGGCCGAGAAGTGCGCGCATGGTCGCGTACTTCTCGGTCAGCCGTTTCCGGGTCGGTTCGTCCAGGACGGCCAGCCGTGCCGGGTCGGCGTTGTGCGCCAGGTCCGCCTCCTTCACCAGCAGGGCGCCCGGGGTGTCGAGGATGCGCAGGGCGTACGCCGCCGGCTCCTCCCCCGGTCGTTTGGTGACGGCGTCCACGATGGCCTTGGTGCGCGGGGTGAGGGCGGCCCCGGCCAGCCAGTCGCGGCCGAGGGCGGCGTCCTCGACGGAGTCGTGCAGCCAGGCCGCCGCGATCTGCTCGGCGTCGCCCCCGCGGGCGCGCACGCCGTTCGCCACGGCGGCGAGGTGCTCGGCGTACGGCCGTCCCGCCTTGTCTCTCTGCCCCTCGTGCGCGGCCCGGGCCACGGCCTCGACCTCGGCGAGGGTGAGGAGCCCGGGCGTCGCGGGCGGTGTGTCGGTCATGCGCCCAGTGTGTCAGCGGGCGTGGGCCGAGGACTCGCGGCAGATCAGGAGCAGGGCGCGGTCGTCGTTGACGTCCTTGGCGACGGCCTCGATGAGATGCCAGGCGGCGCCGTGGAAGCCGCCGGCGACATAGCGGTCGGCCTCGCCGGTGAGGCGGTCGATGCCCTCCACGATGTCCCGGTCGGAGGTCTCCACCAGGCCGTCGGTGAACAGCATCAGCACGTCGCCGGGGCGCAGCGAGCCCTTCACGGAGTCGAACTGGGCGCCGTCGTACACCCCCAGGAGCGGGCCCTCGGCGGACTTCTCCTCCCAGCGGCCGGTGCCCGCGCTCAGCTGGAGCCCCGGCGGGTGGCCCGCGGAGTACAGCTCGTAGTCCCCGGAGTCGAGGTCCAGGACGAGGTGGATGGAGGTGGCGAAGCCCTCCTCCCAGTCCTGGCGCAGCAGATAGCCGTTGGCGGCCGGGAGGAAGGCGTGCGGGGGCAGGGAGCCCAGCAGGCCGCCGAAGGCGCCGGACAGCAGCAGGGCGCGCGAGCCGGCGTCCATGCCCTTGCCGGAGACGTCGGTGAGGACGACCTCCAGGGTGCGGCCGCCGTTGGTGCGGGCGGCCACCACGAAGTCGCCGGAGAACGACTGGCCGCCGGCCGGGCGCAGCGCCATCTCGTGGTGCCAGCCCTGCGGCAGCTTGGGCAGCTTGCTCTGCACCCGGATCCGTTCGCGCAGGTCGAACAGCATGGTGCCGCCGCGCCGCCAGGGCACGCCGACGCGGCTGCGGAACTGGGCGGTGAGCAGGCCGAAGAAGCCGCAGGCGGCCACCACCAGGACCACGCCCGGGGTGACCCGCGAGGGGCCCTCGGTGTACGGGCCGAGCCGCACCGACTCCACGATCAGCGCGGTGGCCGCCGCCGCGTACAGACCGAGCAGGCTCGCCGGGCGCAGCAGCAGCCCGCCCGCGACGATCGGCAGCACCAGCATGGCCGGGGAGCACCACACGGAGTCGAACAGGGTGAGGGCCGCGAGGACGGGGACGGTGAGCAGCAGTCCGGCGAAGGCGATCCAGTCGGAGCCGTCGCCGCGGAAGTAGTCGACGGCGCTTTTGCGCAGGCCGACGCGGGCCCGGTGCCACTGCATCTTCCACCGGGCCGTGAGCGTGTCGGCCTTCGCGCGCGTCTCTCGTCCTGCTGCCATTAGTTCGGGACCCTATCGATCGCACCGGCCGCTTGGCACGGGAGGTCCCACTTGTCCCCCGTGCGGGCTGCGTTTCACAGGTTCGCTCCTCAGTGAACGCCACCTGGCGCCCGCGTGTCCCCGTCCGGGAGAAATTCGCTGGCCCACCCCGCGCTGTCTTGCTAGGCATGGCGCATGGAGACTGACCGGGGAACCGTGTTGAGGGTGCTGCGCGAGGCCGACTGGGACGAGTGGTACGGCACCCTGTACCGCGCGTTCGGCTGGCCGCCCGCGCAGCCCGAGGACCGCGAACTGCACCGTTCCCTGCTCGACTTCGACCGGGGTCTGGCCACCTGGGACGGGGACCGGATCGTCGGCACGACGGGGTCGTTCGCCTTCCGGATGACCGTGCCGGGCGGGGCGGCGGTCCCGGCGGCGGGCGTCACCATGGTGAGCGTGGCGGCCACGCACCGGCGGCGCGGGGTGCTGACGTCGATGATGCGCCGGCAGCTGGACGACACCCGCGCGCTGGGCGAACCGCTGGCGGTGCTGACCGCGTCCGAGCCGGCGATCTACGGCCGCTTCGGCTACGGCGCCGCGACCTACCGGCTGTCCGCGCAGATCGACACCAGCCGGGTCACCCTCGACCTGCCGCCCGGCACCGACGACGTACGGCTGCGGTACGCGGCGCCGGCCGACGTCCTGGACGCGTGCGAGGCGGTGTACGCGGCGCTGGTGCCGCGCCGGCCCGGCATGCTGGTCCGCCGGCCCGGCTGGGAGCGGGCCGGGCTGCTGGACACCGAGATCGCGCGCGGCGGGGCGTCGGCGCTCCAGTGCGTGGTCGCGGAGCGGGACGGGGAGGTCACCGGGTACGCGCGGTTCCGCACCGAGGCCGGCTGGACCGAGGGCGGCGCCGACGGCACGGTGCGGGTGGCGGACCTCGCCGCGCTCGATCCCGCGACGGAGGCGGCGCTGTGGCGCTTCCTGTGCGGCATCGACCTGATGACGACCGTGGCGGTGGAGGCGCGGCCGGTGGACGACAGCTGGCAGCACCTGGTCTCCGACATCCGCCGTTGCCGGCCGCGGGTGCGGGACGAGTGCTTCGTGCGGCTGGTCGACGTCGGTACGGCGCTGGCCTCGCGGACGTACCAGACGCCGGTGGACGTCGTCCTGGAGGTGGAGGACGCCTTCTGCCCCTGGAACGCGGGGCGCTGGCGGCTGACCGGGGACGCCAAGGGGGCGACCTGCGAGCGTACGACGCAGGCCGCGGAACTGTCCCTTTCGGTACGGGAGTTGGGGGCGGCGTACCTGGGCGGGGTGTCGCTGGCCTCGCTGGCGGCGGCCGGGCGGGTGCGGGAGCTGCGCGGCGGTGCGCTGGCGGAGGCGTCGGTGGGGTTCGGGTCGGCGGTGGCGCCGTGGCTGCCGCACGGCTTCTAGCTAGCTCTTCTTCCGGCGCTTCTCCCGGCTTTTCTTCCGGCGCCTTGCCCGGGTCAGCGTTTCTGGCAGGTGGGGCACCAGAAGAGGTTGCGGGCGGCGAGGCCGGCGGTGCGGATCTCGTCGCCGCAGACGTGGCAGGGCTGGGTGGCGCGGCGGTAGACGTACACCTCGCCGCCGTGGTCGTCGACGCGGGGCGGGCGGCCCATGGCCTCCGGGGTGTGCTCGGGCCGTACGGTGTCGATCCGGTTGTCGCGCACGCCCTCGCGCATCAGCGCGACGAGGTCGGACCAGATCGCGTCCCACTCGGCCGGGGTGATGTCGCGGCCGGCGCGGTAGGGGTCGATGCCGTGCCGGAACAGGACCTCAGCGCGGTAGACGTTGCCGACGCCGGCCACGGTCTTCTGGTCCATCAGCAGGGCGGCGACCGTCGTACGGCTGCGCGAGATCTTCCGGTACGCCGCCCCGGGCTCGGCGTCCTCGCGCAGCGGGTCGGGGCCGAGGCGGTCGTGGACGGCCCGCTTCTCCGCGTCGGTGATCAGGGCGCAGGTGGTGGGGCCGCGGAGGTCGGCGTACGCCGTGTCGGTGGCGAGGCGGAGGCGGACGGTGTCGGTGGGCGGGGGCGCCGGGGCGTCTCCGAAGCCGACCTTGCCGAAGAGGCCGAGGTGGATGTGGACCCAGTCGGTGTCGCGGAAGCGGAGGAACAGGTGCTTGCCGTGGGCCTCGGTGGCGGTCAGCTCGGCGCGGTCCAGGAGGGCGGCGGCGTCGGAGAACTTGCCCTGGGGGCTGGTGACGCGGGGGGCCGTGTGCAGGAAGCGCTCGGCGTAGTCCCGGGCCAGCCGGTGAATGGTGTGCCCTTCGGGCAAGGCGGGGCCGTCCTTTCCTCTTCGTCGCCGGGGGCGGGCCCCACGGTCCACTCGTCCAGCCTACGGAAACGGCCGCCGTGACGACGCCCGCCCTCCGGCCCGTCGAGGCGGGCCGGAGGGCGGGCGGGAGGAGCGGGGCCGGATACCAGGCCGGCCGGGGCTCAGGACTGGGGGTGGTGCGCCGGGATCGGGGGCAGGTCGCCCGTGGTCTCGTAGTCGGAGAGCATGTCGATGCGGCGGATGTGGCGCTCGTCACCCGAGAACGGGGTGGCGAGGAACACCTCGACGAACTTCGTGGCCTCCTCCGTGCTGTGCATGCGCGCACCCACGGCCACCACGTTGGCGTTGTTGTGCTGACGGCCGAGCGACGCCGTCTCCTCGCTCCAGGCCAGCGCCGCGCGCACGCCCTTCACCTTGTTCGCGGCGATCTGCTCGCCGTTGCCGGAGCCGCCGATCACGATGCCGAGGGCGTCGGGGTCCGCGGCCGTACGCTCGGCCGCCCGCAGGCAGAAGGGCGGGTAGTCGTCCTGGGCGTCGTAGATGTGCGGCCCGCAGTCGACGGGCTCGTGGCCCGCCTCCTTGAGCCACTCGACGAGGTGGTTCTTGAGTTCGTAGCCGGCATGGTCCGAGCCGAGGTACACGCGCATGCCACGAGTGTGACACGCCGGAAACGGGGCAGCAGCCCCGGGTCGGCGGCGCCCGGGCGGCGGACGAAAGGTGATCACGCCGCTACGAAATCCGTAGCTCGAATGTGAGCGGGACCATAGAACCTCAAGGGAACCTCAAGTAACAATCCGGATTCAGAGGTTCCCGAATTCGTTCGCCTCGGATTCACTGGACCGACTCGTACACCGCTCGTACGAATCCCGTACCGGACCCCACAACGGCACCTCCGTTCCCGTACGAGAACCCCCGCTCAACAGGCGCAAAGGAATCCGTCCATGACCCCTCCTGGTTCCGGACTTCAAGCAGGCCTCAAGAACCGCCATCTGACGATGATCGCGATCGGCGGCGTGATCGGGGCCGGCCTCTTCGTCGGCTCCAGCTCCGGCATCGCCGCGGCGGGCCCCGGCATCCTGCTGTCCTACGCCCTCGTCGGCACCCTCGTCGTCCTCGTGATGCGAATGCTGGGCGAGATGTCCGCCGCCAACCCGACCTCGGGCTCCTTCTCCGAGCACGCCGACCGCGCGCTCGGCCGCTGGGCCGGTTTCTCCATCGGCTGGCTCTACTGGTTCTTCTGGGTCGTCGTGCTCGCCGTGGAGGGGACCGCGGGTGCCAAGATCCTGTCGGGCTGGGTCCCGGCGGTGCCGCAGTGGGGCTGGGCCCTCATCGTGATGCTGGTGCTGACCGCCTCGAACCTCTTCTCGGTCGGTTCCTACGGCGAGTTCGAGTTCTGGTTCGCCGGCATCAAGGTCGTGGCGATCGCCGCGTTCATCGTCGTCGGTCTGCTCGCGATCTTCGGTGTGCTGCCGGGGGCCCACACGGACCAAGCGTCCTTCGCCAACCTCACCAACCACGGCGGATTCCTGCCGCACGGTCCGGGCGCGATCCTCACGGGTGTCCTGCTGGTCGTCTTCTCCTTCATGGGCAGCGAGATCGCCACCCTGGCGGCCGGTGAGTCCGAGGACCCGCAGCGGGCGGTCACCAAGGCCACCAACAGCATCATCTGGCGCATCGGCGTCTTCTACCTGGGCTCGATCCTCGTGGTGGTCGCGCTGCTGCCGTGGAACTCCCCGTCGCTGGAGAAGGACGGCTCGTACGTCGCCGCGCTGAACTCCCTCGGCATCGCGCACGCCGGCCAGATCATGAACGTCATCGTGCTGACGGCCGTGCTGTCCTGTCTCAACTCCGGTCTGTACA
Organism: Streptomyces misionensis; assembly: GCF_007896895.1. Taxonomy (GTDB): domain Bacteria; phylum Actinomycetota; class Actinomycetes; order Streptomycetales; family Streptomycetaceae; genus Streptomyces; species Streptomyces misionensis_A. The sequence goes on along the minus strand of NZ_VOGW01000160.1, from coordinate 19,186 downwards.
CGGCCTCCCGGATGGCCTTCTCGCTCGGCCAGCGCGGTGACGCCCCGAAGGCGTTCGCCCGCACCAACGCGCGCGGTGTGCCGATGGCGGCGATCCTGGCGTCGGTCGTCTTCGGCTTCGTCGCGGTCTTCTTCAACTACGAGTTCCCGGACACCGTCTTCCTCTTCCTGGTCAACTCCAGCGGTGCGGTCGCCCTGTTCGTGTGGCTGGTCATCTGCTTCTCGCAGCTGCGGATGCGCCGCATCATCCAGCGCGAGGCGCCGGAGAAGCTGGTCGTGCGGATGTGGCTGTACCCGTACCTGACCTGGGCGGCGGCCGCGGTGATCGTGGCGGTCCTGGTGTACATGCTGTTCGACACCGAACACGACGGCCGGGAGACGGTGCTGCTGTCGCTGCTGGTCGCGGCGATCGTGGTGGCCATCTCCTTCGTCAAGCAGAAGGTCGCGGGCGACCGGCCGGCTCCGGCCGCCGACGCCTCGGCCGACAAGGTCACCATCGGCTGACCCTTCCTGACGCGCCAACGGCCGCGGGGCCCGACGAAGTTCGTCGGGCCCCGCGGCCGTTGTGCCGTGCCGGCGGGTCAGCGCTTGCCGGCGAGCTTCCACGTGGTGGGCAGCAGACCCATCGCGAGCGCGGCCTTGAGGGCGTCGCCGATCAGGAACGGGACGAGGCCGACCGCCGCCGCCCGGGCGAGGGAGAGGTGGGCGGCCAGGGCCAGGTACGGGACGCCGATCGCGTAGATGACGGCCGAGCCGAGGACCATCGTGCCCGCCATGCGCAGCGGGGAGCGGTCGGCGCCGCGGCGGGCCAGGGCGCCGACGACGGCGGAGGCCAGCAGCATGCCGAGGACGTAGCCGAAGGAGACGGAGCCGGCACCGGAGTCGCCGCCCGCGAACCACGGCACACCGGCCACGCCGGCCAGCGCGTACAGGGCGAGGGAGAGGAAGCCGCGGCGGGCGCCGAGCGCGGTGCCGACCAGCAGCGCGGCGAAGGTCTGGCCGGTCACCGGCACCGGGGAGCCGGGCACGGGCACCGACAGCTGGGCCGCGAGGCCGGTGAGCGCGGCGCCGCCGAGCACGAGGGCGGTGTCGCGGACGCGGGAGGCGGGCAGCAGATCGGCGAGGACGGCACCCGGGCGGGTGGCGACGGTGGCGGTGCTCATGGGGACTCCGCGGGATGAAGGGGGCAGCTGGGAACACCGCGACGCTATACCGGCGGCCCGAATCGGATCACCGTCAGCGCCCGACAAAGGCGTGATCGCCGACTTGGTGGGCTCCGCACAAAGAGTGGGGCTTACACCGGGAACGGCGTGATTACGGTCACTGAGGTGGCGTGGTCCGGCAGACTCCGCCCCGCGTCGGCACGTCTGTAGGGTTCCCCCAAAGCTCCGCGCAGGCCCGCGCGACGGCCCCTGGGCGGCGCGGGGGCCGTTTGCTAGCTTCGGGCACATGGTTGCCCAGGCCCGCTACTTCACCTCGCGTCGCTATGTCGACCTGCGGCGCCAGGGTACGGCCACCTGTCGCCGTCCGGGATAGGGGCGGGCCCGCCCGGTCCGCCTCGTCCCTTCCGGTTCCCGATGTGTCGGCTCCGGTCCCCGAGGACGGTTCCCCATGCCCCGCAGTGCGGCCTCCACCCTTGCCTCCCCCGTTCCGCGCGCCGCCGACCCTGACCGGCGGCGCACCAGTGCCAGCGTCGTGCTGCGGTCCGTGCTGGAGCACGGGCCGGTGGCGCGCAGCACCGTGGCCCGGCTGACCGGGCTGTCGCCCGCGTCGGTGACCGAGCACTGCGCCCGGCTCGCCGCCCTCGGACTGATCCGGGAGTCGGCCGCCCCGCGCCGCTCGCGCGGGGTGGGCCGGCCGCATGTGCCGGTGGAGCTGGACGACGCGCGGTTCGTGGTGGGCGGGGTGCACGTGGCGGTGCCGTACACCACGGTGGCGCTGCTGGACCTGCGCGGCCGGGTGCTGGCCCGGCGGGAGCTGAAGCACCGGCGGACCGATCCGGAAGGGGTGGTGGCGCGGGCCGCGGACGGGCTCGCGGCGCTGTTCGCGCGGATGCCTGACCGGCGGCCCCTGGGGATCGGGGTGGCCGTCGGCGGCTGGGTGGACCGGGCGGCCGGCACCGTGGTCGAGCACGAGCTGCTGGGCTGGCGGGAGGTGCCGGTGCGGGAGCTGCTCGCCGCCCGCACCGGACTGCCCGTGCACGTCGACGGGCACGCGCGGGCGCTGGTGAACGGGGAGCGGCTGTTCGGGCGGGCCCGGGGCGGCGGGAGCGTGCTGCACCTGTTCGTGGGCAATGTGGTGGACGCCGCGTTCGCCACCGGCGACGAGGTGCACCACGGGCCCCGGTCCGCGGCCGGCGCCATCGCCCATCTGCCGGTGCCGGGCGGCAGCGAGCCGTGCCCCTGCGGGCGTACCGGCTGCCTCCAGGCGGAGCTGGGCGAGCGGACGTTGTGCCGCAGGGCCCGGGAGGCCGGGGTCGTGGAGGCGGGCGCCCATCCGATGCGGGTGGTGGCCGCGGCGGCGGCCGGGGACGCGGTGGCCCGGCGGCTGCTGGTGGAGCGGGCGCGGGCGACGGGGCGGGCGGCCGGACTGCTGCTCGATGTGCTCAATCCGGAGACGGTCGTGGTCACCGAGGTGGGGATCATCCACTTCTCCCAGTGCCTGGACGCGCTCCGGGAGGCGGTCGGCAATTCCCGTTCCGCGTCCGTGCTGCCGACGAGTTTCCCCGATTCCGTACTTGCCGTGGCGGGGGGTTCGGTGGTGCTCGACGAGTTGTTCCGAGATCCGTTGAGCGCCTCACCTGAGCGTATTTAATTCAGAAACTCGGAATGTTGACACCGGCCGCCCGGCACCGGGAACATGCTGGTCATGAGCCCTCTCACGAGCTACCGGACCGGCTGTCGCGCCCTCTGTTGCTGACATGTTGCCGCGCGTGAAGCGCGTGTTTCCGTGAATTTCGCAGGGTTTCTCAGCGCTTCCCCGGGTTTCTCTGTGTTCTCTCCATGTTTCCGTTGACCGGGTTTCCGTAGACCGGCTCTTTTCCGGGAGACCTTCCATGCGCCGCCGTCTCTTTCTCACCTCCGCGCTGGGCGCGTCCGCCGCCGCCCTGGGCGTCGCGGGCTGCGCCAAGGGCGTGGCCGCCGCCGATACCGGGGGCGCCGCCACCCGGCCGCCGGCGGACCGGGTGCCGCCCGGCACCAGCCTGAAGATCACCTCGTACCAGGGGGTGGAGCAACTCCAGTTCCGGCTGGGGAAGTTCCCGCCGCTGCCGTTCACCGTGTCCGAGTGGGTGAACCTCGCCGCCGGCCCCGATGTCATCAACGCCTTCCGCGCCCAGGTCCCTGGATCTCGCCAACAACGCGGGCATCCCGCCGATCCAGGCGCAGTTCCAGGGCCTCGCCGCGAAGATCGTGGCGATCGGGCTGACCCGCAGGCCGAACTACCTCTTCGCGACCCGGCCCGGCAGCGACATCCGCACCGTCGCCGACTTCAAGGGCAGGCGGCTCGCCTTCTCGCAGGGGCAGGCGCAGGGCGTGGTGCTGCTGCGGGCCCTGAAGCAGGCGGGCCTGGCGTACGGCGAGGTCACGCTGGTGCCGCTGACCAGCAACCAGTTCCTGACCGCCCTGCAGTCCGGCCAGGTCGACGTGGCACCGCTCGCCAACAGCCAGGCGCCCGCCTACCTCCAGCAGTACGCGGCGAAGGGCGCCCGCACCGTCACCACCGACGTGGTCGACCTGCTCAACCTGCTGTGGGCGCCGCAGTCCGTGCTGAACGACCCCGCCAAGGCCGCCGCCATCGCCGCCTACATCCCGCGGTGGGCCAGGGGCCAGGTGTGGCAGTACGAGCATCCGGCCGAGTGGAACGAGGAGTTCTACGTCAAGACGCAGAACCTGAGCCCCGCCCAGGCCCGGTCCATCACCGCGCTCGCCAACAAACCGCTGTTCCCGCCCAGTTGGGACGAGGCCGTCCGGTGGGAGCAGGAGACCGCGGATCTGCTCGCGGAGGGCGGCTTCGTGCGGCACACGGACGTGACCGCGCTGTTCGACCACCGCTTCGAGACGATCGCCGCGCGGGCCGTACCCGAGGAGTACCGGAGGTGACCGCCGTGACCACGACGACCGCCGCGCCCACCGAGGCGGGCGCCCTGCCCCCGGTCCGCCGGCGGCGCCGGCTCGCCCCCGGCCGCCGGTGGCCCGCCGCCCGGCTGGCCGGCCCCTTGCTGGTGCTCGCCGCCTGGGCCGCCGCCTCGGCCGCCGGGCAGCTCGATCCGGCCGCGATACCGGCGCCCTGGACGGTGCTGCGCACCCTCGGCCGGCTGTGGACCGACGGCACGCTGGCCACCGATGTGCTGACCTCGCTGCGGCGGGCCGGGTACGGCTTCGCGATCGGGCTGGCCGCCGGGGTGCTGCTCGCGCTGGTCGCCGGGCTCAGCCGGACCGGCGAGGCGCTGGTCGACGGCACGGTGCAGCTCAACCGGGCGATCCCCACCCTCGGGCTGATCCCGCTGTTCATCCTCTGGCTGGGCATCGGGGAGACGTTCAAGGTCGCCATCATCGCGATCGTCGTCTACATCCCGGTCTATCTGAACACGCACGCCGCGCTGGCCGGCATCGACAGCCGGTACGTCGAACTCGCCGAGGTGCAGGGCCTGTCGAAGCCGGCGTTCGTGCGCCGGGTGGTGATCCCGGGGGCGCTGCCCGGGTTCTTCGTGGGGCTGCGGCTCGGGGTGACCGGCTCCTGGCTGGGCCTGGTGGTGCTGGAGCAGATCAACGCCACCAGTGGCCTCGGCTATCTGATGTTCCAGGCGCAGAACTACGGCCGTACCGACATCATCCTCGTCGGCCTGCTGATCTACGGCGTGCTCGGCCTGGTCTCCGACAGCGCGGTCCGTCTCGTCGAACGGAGGGTGCTGTCATGGCGCCGCACACTGAGCAGCTGACCCGGCCCGCCGTCCGGCTGCGGGACCTGAAGCGGTCGTTCGGGGGCCGTACGGTCCTCGACGGCCTCGATCTGGAGCTGCCCGCCGGGCAGTTCACGGCCCTGCTGGGGCGCTCCGGCTCGGGCAAGTCCACGCTGCTGCGGGCGATCGCCGGACTCGACCACGGGGTGGCCGGGACCGGGCACGTCGCGGCGCCGCGGCGGGTGTCGGTGGCGTTCCAGGACTCCCGTCTGCTGCCCTGGCGCCGGGTGCTGGACAACGTCGTGCTGGGCCTGGACGGCAAGGGCGCGGTGGAGCGCGGCCGGGCCGCCCTCGCCGAGGTCGGGCTGGCGGGCCGGGAGCGGGCCTGGCCGGGCGAGCTGTCCGGTGGCGAGGCACAGCGGGCCGCGCTGGCCCGCGCCCTGGTCCGGGAGCCCGAACTGCTGCTGGCGGACGAGCCGTTCGGCGCGCTGGACGCGCTGACCCGCATCCGGATGCACCATCTGCTGCGCGAGCTGTGGGAGCGCCACCGACCCTCCGTGCTGCTCGTCACCCATGACGTGGACGAGGCGATCGTGCTCGCCGACCGGGTCCTCGTGCTGGAGCGGGGCCGCATCGGACTCGATCTGGCCATCGACCGTCCCCACCCGCGCTCCTACCGGGAGCCGCTGCTGGGCGAGTACCGGGAGCGGCTGCTGGCCGCCCTCGGCGTCACGGAGGACGACCGGTGAGCGAGGGACGGCGACTGCACCTGAACGCGTTCCTGATGAACACCGGCCACCACGAGGCCTCGTGGCGGCTGCCGGAGAGCGACCCGTACGTGCACGTCGATCCGGGGCACTACGTACGGCTCGCGCGGATCGCCGAGCGGGGCGCCTTCGACAGCCTGTTCCTGGCCGACAGCCCGCAGCTGTGGGGCGGCATCGGGCAGCGTCCGGCGGGCGCCCTGGACCCGCTGACCCTGCTGACCGCGCTGGCGACGGCCACCGAGCACATCGGTCTGATCGCCACCGCCTCCACCTCCTACAACTCCCCCTACGACCTGGCCCGCAGGCTCGCCTCGCTGGACATCGTCAGCGACGGCCGGGCGGGCTGGAACATCGTCACCACCGCCGGTGCGGAGGCGGCGCGCAACTTCGGTCTGGAGCGGGAGCCCCCGCACGCCGAGCGGTACGCGCGCGCCGCCGACTTCCTGGACGTGGCGCTGAAGCTGTGGGACAGCTGGGAGGACGACGCGATCGTCGCCGACAAGGCGGCCGGCGTCTGGGGCGACGACCGCAAGGTCCACCCCGCCCGGCACGAGGGACCGTACTTCCGGGTCGCGGGCGCCCTTGACGTGCCGCGCTCCCCGCAGGCCCGTCCGCTGCTGGTGCAGGCGGGTTCCTCGGCGGACGGCAAGGCGTTCGCGGCGCGGTACGCGGAGGCGGTATTCACCGCGCAGCAGACCCTCGCCGACGCGCAGGTCTTCTACGCGGACCTCAAGTACCGCACGGAGCGGGCCGGGCGGAACCCCGAGCATCTCAAGGTGCTGCCCGGGATCGTGCCGGTCATCGGGTCGACGGAGGCCGAGGCGCGGGCGGCCGAGCGGGTCCTGGCGGAGCACATCGTGCCCGAGCACGGGCTCAAGCGCCTGGAACGGCTGCTCCAGCTGGCGCCCGACTCGCTGGAGCTGGACCGGCGGCTGCCCGAGGACCTGCCGCCCGAGTCCGCCGTCGAGGGCGCCAGGAGCCGCTACACCCTCGTGGTGTCGCTGGCCCGGCGCGAGCAGCTCACCGTGCGGCAGCTGATCGGCCGGCTCGGCGGCGGGCGCGGGCACCAGACCTTCGCCGGGACGCCCGAGCAGATCGCGGACCGGATCGAGACCTGGTTCACGCAAGGGGCGGCCGACGGCTTCAACGTCATGCCGCCCGTGCTGCCCTCGGGCCTGGACGCCTTCGTGGACCACGTCGTCCCGGTCCTGCGCGCCCGAGGCCTGTTCCGCACGGAGTACGGGCCCCGCCGGACCCTGCGCGAGCGCTACGGGCTTCCCCGCCCCGCCAACCGGTACCCGACCCCTTCCCACGGCTGACCCCGCCGTCTTCCGCGCCCCTTCCCGAAAGGAACCCCTCATGTCCCTGGAGATCACCAAGGTCACCGCGCGCATCGGCGCCCGCGTGTCCGGCCTCGACCTCACCCGGCCGCTCACCGAGGCGGAGGTGACCGGCATTCGCGAGGCCCTGAACGTCCACAAGGCGCTGGTCTTCGCCGCCGACGGCCTGGACGACGCGGGCCAGCAGGCCTTCGCCCGGCACTTCGGCGAGCTGACCACCGCCCATCCGACCGTCGAGGCCGTCGAGGGCGCCCCGAACGTGCTCCCGGTGGACAGCGAGCGGGGCATCGCCAACCACTGGCACACGGACGTGACCTTCGTCCTCAACCCGCCGCAGGCCAGCACCCTGCGCTCGCTCACCGTCCCGCCGTACGGCGGCGAGACCCTGATCGCGAACGCGGCGGCCGCCTACCGGGACCTGCCCGAGCCGCTGCGCCGCTTCGCGGACACCCTGTGGGCCGAGCACACCAACGACTACGACTACGCCGTACCGGACGAGGAGATCGACGAGGAACTGGCCGAACGCCGCGCCCGGTTCGTCTCGATCAGGTACCGCACCGCCCACCCGGTGGTCCGCGTGCACCCGCTGACCGGGGAGCGGGGGCTGTTCATCGGCGGGTTCGCGCAGCGGATCGTGGGCCTGTCGGCGGGCGAGTCGCGCAAGGTGCTCGACCTGCTCCAGTCCTACGTCACCCGCCCGGAGAACATCCTGCGCCACCGCTGGGCGGAGCGGGAGCTGGTGCTGTTCGACAACCGGATCACCCAGCACTACGCCATCGACAACTACGACGGGCTGCCGCGCCGGCTGCACCGGGTGACCGTCGCCGGTGACGTCCCGGTCGGCATCGAGGGCAAGGAGAGCTACTCCATCGAGGGCGACGCCTCGCACTACACGCCGGCGGGGACCCCCGTGGCGGCGTAACCGGAATCTCACTCTCCGCGCGCCGGGTGTCCGGATAGTGGGCGGCCCCTTCGCACAAGCGGACGGGCCGCCCAGACTTGGGGAGTTTTTACCCCCACACCGCACCCACACCGCACGGGAGAGCCGCGCCCATGCCCAGCCCCACCCGCACCGAGACACCACCGCAGACGGAGGGTGCCTCGCTCGCCCACGGTCTCAAGCAGCGCCATCTGTCGATGATCGCCCTCGGCGGCGTGATCGGCGCCGGCCTGTTCGTGGGGTCGGGCGCGGGCATCGCCGCGGCCGGCCCGTCCATCGTGATCGCCTACGCCCTGTCCGGGCTGCTGGTGATGCTGGTGATGCGGATGCTCGGCGAGATGTCGGCCGCCTACCCGTCGTCCGGCTCCTTCTCGGCGCACGCCGAGCGGGCGATCGGCCCCTGGGCCGGATTCGCGGCCGGCTGGTCCTTCTGGGTGCTGCTGTGCACCGCCGTGGGCCTGGAGGGCATCGGCGCGGCCAAGATCGTCCAGGGCTGGGTGCCGGGCAGCCCGCAGTGGATCTGGGTCGCGCTGTTCATGCTGGTCTTCCTCGGCACGAACCTGGCCGCCGTGAAGAACTTCGGCGAGTTCGAGTTCTGGTTCGCCGCGCTCAAGGTCGGCGCGATCTCGCTGTTCCTGGTGCTGGGCGTGCTGGCCATCGCGGGCGTGCTGCCGGGCACCGACGCGCCCGGCACCTCCCATCTGGCCCACTTCCTGCCGCACGGCGGCCAGGGCCTGGTCATCGGCCTGCTCGCCTCGGTCTTCGCCTACGGCGGCCTGGAGACGGTCACCATCGCGGCGGCGGAGTCGGAGGACCCGGTGCGGGGCGTGGCGCGCGCGGTGCGCACCGCGATGTGGCGCATCGCCGTCTTCTACATCGGCTCCATGGCCGTCGTCGTCACCCTGGTGCCCTGGGACTCCCCGGAGGTCGTGGCGCGCGGCCCCTACGTGGCGACCCTGGACCACCTCGGCATCCCGGGCGCGGCCCGGCTGATGGACGTGGTGGTGTTCGTGGCGCTGCTGTCCGCGATGAACGCCAACATCTACGGCTCCTCGCGCATCGCCTTCTCCCTGGTCGAGCGCGGCCAGGGCCCGAAGGCGCTGGCGAAGCTGTCCGGCGGGGTGCCCCGGATCGGCGTGCTCACCTCCTGTGTCGTCGGCTTCTTCTGCGTGCTGCTGAGCTACTGGCGGCCCGACGACGTCTTCCCGTGGCTGCTGAACATGATCGGCGCGGTGATCCTGGTCGTCTGGATCTTCATCGCGGTCTCCCAGCTGCTGCTGCGCCGCCGGATCGAGCGGGAGGCGCCGGAGAAGCTGGTGGTGCGGATGTGGGCGTTCCCGTACCTCACCTGGGTGGCGCTGGCCGGGATGGCCGCGGTCTTCGTGCTGATGGCGCGGCAGCCGGACACCCGGGTCCAGCTGTACTCGTCGGGCGCGATGACGGTGGTGCTCGCGGCGGTGGGATACGCCTGGCAGCGGGCGCGCGCCAAGCGCTGATCCCCGCGCCGCGCGGACCGGGCCCCCACGTGCGACACGTGGGGGCCTTTCTGTTGCTCTGCCGCTGTTGTTGCTAGCGTGTAGTTGCAAGAGACTTGCAATAAGGTTCCGGAGGGGATCACCCATGCCCGTCTACACGCTGCCCGACCTGCCGTACGACTACTCGGCGCTGGCCCCCGTGATCAGCCCCGAGATCATCGAGCTGCACCACGACAAGCACCACGCGGCCTATGTGAAGGGCGCCAACGACACGCTGGAACAGCTGGCGGAGGCGCGGGACAAGGAGTCGTGGGGCTCCGTCAACGGGCTGGAGAAGAACCTCGCCTTCCATCTGTCCGGGCACATCCTGCACAGCATCTACTGGCAGAACATGACCGGTCCGAAGGACGGCGGCGGCGAGCCGCTGGCGGCGGACGGCGTGGGCGAACTCGCCGACGCGATCAAGGAGTCCTTCGGCAGCTTCGCCGCGTTCCGGACCCAGCTGTCCAAGGCGGCGGCCACCACCCAGGGCTCCGGCTGGGGCGTGCTCGCGTACGAGCCGCTGAGCGGGCGGCTGATCGTGGAGCAGGTCTACGACCACCAGGGCAACGTCGGCCAGGGCTCGACCCCGATCCTGGTCTTCGACGCCTGGGAGCACGCCTTCTACCTCCAGTACAAGAACCAGAAGGTCGACTTCATCGAGGCCATGTGGCAGGTGGTCAACTGGCAGGACGTGGCCCGGCGCTACGAGGCCGCCGCCTCCCGCGCGAACGCGCTGCTGCTCGCGCCGTGAGCGCGCGCTCCTGAAGCGTCCCGCCTCGTGATCGTCTTCTCACCCTTCACGGCGGCGGGCGGATGAAGGGAGGCCCTCCGTGAGGACGTGACTCACGGAGGGCCTTCTACCGTGTGCCGCCCCCTTCACGCGCAGGGCACGTTGAGCGACAGCAGCGCCGTGCGGTCGCCATCGACGCGGATCTCGGTGACGGCCGCGTTCAGCAGGCGCGGCAGCACGCGGCGGTATTCGGCCAGCGGAATCCCCAGCAGGGAGCAGAGCACCAGCCGCAGCAGCGTGTTGTGCGCGACGACCAGGACCCGGCCGCCGCGGTGCGCCCCGGCGATCCGGCGCAGCGCGGCGGCGCCCCGGTCGGCGGCGGCGCGGGGGTCCTCCGCGCCGGGGAACGGATGGGCCACGGGGTCACCGCGGTAGGCCTCCGCGGCAGCCGGGTCCTCGGCCGCGAACTCCGCGAGGGTACGGCCCTCCACCACGCCGAAGCCGCACTCCCTGAGGTCGTCCTCGCGGCGCGCCTCGAGACCGAGGGCCCGGCAGGCCGGCTCGGCGGTGGCCACGGCCCGGGTCAGCGGCGAGCACCACACGGCGTC
>NZ_VOGW01000160.1:5683-8105 GCF_007896895.1 Streptomyces misionensis | reverse complement strand
CTGCCCCGGCGCGTGGCCTGCGCCGGACGCCTCCGCCTGGCCTCCCTCGCCCACCGGGGCGCCCCCGTCGACGGCCCCCTCGCCTTCACCGGGGGGGCGGCCGGCGGCCCCTGCTGGAGCCGGGTGCGCGCCGCCGGTGAAGGTGAGGGGGCCGTCGACGGGGGCGCCCAGGTGGTCGAGGTAGTCCAGGCAGAGGCGTTCGGCGAAGGCCACGCCCTGGAGCAGCGCGGCCCACAGGTCGGCGTCGGACCGCGGGTCGCCGAGCAGCAGGGCGGTCGCCCGCGGGGCGTGGAAGGGGAAGCGCTCGCCCGGCGAGACCAGCGGATAGGCGACCGCGGTCGAGGGCTCGTACGCGGCGGCCCGGGCGTCCAGCGCGGCCGGGTCGGCGCCCCGGAAGCGGGCGGTGAGCGCCCCGGCGCCGACGCTGGACGCCCCGCCCGGCCACCAGTCGCCGTCCGGCGCGCGGTGGCTGTAGACCACGCCGGCCGGGTCCCGGACGGGCTCCGCGGTGACGCCCTTCAGCACCAGCGTGGTGCCCAGCACCGAGTTCCAGGCGCCCGTGTCCAGCACGCCGGAGGCGATCTGGGCCGCGCAGCCGTCGGTCATGCCCGCGAGGACCGGGGTGCCGGCCGGGATGCCGGTGGCGTCCGCGGCGGCCGGGCAGACCTCGCCGAGCCGGGTGCCGGGGCGTACGACGTCCGGGAGCGCGCCCTCGGGCAGCCCGGTGCGGTCGGGCCAGGCCTCGCGCGTGAGGTCGTACGCCGTCTTCAGTGCGTGGCTGGAATCGGTGGGCACGCGGCGCCCGGTCAGCCGGGCCGTGATCACGTCGGGCTGGTGGGCGATCCGCCCGGGGCCATGGGTGTCCAGCAGCCAGCGGGCCTTGGGCAGCGCCCAGGTGTCCTGCACCGCGAGCCCGGCCGCGCGCAGCCGCCGTGCCCGCGCCGCCGCGCGCCGGTCGTCGTACATGAGCGCGGGCCCGAGCGGGCGCCCGGCCGCGTCGGTGAGCAGCACGGTGCCGGAGGTGCCGCACACCGCAAGGCCCCGCACCGGCGCCCGCACCCCGGCGAGGGCGCGCCGGGAGGCCGTGCACACCGCCTCCCACCACTCCGCCGGGTCCTGTTCGTGCCGGGTGCCCTCCCGGCGTCCGCGCAGCAGGGGCGCCGAACCGCCGCCGAGGACCCGGCCGTCGGCCGTCACGAGCAGCGCGCGCACCCCCTGGGTGCCGAGGTCGATCCCGAGCCACGCCATCGCCGTCCGCCCTCCCGCACGCCCCGCCCGGAGTCGTGAACTCCCCATGCCCGCATGGGATTTCCCCGTGTCTTTCCCGTGCCCGAGGGATTGACGCCCCCCGCAAGGTCATTACACCCTGTACAGCCGAAGCGACCCACCGTGTCGAGCGCGCGATCCCCTCGCCCCACTGTCCTGGACCACGAGACGAAAGACGCCCTGTGATGACCTCCAGTGTGCGGGTGCTGGCCGCCGGCGACCGCTTCGTGCTTCCCTCCCTGATCACGGCGGCCCTCGCGCGGCAGGCCCACTGCGATGTGCGGGAGCTGACGCTCGGCTGGCCGCTGGAACCGTTCGGGCCGGTCGCCGAGGTGCGCGAGGCCAGCGGCACGGAGGACGAGCTGATCGCGGCCCTGGCCGGCGCGGACGTCCTCGTCACCCAGATGGCACCGGTCACCGAACGGGTGCTGGCCGCCCGCCCGGAGCTGCGGCTGGTCGCGGTCTGCCGGGGCGGCCCGGTGAACGTCAACCTGGAGGCGGCCCGGCGGCACGGCGTCCGCGTCTGCTTCGCGCCCGGCCGCAACGCCGCCGCCACCGCCGAGTTCACCGTCGGCCTGCTGATCGCCGCCCTGCGCCGCATCCCGCAGGCCCACCACCTCGTCGCCGGGCACGGGAGCTGGTCCGGGTCGACGTACTACACGTACGAGCACAGCGGCCTGGAGCTGGAGGACCTGCCGATCGGGCTGGTCGGGCACGGCGCGGTCGGCAGCCGGGTGGCGCGGGTGCTGTGCGCGTTCGGGGCGCGGGTGATGGTCCACGACCCGTACGCGCGCGGCGAGGTGCACGGGCTGCGCATGTCCTCGCTGGACGAACTGCTGCGCCGCTCCCGGGTGATCAGCCTGCACGCCCGGCTCACCGAGGAGACCCGGGGACTGATCGGCGCCCGGGAACTGGCGCTGCTGCCGCCCGGCGCGGTCGTGGTCAACGCGGCCCGCGGGGCCCTGCTGGACGAGGCCGCGCTGTGCGACGCGCTGGAGGACGGCCGGATCGCCGCGGCGGCGCTGGACACGTACGCCGAGGAGCCGCTGCCGGCCGACTCGCGGCTGCGCACGGTGGGCGGGCGGGTGGTGCTGGCCCCGCCCCTCGGCGGAGCGAGCCGGGCGGGCGCGGAGAACGCGGCCCGGCTCGGGCCGCC
>NZ_VOGW01000160.1:0-5403 GCF_007896895.1 Streptomyces misionensis | reverse complement strand
CGTCCGCCCCGCCGAACACGCCGGCCCCCCGGTGTCGTGGCCGCAATCCCGCACCGCGCGTCAGGCAGTGGGCGAGCGGCTCCCCCCGCCCCCGCCGCCCCACCTCCGCCGCCGCCAGCCGGGCCGCCTTCTCCGCGACCGCCCGGCTGGCCGCGGCGGAGGTGGGGCGGTGGGTGCGGGGGGAGCCGCTCGCCCACTGTCTGACGTGAGGTGCGGAATTGCGGCCACGACACCGGGAGGCCGGCGTGTTCGTCGGGATCGACGTGGGGACATCGGTGGTCAAGGCCGCCGCGTTCGACCGCGGGGGCCGTCAACTGGCGGTCGAGGCACGCCCGGTGGGGCTCGATCTGCGCGGCGGGGCGGTCGAGCAGGACATGGCGGAGGTGTACGGGGCGGTCGTCGCCGTGCTCGGCGCGCTGAGCGCGCGGGTGCCGGAGCCGGTGGAACTGGCCGGGCTGACCGGACAGGGCGACGGGCTGTGGCTGGTGGACTCGGCGGGGCGGCCGGTGCGGCCCGCGATCTCCTGGCTGGACGGCCGGGCCCGCCCACTGGTGGACGGCTGGCTGGCCGACGGCACCTTCGAGGCGGTCTTCCGGCGCACCGGCGGCGCGCTGTTCCCGGGCTGCCCCGGCCCCCTGCTGGCCTGGCTGGACCGGCACGAACCCGGGGCGCTGGACCGGGCGGCGGCCGCGGTGGCCTGCAAGGACATGGTCTTCCAGCGGCTGACCGGCGCCGCCTCGGCGGTGACGGACGTGTCCGACGCGTCGATGCCGTTCCTGGACCCGCGCACGCGCTCGTACGACGACGGGGTGCTGGAGCTGCTCGGGCTGGCCGGCCGGCGGCGGCTGCTCGCGCCGGTCGCCGACCCGGCGGCGGCCGGGCGGGCCCGGGGGGACGGGCTGCCGGCCGGGACACGGCTGACGAACGGGCCATATGACCTGCCCGCCTGTGCGCTCGGCGCCGGCGTCACCGCGCCCGGCGACGGGCTGCTGATCGTCGGCACCTGTCTGGCCGCCCTGGTCGCGACCACCTCGCTCGACCTGGGCGGGGAGCCGGCCGGGATGTACGTCTCCACCGACCGGCCGGGCCACCGGCTGCGGGCGATGCCGGCGATGGTGGGCACGGCGGCGCTGGACTGGGTGCTGCGGACGACGGGCGCCGGGCACGCGGAGCTGGACGGTCTGCTGGCGTCCTCGCCGCCGGGGGCGCGCGGGGTGCGGGTGCTGCCGTACTTCGCGCCCTCGGGCGAGCGGGCGCCCTTCGTGGAGCCGGGGCTGCGGGCCGAACTCCTCGGTGTGAGCCTGGAGTCCACCCCCGCCGACCTGGTGCGGGCCACCTGCGAGGGCATCGGGCACGCGGCCCGGCACTGCCTCGCCGCGGCGGGCCTGACCGGGGCGCTCGCGGTGTGCGGGGGCGGCACCCGCAGCCCCGCCTGGACGCGGCTGCTGGCCGATGTGCTGGGCCGGCCGCTGCGGGTGGTCGAGGGCGAGGCGGGCGCGCGGGGCGCAGTGCTGGCGGCGGCCGGACGCCACGGCGTGCCCCTGGACACCGCCGCCTGGACCGAACCCGCGCACACGGTCACTCCGGACCCGTCCAGGGCGGCCTACTACGACGACCGCCACGAGGAACACCTGCGCCTGCTGACGACGGCCAGGAACCGGGCACGGCACGGGTGACCCGGCCGGACCCGGTGCCCGCCGCCCGGTCGTCGCGGTGGACGGCAGGAACCGGGCCCGACGCGGGTGCCCACCGTGGGCCGGGCCCCGTGGACCGGGTCCAGAGCCGGGGCCCTGCCTCGTACCGGAGGCTTACAGGTTGCTGAAGTCCGGGCCCTGCGTCCTCGTGCGCTTGATTTCGTAGAAGCCCGGGACCGAGGCGACCGCGAGGGTGCCGTCCCACAGGCGGGCGGCCTGCTCGCCCTTGGGGGCGGGGGTGACGACCGGGCCGAAGAAGGCGATCTGCTGCCCGTCGTCTCCGGGGACCGCGATGACCGGGGTGCCGACCTCCTGGCCGACCTTGTCGATGCCCTCCTTGTGGGAGGCGCGCAGCTCGGCGTCGAACTCGAAGTCCTCCTGCTCGGCGTAGTCGATCAGCTCGGCGGGCAGGCCCACGTCGGCGAGCGCCCCGGCGATGGCCTCCAGGGTGGCGCCCTCGCCGTTGTTGTGGATGCGGGTGCCGAGCGCGGTGTACAGCGGGCCCACGACCTCCTGGCCGTGCTTCTGCCAGGCCGCGGTGACCACCCGCACGGACTGCCAGGCCCTGGTGCTGAGCATCTCCCGGTACTCCTCGGGCAGCTCGTCCAGCTTGTCCTCGTTGAGGACGGCGAGGCTCATGACGTGCCAGCGGACCTCGATGTCCCGGAGCTTCTCCACCTCCAGCACCCAGCGGGAGGTCATCCAGGCCCAGGGGCACAGCGGGTCGAACCAGAAGTCGACGGGGGTCTTGCCGGACGGGGACACGGTCTCGGACATGGTTCTCCTCAGCGAAAAGGTCGTCCCCAGCGGCAACGACGTCCCCGCGAGCGGCATTCCCCGCGGAACCCGGTCAGGCGCACATGGCAGGATCGGTGCTGTTCAGCCCATCACGCGATCACAAGGGAGTGCCGCCGTGCCCGGTGAGAATCTTTCCCGCGACGAGGCCCGGGAGCGGGCCGCCCTGCTGTCCGTCGACGGATACGAGGTGTCCCTGGACCTCAGGTCCGCGGTCGGCGACGGGAACGGCGAGCCGCGCACCTTCCGCTCGGTGACCACCCTCCGCTTCCGCTGCAACGAGCCGGGCGCGTCCAGCTTCGCCGACCTGATCGCGCCGAGCGTGACCGCCGTGTCCCTCAACGGCAAGGACCTGGACCCGAGCGAGGTCTTCGACGGCGCCCGGATCGCCCTGGAGGACCTGGCCGCGGAGAACGAGCTGGTGGTCGACGCCCAGTGCGCCTACTCCCGCACCGGCGAGGGCCTGCACCGCTTCGTGGACCCGGAGGACGGCGAGGTCTACCTCTACACGCAGTACGAGCCGGCCGACTCCCGCCGGGTGTTCGCGAACTTCGAGCAGCCCGACCTCAAGGCGCCGTTCCGCTTCGAGGTGCGGGCGCCCGAGGGCTGGACCGTGTGGAGCAACGGCGCCGGTGAACAGGCCGACGGCGTGTGGAAGTTCGCGGAGACCAAGCCCATCTCGACGTACATCACCTGCGTGGTCGCGGGGCCGTACCACTACGTCACGGACACCTACTCCCGCACCTTCGCGGACGGCACCACGCTGGAGATCCCGCTGGGCGCGATGTGCCGCAAGGGCCTCGCCCCGCACTTCGACGCCGACGACGTCTTCCTGATCACCAAGCAGGGCCTGGACTTCTTCCACGAGCACTTCGACTACCCGTACCCCTTCGGCAAGTACGACCAGGCGTTCGTGCCGGAGTACAACCTGGGCGCGATGGAGAACCCGGGTCTGGTGACCTTCCGCGAGGAGTACATCTTCCGCGGCAAGGTGACGCAGGCGTCGTACGAGGCCCGCGCCAATGTGATCCTGCACGAGATGGCCCACATGTGGTTCGGCGACCTGGTCACCATGGCCTGGTGGGACGACCTGTGGCTGAAGGAGTCCTTCGCGGACTTCATGGGCACGTTCGGCAACGTCGGCGCGACCCGCTTCAAGGACGCCTGGATCACCTTCGCCAACCGCCGCAAGGCGTGGGCGTACCGCGCGGACCAGCTGCCGTCCACGCACCCGATCACCGCGGACATCCGCGATCTCCAGGACGCCAAGCTGAACTTCGACGGCATCACCTACGCCAAGGGCGCCTCCGTGCTCAAGCAGCTGGTGGCGTACGTCGGGCAGGACGCGTTCCTGGAGGGTGCCCGCCGCTACTTCAAACGGCACGCGTACGGCAACACGCGCCTGGGCGACCTGCTGTCGGTGCTGGGCGAGACCAGCGGCCGGGACATGACGGCGTGGTCGCGGTCCTGGCTGGAGACGGCCGGGGTGAACGCGCTGACCCCGCAGGTGCTCCTGGCGGACTCCCGGGTCGCGGAGCTGGCGGTGGTGCAGGAGGCCCCCGAGACCCACCCCGACCTGCGGCCGCACCGGATCGCGGTGGGCCTGTACCGGCTCACCGAGGGCGGCGCGCTCCAGCGGTACGCGCGGGTGGAGACGGACGTGGACGGCCCGCGCACGGTCGTGACGGAGCTCGCCGGCGCCGAGGCCCCGGACCTGGTGCTGGTCAACGACGACGACCTGACCTACTGCAAGACCCGCTTCGACGCCGGTTCGCTGGCCACGCTCCAGGAGCACCTGGGCGACCTGACCGACCCGCTGGCGCGGGCCCTGTGCTGGTCGGCGCTGTGGAACATGACGCGCGACGCGCTGCTGCCGGCCCGGGACTTCATCGGCCTGGTGCTGCGCTTCGCGGGCCGCGAGTCCGACATCGGCGTGCTCCAGATGCTGCACGCGTGGGCGCACTCGGCGCTGGAGCGCTACGCGGCCCCCGCCTGGCGGGAGACCGGCGGCGCGCTGCTCGCCGAGGGCGCGCTGCGGGTGCTGCGGGCGGCCGGGCCGGGCAGCGAGCACCAGCTGGCCTGGGCGCGGTTCTTCGCCTCGACGGCGTCGGCCGAGCCGGACCTGGCCCTGCTGAGGGAGCTGCTGGACGGCACCACGTCCGTCGAGGGCCTGGAGGTGGACCAGGAGCTGCGCTGGGCGTTCCTGGAGCCGCTGGCCGCGCACGGCGCGGCCGACGAGCGGCTGCTCGCCGCCGAACTGGCCCGCGACGACACCGCGTCCGGCAAGCGCCACCAGGTCCGCTGTCTGGCGGCCCGCCCGTCGGCGGAGGTCAAGGCGCGGGCGTGGGCGCAGGTCGTGGAGTCCGACACGCTGTCCAACGCACTGGTGGAGGCGACGATCGCGGGCTTCGACCAGCCCTCCCAGCGCGAGCTGACGGCGCCGTACGCGCAGAAGTACTTCGACGCCATCGAGCGGGTGTGGGAAGAGCGTTCCATCCAGATCGGCATGGACGTGGTCAGCGGGCTGTTCCCGGCCCTCCAGGACCGGCCCGAGACGCTGGCCGCGACGGACGCGTGGCTGGCGGCGCACCAGGACGCGGCGCCCGCGCTGCGGCGGCTGGTGCTGGAGGCGCGGGACGACCTGGCGCGGGCGCTGCGCGGACAGGAGTGCGACGCGGAGGCCGCCGGCCGGTGAGCCTTGGCCTGAGCCTCGGCGGTCGGTGACCGTTACCGGATTCGTGCGCCGACGGCCGTAACCCCTGGTCCGCACCCGAGCGGACCAGGGGTTTCCGGCACCCGGTCGGCATCCGAACACCTGACCTTTAGGGCCGTCTTGTCCGTATTTCTCGACGACCGTGTAACAGCGGTTAAAGAAGGGACCAGGGGTGGGCATCCCGAGGGCATGACGCACAAC
>NZ_VOGW01000015.1 GCF_007896895.1 Streptomyces misionensis | reverse complement strand
CTCCCCGCACCGCCCACTCACAAGGACGTGAACCGCCATGCGCAAGACCGCCCGACACGCCTGCCTGGCCGCCGCCGGCCTGCTCGCCCTCACCTCGCTCACCGCCTGCGCCAACGACGCGGCCGGTTCCTCGGCCGGCTCCGGCAGCGGGGGCGGCGGCAAGGGCGAGACCGTCAAGATCATGGTCGGCGGCCTGGACAAGGTCATCTACATGCCCGCGGTGCTCACCCAGCGCCTCGGCTACTTCCAGGACGAGGGCCTGAACGTCCAGCTCATGACCGAACCCGCCGGTGTCCAGGCCGAGACCGCGCTCGTCGCCGGCCAGGTGCAGGGCGCGGTCGGCTTCTACGACCACACCCTCGACCTCCAGACCAAGGGCAAGTCGGTCGAGTCCGTCGTCCAGTTCTCGCGCGCGCCGGGCGAGGTGGAGGTCGTCTCCGCCAAGGCCGCGGGCGACCTCACCTCGCCCAAGGACTTCAAGGGCCGCAAGCTGGGCGTGACCGGGCTCGGCTCCTCGACCGACTTCCTCACCAAGTACCTGGCGGTCAAGAACGGTGTGAGCGTGAGCGAGTTCACCCCGGTCGCCGTGGGCGCCGGCCCGACGTTCATAGCGGCCCTCCAGAAGGGCTCGATCGACGGCGGCATGACCACCGACCCGACCGTGGCGACGATCCTGGACAAGAAGGCGGGCAAGATCCTGCTCGACATGCGCACCCCCGAGGGGTCGCAGCAGGCGCTGGGCGGGCCCTACCCGTCGTCAAGTCTGTACATGCAGACGGACTGGGTGAACGGGCACAAGGACACCGTCCAGAAGTTGGTCAACGCATTCGTCAAGACGCTCAAGTGGATGTCCACCCACAGCGCCGACGAGATCGCCGCCAAGATGCCCGCCGACTACTCCCAGGGCGACAAGGCGCTCTACACCCAGTCCATCAAGAGCACCCTGCCCATGTTCACCGACGACGGAGTGATGCCGCAGAACGGGCCCGAGACCGTGGAGAAGGTGCTCAAGGCGTTCAACCCCAACATCAAGAACGCGAACGTCGACCTGAGCAAGACGTACACCACGGAGTTCGTCAAGGCGGTCAAATAAGCACGACGGTCCGTCAACCCCGCACGGCCGGCGACCGACTCCCGGTCAGTTGTTGCTCGCCGTGCGCTCGGGTTCCAGCTCCGGCTCGCTCAGCGCCTCCGGCAGCACCACCGTGAACTCCGCGCCGCCCCCGCCGGCCGTGCCCACGGTCGCGCTGCCGCCCTGGCGCTCGGCGAGCCGGCGCACCAGCGACAGCCCGATGCCCCGCTTGCCGTGCGCGGGCGGCCGCTTGGTCGACCACCCCTCGGTGAACACCAACTCCCGCTGGTCCGGCGGAATCCCGGGCCCGGTGTCGCGCACCCGGAGCACCACCGTACGGCCGTCGGTGCGCAACTCGACCTCCACGCGCGCGTGCGGGGTGCCCGCCACCGCGTCCAGGGCGTTGTCCACCAGGTTGCCGACGACGGTGACCAGCCCCCGCGGATCGACCAGCCGGTCCGGGAGCCGGCTGCGTTCCGACACCCACAGGGCCACCCCGCGCTCGGCCGCCACGGTCGCCTTGCCGACCAGCAGCGCGGCCAGCAGAGGATCGTGGATCTTCTCGGTGATCTGTTCGGCGGTGACCCGGTGGTCCCCGACCACCTCGCCGACGAACTCCACCGCGTCGTCGTACATCTCCAGTTCCAGCAGCCCGAGCAGGGTGTGCATGCGGTTGGCGTGCTCGTGGTCCTGGGCGCGCAGGGCGTCGATCAGCCCGCGCGTGGAGTCCAGTTCGCGCCCCAGCTGCTCCAGTTCGGTGCGGTCGCGCAGGGTGGCGACCGCGCCGCCGTCGTCGGTGGGCATCCGGTTGGCGACCAGCACTCGCCGGCCGCGCACCGTCAGCAGATCGGTGCCGGTCACCCGGCCGACGAGCACATCGGTCGTCCGGCCCGCGCCGAGCGCCTCGTCGGGAGTGCGGCCCACCGCCTCGTCGCCGATGCCCAGCAGTCGCCGCGCCTCGTCGTTGAGCAGGCGGATCCGGCCGCCGCGGTCCAGCGCGACCACGCCCTCCCGGATGCCGTGCAGCATCGCCTCCCGTTCGGCGAGCAGCGCCGAGATATCGGAGAAGGCCAAGTCACGGGTCTGCCGTTGCACTCTGCGGGAGATCAGCCAGGCGGCCAGCGCACCCACCGCGAGGGCGCCCCCGGCGTAGGCGAGCAGTCCGGGGATGGCGCTGATCAGCCGGGCGCGGACGCTGTCGTAGGCGATGCCGACCGAGACCGCCCCGATGACGTGGTGATCGGCGTCGTACAGTGGCACCTTGCCGCGTGCCGAGCGCCCCAGGGTGCCTCGGTCGATCTCCATCACCTCCTTGCCCTCCAGGGCGCCGGAGGGGCTTGTCGAGACCTCGTGACCGATCTGCGAGGTGGTCGGGTGCGACCAGCGCACCCAGTGCCGGTCCAGCACCACGATGTACTCGGCGTGGGTGGCCCGCCGGATCCGCTCGGCCTCCTGCTGCACCGGCCCGTCCGCGGTCGGCGGGGTGCTCAGCAGTCCCTGGGCGATCTGCGGGTCCTGGGCGGTGGTCTCGGCGATGGCCAGCGCGCGCCGCATCGCCTCGTTGTCCAACTGTTTGCTCAGCGGCGCGAGGAACAGGCCGGTCGCGAGCACCGCGACTCCCGCGGCGAGTGTGACCTGCATCAGCAGCACCTGCGAGAACACCCGCCGTGGCATACCGAGACGCAGACGGCGTGCGGGGGGAGTGTGGCTCATGGGAGGACAGTACGGGCTCGGCCCGGTGGGTGGTTCAGCTCGCCAGCGCCGTCGGCCGCAGTTCGCGCACCGCCACCACGTTCATCCGCGCCGGTGTGCCGAGCACCGCGGCGCCGCAGCTCTCCGGGCGCGGCGGCAGCGACGCCCCGCGCGCCACGGTGACCCGCCAGCGGCGTCCGTCGGCATGGGCGACGGTGACCTCCCAGCGCGGCGCCGCGCCGGCGGTGCGTACGACCCCCAGTACGCCCGCCCGGTGCTCGCCCGCCACCGAACGCACCGCCAGTTCGGCCGCCTGGCCCGGCCGTTCGAAGGCGGAGCAGCCGCGGCACCCGTCGACGGCCACCCGGCCCTCGCGGACCCCGTCCAGGGCCGCCTTGACGGTGGCGGCCCCGGCGCGCCCGTAGACGTAGCCGTACGGCAGGACGAGCACCGTCGGCGCGAAGCGATGTCCACCCAGATGGGTGACCTCCCAGACCCCGCTTTCCCCAGCTGCGGCCAGTTCGGCGGCGAGGGGGCGGCCCTGGAGGGCGCAGCAGCGGTCGCGCTTGCCGTTGGTGCACACGAGCGCGAGCGGATCGCCGGTGTGCGGACGCCCGCCGAGCGCGGCGGCGAAGGAACGGTGGTCGCCCGCGCCGAGGGCCGGCAGGTCCAGGTCGAGCAGCCGGCGCGGATCGCGGGTGGCGGCGCCGTGCAGCCACCCCCGGCCCGGCACGGTGTGGGCGGCGTACACCTGCCGGATCTCGCCGGTGCCGGGGTCGGCGTGGCGGCCGGGGCGCCGGATGAGGGCGACGCGTACGCCGGTGCCCTCGACGGCGGCCTCCAGGGCCCGGCCCACCGCGGGGTCCAGATGGCTCGAAGTGAGCGCTTTGGCGCCCCACGGGCCGGGCTGTTCCAGCAGCAGCCATGTCGTCGCCGTGGCCGCCGTTGCCGAAAGGGGCTCGTCGAGGCTTCGGGAGACGGTCGCGCACCTACTCACAGAGGTGAGCCTAACCTGACTTGCGGCAGGGCGACTTCCGGCCGTGCCGTGTCGTGTCCCACGGCGGGCGCGGGACCGTCCGGGAAGGCCCGGGCTACCGCGCCTCCGGGAAGGGCTGGGGCGGGCGCGGACCGACGTAGTGGCCCACGGGGCGCATGCGCAGCGGGCGCTCGCCGTACTCCTCCAGGGCGTGCGCGATCCAGCCCGCCGTGCGGGCCACGGCGAAGATCGTCTCGCCCGCGGTGGCCGGCATGCCGAAGGAGGCGGTGAACACCGCGAGCGCCAGGTCGACATTGGCGTGCAGCGGGGTGTGCCGGGCGGTGGTGGCGACGATGTCACGGGCCGCGAGCAGTGCCGACTCCGCGCGGGGGAGCCGTTCCAGCAGGCCGAACAGGACCCGGGCCCGGGGGTCCTCGCCGGTGTACAGACGGTGGCCGAGACCGGGGATGCGGCGGCCGGCGCGCAGTTCGTCGGCGATCACCGGGGCGGCGGTGCCCAGTTCGAGCACGTCCAGCAGCATCCGGTGGGCCAGGCCGCTGCTGGCGCCGTGCAGCGGGCCCTCCAGGACGCCGAGGCCGGCCGAGACGGCCGCGTACGCGTGCGCGCGGGCCGAGGCGGCCACCCGGACCGCCAGCGTGGAGGCGGCCAGGTCGTGGTCGGCGAGCAGGGCGAGCGCGGCGTCCAGCACGCGCAGGGCGTCCTCGTCGGCCGGGAGACCGGTCAGCCGTGCCCACAGGCGGTGGGCGAGCGGTACGTCGTCCCCGGGATCGCGCAGGGCCGGCGGCAGCGCGGCCACCATGGTGGGGATGAGCACGCGCGCCGTGTTCAGCACGGCGTCCCCGGACAGGTCGAAGCGCAGCGGGTCCTCGGCCGCCGCGGCGATCGTCGCGACCCGCAGCCGGTCGGTGGGGGAGGTGTGCTCGGGCAGCGCCCGGACGGCCCGGCGGGCGACGCGCAGGGTCTCCTCCGGCGCGGTGAAGGCCGTACCGGGGGCGAGCCGGCCGGTCCACAGCCACTCCGCGACCTCCTCGTAGGAGTGGCGGGCGGCCAGTTCGGTGGCGTCGACGCCCCGGTAGTAGTACCGGTCCGCCTCGATCAGCGTGATCCGGGTGCGTACCGAGAGGTCACCGCCCGAGCCCGGGACCCCGGCGCTCTCGCGGCGGTTGCGCCGGGCCAGCTCCTCCACCTCGCGCGCCTCGAAGGTGCTGGCGCGGCCGCCGGGCTCGCGCCTGCTGCTCAGCAGGCCGCGGCTCACATACGCGTAGACCGTCTCGGGTTTCACGCCGAGCAGTTCGGCGGTCTCCTTGGTGGTCAGCCTTCGCCCGGGGCGGTTGGGGGCGGGTTCGTGATCGCGCATGGGGCTCACCGTAGCGGCCTCTTCACGCATTGATCGCCATCTCGACCTAACATTGATTCAATCAATATTGACAGAGTAATCGTCAAGCATGGACAGTCGGATCAAGTCCAGTGGAGGAGAGACATGGCCATCAACAGGACCGCGACGCCCCTCGTCGACGTGCCGCGAGGACTCGCGGGCGTCGTCGTCACCGAGACGGAGATCGGCGACGTCCGGGGGCGCGAGGGCTTCTACCACTACCGGCAGTACTCGGCCGTCGACCTGGCGCGCACCCGCCGCTTCGAGGACGTCTGGCACCTCCTCGTGCGCGGGACGCTGCCCGGCGCCGAGGACGGCGCCGCCTTCGCCGCCGAGACGGCGGCGCTGCGCCGGCTGCCCGAGGAGGTCCGGGCCGCCCTGCCCGCGATCGCCGCCGCGAGCCACCGCTCCGGCCCGCTGGCCGGTCTGCGCACGGCGCTGTCCCTGCTGGGCGCCGCCCGCGGCTTCGGACCGCTGTACGACCTGGACGCCGAGCGGCGCCGCGCCGACACGCTGGCCGCCTGCGCGGCCGTGCCCACCCTGCTCACCGCCCTGTACCGGCTGGGCCGGGGGCTCGGCCCGGTGGAGCCGCGCGACGACCTGTCGTACGCGGCCAACTACCTCTACATGCTGACCGGTTCGGAACCCGACGCGCGGCGGGCCCGTGCGGTCGAGCAATACTTGATCTCCACCATTGACCACGGATTCAATGCGTCAACGTTCACCGCTCGGGTCATCGCCTCCACCGGCGCCGACGTCGCGGCCTGCCTCACCGGCGCCGTCGGCGCGCTGTCCGGCCCGCTGCACGGAGGCGCGCCCAGCCGGGCCCTGGACACCCTGGACGCGATCGGCACCCCGGAGCGGATCGACCCCTGGATCCGGGAACGGGTGCTGGCCGGCGACCGGATCATGGGCTTCGGACACGCGGTCTACCGCACCGAGGACCCCCGCTCGCGCATGCTCCGGGAGATCGCCCTCGGCTTCGGCGGCCCCCGGGTGGACTTCGCCGTGGAGGTCGAACGCCGGGTCGAGGCCATCCTCGCCGAGCTGAAGCCGGGCCGCGAACTCCACACCAACGTCGAGTTCTACGCCGGGGTGGTCATGGAACTGTGCGGCCTGCCCCGGGAGATGTTCACCCCCACCTTCGCGGCCGCACGGGTCGTGGGCTGGAGCGCCAACCTCCTGGAACAGGCGGCCGACCCGAAGATCATCCGCCCGGTGGCCCGCTACGTCGGTCCCGAGCCGCCGGTCGCGGTGCCCGCCGCCTAGTGCCGTGCCGGGCGTCGCGAGCCGGTGAACCTTTCTGGTCGCCGCACTAGACAAGCCACCCCCGGGAACCCTTTTATCCTGGTCCGCAGCCGGTTCACAGGAGAGAGGTCGCCCCTTGGGGAACAGCTTGGTGCACAGTCCGGACGGCAGCCGTCGTCCCCAGCAGATCCCGGTCGTCGTACTGGCCGGCTTCCTCGGCTCGGGGAAGACCACGCTCCTCAACCACCTGCTGCACCACAGCGCGGGCAGCAGGATCGGGGCGATCGTCAACGACTTCGGCGCCATCGAGATCGACGCACTGGCCGTCGCCGGCGCCCTCGGCGACTCGACCGTCTCCCTCGGCAACGGCTGTCTGTGCTGTGCCGTGGACGCCAGTGAACTCGACGTCTACCTGGACCGGCTCGCCGCGCCCGCCGCCGGCATCGACGTGATCGTCATCGAGGCCAGCGGACTCGCCGAACCGCAGGAACTGGTGCGCATGGTGCTCGCCAGCGAGCACCCCGGCATCGTCTACGGCGGTCTGGTCGAGGTCGTGGACGCGGCCGAGTTCGACGACACGCGCGCCCGGCACCCCGAGATCGACCGACACCTCGCCCTCGCCGACCTGGTGGTCGTCAACAAGCTCGACCGGGCCGCCGACCCCGAACAGGTGCTCGCGCTGGTGCGCTCCCTGACCGACCGGGCCGCCCTCGCCCCGGCCACGTACGGCCGGGTCGACCCCGAGTTCCTCTTCGACTGCCGGCCGAGCGAGGAGCGCATCGGCCAGCTGTCCTTCGACGATCTGCACGACCACGGCGCGCACGAGCACACCGGGCACCTGCACACCGGCTACGACAGCCTGTCCTTCACCTCCGATGCCCCGATGGACCCGCGCCGGCTGATGCGCTTCCTGGACAGCAGGCCCGAGGGGCTGTACCGGATCAAGGGCCATGTCGACTTCGGCCCGTGCGACCCCCGAAACCGGTACTCCGTGCACGCCGTCGGCCGGTTCCTGCGCTTCTACCCCGAGCCCTGGCCGGCCGCCGAGCCCCGCCGCACCCAGCTGGTGCTGATCGGCTCCGGCATCGACACCGAGGCGCTCGGCAAGGAACTGCGGGGCTGCGAGAGCGACGCCCCGCACGCCGACGAGCACGGCATGTGGGGCGTCCTGCGCTATGTCCAGGGCTCCGAGGAGGAACCGGACCCGGACCCGGAGACCTACGGCGGCCAGTAGGGGCTGAGGTCCGGTCAACGGGGGGCCGCGCCGCGCCGCCTCGCATCCGCACGCACCAGCCCCGGCTCGGCCCGGGCGCGAGGCACCGCCGGCCCGAGCCGACCTGATCGGGAAGCAAGGCCCTGGCCGACCGGGCCGCGACGGTCAGAACACCGGGCCCGCGACCACCGAGACCGTCTTCGGCAGCGAGGTGCCCGAGCCGTCCCGGCGCGGGTCCGGCTCCGGCAGCTCCGCGGGGCTGCCGTTCTTCTGCGCCGCGCGCGCGGGCGTCGGGCCCGCCCAGGCCAGCGCCAGGCAGTCCTCGCCCTTGAGGAACCGCTGGCAGCGCACCCCGCCGGTGGCCCGGCCCTTGCGCGGGTACTGGTCGAACGGGGTGAGCTTGGCCGTCGTCTGCACCGAGTCGTCCAGCGTGCCGCGCGAGCCCGCCACCGTGAACACCACCGCGTCGACGGCCGGGTCGACGGCCGTGAACGAGATCACCCGCACGCCCTCGGCGAGCTTGATGCCCGCCATACCGCCCGCCGGGCGGCCCTGCGGACGCACGATGGAGGCCTGGAAGCGCAGCAGCTGCGCGTCGTCCGTGATGAAGACCAGGTCCTCCTCGCCGGTGCGCAGCTCCACCGCGCCGACGATCCGGTCGCCCTCCTTCAGCGTGATGACCTCCAACTCCTCCTTGTTGGACGGGTAGTCGGGCACCACACGCTTGACCACGCCCTGCTCGGTGCCGAGCGCGAGGCCCGGGGACGACTCGTCCAGCGTGGTCAGGCACACCACCGTCTCGTCGTCCTCCAGGGAGACGAACTCGGCGAGCGGCGCGCCCCCGGAGAGGTTCGGCGCGGCCGCGGTGTCCGGCAGCTGCGGCAGATCGACCACGTTGATCCGCAGCAGCCGTCCCGCCGAGGTCACCGCCCCGATCTCACCGCGCGCGGTCGCCGGCACCGCCGAGACGATCACATCGTGCTTGACCCGCTTGGCGCCCGCCTGCTCCGGGAACGGCTCGGCCGTCGCCGTCCGCGCCAGCAGACCCGTGGACGACAGCAGCACCCGGCACGGGTCGTCGGCCACCTGGAGCGGCACGGCCACCGCGGAGGCACCCGCCGACTCCAGCAGCACCGTACGGCGGTCGGTGCCGAACTTCTTGGCCACGGCGGCCAGTTCGGCGGAGACCAGCTTGCGCAGCTCCGCGTCGGACTCCAGGATCCGGGTCAGCTCCGCGATCTCCTCGGTGAGCTTGTCCTTCTCCGCCTCCAGCTCGATGCGGTCGTACTTGGTGAGCCGGCGCAGCGGCGTGTCGAGGATGTACTGCGTCTGCACCTCGCTCAGCGAGAAGCGGCCCATCAGGCGCTCCTTGGCCTGCGCGGAGTTGTCGCTGGACCGGATCAGCCGGATGACCTCGTCGATGTCGACCAGGGCGGTCAGCAGTCCCTCGACCAGGTGCAGCCGGTCGCTCTTCTTGTTGCGCCGGAACTCGCTGCGGCGGCGCACCACGTCGAAGCGGTGGTCGAGGTAGACCTCCAGCAGCTCCTTCAGGCCGAGGGTGAGCGGCTGGCCGTCCACCAGGGCCACGTTGTTGATGCCGAAGGACTCCTCCATCGGCGTCAGCTTGTAGAGCTGCTCCAGGATGGCCTCGGGCACGAAGCCGTTCTTGATCTCGATGACCAGGCGCAGTCCGTGCTCGCGGTCGGTGAGGTCCTTGACGTCCGCGATGCCCTGGATCTTCTTCGCGTTGACCAGGTCCTTGATCTTCGCGATGACCTTCTCCGGGCCGACCGCGAACGGCAGTTCGGTGATCACCAGGCCCTTGCGGCGGGCGGTCACCGGTTCGACCGAGACCGTCGCGCGCATCTTGAAGGTGCCGCGTCCGGTCGCGTACGCGTCGCGGATGCCGTCCAGGCCGACGATCCGGCCGCCGGTGGGCAGATCGGGGCCCGGGACGTGCTTCATCAGCGCGTCCAGGTCCGCGTTCGGGTGCCTGATCAGATGGCGGGCGGCGGCGACGACCTCGCGCAGATTGTGCGGCGGCATGTTCGTGGCCATGCCGACCGCGATGCCCGAGGAGCCGTTGACCAGCAGGTTCGGGAAGGCGGCGGGCAGCGCCACCGGCTCCTGCTCCTGGCCGTCGTAGTTCGGCGCGAAGTCGACCGTGTCCTCGTCGATCGACTCGGTCATCAGGCTCGTCGCCTCGGCCATCCGGCACTCGGTGTACCGCATGGCGGCCGGCGGGTCGTCGTTGCCCAGCGAGCCGAAGTTGCCGTGGCCGTCGACCAGCGGCAGGCGCATGGAGAAGGGCTGGGCCATGCGCACCAGGGCGTCGTAGATCGACGCGTCGCCGTGCGGGTGCAGCTTGCCCATGACCTCGCCGACGACACGGGCGCACTTGACGTAGCCGCGTTCGGGGCGCAGGCCCATCTCGTTCATCTGGTAGACGATCCGGCGGTGCACCGGTTTGAGACCGTCACGGGCGTCCGGCAGGGCGCGCGAGTAGATCACCGAGTACGCGTACTCGAGGTAGGAGCCACGCATCTCGTCCACGACGTCGATGTCGAGGATCTTCTCCTCGTACGAATCGTCGGGCGGCGGGGTCTTCGTGCTGCGGCGGGCCATCGCTGCCGGCTCCTCCTGATCTGGTCGCTCGCCTTCGGGGCGCGCACCCTTCGGCTCGCTCTTGCTGAAGCGGTTGACGGATCTGTCGCGGACCATTGTGGACCGGGGCACTGACAAGCCGGGCCGCGACAGATCCGTCAAC
>NZ_VOGW01000159.1 GCF_007896895.1 Streptomyces misionensis | reverse complement strand
CACCGCGTGCTGACCACGGCCCAGCTGCGCGCCCACGGGGTGCCCGCGGCCGAACTGTCCGCACGGACCCGCCCCGGCGGCCCGTGGCGCCCACTGCTGCCGCACGTCTACCTGTTGCACCAGGGACCGCCGACGAGCGAGGAGCGGCTGCGCGGCGCCCTGCTGTACGCGGCCCGCGAGCCAGCGCCGGGCGTCCCGGTCCAGCCGACGGCCAGGCACGCCCGCCGCCCGCCGTACCCGGGCGCGATGCTCACGGGCCTGGCGGCGCTCGCCCTGTACGGCTTCCGCGCCGCGCCGCCGCTGACGTCCCTGGAGCACATCGACGTCCTGGTGCCCCGGCAGCGCCGGCTGCGCTCCACCGGCTACGTCCGGATCGTGCGCGACACGGACGTGCCCGCCCCGCGCACGGTGACCGGGCTGCCGGCGGCGCCGGTGCCGCGGGCCCTCGCGGACGCGGTGGCCGGGCTGCGGGACGCGGAGCCGGTACGCCGGCTGCTGACCGAGGCGGTGCGCGACGGCCACTGCGAACCGGCGGCCGTGGTGCGGGAGTTGACGCGGGCGAAGCTGCTCGGGCGCCCGCATGTGAGGGGCGCGGTGGACGCCCTGGTGGCGGAGGGCCGGTCGATCGCGGAGGACCGGCTGTACCGGATGGTCCGGGAGTACGGCCTGCCGGACCCGCTGTGGAACGTGGACCTGCGGCTGCCCGGCGGTCCTCCGCTCGGCGCCCTGGACGCGTACTGGCCGGACCAGGCGGTCGCGGTCGAGCTGGACGTCCGGCACGGGGACGACGAGGACGCCGTCTGGGCGCGGTACGCGGACAAGCGGGAGCGGCTGGAGCGGCTCGGGATCACGGTCGTCCACCTGACCCCGGCGAAGCTCAGGGAGGCGATGGGCCAGCAGGCCGCGGTGGTCCGTACGGCCCTGCTGGCGGCGGACGACCGGGAGCCGGCCGCCCCAGTCGTCGCCCTGCCCCGGTAGCTCAGGCCTCCTCCGGGGCGTCCGCCGGGGCGTCGTGGTGGACGTGCAGATCGCCGTTCATCACGGTGAAGACCGTGCCGTGGTCCTGGGCCGTGTTGTGCTGGGCCGGACCGGCCATCCACGGCGCGGGGCCCGGCGCCGGGTGAGCCGCGGTCCGGCTACAGCCGGATGTCCAGCCGCACGTCGGCCCCCGCCGCGTGGACCGTGACGGACTGTGCGCGCGGCGGATGGTCGGCCGCCGCCACGACCAGGGTGTGGGAACCCGGCATGAGGCCGAGCCGGTAACGGCCGGCATCGGCGTGGGTCTGGGCGACCCGCTGGCCGCGGGAGTTGATGACGGTGATCCGGACGCCGGGGCAGCCGTCGGGGTGGGCGGCGCAGGTCACCGAGCCGCTGAGGCGGGCCGCGGCCGTGCCGTCCGTCCGGGCCGGACCGCCGGCGGGACCGGTGGTGGCCCGACCGGTAGCGGCCCGACCGGTGGTGGCCGGCCCCACCGCGACGGCGACCTGGGTGGACGGCGTCCGCACGAGGCGCGCCGCGCCCTGGCCCGCCGCCGGGGCGGGCGCGGGCCGCTGTGCCGGCCCCGGCCGCCCGGCGTCCCGGTCGGTGCCGGACGCCAGGGGCAGCCCGCTCCGCTCGGCGAACGCGGCGAGTGTCGTGTCCAGTGCCTCCAGTTCGCGCAGGGCGGTGCCCAGCCGCTGGGCGCGCGGGCCGGGCGCGGCCGGGCGCAGCCGCGCCCGCAACTCCCGGACCATCGGGCCGACCGGGCGCCAGGTGCCCTGGGCGGTGCCGTTGACGAGATGGTGGTCGAGGGCGCGCAGCGAGTCGGTGAAGGTGCGCGTGACGAGCTGGAGACGCTCGGACAGCCGCGGGGGGAGGTCGATGTCGACGTCCGCGGCGGACGCCAGCGCCCGGGCGTGCCCCGTGGCCGTGGTCAGCAGCGCCATCCGGTTGAGCGACCCGCGTCCGCGCACCCCGATCGGCATGGGCACCACCGGCCGGGAGACCTCCGCGACCTCGAACAGCGCGACGTCGACGGCTCGAGCCGCGCCCCGCAGCCGTACCGGGCTGTCCGGCTCCTCCCAGCGGGCCGAGACCTGGATGAGGAGGTTCTGGACCGCCCGGACGTAGCCGTGTTCCGCCTCGCGGGCGATCGACCGGGTGGACAGCGGGAAGATCAGCGCGGCGCAGGCCGCGGCCGCCAGGATGCCGATGCCGTTGTCCAGGAGGCGTTCGCCGAGCAGGTCGTCCATCCGGCTGTCCGGCGTGGTCAGCCCGTAGAGCTGCACCAGGGCGACGACCAGACCGGTGGTCCACAGGGCGTAGGCGCGCTGCATGCCCCAGGAGCCGAAGGCGAGACCGAGGACGATGACGGCGAGCGTCCAGTAGACGTGGTCGCGGCCGACCCAGTGGAGCAGGATCACCCCGATGACCGCGCCGGCGGCGGTGCCGATCATGCGGTGGCCGAACTTGCGCAGCCGTTCGTGCGTGGTGTTGGTGCCGAACAGCGTGATCATCACACCGACCAGGCCCCAGTAGAAGCGCTGCGGGTCGATGGCGTCGGCGATGGGACAGGCGATCGCGGCGGCCACTCCCGCGTGCAGCGGGGCCCGCACGAAGGGCACGGCACGCTGCCATCCGCTCCGGGTGCGCGCGGTGAGCACGCGCCGCATCGGCGCGGCCGAGCCGGGAATCCGGTCGTTCTCCAGCGCCACGGCCGGCTCGAAGGGCACCGCGGCGGGGGTGTCGGGCGTCCGCCGGCCGAGCGCCAGCCAGCCGGACAGGGAGTCGGCCAGGGACTCGAGGAGCTCGGCGACCCGGCGGGCGACGACCGCGGACTCGGCGTCCCGGGCGGCGGCCCGCGGGTCGCGCAGGATCGCGTCGGCCTGCTCCCGGATCGTCCGCACGGCGGGCCGCAGCCCACCGGCCTCGGCGGGCGGGGTGTCGCGGGCCAGCAGCAGGCCCACCGCCAGGCTCTGGCGCAGCTCCTCGGGCGGCGACTGCGCGGTGAGCACCTGGACCGCCTGGCTGATGCCGCGCAGGGCCAGCTCCGCGTCGAACAGATGGCGGTGCAGCAGCTCCGCCACCACGGGGTCGGTGGCGGCCTCGGGCTGGGCGAGGCGCGCGTCGATGGTGAGGGTCACCAGGTTCAGGCGGCGCAGCGAGCGGTTCACCCGGCGCTCCACCCGCTTCGGGGCGGTGTCGGGGTCGAGCGCGTCGACGGTGATGTCGACCAGGCGACGGGCCTCCACGACGAAGGCCCGCTGCGTGCGCAGCAGGTCCTCCCGGGGCATCGGGTGGCACAGCAGGAGCCGGGCGGCCAGCACCGCCGCGGCGGTCACCAGGGCGACCGCGAACGCCTTGCCCACCAGCGCGGAGGGGATTCCCGCGATGGTGCCCACCATCAGCCCGTTGAACAGCATCATGCCGGTGAGCAGCGCCAGCGGTCCGAACCGGGCCAGCAGGAAGGTCAGCGCGAGCGCGACGACGTTGAGGCCGATCTCCAGCGTGCGGTGGCCGCTCAGGCTCGCGGCGACCCAGAGCACCAGGGTGTAGGGGAACGGCATCCACAGGGTGGACCGCGCGAGGGTGACCCAGTTGTTGCCGGCCACGGCGAAGCCGTTCATCAGGCCCATCATCCCGCCGACCATCATGCCGATCATCGGGGGAACGGCGAGGGCGTGCGACATGCCGTAGCCGACCGCGAGCGAGGTGACCATCGCCACCAGCGTCCGCCAGCCCGCCTGGAGCTGTCCGAGGCCAGGATCCGAGACCAGCACGCGGTCCCACCACCGGTACGGACCGGCCACCCGTCTGGGGGCCACGTCGGTGGTCACGGCCTGGGCCGGTGGGGCGGCCGAGGCGGGATCGGCTTGCTGGCGGGCGGTTCCTGGGCGGGTCAAGTGGCCTCCGGTTCCATGGCTTCGGCGAGCGTGGCGACGGCCTGCCGCGCGGCGCGCACCGTGCGCTCGCATTCTTCGACGGTGGGGCTGTGCAGTGCCTCCAGCAGGGCGGCGGCCATCCGCTGCCGGGCCTGTTCGAGCAGCCGGCGGCCGGCGGGGGTGAGGCTCGTCTCCACCGCGCGCCGGTCGGTCGTGCAGCGCCGGCGCTCCACCAGCCCCTGGTCCTCCAGCTTCTGGAGCAGCACCGTGACCCGGGGCTGCACCATTCCGGTGCGCGCGGCGAGTTCGGTGACGCGCCGGGGCGTGGTCTCCAGGGCGGCGAGCAGGGAGGCCTCGGTACGGGTCAGGCCGTACTCCCCGGCCCGGAACAGCGCCTGGGTCAGCCGCGCGAGGTCGCGCAGCATGCCCTGGGCCACGCTCTGGATGCGGCGTTCGGCGGAGGAGGCGCTGTCGTCGTCGGGTCCGCCGAGGGGGCCGCCGTCGGGGAGCGGGCCGCCCTGGCCGGGATCGTCCAGGGGAGCGCCGACACCACCGGAAGGTACGTGCATATTGAAAGTATATATCCACGTGATACGACTCGCGGCCCGCGCGCGCCGCCCCGGGCCCCGGGCCGGGGCCGGGCCGGGAGGTGGCCGGGCGCGGGCCCTAATCGCCGCAGAACTCGGCCTCGACCACCGCGTCCGTGTCCCCGGCCCCGTCGCTGTCGAAGTTCAGCGCCAGCACATGGCGGCCGTCGGCGGTGGCCGCCGCCACCGAGGTGGAGCCGAGGATGTCGCCGGTGTGGGTCCAGACGTGGACGCCGCAGCTCAGCCTGCGGTCCATGAGGGCGAGGCCGTAGCGGACGTCCGGGACGCCGTCGATCCCGACCGTGGTCCGCATCTCCGCCAGCTGCCGGGCGGGAAGCAGCCGTCCGCCGAGCAGGGCGCCGTAGAAGCGGACCAGGTCGGCGGAGTCGGAGATCACCTCGCCCGAGGCACCGGCGAGGGAGGGGTCGAGGTCGGTGACGTCGTACGCGGGTCCCGCCGGGTCGCCGAACGTGGAGTAGTCCCGGCCGCTGGGGCGCGGCAGGGTGACCCGCGTGCCGGGCAGGGACGTGGCGCGCAGGCCCAGCGGCTCGATGACGCGGCGGGTGATCTCGGTGGCGTACGGGTGTCCCGTCACCTTCTCGATGATCATCCCGGCGACGACGTAGTTGGTGTTGGAGTAGTGCCAGGAGGTGCCCGGCGCGAAGTCCGGCGCGTGCCGCAGGGCGATGGCCAGCAGGCCGCGCGGGGTGAGGGTGTCGTAGCGGTGCCGCCGGAAGCCCTCCTCGGTGAGGTGCGCGGCGCGGAAGTCCTCGTCCTCGGTGTAGTTGGGCAGGCCGCTGGTGTGGTCGAGGAGCCGGCGCAGGGTGATGCGGCGGCCGTCGTTGCCGTTGCCCCGGACGAGTCCCGGCAGCCACTTGTCCACGGTGTCGTCCAGGGACAGCCGCCCCTCCGCCTCCAGCTGGAGCAGCACGGTGGCGACGAAGGTCTTGGTCATGCTGCCGATGCGGTACCGGTCCCGCGGGGAGCGCGGCCTGCCGGTGCGCAGGTCGCCGGTGCCCGCGGTCGCGGACCAGGTGCCGCGGGGGTCGCGCACGGTGACGGTCACACCGGGGACGCCGGCCGCGACGGCGGCCTCGACGGCCCTGCGGGTGGCGGAGTGCGCCTCGGCGGAGCGCGTCCCGGCGGGGCGGGCCGTGCGGTGGGCGTGGGTGGCGAGGGCCGGGGTGGTGAGGGCCGCCGTGAGGAGCAGGGCGATGGCGCCCACCAGGGTCGTGCGTACGGGCATGTCTTCCCCCACCTGTGATGTGCGCTGTCGGGGGAAGATACCGGCGCCGGGGGCCCGGAGGTTGCCCGGCACCGGTTCGGACGGCCGCGATTCAGCCCTTCTCCAGCACGAGTTCGGTGTTGCGGTCGGCCGCCGTGCCCGCGAGGTTCGTGCTCGCCCCGGGGGCGTTGAACGCCAGCTCCCGGTAGAGCGCGGCCAGTCCGGTCTGGGAGAGGTCGGTGAAGTCGGTGCGGTGCGGGGCCGCGGACTCGATCAGGGTGGTGAACAGGGAGACCGTGCCGTCCTTGTTGTCGGTCAGCTCGATGATCCGGGCGAGGTGGGGGTGGTCGACGTGCGAGGCGGTGGAGATCTCCCAGAACGAGCGGCCGCCGCCGGTGCGGTGCGGAGTGACGACGTTCCGGTGGATGTGCCCGTTCACCCAGGCCAGCACGTTGGCGTGGCGGGACAGCAGCGTGACCACCTCGGCGCCGCCGTGCCGCTTCTCGCCGGGGCGGTCCGGGTCGGGGCGGGTGTTGTCCATGGACTTGCTGGTGTGGTGGCTGAAGACGACGGCGTGGGAGTCCTTGTTCTCCCGCAGCGTCCGGTCCAGCCACTTCAGCTGGGCGGTGCCGATCGAGCCCTGGTAGTGGCCGCCCGGGTCGGTGGTGTCGAGGCTGATGCCGACGACGTCGTCGGAGATCCGGAAGGCGTAGTACTGGGTGCCCGCGTCGAGGTTCGCCGGGGAGTAGCCGTGCCCGGCCGGGCCGTGGCCCTGGTGGGCGGGGTCCAGATGGGCCTTGAGGTAGTCGGCCCGGGTGTAGGGGGCGCGCGTGTCGTCGGCCGTGACCGCGCGCATGCCGCTCGCGTGGGCCTCGAGGAAGTCCCGGTAGCCGACGGCCGCGGGGTCCGTGCCGTTCTTGATGGCGGCCTGGAGCTTCCTGGCGTCCGCGAGGGCGACGTCGTACAGCTTCCTGCCGCCGACCGCGGCCTCGGCGAGGTAGGGGTCGCCGTGGGAGCCGTAGCAGCCGAGCGGGAGGGCGTCGTGGTTGCCGACGGTCGAGTACCAGGGCACGTCCAGGCCGGGGCTGCGCACCTCGCGGACGGCGGCGGCGAGGAAGCCGTCCAGGTGCGGGAAGCCGAGCGCCTTGTCGCCGTCGCGGACGTCGGAGTCGGGCTGCCAGAACATCTTCAGGCCGCTGTTCTGCACGCCCTCGTAGTGCCGGGGGTCCCCGGTGTTCGGGGTGATCCGGCCGCCGCTCATCACCTTCATGAACCACTCCAGTTCGGAGTGGGCGTTGTTGTCGGTGTTGTCGCCGGTGGTCATGACGAACCCCAGCGGGGCGCCGGTGACCGGTCCGCCGCGCAGCGCGTTCACCCGCTCCACGAGCGAGACCGCGCCGGGCACGGTGAGCGCCTCGTGCGGCCGCCAGGAGTGGGGGTCCGTGACCCGCATGTACTCCAGGCGCAGCGGGTGCTGCACGTCCTGCAGGTGGAGGTCGGTGAACTGCACGAACGCGGCGAGCGTCGTACGGCGCCCCTCCCGCCCGGACTTCGCGGCGGCCAGCTCGGTGCGCACCACCCGCGGCCAGCCGGGCCCGTCGCCGAGGCGCCGGTAGCCGGAGCCGCCGCGCGGGGTGGCGACGGACTCGAGGGTGGTGCCCTTGGTGGAGGGGGCGAGCGGGGCGGCCGACCCCCGGGACCCGGCGGCGGGCGTCCGCGGTGCGGGGGCAGGAGCGGTGGTGGCGGCCTCGCTGGCGGTGGGGCGCAGGGCGTAGCCGACGCCCGCGGAGAGCGAGACCGCTCCGGCGACGGCGAGAACGGTACGGCGGCTGACCCCCGCGGCGGAGGCGGCGACAGAGCGTGTGCGCGGCATGGCGCGATCTCCCCGGGTGCGAACGC
Source organism: Streptomyces misionensis (assembly GCF_007896895.1). GTDB lineage: Bacteria > Actinomycetota > Actinomycetes > Streptomycetales > Streptomycetaceae > Streptomyces > Streptomyces misionensis_A. Next base: position 6,850 of record NZ_VOGW01000159.1, on the reverse strand, counting down.
GTCGGCAGTGGTCGCGGGCCGCCGCGTACGCGTGCGCCCCGTTCAAGGGGGATCGTCGGCAGCGGGGGTGGCCCCGGCGTGAACGAGGCGGCAACGCGGGGCACCGATCACCGTACGTGGATCACCGGGTACCGCACGTGGTCACGGAGTGGATCGCGGGCGGCCCCGGCGCGGTCATGTCCCGTTCATCTCCCGGGGCAGGGGCGCCCCGGGCCGTCGGCACGGGGGTCCGGCAGAGGCGTACGTCACACGTTCGTATGACCGTGTCCCGGCCGGGCAGGGAGTGGGCAGCACGGCGTGCGGCGTGGGCAGCCGATGGGCGCCTTCGGCGGGCATGTCCACTCCTCGGGCACATGTCGCAAAGAATTGGACAGGTGGGCCGGGGTCGGCCGCATCATGGAAACGCCCCGGTCAGCCCGGGGCCAGGCAAGAATCGGACAGAGGGAGTCGTCGTGAGGGTCGGAATCGTCGGAGCCACCGGTCAGGTCGGCACGGTCATGCGCAGGATCCTCGTGGAGCGCGACTTCCCGGTCACGCAGCTGCGCCTGTTCGCCTCGGCGCGCTCGGCCGGCACGGTGCTGGACGGTGTGACCGTGGAGGACGCGTCGACCGCCGACTACTCCGGCCTCGACATCGTGCTCTTCTCGGCGGGCGGTGCGACCTCCAAGGCGCTGGCCGAAAAGGTCGCCTCGCAGGGCGCGGTCGTGATCGACAACTCCTCGGCGTGGCGCCGCGACCCCGAGGTGCCGCTGGTCGTCGCCGAGGTGAACCCGCACGCGATCGCCGACCGCCCCAAGGGCATCATCGCCAACCCGAACTGCACCACGATGGCCGCGATGCCGGTCCTCAAGCCGCTGCACGAGGAGGCGGACCTCCAGGCGCTGGTCGTCGCCACCTACCAGGCGGTGTCCGGCTCGGGCCTCGCGGGCGTGGCCGAGCTGCACGGCCAGGTCCAGAAGGTGGCCGCGGAGGCCGACAAGCTGACCCACGACGGCCAGGCGGTCGACTTCCCCGAGCCGAACGTCTACCGGCGCACCATCGCCTTCAACGTGCTCCCGCTGGCCGGCTCGATCGTGGACGACGGTCTGAACGAGACCGACGAGGAGCAGAAGCTGCGCAACGAGTCCCGCAAGATCCTGGAGATCCCCGGCCTCAAGGTCTCCGGCACCTGTGTGCGCGTACCGGTCTTCACCGGCCACTCCCTCCAGATCAACGCCCGCTTCGCCCGCCCGCTCTCCCCCGAGCGCGCCACCGAACTGCTGGCCAAGGCCCCGGGCGTCGCCCTCTCCGACATCCCGACCCCGCTCCAGGCGGCCGGCCAGGACCCGTCGTACGTCGGCCGCATCCGCAGCGACGAGACGGTCGACAACGGCCTCGCGCTCTTCGTCTCCAACGACAACCTCCGCAAGGGCGCGGCGCTCAACGCCGTCCAGCTCGCGGAACTGGTCGCGGCGGAACTCTCCGCCTGACGCGGGGGGACACCCCCGACCCACCGGGCGGCCACGACCATGTGGCCGCCCGCTTCCGTGTCCCCGGCCCGGCGCCTTCCCGCCGGGCACGGAAAAGGGGCGCCCGGTGATCACCGGGCGCCCCTTCGGTCACGCGTGTTACTGGGCCGCGTCCGCGGCCTGCGCCTTCAGGGCACGCTCGATGCCCGCGCGGGACTCGGAGACCAGACGGCGCAGGGCCGCGCCCGGCTCGGCCGCCGTCAGCCAGGCGTCCGTCTTGTCCAGGGTCTCCTGGGAGACCTGGAGGGACGGGTAGAGGCCGATGGCGATCTGCTGGGCGATCTCGTGCGAGCGGGAGTCCCAGACGTCCTTGACGACCTCGAAGTACCGGTCGGTGTAGGGCGCCAGCAGCTCACGCTGGTCGGTCTGGACGAAGCCGCCGATCACGGCCTCCTGCACCGCGTTGGGCAGCTTGTCGGAGTCGACCACCGAGGACCAGGCCTCCGCCTTCGCCTCCTCGGTCGGCCGGGCGGCGCGGGCGGTGGCCGCGTGCCGCTCGCCCGCGGCGGTCTTGTCCCGCTCGTACTCGGCGGCGATCTCCGCCTCGTCGAACCGGCCCACCGCGGCCAGCCGCTCCACGAACGCCCAGCGCAGCTCGGTGTCCACGGCCAGGCCCTCGACGCTCTGCGAGCCGTCCAGCAGGGCCTCCAGGAGGTCCAGCTGCTCCGGGGTGCGCGCGGTCGCCGCGAACGCCCGCGCCCAGGCCAGCTGATGGTCGCTGCCCGCCTCGGCCGCGCGCAGGTGCGCGAGCGTGGCGTCGGTCCAGCGGGTGAGCAGGGGCTCGCGGGCGGCCGGGTCGGCGTACAGGTCGATGGCCAGCTTCACCTGGCGGTGCAGCGACTGCACCACGCCGATGTCGGACTCCTTGCCGATGCCGGACAGCACCAGCGAGAGGTAGTCGCGGGTGGCCAGCTCGGCGTCCCGCGTCATGTCCCAGGCGGAGGCCCAGCACAGCGCGCGCGGCAGGGACTCGGTGAAGTCGCCGAGGTGCTCGGTGACGACCGCGAGGGACTGCTCGTCCAGGCGGACCTTGGCGTACGACAGGTCGTCGTCGTTGAGCAGGATCACGGCCGGCCGGCGCCTGCCGGTCAGCTGCGGTACGGCGGTCAGCTCGCCGTCGACGTCCAGCTCGACGCGCTCGGTGCGCACCAGCTTGCCGGCGGCGTCGAGGTCGTACAGGCCGATGGCGATGCGGTGCGGGCGCAGCACCGGCTCGCCCTTGGCGCCGGCGGGCAGCGCGGGGGCCTCCTGGCGGACGGCGAAGGAGGTGACGACACCGTCGGCGTCGGTGGCGATCTCGGGCCGCAGGACGTTGATCCCGGCCGTCTCCAGCCACTTCTTCGACCAGGTCTTCAGGTCGCGGCCGGAGGTCTCCTCCAGGGCGCCCAGCAGGTCGGACAGGCGCGTGTTGCCGAACGCGTGCCGCTTGAAGTACGTCTGCACGCCCTTGAAGAACTCGTCCTCGCCGACGTAGGCCACCAGCTGCTTGAGGACCGAGGCGCCCTTGGCGTAGGTGATGCCGTCGAAGTTGACGAGGACGTCGTCCAGGTCGCGGATGTCCGCCATGATCGGGTGCGTGGACGGCAGCTGGTCCTGCCGGTACGCCCAGGTCTTCATGGAGTTGGCGAACGTGGTCCACGAGTGCGGCCAGCGCGAGCCGGGCGCCGCGGCCTGGCAGGCGATGGAGGTGAAGGTGGCGAACGACTCGTTCAGCCACAGGTCGTTCCACCACTCCATGGTGACCAGGTCGCCGAACCACATGTGGGCCAGCTCGTGCAGGATCGTCTCCGCGCGCACCTCGTACGCCGCGTCGGTCACCTTGGACCGGAAGACGTACTGGTCGCGGATGGTGACCGCGCCCGCGTTCTCCATGGCGCCCGCGTTGAACTCGGGCACGAAGAGCTGGTCGTACTTCTCGAACGGGTACGCGTGGTCGAACTTCTCCTGGAACCAGTCGAAGCCCTGCCGGGTGACCTCGAAGATGGCGTCGGCGTCCAGGAACTCGGCGAGCGAGGGGCGGCAGTAGATGCCGAGCGGCACCCGCTGCCCGTCCTTCTCGTAGACGCTGTGCACGGCGTGGTACGGGCCGGCGATCAGCGCGGTGATGTACGTCGAGATGCGCGGGGTCGGCGCGAACGTCCAGACGTCGTCCTGCGGCTCGGGGGTCGGCGAGTTCGAGATCACCGTCCAGCCCGCGGGCGCCTTCACGGTGAACTGGAAGGTGGCCTTGAGGTCCGGCTGCTCGAAGGAGGCGAAGACCCGGCGGGCGTCCGGCACCTCGAACTGGGTGTACAGGTACGCCTGCTCGTCCACCGGGTCGACGAACCGGTGCAGGCCCTCGCCGGTGTTGGTGTAGGCGCAGTCGGCGACGACCCGCAGGACGTTGCGGCCCTCCAGCAGTCCGGGCAGGGCGATCCGCGAGTCCGCGAAGACCTCGGCGGGCTCCAGCCGGTCGCCGTTGAGGACCACCTCGTGGACGGCCGGGGCCACCAGGTCGATGAAGGACTCCGCTCCGCCGCGGGCGACGTCGAAGCGCACCGTGGTCACGGACCGGTAGGTACCGCCCTCCTGCGCGCCGGAGAGGTCGAGATCGATCTCGTACGAGTCAACGGTGAGCAGCTCGGCCCGCTGCTGCGCCTCTTCGCGAGTCAGGTTTGTGCCAGGCACGCGGTCATCTCCTCGTTATGTGTGGGTTGCGCCATCCTTCCATGCCACCTGGCGGGAACGCGATGTCCGCATCCCGCCGGTGACGCGGGCGCCGTCGGCGGAGGGTGAACTCATGACGACGTACACCGTGTGCCCCATACCCGCCGACACCTTGCGCGCCCTGCGGACGGTGGACGACGCGGGCCGGCCCGCCGCCCCCTGTACCGACGAGGAGGGCGGCGCCCCGCTGCGCTGCTGCCTGCGCCGCAGCGTGCCCGGCGAGCGCATCGCCCTGGTCTCGTACGCGCCGTTGCGCCGCTGGGCGGCCGGGACCGGCGCCCGCCCCGGCGCCTACGACGAGCAGGGCCCGGTCTTCATCCACGCCGAGGAGTGCACCGGCCGGCCGGACTCCGCCCTCCCGTTCGACAACTCCCACCGGGTCCTGCGCCGTTACTCCGCCGAGGGCCGCATCCTGGGCGGCCGACTGGTCGCGGCCGGCTTCGGCTCCGCCCTCGCGGACGCCTTCGCGGACCCGGAGGTGGCGCTGGTGCATGTCAGGGCGGTGGAGTACGGGTGCTTCCTGTACGAGGTGCGGCGGGGCTGACCGGGCCGGGTCCGCAGGCGGAAAACGCCGAGGGCGCCGACCTACCCCGGGGTACGGCGAGCGCGCGTACCCGCGGGAGGACAGGCGCCCCCGGCGAGAGATCCGTACGTCAGGCCTTGTTGGCCTGGGCGTCGGGCTTGACGTTGATGTTGGACGAGGTGGTCTTCCCCTTCGCGCGGGACTTGTCCAGCACCATCACCAGACCGGCGATGACCGCGAACAGGGCGAGCGGGATCAGCACGTAGAGGCCCAGCGTCTGGATGACGCTCAGGCCCGGGCCGGGGTCGTCGCCGTCGTCGCGGGTCAGCGCGAGCGCGGGGGACGACATGAGCAGCATCATCAGCGTCGTACCGGCGGCCAGGGCGCCGGCGCGCAGGGCGTTCTTCTTGTCCACGATCTCAAGTTAGCGAATCACCCGGAAGGCCGCGCGCCCGGGGTCCCGTACCGGCCCCGACCCCGCCCCTGAGCTGCGCGAACACCTCCAGCAGGGCGTGCAGCCGCGGCGCGGCCGTCAGCTCCTCCAGCGGCACCGGCCGACCCGTGCGGTCCGCGATCGGCAGCCGCCAGTTGGGGTACTCCGCGCTGGTGCCCGGCAGGTTCTGCGGGCGGCGGTCGCCCACGCCGTCCGGGAGCCAGAGGCCGATCAGCCGGGCCGGGGTGCGCAGCAGGAAGCGGTGGACGGCGCGGATCTCCGCCTCCTCGTCGGTGCCGGGCGGCCCGGTCGCCGTGCTGTCCAGCAGGCCGAGGCTGCCCAGCAGGGCGAGCCATTCGGCGGCGTCCGCCGCGGCCTCGGCGCGTTCCTCGCCGGCCGGGCGGCTGAGCAGGCCGAGCCGGTCGCGCAGGTCGACGTGGTCGCCGGTGAGGCGGGCGGCGGTGGGCGGCAGGTCGTGGGTGGTGGCGGTGGCGAGACAGTCGGCGCGCCAGTGCTCGGGGGGCAGCGGGCGGCCGTCGCCGGTCCAGTCGCGCTCGAACCAGAGCACGGAGGTGCCGAGCACCCCGCGCCGTTGCAGCGTCTCGCGGACGCCGGGCTCGACCGTGCCGAGGTCCTCGCCGACGACGACGGCCCCCGCACGCCCGGCCTCCAGGGCGAGGACGGCGAGCATGGCCTCGGCGTCGTAGTGGACGTAGGTGCCCTCCGTGGGCGGGCTGCCCTCGGGCACCCACCAGAGCCGGAACAGGCCCATGACGTGGTCGATGCGCAGGGCGCCCGCGTAGCGGAACAGGGCGCGCAGCAGGGCGCGGAAGGGGGCGTACCCGGTGGCGGCGAGGCGGTCGGGGCGCCAGGGCGGCAGGCCCCAGTCCTGGCCGCGGGCGTTGAAGGCGTCCGGCGGGGCGCCGACCGACATGCCGACGGCGAAGACGTCCTGCTGCGCCCAGGCGTCGGCGCCGGCCGGGTGCACCCCGACCGCGAGGTCGTGCACGATCCCGACGGCCATCCCGGCCTCCCGGGCGACGCGCTGCGCGGCCCGCAGCTGCCCGTCGGTGAGCCAGGCCAGCCGGGTGTGGAAGGCGACGCGGTCGGCGAGATCGGCGCGGGCGCGGGCGGTCGCCGCGGAACGCGGGTCGCGCAGCCCGTCCGGCCAGGCGCGCCAGTCGGGGCCGTGGACCTCGGCGAGGGCGTGGTAGGCGGCGTGGTCGTCGAGGGCCTGTCCGTGGGCGGCGCGGAAGGCGTCGTAGGCGGCCTGCCGGCCGGGTCCGAGGGGCACGGCGAGGACCTCTTCCAGCGCCTGCCGCTTCAGCTCCCACACGGCGTCCCGGTCGATGAGGGCGCCCTTGTCGAGGACGGCGGCGCGCAGCCGTGCGGCCCGCTCCAGCAGCGCGTCGAGCCGGGCGCGGTCCGCGACGTACGCGTACTCGGGGACGTCCTCGACCCGCAGGTGCACGGGGTCGGGGAAGCGCCGGGACGAGGGCCGGTAGGGCGAGGGGTCGGTGGGCGCGCCGGGCACGGCCGAGTGCAACGGGTTGACCTGCACGAACCCGGCACCCGCGGTCCGCCCGGCCCAGGCGGCCAGCTCCGCGAGGTCCCCGAGGTCGCCCATGCCCCAGGAGCGCCGGGACAGCAGCGAGTACAGCTGGACGAGCAGCCCGTACG
>NZ_VOGW01000158.1:9963-28514 GCF_007896895.1 Streptomyces misionensis | reverse complement strand
GTAGGAGACGGCGACCCCGTGCAGCCCGGCGAGCCGGCTCAGTTCCGCGTCCGCGGACGCCCCGGTCATCTACGACCCCGCCGCGTACGCGTCCGGCTCGCTGGTCAGGGAGCTGGTGTCGGCGAGCGGGGGCTCGCTGGTCAGGGGCTCGGCGTCGGGCAGCGGCGGTTCGCTGGTCAGCGGCGCGGTGGTGGCGGCGGCCTCCGCGTTGAACGCGTACAGCCTGATCTCGCCGGTCTCACTGGACTCCATCGACTCGATGGTCTCCGCAGACGTCTCCACCAGGGGTTTTCGCTCGGCTTCCCGCCGCCCGTGTTTCCACTGGGCCGGGATGGGGGTTCGTGCCGGTGCGGCCACGGGGGCCTCCTTGTGGGTCATGGTGGCGGGCGGCCGGTCGGACGCCGGGTCTTACGACGACTCAGGGCAGGCCTACCCAGCGAGCGCCGTCACAGACGTCCCCGAACGACGGAGCCGCGTCACGCTCGCATGCCCGCCTCTCCAGGGCGGACCACCTCGAGGACTTCGTGCTCGGCGGTGAGATCCGGTCGTCGGCGAACACGTCTCTTCGATAAGCGATGAGTTCGTTCGGCTCAGGGGCAACACGCACACCAGGAAGCCCCCTTCAGTCAAAGAGACGCATCCCCTAGAGTCAAGGAAGAACAAAATCGAGCAAAGAACAGGTCGCATCTCGTACGGGGGTCCAGATGGCGTGGGGCGAGTGGGAACAGCTCAAGGCGGAGGCCCGGCAGCGAGTTCCGGCCCGAATGCAGCTGAACCAGGCCGTCGCCGCAGGCGGGGGCGGCGGTACGGCCCCACACGGTGACCTCACCGTGTCCCAAGAGGACCTGAAGGCCGTAGGGGACGCCGCCTACTCGTTGTACACGGACTTCGGTCAGTGCAACGATCTCGCGCGCATCTCGTCGATGAAGGCCGCCGGCGGGCTGACGGACCAGGGGTTCCTCCTCGGTGAGGCCCTCGACCACGTGGCCACCCGGTGGGTGGACCAAGTGCAGTCCCTGCTCGACGCCTGCGTCCACATCTACACGCACTTGGACTTCACCCAGGCGATCCACAAGGGCGACGAAGCGCGTGTCCACGCCACGATCAGCAGCACCTCCACCCTGGACCACGGCTTCGACCGGCACCGGGGGTACTGATGGATCTCAACGTGCTGCTGCACGGGGACTTCGCCGCGCTCGGCCAGGCGATATCCGACTGGGACTCGCTGACGAAGCGGCTGGAAACCCTTGAACGGGACGCGCGGGACAACCTCAAGGCCAAGGCGACGAGGGCCCGGTGGGCCGGTGTCAACGCCACGGTGACCCGGGAGTTCGTGGCCAAGACGGCGGACGAGTTCACCGACGCCCACACCCAGGCGCAGAGCGTCGCGAACATCCTCCGCGACACCCGCGAGGAACTGATCTCCTACCGCGACCACCTCCAAGAGGTCATCGAGAACGCGCGGAAGAAGAACCTCACGGTTGTGGACGACGGCTGCGGGATGTTCCACGTCCAGATGATCGTCCATCCCGACCGTGCCGCGAAGGGCACGACGGTACCCGAGCACACCGAGACGGATGAGGAACTGCTCCGCGAGGAGGTGAAGCGGGTCCTCACCAAGGCCACGGAGAGCGACAGCACCGCGGCACACGCGCTCAAGTCCCTGGTGGACAGCGTCGAGGAAGGCTTCGCGGACTCCGCCTACGGGGACCGCGACCAGGCTGTCGCCGCGGAGAAGCAGGCCGTCCAGGACAAGAAGGACGCCGAACAGGCAGCGCGGCTGTACTCCCGGCTCGACAGCCTCAGCGACGAGGAGCTGAAGCAGCTCGCCGAGCTGACCGAGAAGGGCAAGAACTCCCCCGTCTTCGCAAGCGAGTTGGTGAAGAACCTCGACTACCGGGGACGGGACGGGCAAGAGGCTCTTCTGCTGCTGTCCCAGTCGCTGACCGGCGGCGGCCGGGACGGCCGGGACTCGACGGCCGAACGACGGCTGCGGGAGGCCCTGTCGACCAGCCTCGCCACCGCGACACGCCCCGGCTCGCCTCTCGGCCCCAACGGGGGCACCCCGTCGGAGTGGACGGAGAAACTCCTCAGGACGGCCCGCGAGGGCAACGGCCTGCCGGCCCAGCACCCCGGTTCGCTGGCAGGCGGTGCCACGGGGCTGGGCCTGCTGACCAAGCTGATGGGATCCGGAAGCGCGGTGTACGACAGCAGCCTGCTGACCGCCACCGGCGACGAGATCCGCGACTACGAGACGCACACCAAGCATCCGTACGAGGGGATCGCCGACAACTGGAAGGGCACCCAGGAAGACCCGATGAGCGGCCTGATGAAGGCCATGGCCCGAAACCCGGAGGCCGCCGAGTCCTACTTCGACCCGCACCGCAACGACAATCTCGACTACTTCCTCAAGAGGCGCGACTGGCCCGGTGGCGATGTCGAGAACAAGATGCCGCAGGACCTGATCGACAGCTCCGCGCGGCACTACCTCGGCGATGCCCTGGAAGCAGCGAGCACAGGGCACGCGCCGGGCATCATGGCCCCGGCGATCCCGGCCCGCCATGATCCGGCGCAAGCGGCGGTCTTCTCCGGTGTGGTCAGCGCGTACGGGCAGGGCATCGCCGGCGACCCGGCGGGCGGCATGCCCGCGGGGCTGCGCCACTCGATGGGCGGCATGATGGCCGACTACGTCGGCGACGTTCACCAGATCCTCGGCCAGGACCGCACGAATCCCACCGACTACAGCGGTCTCGACGTCAAGGCCCAGGACCTGGTGCCCGTCATCCGCGCGATGGCGGAGGACGGGACCGCCTTCGCGAAGCTGCACGACGCCGAGACGTCGTACGTGGCCCAGGAACTCGACAAGTACGACGGCCAGGCCTTCGTGCGGGAGGACGCGCCCGGCGCCAAGGAACTGAAGGCCTTCGTGGGGCAGTCCAACATGGCGCTCGGTCAGATGGACGCGGTACGCGCGGATGTCATCTACCAGATGGGCGAGGACAAGAAGAGCGTCAATGCCTGGAACAAGATGATGCAGTACCACGTCATCGGTGCCCCGGTCACCGGGATACCGCTCGCGGGGGACACCATCCAGCGCCTGGTGGACGTCGGCACGGCCGAATACCAGAACAACCTCAACGCCGAGGTCGACAAGGAGACCCGTCAGAACCTCGCCGGTCACTTCTCCGCCGGACACCGGCAGATCGACGCGATGCTCGAACGCGCCGTGCACAGCAAGGTGCCCGAGAACCAGTGGTATTTGATGTACCAGGACCCGGGCCAGTTCGAAAGAGGACTGCAGAAGGGCGGCCTGGGCGAGTACAACGACGGCCTGACCTTGGGCGTCGGATCCATGGGGAAGCCTGCGGGATGACGAAACGGCACAGGACGAGACTCATCGTGGCCTCTGCGGTGGCCCTGGTGCTGGTGGCGGCCGGGGTGGTGGTCGCCGTACTGCGCGGCGGGGACGGCGGGGGTTCCGCGAAGCGGCAGAGCACGTTCTGCTGGGGCACGCTGAAGCGCGACGACGTCGCCGCGCTGAGCGCGCCTTCCCTTGACCGGTACGCGTCCGAGGAAGGCGACCTCAAGGGCACCGGTCTCGCCATCTGCCAGGTGGGGGCGGGTCTCGACGCACACGGCGCGATGAAACAGCCGCAGTTCTGGCTGTCCGTGGGTGCCGCGCGGGACGCCGATGTCTGGGCCACGGCGGACAAGGTGGCCGGGGTCTCACCCTTCCGGGCGCCCCTCGCCGGCGTGCCCGGCTGGGTCAACAAGAGCATGACGGGGGTACTGCTGCCCGCCTCGTGCGCCGGTCGGCTGAACGTCGGCGGTCCGGCGTACGTGCAGCTGAAGACCCTCGGCGACCAGGACAGGACCTGGCGCGACGGCGCCCTGCAGAAGCGGATGACGGACGTCCTGATGACGGCCGCGGTCACGCTCACCCGTCAACTCGGCTGCGCCGAGACGTCGTTCAAGGCGCCCGGCACCACCCCGCGGTTGCTGGAGAAGCACGCTCCGGCCGCCGGGAGGGCCTGTGGGCTGCCGGGCTTCGGCGTCCCCGCGAAGTACACCGAGGAGTATGTGACCGAGGGCGACTTCAGGCTCTGGAGCTGCGCGCTCCGCGCCGGAAGCGACGAGGCGCACTTCACCGTCACCCAGGACCCGTACCTGGTCGGGCTGGACGACTCCGGCTCCACCGCCTGGTCGGCCACTCTGGAGTGCGACGGCGGGAAGACCCTCGTCCAGACCGGGTCGGAGGACGAAGCCCTCGCCCGGGATTTCCGCGCGGCGGTGACCCGCGCGGCCGGCTGCGCCTGACGAGTCCGGCGGCACGGTGACCGCGGCGCCTCACACTCACCCGCAGTGAGTCGAGTCGTTCACACAGCCGTACTCGACTGTGCCGGGTCCGGACGGTGAGCGCGGCGCGGACCACTTCCGGGCTCGTCTACGACCCCGCCGCGTACGCGTCCGGCTCGCTGGTCAGGGAGCTGGTGTCGGCGAGCGGGGGCTCGCTGGTCAGGGGCTCGGCGTCGGGCAGCGGCGGTTCGCTGGTCAGCGGCGCGGTGGTGGCGGCGGCCTCCGCGTTGAACGCGTACAGCCTGATCTCGCCGGTCTCACTGGACTCCATCGACTCGATGGTCTCCGCAGACGTCTCCACCAGGGGTTTTCGCTCGGCTTCCCGCCGCCCGTGTTTCCACTGGGCCGGGATGGGGGTTCGTGCCGGTGCGGCCACGGGGGCCTCCTTGTCCTGTACGGCGGCCTGGGGCCCGGAGCGCGGATCAGGCCGGCCGGGCCTTCGGGGGTCATCGCAGCCCTACCCCGTGAACGCGGTCGCACTCACTATTCACTCAGTACATGTACTTGATGCATACTGATCACCATGAGCACCCGGCACATCCTCCTGGGCCTGCTGGAGGCGGGGCCGAGCCATGGCTACGACCTCAAGCGCCGCCACGACGAACGCTTCCCACAGGCCCGCCCGCTGGCGTACGGGCAGGTGTACACCACCCTGCAACGCCTGGTCAGGGACGGACTCGCGGAGATCGAGGGGACGGACGCGGACGGCGGCCCGGAGCGCACGCTGTACCGGTCGACGGGCGCCGGGGCGCGGGAACTGGCCCGGTGGGCCGGGGAGATCGCGCCGCCCGCGCCCTTCGTGGCGAACGAGATCTTCGCCAAGGTCGTCGTCTCCATCCTGGCCGGCGGTGATCCGGCCGCCTACCTGCGCGCCCAGCAGGATGCGCACAAGGCGCGGATGCGGGAGCTGACGGCGGTGAAGACGGACCCCGGCGCCGATCTGGCGACCGTGCTCTCGGCGGACTACGCCCTGAACCACCTCGACGCCGACCTCCGCTGGATGAACACCACGGCGGCCCGGCTGACCACTTTGACCGCGGAGGTCGACACCGCATGAACCACAGGGGGGACACGATGACGGACGACGGGGGCTCCCCGGCGCCGCTGCTGGCGGGCCGGGGCCTGGTCAAGGCGCACGGCAGGACACCGGCGCTGCGCGGCGCCTCGATCGCGCTGGGGGCGGGCGAGATCCTCGCCGTGACGGGGCCGAGCGGCAGCGGCAAGTCCACGCTGCTGCACCTGCTGGCCGGGATCGTCCGGCCGGACGAGGGCTCGGTGACGTACGCCGGGCAGCGGCTCGACCGGCTGCCGGAGCAGCGGCTGACCGAGCTGCGCCGCACCGACTTCGGGGTGGTCTTCCAGTTCGGGCAGCTGATCCCGGAGCTGACGGCGGTGGACAACGTGGGGCTGCCGCTGCTGCTGGCCGGGGCCTCCCGCGCCGAGGCCCGGCGGCGCGCGGGCGAGTGGCTGGAGCGGTTCGGGGTGCGGGGCCAGGAGGAGCTGCGGCCGGGCGAGCTGAGCGGCGGGCAGGCGCAGCGGGTGGCGCTGGCCCGGGCCCTGGTGACCGGCCCCGAGGTCGTCTTCGCGGACGAGCCGACGGGGGCCCTGGACTCGCTGGCGGGCGAGCAGGTGATGACGGCCCTGGCGCGCACGGCCCGCGAGGCCGGTACGGCGGTCCTGCTGATCACGCACGACGCGCAGGTCGCGGCGTACGCGGACCGCGAGGTGCGGCTGAGCGACGGTCTGGTGCTGCCGGCGGAGGTGGCGGCGTGACGCGCCGGGCGCCGGGCGGCGCGATGGCGGCCGAGGCGCGGCTGGCCTGGCGGCTCGGCCGGGGCGCGGACCGGCGGGAGTGGTGGCGGGCCGCGCTGACCGCGGCCGGGGCCGCGTCGGCGACGGGGATCGCGCAGACCGCCGTGGCGCTGGGCTCGCTGCGGGGGCAGTACCACGTCTCCGTGGGCGGCGGTCTGCTGGACCGGCCGGGCGAGCGCGCGGGGGTGGTCCTCACCCTGCTGCTCCTGCTGGTGCCGGTGCTGGGCTTCCTCGGCCAGTGCGCCCGCGTCGGTGCCGTGCACCGCGACCGCCGGCTGGCCGGGCTGCGGCTGGCCGGTGCCACCCCGGCCCAGGTGCGCCGGATCGCCGCGCTGGAGACCGGCCCGGCCTGTCTGCTGGGCTCGCTGCTCGCCACCGCCGCGTCCGCCATGGTCCTGCCCCGGCTGTGGAGCGCCCCGGCGCCGGCGGGCTGGGCGGGCCTGGCGCTGGTCGCCCTCGCGGTGCCGGTGCTGGGCACGGCGGTGGCCGTACTGGCGCTGCGCCGGCTGGTGGCCTCCCCGCTGGGCTGGGTGCGCCGGGTGCGGCCGCGCGGCGGACGGGGGGCGCGGTACGCGGGCGGGCTGCTGCTCGTCCTGCTGTCGGTGCTCGCCGCCGTCTGCGGCGCGCGCGGCCGGCTGCCGCTGGCGGTGTGCGCGCTGGTCGTCGCGGTCGGCGCGGGCACGGTGTGGCTGGCCGGGGGCACGGCACGGCTGGCCGGCCGGCTGGTGGCCCGGCGGGCCCGCACGGCGGCGGCGCTGATCGCGGCGGAACGGCTGCGCGACGACCCGTGGGCCGCGGCCCGCACCCACGCGGCCGTGCTGCTGGTCACGGTGGTGGGCACCGGTTTCGTGGGGGTACGGCAGGCGCTCCTCGCCGATCTGCACCGGATGCGCCGCGACCACCGGCTCGGCATGCCGATGGCCTTCTACACCACGGGCATCGCCCTGGCGGGCGCCGCGGTCCTCGTCGCGCTCGCGATCACCCTGTGCGGTCTCGCCGTCGGCACCGCGGAGTCGCTGGCGGACCGCCGCCGGTCCCTGGCCGCGCAGATCGCCGCCGGGGTGCCGAGGGCGGTGCTCGGCCGGGCGCTGCTGCTGGAGACCGCGCTGCCGCTGCTGCCCGCGGTGGTGCTGGCGGGCGCCGGGGGCATGGCGATCGGCACCTGGTACGCCGCGCTGACCGGTCCCGGCGTCGTCGTGCCGTACGCCGCCCTGCTGGTGCCGGTGCTCGTGTACGGCTGCTGTCTCGCGGCGGCGGCCACCGCGCTGCCGCTGCTGCGCCGCTCGGCGCGCCCCGCGGAGCTGCGGTACGCCTGACGTGCACCTCACCGGGGGCGCGGACGCGGCCGTACGGTCCCGGGGGCGCGGCGGGCTCCCGGGGCCGTACGGCCCGCGGATGCGCGAAGGCCCGGATCGTCAGGCTGAGATGCCGTCGATCCGGGCCATGGCGTCGTCCGCGCCGTACGGCTGGAGGTAGGGCAGCCAGCGCGGGTCCCTGTGGCCGGTGCCGATGATGCGCCAGGCCAGACCGGTGGGCGGGGCCGGTTTGTGGCGCAGGCGCCAGCCCAGTTCGACGAGGTGGCGGTCGGCCTTCACGTGGTTGCAGCGGCGGCAGGAGGCCACCACGTTGTCCCAGACGTGCTTGCCCCCGCGACTGCGCGGGATGACGTGGTCGACGCTGGTTGCGACGCCACCGCAGTACATGCACCGGCCCCCGTCCCGCGCGAAGAGCGCACGACGGGTGAGAGGTACGGGCCCCCGATAGGGGACCCGGACGAATCGCTTGAGCCGGACCACGCTGGGTGCGGGGACTGTGACGGTTGCGCTGTGCATATAGGCGCCGGATTCCTCGAGGGAGACGGCCTTGTTCTCCAGGACGAGGACGAGCGCGCGGCGGAGCGGTACGACGCCGAGCGGCTCGTACGACGCGTTGAGGACCAGGACATGCGGCACGGGTGCCTCCTTGGGCGTCGGCGGCGCGTGGCTCGCGCCGGGACGATCTGCAGCCAGTCTCCCCTCATGCCTGGTGGCGGCGCCACCATGTCCCGGTAACGGGCTGGGAGTGTTTTCGACCACAGGTGATTCATCCCCCGGTTCATGGCCTGTTCAAGCCGGCGTGAGCCGTGTCTCTCCTGCGCCCCTCCTTGGCGGATCCGCCAAGGGCACACACAATGCCCCGTTAGTGTGGTGGTCCTGTCCGACCGGTGGTCCTTTCGTGATCTCGCAGCCCTTGACCGCCCCGCCGGCGCGGACGTGCAGCACCTGGAGGTACCTGCCGTGTCGTCCTTGCCCGTGCTCCTGACGGCCGCCGGTGCGTCGCCGTCCCCGTCGCCGTCCGGTACGGCGCCGGCCGTACCGACGCTCCAGGACGCCCAGGAAAGCGCCACGAACGCGGCGAGCTGGGTCGAGGAGAACTGGTCGACCTGGCTCGCGATGGGTCTGCAGATCCTGCTGATCATCGTGGTGGCGGTGGCGCTGCGCGCGGTGGTGCGGCGAGCGATCACCAAGCTGATAGAGCGGATGGCCCGCACCGCGCAGGCCGTGGACGGCACCGCGCTGGGCGGGCTGCTGGTCAACGCGGAGCGGCGGCGGCAGCGTTCGGCGGCGATAGGGTCCGTGCTGCGCTCGGTGGCGAGCTTCCTGATCCTGGGCACGGCGGCGCTGATGGTGCTGTCCACCTTCAAGATCAACCTGGCGCCGCTGCTGGCGTCGGCCGGTGTGGCCGGTGTGGCGATCGGTTTCGGCGCGCGCAACCTCGTCACGGACTTCCTCTCCGGCGTGTTCATGATCCTGGAGGACCAGTACGGCGTCGGTGACGTGATCGACGCGGGCGTGGCCACCGGCGAGGTGATCGAGGTGGGGCTGCGCGTGACCAAGCTGCGCGGCTCCGACGGCGAGATCTGGTACGTCCGCAACGGCGAGGTCAAGCGGATCGGCAACCTCTCCCAAGGCTGGGCCACGGCCGGGGTCGACGTGACCGTGCGGGCGAGCGAGGACCTGGACCGGGTCAAGGCGACGCTGGACGAGGTCGCCGAGAAGATGAGCAAGGAAGAGCCCTGGAACGAGCTGCTGTGGGGCCCGATCGAGGTCCTCGGCCTGGACTCGGTCCTCATCGACTCGATGGTGGTGCGCCTGTCGGCCAAGACCATGCCGGGCAAGTCGGTGACGGTCGAGCGCGAGCTGCGCTGGCGGGTCAAGCGCGCCTTCGACGCGGCGAGCATCCGGATCGTCGGCGGCGCGACGGCCGTCGAGGACGTCGAGGACACCCCGGACCCCACCGCCGCGGTGGCCGCCCCCTCCGCCTTCTCCAACGCCGACTCGCCGCAGTCCGCGGCGGCGACACCGATCACCACCCAGCGGACGGCTCCGCCGCGGAAGTAGGGGAACGGTTCAGCACGCTCGTTCGAGTGATGGGTGGGGCATTCCGGCGCGGTGGCGCTCGGGGTGCCCCATCGTTCTGCCGGGGCGCCCGGAGCGGGCTTAGCCTGGCATCGATGCGACAAGGAGAACGAGCGATGAGCGCCGGACCTCTCGTGGAGCCGATGATGACGCAGGACCCCATCGATCTGCTGATCGCGTTCGAGAAGGCGTCGGTGGCGCCGATTCGACCCGAGTACGTCGAGGGGACGGTCATCGTGCCGCCGCAGCCGGATTACAACCACAGCAAGGGCGCAGTCAAGCTCACCTTCCAGCTTCACATGGCCGGACTCGATCTGGCGGGTATGGGCATGGGCTTCCGCGCGGCCCACCAAGACGGCAGCACCATGGCACTGGTGATCCCCGACTTCTACATCTTGCGCCGTGAGCCGACCGAACTGGACAGCTCATATCTCAGGGTTCACAAGGGTTGGTACCCGATCGGCATGATCGCCTTGGTCGGCGAGGTCACGTCGTCCAACCACGCCATCGACACGGGCGCCAAACTGGCCACCTACGCCGCCGCCGGAATTCCGGTCTACGTCCTGATCAACCGCGAGACGAGGACGGCCCACTGCTACACCGGACCGTCCCTTCCCGGTGACAACCCCGTAGAGGCGTACTACGCGAACGACACCAAAGTCGACCTCGGCGACCCCCTCCCCCCACCCGCCCCGCACCCCACCCTCGACACCAGCCCCTTCCTCGTCGCCGACTGACACGCCCTCCGCGACCCCGAGGTAACGACTCTGTTGCCTCACAGCTCCCGCGTATTGACGCCTCCTCCGCACCGGGCTTACGTTCGGGCGAAATAGGAAAGTTTCCTAACAGTGAGGCAGGTGGCGACCCCCATGGCAGGAACCGCCGGTACGCCGGGCACCCCGCGCGTGCTGCGCGCCATGAACGACCGGGCCGCACTGGATCTGCTGCTGGAGCACGGGCCGCTGTCCCGGACCCGGATCGGGAACCTGACGGGACTGTCCAAGCCCACCGCGTCCCAGCTGCTGGCCCGGCTGGAGGCGGCCGGGCTGGTGCGGGTGACCGGGACGAGTGCCGGGCGGCCGGGGCCCAGCGCCCAGCTGTACGCGGTGAACCCGCGCGCCGCCCACGCCGCCGGGCTCGACGTCACCCCGGACCGCATCCGCGCCGCCGTCGCCGACATCACCGGCCGCACGGTCGGCGAGTACGAGCTGCCCACCCCCGGCCGGCGCCCCGCGCAGCCCGTCGTGCGGCAGGTCACCGACGCCCTCGACGGCGCCGTGAAGGCGGCCGGCCTCGCGCGCGGTGACGTGCACCGGGTGGTCATCGGGACGCCCGGCGCGTTCGACCCGAACACCGGTCGGCTGCGGTACGCCTCGCACCTGCCCGGCTGGCACTCCCCCACGCTGCTGGACGAGCTGGCCGCCGCGCTGCCGATGCCGGTCGAGTACGAGAACGACGTCAACCTCGTCGCCCTCGCCGAACAGCGGCTGGGCACCGCCCGCGGCCACGGTGACTTCGTGCTGCTGTGGAACGAGGAGGGCCTCGGCGCCGCCCTGGTCCTCGGCGGCCGGCTGCACCGCGGCTGGACCGGCGGCGCCGGCGAGGTCGGCTTCCTTCCGGTGCCGGGCACGCCCCTGGTGCGCCAGGTGACCCGGGCCAACAGCGGCGGCTACCAGGAGCTGGCCGGCGCCCAGGAGGTGCCGAAGCTGGCCCGCGCGCTCGGCGTCCCGGACGTGCCGCCGGGGCCGTACACCGAGGTCGCCGCGGAGCTGCTGGCGCGCGCCGCCGATCACGCGGGCGGGCCGCACCGGGCGCTGCTGGAGGCCTACGCGACCCGGCTCGCCACCGGTCTCGCCGCGCTGGTCTCCGTCCTCGACCCCGAGCTGGTCGTGCTCAGCGGCTCCGCCCTGACCGCGGGCGGCGAGGTGCTGCGCGCCCTCGTCCAGGCCGAGCTGGAGGAGCTGGCCGCGGCCCGCCCCCGGCTCGTCCTCGGCGACATCCGTGAACACCCGGTGCTGCGCGGTGCGTTGGAGGCCGCGCTCGCCACCACCCGCGACGAGGTGTTCGACACCTCGCGCTAAAGCCTTTCCTCAAGCACCGCGTCCTCCCCTTCCCTACCCGCCCCGGGAGACCCCGCCATGCCCCCAGCGACGCGCAGAGCCGGCGGAAAAGCCGTGCTCGCCCTGACCGCCTCCGTCGTGCTGCTCGGCGCCGCGTGCACCGGGCAGTCCGGCGCGGGCGCCACGGACGACCCCACCAAAGACACGACGATCACCTTCTGGCACGCCTGGAGCGCGCCGAACGAGGTGCGGGCCGTCGAGTCCCTGGTCGCCGGCTTCGAGAAGGCGCACCCCAACATCCAGGTACGCGTCGTCGGCGACATGACCGACGACAAGATCAACCAGGCGCTGCGCGCCGGCGGCGACCGGGCCCCCGACGTCGTCTCCTCGTTCACCACCAACAACGTGGGCAGGTTCTGTTCCTCGGGCGCGCTCGTCGATCTGGACCCCTTCCTGAAGAAGGACGGCATCGACGCGGCCACGACCTTCCCCAGGGCGATGAACGAGTACACCCGCTTCGACGGCAACCGGTGCACCGTGCCGCTGCTCGGGGACGCGTACGGGCTGTACTACAACAAGACGGCGTTCGAGAAGGCCGGCATAGCCCGGCCGCCCAGGACCTGGAGCGAGTTCGAGACCGACGCCGAGAAGCTGACGATTCCGGCCGGGGACTCCTACGAACAGCTCGGGTTCATGCCGGACTACCACGGCTGGGAGACCACCACCGAGCACTACCTCGCCCAGTTCTCCCCGACGTACTTCGACGAGAAGGGGAAGTCGCGGGTGGCGAAGGACCCCGCGTTCCGGCAGGGGTTCGCGTTGCAGAAGCGGCTCGTGGACGAACTCGGCGGATTCCGGAAGCTGGAGCGGTTCCGGTCCACCCTCGGCGACGAGTGGGGCCCCAAACACCCCTTCCACACCGGCCAGGTGGCCATGCAGCTGGACGGCGAGTGGCGGCTCGGCATGGCCGAGGCGGCCGAGCCGGACTTCGAGATCGGCGTCGCCCCGCTGCCCGTGCCGGACGGCCAGGAGGACCAGTACGGCAAGGGGTACATCACCGGCACCGTCACGGGCATCGCCGCCACCAGCCACAAACAGAACGCCGCCTGGGAGTTCGTCAAGTACATCACCACGGACACGGACGCCGTGGTCGGCTTCGCCAACGACATCCACAACGTGCCCTCCACCCTCGCCGCCCTCAAGTCCCCGAAGCTCACGTACGAGCCACGCTTCAAGACCTTCCTGGACATTGCCGCGAACCCCCGCTCCACCACCACCCCGCCCTCCGTCAACGGCGGCCAGTACCTGGTGACCGTCCAGCAGCTGGGGTACGACTACGAGAGCGGCAAGGTCAGGGATCTGGACGCCGGTCTGCGCAAGGCCGCCGCGCAGATCGACACGGACATCGCGCAGGCGGACTAGCCGATGGCCGCGGTCACTTACGCCGCCAAGCGCCGCCGCGCGGCGCTGCGCACGCTCGGCTTCCTGTCGCCCTGGCTGATCGGCTTCGCGGTGTTCTTCGCGTACCCGCTGGTCTCGACGCTCTACTTCTCCTTCATGCACTACGACGGCTTCCGGCCGCCGGTCTGGAGCGGCGGGAAGAACTGGGCCTACGTCTTCACCCACTACCCGCTGTTCTGGCCCGCCCTGCGCAACACCCTGTGGCTGGTCGTGGTGATGGTGACCCTGCGCGTGGTGTTCGGGCTGGGCATCGGACTGCTGATCACGAAGATCAAGACGGGTACCGGGGTCTTCCGCACCCTGTTCTACCTGCCCTACCTCGCCCCGCCGGTCGCGGCCACCATGGCCTTCGCCTTCCTCCTCAACCCCGGTACCGGGCCGGTCGATTCGATCCTGCGCAGGATCGGGATACCGGCCCCGGGCTGGTTCGGCGACCCCACGTGGTCCAAGCCGGCGCTGACCCTGCTGGCGCTGTGGGGCGTCGGCGACCTCATGGTGATCTTCATGGCCGCGCTGCTCGACGTGCCGGCCGAGCAGTACGAGGCGGCCGAGCTGGACGGCGCCTCCGCCTGGCAGCGCTTCCGGTACATCACCCTGCCGAACATCTCCCCCATCGTGATGTTCGCCGTGGTCACCGGGGTCATCCAGACCATGCAGTACTACACGCAGCCGCTGATCGCGGGCAAGGTCGCCTCCGGGGTGATCCAGGGCGCCGGCACCCAGTTCGAGCCGGGCTACCCGGACAAGTCCACGCTCACCCTGCCCCAGCTCGTCTACAACCTCGGTTTCCAGCGCTTCGACTACGGCTCCGCGTGTGTCGTCGCCCTCGTCCTCTTCGCCCTGTCGATGGCGTTCACCGCGCTCCTGATGCGGCGCCGGGGCGGACTGATCCAGGCAGGTGACCGACCTTGACCCGGGTACTCGACCAGCCGGTGCGGCCGAAGGCGGGCGAGACCCCCGGCGACCGCGCCGCGCGCCGCCGGGCCCTGCTCCGGTGGATCGCCGTGCACTCCCTCGGCGTCGCCGCCGCCCTCTTCTTCGTGCTGCCCTTCGTGTTCCTGCTGCTGACCTCGCTGATGAGCGACAGCCAGGCACTGAGCCGGGACCTGGTCCCGCACACCTGGGAGTGGGGCAACTACCGCAAGGTCCTGGACACCCCGGGCTTTCTCACCTGGTGGAAGAACACCCTGGTCTACGCCGGTCTCGGCACCGTGCTCACCGTGGTGTCCTCGATCCCGGTCGCCTACGCGCTCGCCAAGTTCCGCTTCCGGGGCCGGGGTCTCGCCCTGATGCTGGTGATCTCGATGATGATGCTGCCCCCGCAGGTCGTCGTGATCCCGATGTACCTCTTCTGGGCGAAACAGCTGGACCTGTCCGGGACGCTGTGGCCGCTGATCGTCCCGATGGCGTTCGGCGACGCGTTCTCCATCTTCCTGCTGCGCCAGTTCCTGACGACCATCCCGGACGAGTACGTCGACGCCGCCAAGGTGGACGGCTGCGGCGAACTGCGCACCCTGGTCCGGGTCGTCCTGCCGATGGCGAAGCCCGGCATCGCCGCCGTGGCCCTCTTCCAGTTCTTCTACGCCTGGAACGACTACTTCGGCCCCCAGATCTACGCCTCCGAGAACCCCGGTGCCTGGACGCTCAGTTACGGCCTGGAGTCCTTCAAGGGCGCGCACCACACCGACTGGAACCTCACCATGGCCGCGACCGTGCTGGTCATGGCCCCCGTGATCCTCGTGTTCTTCTTCGCCCAGAAGGCATTCGTCGAAGGCGTCACGCTCACCGGAGTGAAGGGTTGATCTCTGTATGAAACTCACCGTGGTCGGCGGCGGCTCGACCTACACCCCCGAACTCGTCGACGGCTTCGCCCGGCTCAGGGACACCCTGCCGGTCGAGGAACTGGTGCTGGTGGACCCGGCCGCCGAACGCCTGGAACCGGTGGGCGCGCTGGCCCGCCGGATCTTCGCCAAGCAGGGGCACGGCGGCCGGATCGTGACCACCTCCGACCTGGACGCGGGCATCGACGGCGCCGACGCCGTCCTGCTCCAGCTGCGCGTCGGCGGGCAGGCGGCCCGGCAGCAGGACGAGACCTGGCCGCTCGAATGCGGCTGCGTCGGCCAGGAGACCACCGGCGCGGGCGGCCTCGCCAAGGCGCTGCGCACGGTACCGGTGGTGCTGGACATCGCCGAGCGGGTGCGCCGGGCCAACCCGCGCGCCTGGATCATCGACTTCACCAACCCGGTCGGCATCGTCACCCGCGCCCTGCTGCACGCCGGGCACCGCGCGGTCGGCCTGTGCAACGTGGCGATCGGCCTCCAGCGGAAGTTCGCCGCCCACCTCGGGGTGGCGCCGGCCGACGTCCATCTCTGCCATGTCGGGCTGAACCACCTCACCTGGGAGACCAGCGTGCGGCTCGGCGGCCCCGAGGGCGCGAACGTGCTGCCGAAGCTGCTGGCCGAGCACGGCGACGCCATCGCCGACGACCTGCGCCTGCCCCGCGCCCTCCTGGACCGCCTGGGCGTGGTCCCCTCGTACTACCTGCGCTACTACTACGCCCACGACGAGGTCGTCCGCGACATGCGCGGCAAGCCCTCCCGCGCCGAGGAAGTCGCCGCGATGGAGCGCGAGTTGCTGGAGATGTACGGCGAACCGGCCCTGGACGAGAAGCCGGCGCTGCTCGCCCGGCGCGGCGGCGCCTACTACTCGGAGGCCGCCGTCGACCTGGCCGCGGCCCTGCTCGGCGGCAAGGGCAGCCCGTACCAGGTGGTGAACACGCTCAACAAGGGCACGCTGCCCTTCCTGGCCGACGACGCGGTGATCGAGGTGCAGGCGGCGGTCGGGCCCACCGGCCCCGCCCCGCTGCCGGTCCCCGAGCCGGACCCGCTCCACGCGGGCCTGATCGCGAACGTGACGGCGTACGAGGAGCTGGCCCTTCAGGCGGCGCTGCGCGGCGGCCGGGACCGGGTCTTCCGCGCCCTGCTCGCCCATCCGCTGATCGGCCAGTACGCGTACGCCGACACGCTGACCGACAGACTGATCGCGCACAACAGGGAGCACCTCGCGTGGGCCTGACCTCGACCGGCACCGCGAGCGTGCTCGCCATCGACGCGGGCAACAGCAAGACCGACGTGGCCGTGGTGGACACCGCGGGCCGGGTGCTGGCCACGGCCCGCGGCGGCGGCTTCCGGCCGCCCGCGGTGGGTGTGACGGCGGCCTTCGACGCGCTCGCCGAACCGGTGCGCCGGGTGCTCGCCGAGGCGGGGCTCGCCCGGGTCACCCATGTCTCCGCCTGTCTCGCCAACGCCGATCTGCCCGTGGAGGAGGAGCAGTTGGCGACCGCGCTGGCCGAGCGCGGCTGGGGCGGCTCGGTGGAGGTCCGCAACGACACCTTCGCGATCCTGCGGGCGGGCGTCGCCGAGCCCCTGGGGGTGGCGGTGGTCTGCGGGGCGGGCATCAACTGCGTGGGGATGCGGCCCGACGGCCGTACCGCGCGGTTCCCGGCCATCGGCCGGATCTCCGGTGACTGGGGCGGCGGCTGGGGCCTCGCCGAGGAGGCGCTGTGGCACGCGGCACGCGCGGCGGACGGGCGGGGCGAGGCCACGGCGCTCGCCCGCACCCTGCCCGCCCACTTCGGGCTGTCCTCCATGTACGCGCTGATCGAGGCGCTGCACCTGGAGCACATCGCGCACGAGCGCCGGGGCGAGCTGGCGCCGGTGCTGTTCGCCACGGCGGCCGGCGGTGACCCGGTGGCCGGCGCGCTGGTGGACCGGCTCGCCGAGGAGGTGACGGTCATGGCCACGGTCGCGCTGACCCGCCTGGACCTGCTGGACGAGGACGCCCCGGTGCTGCTCGGCGGCAGCGTGCTCACCGCCGGGCACCCGCGGCTGGACGACGGCGTCCGGGCCCGGCTGGCGGCCCGTGCGCCCAAGGCCCGGGTCCGGGTCGTCGGCGCCCGCCCGGTGCTCGGCGCCGCCCTGCTGGGCCTGGACCGGCTGGCCGCCGGCCCCGAGGCCCTGGCGCGGGCGCGCGCGCACTGGGAGGTGTCCGGAAAGGACCGATGACGGGAAAGGGGCGGTTTATCCGGGCGATCGCCGGGATCGCGCGCCGCGCCGGAACCCGCGCGGCTAGTTTCCCCGGGACTTGGCAACCGGTGAAAGGACAGCCCGTGGAACACCAGCCCATATCCCGATGGCTCCGGGCCCGGCGCGCGGCCGCCGTCGGGCTCGGCGCGCTCGCGGTGCTCGTGGGGGTCACCGCCGGGACGGCGGCCCCCGCGAGCGCCGCGACCGCCCCCGACCCGGCCCAGCTGACGAGCCTGACGCTGACCTCGGTGAGCAACGGCCGCGGTCTGGACGTCCAGAACGGCAACACCGGCGACGGCGTCTTCCTCGTCACCAACAGCGCCCCCGGCTACCACCAGAAGTGGAGCGCGAACCTCGGCACGGACGGCTCCTTCACTCTCGTCAACGACGCCACCGGCAAGTGCGCCACCGCCGGGCTGCCGCTCACCCAGCAGCCCTGCGACGGCCGGAGCGGCGAGCGCTGGTACTTCCAGCCCGTCGCCGGCGGCTCCGGCGCCTTCATGGTCCGCAACACCCAGGACGACAAGTGCCTGGACGTCTGGTACAACGCGCAGTACAACGACGCCTGGACCGACACCTACGGCTGCAACGGCAGCCAGGCCCAGCAGTGGCGGCTGCCCGCGAGCGCCCAGGCGGCCGCCGTCGCGTCGGCCGTCGACCACGCGGCGGCCCGCTGCGTCAAGGACACCTCCAGCTGCTCCTGGCGCACCCTCGTCCAGGCCCCGGCCGCGCCGCTGCCGCAGCAGTGCGTCTCGCCCGTCTGGTACAACGGCACGGCGGCGGCGGTGCCGTGGACGTTCTCCATGAAGCGCACCACCGGCTGGCAGTCCGAGCTGGGCTTCAGCCTCGGCACCGACCTCGGCACCGGCGGCGCGTCCCCGGTCACCGCGAAGATCAGCACGCAGATCAGCGGCAAGGTCACCCAGAGCCTGACCGACGAACTCGGCAACAGCCTCACCATCAGCGTGCCGCCGGCGCAGTACGGCTGGGTCGCGCTGTCGGAGCTGGCGACGAAGGTCACCGGCACCTGGACCTTCGACGTCAACGGCTACCCCTGGACCGCCGACGACACCCTGACCGTCCCGCTGCTCAGCGACGGCCAGGGCGGTGCCAGCATCTACCTGGCCCGCACCAGCGACACCTTCTCCGGCTGCGGCAGCGCTTCCTGACCGTCCCCCGCCGGACCCCCGGGTAAGAGGTTCCTCGGGCCGCCGGTCCGAGGAACCGAACACCTGCCCCGCACGTATATATGAACAGCGCACACTGAGATCCCCGCGAGATCCAGTGAAGGCCGGTGCGGAACGTCGGTCCCTGCGGCGATACTTGGCTGTCGTACGGATGACCATGGGGGAGGTCGAGTGACATACCCGCCGCAGAGC
>NZ_VOGW01000158.1:3144-9701 GCF_007896895.1 Streptomyces misionensis | reverse complement strand
TGACCCGGCTCGCCCCCGCCGGCCCCGTCGGCACCTGGCTGCTGGCCCTGCCGCGGGAGGAGAACGAGCAGACCGCCGCCCTTCGTGCCGCACTCCCCTCCCCCGGCCCCACCCCGCAGACGCTCGTCGCCTGCGAGACCACCGGACGGGCCGCACTTTCCACCGCCGTCCCTGCCGCCCGCCCCGCCCGCACGGCGTTCCGCGTTCGCCGAGGGCACCGACCGGCTGCGGGCCGCCGCGACCACCGAGCCGGGCCGGCTGCGGATCATCGGTGCCGTGCTCGCCCTGCTGGTCGTGGCGTTCGGCGCGGTCACCGCCTGGCAGTGCAGCCAGCGCGCGTCGGCCGCCGACGACGTGCTGCACCGCAGCCAGCCCCTCAGCTCCGGCGCCGCCGACATCTACCGCTCGCTGGCCGACGCCAACACGGCCGCCTCCAGCGGCTTCCTGGCGGGCGGGGCGGAACCGGCCGCCACCCGCGACCGGTACGAGAAGGACATCAGCACCGCCGCCGGCGGCCTGGTGACCGCCGCCGCCAACGCCGAGCCCGGCTCCCCCTCCGAGGCCACCATCGCCCGGCTGAACCGGCTGCTGCCCGAGTACAAGGGCCTGATCGAGCGGGCCCGCACCTACAACCGGCAGGGCTATCCGGTCGGCGGCGCCTATCTGCGCTACGCCAACGAGAAGATGCAGCAGGACATGCTGCCGGCCGCGGAGGAGCTGTACACCAGGGAGAACGCCCGTCTGGACGCCGACTACGCGGACGCGACGCCGTACCCGTGGGCGGCCATCGCGCTCGGCGTGGCCGCGCTCGCCGCGCTCGGCTGGGCCCAGCGCCGCGACCGCCTGCGCACCAACCGCGTCCTCAACCGCGGGCTGGTCGCCGCCGGTTCCGCCACCATGGTCGCCCTGCTCTGGCTGACCGTCGGGCACACCGTCGCCCGGTCCGACCTCGACGGCTCCTACGACCACGGCATCCGCTCCCTGACCGTCCTGCACGACGCCCGCATCGCCTCCCTGAAGGCGCGGGGCAACGAGAACCTGAGCCTGGTGGCGCGCGGCGCCGAGACCGTCACGGTCGACGGCGAGCAGTACGACGCCTACTACCACGACTTCGACAAGGACATGGCGGTGCTCGGCAAGGGACTGGACCAGGCGGCGAGGCTCGCCGACGACTCCGGGGGCACCGCGCCCGTCAAGGCGGCCCAGGACAGCGCGGCGCTGTGGCGCCAGCGGCACACCGCGGCGCGCACCGACGACGAGAGCGGCGACTACCAGCAGGCGCTGGACAAGGTGATCGGCGCCCAGGGCACCACCGGGGAGTGCTTCGACGGTGTCGACGGCGACCTCGCCCGCGCGATCGGCCACGAGCAGGCCCGGTTCCGGCGGGCCGCCACCGCCGGACGGGACGCCATGACCGGGCTGCCCGCCGGCGCGGCCGTGCTCGCCCTGCTCGGCGCGGCGGGCGCGCTCGCCGGGATCGGCCGCAGGCTTTCGGAGTACCGGTGAGAAGGGGCGAGGCGATGGGCGTGAGCCGGCTGCGCGGCTGGGGCGGGGTCGGCACGATGGCGGTCCTGTGCGCGCTGGCGCTGGCGTTCGTCCTGCTGCTGCCGCGCACCCTGGCCGCGCACCACCACCACGCGCCGGACCGGGCCGGGCGGCAGCTCGCCGAGGGCAGCCAGGTCCGCGCCGGCGCCTGCGAGGACGGCGAGGCGCAGAACCAGACGCTCGCCCCATCCGGCGCGGACGGCCCCGCGATCGACGCCATCAAGGCCCGCGAGGGCGCCAAGCGCAAGCTGATCGTCGGCGTCGACCAGAACAGCTACCGCTGGGGCTACCGCAACCCGAACACCGAGGGCGCCCGGCTGGAGGGCTTCGACATCGACCTGGTGCACCGCATCGCCCAGGACATCCTCGGCGACCCGGACGCGGTGCAGTTCAAGGCGATACCGACCAACCAGCGCATCCCGGCGATCCAGGACGGCCGGGTGGACATGGTGGTGCGCACCATGACCATCACCTGCGACCGGCTCGGCCAGGTCGCCTTCTCCGCGCCCTACTTCAAGACCGGGCAGCAGGTCCTCGCGCCCAAGTCGTCCCCCGTCACCGGCTACAACGACACGCTCGCCGGCAAGAAGGTGTGCACGGCGGCCGGTTCGACGGCGTACGCGAAGCTGGAGGCGGACCGGAAGTCCGGGACGCTGCCCGCCTCCACCGACATCTCCACCACCGTGCCCAACCAGCTGGACTGCCTGGTCCGGCTCCAGCTCGGCGAGGTGGACGCGGTGGTCACCGACGGCGCCCTCGCCGCGAGCCAGGCCGCCCAGGACCCGACCGTGGAACTCAAGGGCGCGCCGTTCACGACCGAGTACTACGGAGTGGCGATGAAGAAGGACGCCACCGATCTGGTACGCCGGGTCAACCGGGTGCTGGTCGCCTACCGCGCGAGCGGCTGGCAGGCGTCGTACGACACATGGCTGTCGGCGACACTGGGAAGGGACTCCTCGGCCTCCAGGCCGCCCGCGCCGCAGTACCTGCGCACCAGTTGAACCGCAGCCGACCGGAACACACAGCAAGCGAGAGGTGATCGATGGGCGTCACGGACCCCGCCGGGCCGGTGATGGACCGGGACGAGGTGGACCGTGCGCTGGCCCGGCTCGGCCAGGAGCACGAGGCCATCGAGACCTCCCTGCTCGCCCTCCAGGACCACGCGGGCCGCAGACTCCTGGAGGGCGCCGAACTGACCGGCGTCACCAAGGAGCGCTGGCGGGCCGCCGAGGCGCGGATCACCCTGCTGTGGTCGTACTTCGACGCCTACACGGACGCGCTGCGCGGCGCCCGCGAGATCCGCGCCCGGCGCCGCTGGTCCAGCCGCGAGGACCTGACCGAGCTGACCGGGCTGCTGCGCGGCACCTGCGTCGCGCTCGCCGGTCCCGGCGACGGCAGGCTCAGCGAGAGCTTCTCGCTGGCCGAGCTGGTGGACCGGATGAACGAGCTGTACGCGAGCAGCCTGGACCTGGTCGTCGCCGCCGACGCGGTCTGGTCGGCGCTGCCCGCGCGGATCGACCTGCTCGCCGCCGAACTCCAGCGCACCCGGCAGCTCGCGCACTCCGTCGGCGTGCGCCCCGGCGAGCACCCGGCCGGGGACGACCTGGAGCGGATCACCCGCACCCTGACCCGGCTGCGCGCGGACGTGGTCTCCGACCCGCTGGCCTTCTGGGTGCCCGCCGAGGGCAGCTCGGCGCCCGGCGGCGGCCGCCCCGACACCACGGTGTACGACCGCGAGGCGCGCGCCCTGGAGGACGTGCGGCGGGAGATCGACGCGGTGCTGACCGTGCGCCAGGACGCCGAGGCCCGGCTGATCCGGCTGCGGGACGTGCTCTCGCGCGCCGACCGCACCCTCGCGGAGGCCCGCACCGCGCGCGGCGAGGTGCTGGCGAAGATCGCCGCGACCGAGGTGCCGGTGGTCAGCGGCCCGCCGACCGTGCTCCAGGAGCAGCTGGCGACCGCCGCCGAGTACCGCAGGCAGGGCCAGTGGCACCGGCTGTCCCCGCTGCTGGAGTCCCTGGAGCGCAAGGCGGAGGAGGAACTGCTGCGCGCCCGGGAGCAGTTGACCGCGGTGACCGCGCCGCTCGCGGTCCGCGCCGAGCTGCGCGGCCGGCTCGACGCCTACAAGGCCAAGGTGGCCCGGCACGGGCTGGCCGAGGACCCCTTCCTGGTGGAGCGGTACGACGCCGCGCGGCGGATGCTGTGGAGCGCGCCCTGCGATCTGCGGGTGGCCGGGCAGGCGGTGCTGCGCTACCAGCGGGCCGCGGCCGAACTGCTGGACGGGGCGCCGGAGGACCGTAGGGGGGATCAGTCGTGAGCGGGGCCGGTCGGGCCTGTCAGCGGCCGGGCTGCACGGGGGCGTACGAGGACGTCGGCGGCGGCGAGCTGTACTGCGGCCTGTGCGGCCTGGCGCCCGTGGTGTCGGCCGGTGGTCCCGCCTCCGGGGCGGGGCCGGTCGGCTCGCCACCCACCGGCGTGACCCGGGGCGCGGCCGGCAGCCGCGGCTCCGGCAGCGCCCCGAGCGCGCGCACCTCCTCGCAGTCCGCCCGCTCGCGCCGTTCGGTCTCCGGGCGGCTGTCGCGCTCCCTGTCGGGCCGCTCCACCAGCCGCTCGGTGTCGGTGCGCAGCTCCGGTTCCTCCTCGGGCTCCGCCTCGGGGCGGGGGCGGCTGGGCGCGGGCCTGGTGGACGTGCCGCAGGTGCCGCGGCCGGACCCGCGCACCATGGTCCTGGCGGACCCCGAGGTCCCCGAACGCAAACGGTTCTGTTCGCGGTCGGACTGCGGTGCGCCGGTCGGCCGGGCGCGGGGCGAACGGCCGGGCCGCACCGAGGGGTTCTGCACCAAGTGCGGGCACCCGTACTCCTTCGTGCCCAAGCTGAAGGCCGGGGACGTCGTGCACGGGCAGTACGAGGTCGCCGGCTGCCTCGCGCACGGCGGCCTGGGCTGGATCTACCTCGCGGTGGACCGGGCCGTCTCCGACCGGTGGGTGGTGCTCAAGGGCCTGCTGGACACCGGGGACCAGGACGCGATGGCCGCCGCCATCTCCGAGCGGCGCTTCCTCGCGGAGATCGAGCACGCCAACATCGTGCGGATCTACAACTTCGTGGAGCACCTGGACCAGCGCACCGGCTCCCTCGACGGCTACATCGTCATGGAGTACCTGGGCGGCAAGTCCCTCAAGGAGATCGCCAACGCCCGCCGCACACCGGAGGGCAGGCGCGATCCGCTGCCGGTGGAACAGGCCTGCGCGTACGGCATCGAGGCCCTGGAGGCCCTCGGCCACCTGCACAGCCGCAACCTGCTGTACTGCGACTTCAAGGTCGACAACGCGATCCAGACCGGGGACCAGCTCAAGCTGATCGACATGGGCGCGGTGCGCCGCATGGACGACGACGAGTCCGCGATCTACGGCACGGTCGGCTACCAGGCGCCCGAGGTCGCCGAGACCGGCCCCTCGGTCGCCAGCGACCTGTACACCGTGGGCCGCACCCTGGCCGTGCTCACCTTCGACTTCCAGGGCTACACCACCGTCCACGCCGACTCGCTGCCCGACCCCGACACCATCGAGGTCTTCCTCCGCTACGAGTCCTTCTACCGGCTGCTGGTGCGCGCCACCGACCCCGACCCGGCCCGCCGCTTCGGTTCCGCCCAGGAGATGGCCGAGCAGCTGACGGGGGTGCTGCGGGAGGTCGTGGCCCTGCGGTCGGGGCAGGCCAGACCCGCCCTGTCGACGCTGTTCGGCCCCGAAATGCGGGTGCCCGACACGGAGTTGTTCCCCCGGCTGGCGGGCGACGTGTCGCGGCTGGGGGCGCGGGAGACCACCGGGCGGCGCAGGCGGCGCCCGGTGGCGGTGGCCGCGCCGCCCGTCGCCTCCCTGGTACGGCCGGTCGATCTCCCGGCCGCCGCGCTCGCGCTGCCGGTGCCGCTGGTCGATCCCGGGGACCCCAACGCGGGTTTCCTCGCGGGGCTGGTGGCCTCGGCGCCCGGGGAGCTGATCGGGGCGCTCGCGGCGGCGCCCGCGCAGACCCCGGAGACCCGGCTGCGGCAGGTGCGGGCCCGGCTGGAGACCGGCGACCGGTGCGGCGCGCTGGCCGGCCTGGCGGCGCTGGACGAGGAGCGGCCCGAGGACTGGCGGGTGGTCTGGTACCGGGGCGTGACCGCCCTGGTCACCGGTGACTTCGAGGGCGCCGCCCTCGCCTTCGACGCGGTCTACGACGCCTTCCCCGGCGAGGCCGCGCCCAAGCTGGCGCTCGCCCTGTGCGCCGAGGTGCTGGGCCAGCTGGACAACGCGGCCGAGTACTACCACCTGGTGTGGGCCACCGACCTCAGCTATGTGAGCGCCGCGTTCGGGCTCGCCCGGGTACGGCTCGCCACCGGGGACCGGCAGGGCGCGGTGCACACCCTGGAGTCGGTGCCGGAGTCCTCCATCCACTACACGGCCGCCCGGGTCGCCGCGGTGCGGGCGCGATTGAGACAACGCACGGCGGGCACGGGTGACGTACCGTTCCTGGACGACCTGACCGCCGCCGCCGGGCAGGTCGAGGCCCTCGAGGCGTACGGTCTGGACCCGGCGCGGCGCGAGTCGCTGTCGGCGGAAGTGCTCGGCTGCGCCCTGGACTGGATACTCTCCGGGGGCACGGACACCGCCCGGCCGGCCGCCGGCGGGCGGGTGCTGCTGGGCAGCGGACTGGACGAACGGGGGCTGCGCTTCGGCCTGGAGCGTGCCTACCGGACGCTGGCCCGGCTGGCGCCCGGCGGCGAGGAGAGGATCGAACTGGTGGAACGGGCCAACCGTTACCGCCCCCGGACGTGGGTGTAGTTGATGTCGCAGAAGCCCCAGCAGGCCGCACCGGCCACGTGCCCGAGCTGCGCGGAGCCCGTCGAGCCGGGTGACCTCTTCTGTGGTGCGTGCGGACACGACCTTTCGGTGGTGCCCGCCCCGCCGCAGGACCATCCGACGCTGACCATGACCGGCTCCCCGGAGCCCGCGACCCCCGTCACCGGGGAGGGTGT
>NZ_VOGW01000158.1:0-2864 GCF_007896895.1 Streptomyces misionensis | reverse complement strand
ACCGATCTGCCCGGCACCGACTCGGGCGGCCACCCACTGCACCCCATGGAACCGGCCGCGCCGCCCGCGCCCGCCGGGCCGACCGCGTCCGGCGTCCGCCTGGACCGGCCGGCGGAACCGGAGGAGTACCCCTTGCAGGCACCGGACCCCCAGGCACCGAACGCGCGGGCGGCCCAGTCCGGCGCGCCGCAGGAGCACGCGCAGCCCGCCCCGACCTGTGTCGCCTGCCGGGCCGGCCGGGTGGACAGCGACGGCTACTGCGAGAACTGCGGGCACGCCCAGCCCCGTGAACGCGACCACATGGAGCGGGAGTCGGGCCCGGTGGCCGCCGTCAGCGACCGCGGGCTGCGCCACCACCGCAACGAGGACGCCTTCACCGTCGGCCACACCGCGCTGCCCGACGGCACCCCGGCGGCCCTCGCCGTCGTCTGCGACGGCGTCTCCTCGGCCACCCGCCCCGACGAGGCGTCGGCCGCCGCCGCCCGGGCGGCCGGTGACACCCTGCTCGCCGCCCTGCCGCGCGGCACCCACCCGCAGGCGGCCATGCACGAGGCGATCGTCGCCGCCGCGCAGGCCGTCAACGCGCTCGCCGGGGAGCCGGACGCGGCCCGCGAGCACGACCCGCACCAGAACGCCCCGGCCTGCACCATCGTCTCCGCCGTGGTCGCCGCCGGGCTGCTGGTGGTCGGCTGGGTCGGCGACAGCCGCGCCTACTGGGTGCCGGACGACCGCGGCGCCCCGCCCGCCCGGCTGACCGAGGACGACTCCTGGGCCGCGCAGATGGTCGCCGCCGGGCTGATGAGCGAGGCCGAGGCGTACGCCGACGAACGGGCCCACGCCATCACCGGCTGGCTCGGCGCGGACGCCTACGAACTGGACCCGCACACCGCCTCGTTCGAACCGGACCGGCCCGGTGTCGTGGTGGTGTGCACCGACGGGCTGTGGAACTACGCCGAAACGGCCGCGGAGATGGCCGAGACGATCCCGGCGGACGCCGCCGTCCGCCCGCTGCACAGCGCCCGCGTCCTGGTCGGCCACGCCCTGGACGGCGGGGGCCACGACAACGTAACAGTGGCGGTCCTGCCGTTCCCGGCACCACCGCGGGGGGCAGGATCGGCCTGAGGCCACGGGCCGGAGGGGACCGGCCCGTACACAGCCATCGCCCGGCGTGAGCGGGGCGGTCGAGGGGGATTCGAGTCGGTATGGCCAACTTCGCGAAACCTGACGTGCCGCGGTTCTCGGTGGACGTGTACCAGAACGAGTACCTGCCCGAGGGCGGCCGCGAGGTCAACGCCATCGTCACGGTGACGGCGACCGGAGGGGGCACGATCGGCACGGGCCTGGGCACCGCCGCTGCCGGGCGGCGGCCGTCGGCCGCGGTGGCGGTCATGGTCGACTGCTCGGGCTCCATGGACTATCCGCCGGCCAAGATGCGCCACGCCCGGGGCGCCACGGCCGCCGCCGTCGACACCCTGCGCGACGGCACGCGCTTCGCCGTGATCGGCGGCACCCATGTGGCCACCGAGGTCTACCCGGGCGGCGGCCGGCTCGCCGTCGCGGGACCGGCCACCCGGGAGGAGGCCAAGCAGGCGCTGCGCCGGCTGAGCGCGGGCGGCGGTACGGCCATCGGCACCTGGCTGCGGCTCGCCGACCGGCTGCTGGCCTCGGCGGACGTCACCCTGCGGCACGGCATCCTGCTCACCGACGGCCGCAACGAGCACGAGTCGCCGGACGAGCTGCGGGCCGCCCTGGACGCCTGCGCCGGACGGTTCACCTGTGACGCGCGGGGCGTGGGCACCGACTGGGAAGTGAAAGAAGTCACAGGCATCGCCTCGGCGCTGCTCGGCACCGCCGACATCGTCGCCGATCCGGCGGGCCTGGCCGCGGACTTCACGCGGATGATGGAGACGGCGATGGGCAAGGAGGTCGCGGACGTCGCCCTGCGGGTGTGGACACCGGTCGGGACGGCCATCCGCTTCGTCAAGCAAGTCGCGCCCGCCGTCGTGGACTTGACCGGAAGACGCACCGAGGCCGGGCCGCGCGCCGGGGACTACCCCACCGGCTCCTGGGGCGACGAGTCCCGCGACTACCACCTGTGCGTCAAGGTCCCGCCGGCCGGCCTCGGCCGCGAGATGCTCGCCGCCCGTGTCTCGCTGGTGGTGCCCGGGCCGGACGGAACGGCACAGAATCTCGGCGCCCAGGGTCTCGTACGGGCCGTGTGGACCGACGACATGACGGCCTCCACCGCGATCAGCCCCCAAGTCGCCCACTACACCGGGCAGGCCGAACTGGCGCAAGTCATCAAGCAGGGGCTCGATCTTCGCAAAGTGGGCGATTTCGATGGAGCAACGGCCAAACTGGGGCGGGCCGTTCAGCTGGCGAGCGCCTCGGGGAACGCGGATACTGCGAAACTGCTTGCGAAGGTGGTGGACGTGGTCGACGCCGCGACAGGTACTGTGCGGTTGAAGACGAGGGTCGCGGAGGCGGACGAGATGACTCTGGAGACCCGGTCCACAAAAACTGTTCGTGTAAAGAAGTGACCCTGGAAGCGACGCCAGGCGAGCCAGCCCAGCCCTGAGACGAAGGGGAAGCACCGACATGCCGACCTGCCCGAACGGACACCAGTCGGGTTCCGACGACTGGTGCGAGGTCTGCGGTCACCGCATGGCCGGTGCCGTACCTCCGCCGCCCCCGCCGCCCGGCGGCTACGGCTTCCCGCCCCCGCAGGGCGGCGGGGGCGGCGGAGGTACGGCACCGGCCATGCGGTGACCGCAGACCTCGCACCAGTCGTCGGAACCCGACTGGTGTCCGTTCGGGCAGGTCGGCATGTCGGTGCTTCCCCTTCGTCTCAGGGCTGGGCTGGC
>NZ_VOGW01000157.1:11284-15698 GCF_007896895.1 Streptomyces misionensis | reverse complement strand
CAGAAGGCCCCCGCCGGCCCCGCGTTCCCGGACGCGCCCGGCCAGGGCACCTGGACGGCGACCATCGGCCCGGACCGCGAGTACTTCATGGCGATGATGCAGCGCTCGGGCCCCGAGGCCACGGGCCTGAACCTGCCCGCGTACTCCCCCGAGCAGCAGCGCACCCTCACCGGTGACCAGGTGACGATCGGCCGCCGCCGGCACTCCACCGGCGACACCCCGGACATCGACCTTGCGGTGCCGCCGGAGGACCCGGGCGTCTCGCACCAGCACGCGATGCTGGTGCAGCAGCCGGACGGCAGCTGGGCGGTGGTCGACCAGAACTCGACCAACGGCACCACGGTCAACATGTCGGAGGAGCCGATCCAGCCGTTCGTGCCGGTCCCGTTGCGCGACGGCGACCGGGTGCACGTGGGCGCCTGGACGACGATCACCGTCCGCCGGAGCTGAGCCGCGCGCGGCGGACGGTCACGGGAGGGGCCAGGCGTACGGCCCCTCCGGGTCGTCCAGCCAGGCCCGGCCGTGCTCGCCGGTGACCGTGACGCCGTACCGCTCGCGCTCCGGTCCGCCCGCGCGCTCCCACAGCGCCCAGGCGTCATGGGGATCGAGGGCACCGCGGGTCAGCGCCAGCAGGAAGTGGAACGAGTCCTGTTCGCGGGCCCGGCCCGGCAGCCCGGCGAGCGAGACGCCCTCCGGCTCGGCCCGGCCCTGCCCGCGCAGCGGCACGAAGTAGGCGGCCGTGGGCAGGAAGCGGCCCTCCGCGCGCTCCGCGTCCCGCACGGTCAGCGCGAGCAGTCCGGTGGCCAGCGGGACCACGATCCGCGCGCCGGGGCGGCACTGGGCGAGCCAGGCGCGCGGCACGGCGGACAGCGCGCAGGTCGCGATGATCCGGTCGAAGGGGGCGCGTTCGGGCACCCCGCGCGCCCCGTCGCCGGTGACGACCGCCGGGTGGTACCCGGCGGCGGCCAGGTGCCGGCGTGCCGACTCGGTGATCTCCGGTTCCAGGTCGACAGTGGTGACGAGGCCGTCGTCGCCGAGCCGATGGGCGAGCAGGGCCGCGTTGTAGCCGGTGCCCGCGCCCACTTCGAGGACCCGGTTCCCGTCCGCCACCCGCAGCGCGGCCAGCATCCGTGCCATCAGGGAGGGCTGGCTGCTGGAGGACAGCAGTTCGCCGTCGCGCAGCCGGGTGGCCAGCGGTACGTCCGCGTAGGCGCCGCGCACCCAGCGGGCGCGGGTCTCGGGATCGGGGCTCTCGCCCCAGCGGCGTTCGTAGCCGCGCAGCCCGGCCACGTAGTAGTACGGCACGAACAGGTGCCGGGGCACCTCCGCGAACGCCGCCCGCCACCGCGGGTCCTGCGCGAAGGCGCCGTCGGCCTCGATCTCCCGCACCAGCGCGGCCCGCGCGGCGGCGGCGAGCCCCTCGATCTCGTCGGCACCTGCCATACGACCACCCTAGGTCTGATGCTCCCCGGCCGGGGTGCACCGGCCGGTGGTCCTAAGCCCCGGGTCCTCGTCCGCCGCGTCTGAGACCATGGACGGGTGAATGAGATTCGGCGCGGCACGCTTCAGGAGCAGACCTTCTACGAGCAGGTCGGCGGGGAGGACACCTTCCGCCGGCTCGTCCACCGTTTCTACGAGGGGGTCGCCGAGGACCCGGAGCTGCGGGCGATGTACCCGGAGGAGGACCTGGGCCCGGCCGAGGAGCGGCTGACCCTGTTCCTGATGCAGTACTGGGGCGGCCCGACCACCTATGGCGAGCGCCGCGGCCACCCCCGGCTGCGGATGCGGCACGCCCCGTTCGCGGTGGACCGGGCGGCGCACGACGCCTGGCTGCGGCACATGCGGGTGGCGGTGGACGAGCTGGGCCTGTCCGAGGAGCACGAGCGGACCCTGTGGAACTACCTGACGTACGCGGCCGCCTCGATGATCAACACCCCGGACTGACCCCGGACTGACCGGCCGTCACTGAACGCCGGATTCCGGTCGCCCGGCGCCGGAATCCGGTCACGATCCGATATAGACCGGCCGACGACCGCTTACCCCGCACCGGTCCGCTCTGCCACCATCGCCCGAAGTCCTGGAAGCTCCAGGCGGCACGTCCGGACGACGGGGGCCGGATGACGGGGTTCGTCTTCGCACGCGCGCGTGCGCACCGCCTGCTGCTGGGCGCCGCGCTGCTCACCGTGGTGCTGACCACCGCGGTCCTGGCGACGCTCACGGCCTACGCGGGGGCGATCGGCGACGCCGCGCTGCGGCACGCGCTGGCCGATCCGGGCACCGCGGCCGACGCCGCGCTGATCGTCAAGGCCGACGTGCCGCCGGGGCAGCGGGCCGCCGCCGACCGCGCCGTGCGCGCGGAGGCCCGGCGGACCTTCGACGGGCTACCAATGACGGTACGGACGCTGCGCCGATCGGGCCCGTACGCGCTGCCCGCCGCGCTGCGGCCGCCCGCGGAACGCTCCGGCGACCCGGACCTCACCTACTTCGCCGCCCTGGACCGCTCCCGGCTCCGGCTGTCCGAGGGCCGCTTCCCGCGCGCGGCCAAGGGCGCCGTCGAGGTCGCCCTCCCGGGGACGGCCGCCCGCGCGCTGCGGCTGCGCGTCGGCGACCGGCTCACCCTGACCGACCGGCTGGGCGGCCCGGCGCTGCGGGTGCGGATCAGCGGGCTGTACCGGCCGGCGTCGGTGACGGCGCCGTACTGGCGGCTCGACGATCTGCTCGGCCGCGGGGTGAAGGAGTCGGGCTTCACGACCTACGGTCCGCTGGTCGCCGACCCCTCGGTGCTCGCCGCCGGCCGGGTCAGCGCGGGCCCGACGGCGTGGCTGGCCTCGGCAGACTTCGGCCGGACGACGACGGGACGGATCGGGCGGCTGCGCGCGGCGGCGCGGGCGGGCGGCACGGAGCTGCGCGCCCGCCCGGAACTGCACGGGGCGACGATGGCGCAGACCGGGCTGCCGGAGGTGCTGGACCGGCTGGAGCGCTCGCTGCGGGCCGCCCGCTCCACCCTGCTGATCGCCGCGCTGCAGCTGGTGCTGCTCGCCGGGTACGCGCTGCTGCTGGTGGCCCGGCTGCTCGGCGCCGAACGGGCCGCCGAGACCCGCCTGTTGCGCGCCCGCGGCGCCTCCCGCGCCCGCCTCGCCGCCCTGGCCGCCGCCGAGGCCGGCCTGCTGGTCCTGCCCGCCGCCCTGGCCGCCCCCTTCCTCGCCGCCCCGCTGACCAGGATCCTGGCCGCCCACGGTCCGCTATCCCGCCTGGACCTGCGGCTCACCCTGCCGCTCGCGGGCGGTCTCCCCGTCCGGCTGGCCGCCGTCGCGGTGGCGGCGGCCTGCGCGCTCGCGATCGTCTGCGCCGGGGCGGGCGGTCGCGTACGACGGCCGCGGGAGCACCGGTCCGGCCGGCGCGCGGCCCTGCGCTCCGGGGCCGACCTCGGGCTGCTCACCGTGGCGGCCGTCGCCTACGCGGAGTTGGCGCGTCAGGGGTCCGGCGGTGCGGTCGCGGACCGGTCGGGAGCGCTCGGCGTCGATCCCCTGCTGGTGGCGGCGCCCGCGCTGGCGCTGCTCGCCGGGACGGTGCTGACGCTGCGGCTGCTGCCGCCGGTGGCCCGGCTGGCGGAGCACTGGGCGGCGCGCGGGCGGGGGCTGCCGCTGGCGCTGGCGGGCTGGCAGTTCAGCCGGCGCACCGCGCGCGGCGCCGGTCCGGTGCTGCTGCTCGTGCTCGCCGTGGCGCTCGGCATGCTCGCGCTCGGGCAGTCCGCCTCCTGGCACCGCTCGCAGGCCGACCAGGCCGACTTCCGGGCGGGCGCGCCGGTGCGGGTGGCGGCCGCCGGGTCGGGCGGGCTCGGCAGCACGGACGGGTACGCGCGGCTGCCGCACGTGCGCGCGGCGGCCCCCGCCGTCCGCGCGGACCAGCCGCTGTCCGGGGACCGTACGGCGACCGTGCTGGCCCTGGACACCCGGCGGGCGGCGGACGCGGTGCTGATGCGCCCGGACCTCGCCGACGTGCCGGTACGGCCGCTGTTCGCCGGGCTGGCCGCCACGAACCCCCCGGCCGGGACGCGGGTGCCCGCGGGCACCGCCCGGCTGCGGCTGACGGCGGCCCTGGCCAGCTCGGCCGGTCCCGGTCTGGTCACCGATGTGACGGCGACGCTGACGGACGGGTACGGGGTGTCGTACCGGATGCCGTTCGGGCAGCTCCCCGCCGACGGCCGGACGCACCCGCTGGCGCTCGACGTGCGCGCGGCCCACGGCGCGCTCACCCTCACCGGCCTCCGCCTGGAGATGACCCAGCCGTCCTCTCCCGCCCGGCACAGGCTTGTCATCGGGCGGCTGACGGCGACGGACGCGGCCGGCAGGGAACGCCCGCTGGACCTGCCCGCCCGCTGGAGCACCGCCGCGGAGGCCGGGGGCGACGCCGT
>NZ_VOGW01000157.1:7407-11004 GCF_007896895.1 Streptomyces misionensis | reverse complement strand
CACCGGCTACCTCCCGGACGCCGACATGTGGCGGGTCGCCTCGGTCACGGTCCGGCTCCAGGTGCCGCAGCCCGCGCCCGCCGCCGTACCGGCCGTCGTCACCGACCGCTATCTGGCCTCGGCCGACGCCCGCCCCGGCCGGCGCGTCGACCTCACGGTCGGCGGCCACCCGGTGCCGGTGCGGATCGTCCGGGCCGTCCGGGCGCTGCCCACCACCACCGAGAGCGACGGCGGCGCCGTCCTCCTCGACCTGCGCGCCCTGAACCTGCTGCTCGGGACGCGGTACGGCGACGGCGCCCCGCCCACCGAGTGGTGGCTGACCACCGACCCCGGCGCGGCGGCCCGGGTCGCCGCCGAGGTGCGGGCGTTGCCGGACGTCGATCCCGGCCGGGTGACGGTGCGCGACGAGATCGCCGCGCGGCTGCGCGACGACCCCTTCGGCGCGGGCCCCACGGCCGCGTTCGCGGCGGCGGCCGTGGTGGCGGTGGCGCTCGCGGCGGTGGGCTTCGCGGTGGGCGCGGCGGCCGCGCGGCGGGCCCGGGACGCCGAGTTCGCCGTCCTGCGGGCGCTCGGGGCGTCCCGGCGCCGGCTCGCCCGGGCGGCCGCCGCGGAACAGGCGGTCCTGGTGGCCCTGGCCCTCGCGGTGGGGGTGGCCCTGGGCACCGTACTCGCCCGCACGATCCTCCCGTTGATCACCCTCGCCTCGGACGCCACCCGCCCCGCGCCGCCCCTGCTGGTCCGACTCCCGCCCGGACAGGTGGCGTTGCTCCTGCTCGCCGTCGCCGCGCTCCCGCTGGCCCTCACCGCGCTGCCCGCCGTCCGCCGCCACCCGGACCCGGCCCGGACGCTGCGCGCCCCGGGAGGTGAGTGAGATGAGCCGTCCCGTGCGGCAGGTCGTCGCGCCCTGGGTGCGGACGCGGCTGCGGGTCGCGCCCGGGGCCGCCGGGGCGCTCGCGCTGCTGGTCGCGCTGGCCGCGTGCCTGGCGGGCGCCGGTCCGCGCGCGGTCGACCGGTACGAGGACGCGGGCCTGCGCCGGGCGTTCGCGCAGGCCCGCCCCGACCGCACCACCGTGCAGGTGACGGCGCCCCAGCCGGACCCGGGCCTGCCCGCCGACCGCCGGGCCGCCGCGCTGCGCCCCGCCGCGCTTGAACGGCAGTACGCGAGCATCCGCACCGCCCCGGGCGCCCCGCTGGCGATCGACCCCGCCCAGTCCATGTACGGCGTCGCCGCCCGGGTGAACCTCCCGGTGCCCGATCCCTGGCTGCCCCGCCCGAGCGGACTGCCCGCCCAGGTCGCCCTGTTCGCGCCGAGCGGCCTGGCCGAGCACGCCCGTGTCCGCACCGGCCGGCTGCCGCGCGCCGACCGCCCGGCGGACGCGGCCACCGCCGAGGTGGAGGCCGCCGTGACCGCCGCCACCGCCGACCGCCTGCACATCGAGACGGGCTCGGTCATCCACGTCCCGGCACCGGGTCGGCCGCCGCTGCGGGCCCGCGTCACCGGCATCCTCCTCCCGCGCGACCCCGGCGGCGCCTACTGGTCGACCGTCCCGCTGCTGCGCACCCCGGCTCTGATGACCGTCCCCACCCCCGGCACGGACCAGCCCCGGTACTGGCTCGGCGGCCTGCTGCTCCCCCAGGGCGCCGCCCCCGCGCTGCCGGGCACGGGCCCGGACCCGGTCCGCTACCCGTTCCTCCCCCCCGACCCCGGCGCCCCGCCCGCCCACGACCTCGGCGCCCTGAAGTCGGCCGTGGCCGCCCTGGAGTCCGGGCCCGGACTGCGCCGCGCCCGCGCCGCCACCGGCGACGACGGCACCGGCGTCACCACCCAGCTGGACGACACCCTCGCCTCCTTCGCCCGGCTGCGGTCCGGCATCGCCCCGCTGGTGTCCCTGGCCGGCGCGGGCGCCGCCACCGTCGTCGCCGTCGTGCTGCTCATGGCCGGCGCCCTGGCCGCCGACCGGCGCCGCGCCGAACTCGCCCTGCTGCGGGCCCGCGGCGCCGCCCTGCCCGCGCTCGCCGGGCGGCTGCTGGCCGAGACCGCGGTGATCGCCGTACCGGCGGGGGCGCTGGGCCTGCTGGGGGCGCTGCTCGCGGTCCCGGCCGGCCGCACCGGGTACTCCGTCGCCGCCGCGGGCGCCGTCACCCTCACCGCCTGCGCCGCGCTCCCGCTGCGCGCCGCCCGGGCCCACCGCACGGTTCGGTCGTCCGTCCCGCGCGCGGACCTGGCGACCGAACGGCCCTCCCGCCGCCGCACGATCGCGGAGCTGACGGTGCTGGTCCTGGCCGCCGGCGCGGTCGAGGCGCTGCGCCGGCGCGGGCCGGCCGGCGACGGGCTGGTGGCCCTGGCCCCCGTGCTGATCGGTGTCGTCGCCGCCCTCGTCCTGCTGCGCCTGACCCCCTTCCTGCTGCGCCGCCTCACCGCCCCGGCCGGCCGGCTGCGCGGCGCGGTGGTCCCGCTCTCGCTGGCCCGCGCGAGCCGCACCCAGGCCTCGGCGGTGCTCCCCCTGCTGGCCCTGCTCACCGCGCTGAGCACGGCGGCGTTCGGCGGCTCGGTCCTGGCGGGCGTGGCCACGGCCCGCGACCGCGCGGCGCTGCTCGCCGTCGGCGCCGACGCCCGCGTGGCCTTCGACGCACCGCCGCCGGCCACCACCACGGCCCGGGTGCGGGCCGTGCCGGGGGTACGGTCCGTCGCCCCGGTCGGCATCGACTACCAGGCCAAGCCGATGGACGGCCAGGACTCGGTCCCCCTGATCGGTGTGGACCCCGTCTCCTACGGCGAGTTGGCGGACCGCACCGGCCTGGGCGCCTTCCCCGCCGTGGAGTTGCGGCCCTCGGGCGGCACGCTCCCCGCCATCGCCTCCCCGTCCGTCGCCGCGCGCTACGGCACCCGGCACCCCTTCACCGTCCGCCTCCAGGACGGAAGTTCGGCCACCGTGCGCATCACCGTGGTCCGGGACGACACCCCGGCCCTGCCCGGCGGCGACTTCCTGGTCGTGGACCGCGCGGGACTCGCCGCCCCCGCCGACCGCCCGACCGCCCTGTTCCTGACGGGCGACGGGCTGAGCTCCTCCGCGCTACGGCGGGCCGCCGGCGCCTCGGCCACCGTCCAGCTGCGCGCCGTCGAACGCGCCCGCTACGCCACGTCCCCGCTCCAGTCCGGCGCGGAGCACGTCTACACGGCCGCGGTGGCCACGGGCGCGGGCTTCGCCGTCCTCGCGCTGCTCCTGTCCCTGCTGCGCGCCGCCCCCGAACGGGCCGCGCTGCTGGCCCGGTTGCGCACGATGGGCCTGACCCGCGCCGAGGGCCGCCGCCTGCTGATCCTGGAGTCCCTCCCCCAGTCCGCCCTCGCCGCCGCGGCGGGCGCCCTGACCGGCTGGGCCACCACCCGGCTCCTCTCCCCGGCCCTCGACCTCACCGCCGTCGCCCTGCCCGACACCGCGACCGTGCCGGCCCGGCTGCGCCCCGACGCCTGGTCCCTGACCGTCCCGGCCCTGCTGCTCCTGGCCACCACGACCGGCATCGCCGTGACACAGGCCTGGTGGACGGTGCGCCGGGGCGCGGGGACGGAACTGAGGGCGGGCGACGACCGATGACCCC
>NZ_VOGW01000157.1:0-7137 GCF_007896895.1 Streptomyces misionensis | reverse complement strand
ACCTGCGACCGCCTGGTCCGGATCTTCTCCACGGCCGGCATCGAGGTGCAGGCCCTCCAAGGCCTCGACCTCCTCGTCCGCGAAGGCGAACTCATGGCCCTCGTCGGCGCCTCCGGCAGCGGCAAGTCCACCCTGATGAACATCCTCGCGGGCCTGGACGCCCCCACCGCGGGCACCGCCCGCGTCGCCGGACGCGACCTGCTCACCATGAGCGCCGCCGACCGCCTGTCCTACCGCCGCGAGACCGTCGGCTTCGTCTGGCAGCAGACCTCCCGCAACCTCCTGCCCTACCTCACCGCCGCCCAGAACACCGCCCTCCCGCTGCGGCTCGCGGGCCGCGGCCGCCGCCGCGCCCACGCCCGGCGCGCCCTGGAACTCCTGGAGCTGCTGCACGTGGCCGACTGCCGCGACCGCCGCCCGCACGAGATGTCCGGCGGCCAGCAGCAGCGCGTCGCCATCGCCGTGGCCCTCGCCAACGACCCCGCCGTCCTGCTCGCCGACGAACCCACCGGCGAACTCGACTCCCACACCGCCGCCCAGATCTTCGAGGCGTTCCGCACGGCCAACGAGACCCTCGGCACCACGATCGTGATCGTCACCCACGACCAGGCGGTGGCGAGCGAGGTGCGCCGCACGGTGGCCATCCGGGACGGCCGCACCTCCACCGAGGTGCTGCGCCGCAGCGAGGTGGACGCCGGCACCGGCAGGGAGACGGTCGTCGCCCGCGAATACGCGATGCTCGACCGCGCGGGCCGGCTCCAGCTGCCCGCCGACTACGTCCGCGCCCTGGACATGCGCGACCGGGTGGCCCTGGAACTGGAGTCCGACCACATCGCCGTACGGCGCGACGACAGCGGGGAACTCTGAGAAGCGGAACCGCGGAAGAGGAATCGCGGAAGAGGAACCGCCGGACGGAACCGACGGGCGGGACCTACGCCTCAGCCGGCGGCGTTGACGCTGACCGCGAGGGAGCCGAGCGCCCCCGCCCGCCGTACCGCGACCGACCCGTAGGGGGTGCGCAGCCGCAGCCACGCCCCCGAGGACAGCAGCCCGGTGTCGGCCGCCTCCGTGCCCGGCCGCAGGAAGCCCAGCGACTGGGCCGCGTGCACGGCCCGCACGGGCAGCCGGGTGTGCCCTATCTCCCGGGACCAGATGTCCCGGCCGATCCGGTCCAGTTCCGCGCGGGTGCGCCGCTCGGGCGGCAACTCCTCGGTACGCGACCGGAATTCACCGACCGCCGCGGCCACGGTCGCCCGCAGCGCGTCCGGCGCCGGCAGCCCGGGCTCGGCCCGCCAGCCACCGCGCGGCGGCAGCACACCGGCCCACGGCGGCCCGGTGACCGCGCCCGGCACGGCGGCGGTGGCCGCCCGCTCGTCCACCGACTCCAGCAGCTCACCGGCGGAGACGGTCACGT
The DNA here is from genome assembly GCF_007896895.1 of Streptomyces misionensis. Classification (GTDB taxonomy): domain Bacteria; phylum Actinomycetota; class Actinomycetes; order Streptomycetales; family Streptomycetaceae; genus Streptomyces; species Streptomyces misionensis_A. The sequence goes on along the minus strand of NZ_VOGW01000157.1, from coordinate 5,723 downwards.
CGAGGGTGGCGTCGAGCCCGTCCTCGTACGGCTTCGCCAGCCGCACCGCGCGCACCGCGAGCACCTCGAAGGAGGGCGGCCGGCCGAAGACGGCGAGCGCGGTGCCCGCCGCCTGGAGGCGCACCGCGGCACCGCGGTCGTAGTGCAGCAACCGGGAGAGGAAGGCGGCGAGGTCCGCCGCCTCCGTCTCGTCCACGAGGTGCAGCTCCGTCATGCGGCGACGGCCTCGCCCTCTTCGGCCCCGGCCGGCTCCAGGTACTGCTGGAGGAACTCGCGCTCCTGCGGAGTGATCCGGCGCGGGCGCTGGGCCTCGAAGTCGAACGGTACGACGACGGTCGAGGCCCGCACGTACACCGCGTCCTCGTCCTTCACCTCGTAGGCGATGGTGAAGGACGCGGCACGGATCTCGGCGACCCACAGCTCGATGTCCACCGGATGGTGCCGGTGGACGAGCTGGCGCTTGTAGTCGATCTCATGGCGCGCCACCACGGAGCCCTGCTGGAACTCCTTGTCCGGACGGAACAGGAAGTTGATCCGGGCCTCTTCCAGATAGCGGACGAAGACCGCGTTGTTGACATGGCCGTAGGCGTCCATGTCGGACCAGCGCATCGGGCACGGGTAGATGTGGCGCAAGACCGATCAGCCCCGGGTCAGCTTCTTGTACGTCGCCCGGTGCGGACGGGCGGCGTCCGGGCCGAGGCGCTCGACCTTGTTCTTCTCGTACGACTCGAAGTTGCCCTCGAACCAGAACCACTTGGAGTCACCCTCGTAGGCGAGGATGTGGGTGGCGACGCGGTCCAGGAACCAGCGGTCGTGGGAGACGACGACGGCGCAGCCGGGGAACTCCAGCAGCGCGTTCTCCAGGCTGGAGAGGGTCTCCACGTCGAGGTCGTTGGTGGGCTCGTCGAGGAGCAGCAGGTTGCCGCCCTGCTTCAGGGTGAGCGCGAGGTTGAGGCGGTTGCGCTCACCGCCGGAGAGCACGCCGGCCGGCTTCTGCTGGTCCGGCCCCTTGAACCCGAAGGCGGACACGTAGGCGCGGCTGGGCATCTCGACCTGGCCGACGTTGATGTAGTCGAGCCCGTCGGACACGACCTCCCACAGCGTCTTCTTCGGGTCGATGTTGGCGCGGCCCTGGTCGACGTAGGAGACCTTGACGGTCTCGCCGACCTTGATCTGACCCGAGTCCGGCGTCTCCAGGCCCTGGATCATCTTGAAGAGCGTGGTCTTGCCGGCGCCGTTCGGGCCGATGACGCCGACGATGCCGTTGCGCGGCAGCGTGAACGACAGCCCGTCGACGAGGACCTTCTCGCCGAAGGACTTGTGCAGGTCGCTGACCTCGACCACGACGTTGCCCAGCCGCGGGCCCGGCGGGATCTGGATCTCCTCGAAGTCCAGCTTCCGCATCTTGTCGGCCTCGGCGGCCATCTCCTCGTAGCGGGCCAGACGGGCCTTGGACTTGGCCTGGCGCCCCTTGGCGTTCGACCGCACCCAGTCCAGCTCCTCCTTGAGGCGCTTCTGGCGCTTGGCGTCCTTCTGGCCCTCGACCTTGAGGCGGGCGGCCTTGGTCTCCAGGTACTTGGAGTAGTTGCCCTCGTAGCCGTGCAGCCGGCCGCGGTCGACCTCGCAGATCCAGCCGGCCACGTTGTCCAGGAAGTACCGGTCGTGGGTGACGGCCACGACGGTGCCCGGGTACTTGGCCAGGTGCTGCTCCAGCCAGTTCACCGACTCGGCGTCGAGGTGGTTGGTGGGCTCGTCGAGGAGCAGCAGGTCGGGCTGCTCCAGGAGCAGCTTGCACAGCGCGACGCGGCGCTTCTCGCCACCGGAGAGGTTGGTGACCGGCCAGTCGCCCGGGGGGCACCCGAGCGCGTCCATGGCCTGCTCCAGCTGGGCGTCGAGGTCCCACGCCTCGGCGTGGTCCAGCTCCTCCTGGAGCTTGCCCATCTCCTCCAGCAGCGCGTCGGAGTAGTCGGTCGCCATCAGCTCGGCGATCTCGTTGAATCGGTCGAGCTTGCCCTTGATCTCCGAGACACCCTCCTGGACGTTCTCCAGGACGGTCTTCTCCTCGTTCAGCGGGGGCTCCTGCAGCAGGATGCCGACGGTGTAGCCGGGCGACAGGAACGCGTCGCCGTTGGACGGCTGCTCCAGCCCCGCCATGATCTTCAGCACGGTCGACTTACCGGCACCGTTCGGACCGACGACGCCGATCTTGGCACCCGGCAGGAAGTTCAGGGTGACGTCGTCGAGGATCACCTTGTCGCCGTGCGCTTTGCGCGCCTTGCGCATGGTGTAAATGAACTCAGCCAAGAGAAACCGTCCGGCAGCTTGAAATCTGGCAGTGGGCAGATACACCCCATCTTGCCGTACGGCCACCCCTAGGTGGAAACTCGTTGGGTTGCGGGGCTCTGACCTGGTCTTTCCCTGGTGGCGCCCGTGGCGCGTCCGTCGCTGTCGGTCGCCACCGAGTGCCCCTGGGCCTCCTCGGGCGGCCCAGGGACGGTCCAGCGCGTGGATGTCAGGCAGTCCTGGGGACGATACTCACCGCGCGATAGTCGTACCCGTCCTGCTTGAAGCCGGGCGCTTCCCAGACGAGATCGACTTCTTGCCCTGGCGACAGCGTGCGAAAGCCGGACCCCTGAATGTCGGAGTAGTGGCCGAAGCACCCTCCGGGAGTCTCGGTCGAGTCCAGCACGCCCCACCCCTCCTCGTCGCTCCACTCACGCACGGTCGCGATCGCGGTTGCGGGGACCTTGCGGGTCCCTCTGCGGCGACGCATCCGTCTCTCCCGTTCCACAAGATCTGTTCCGACTCGCACGGGGCTCCGTGGCCGCACTGTGCCACCGGTGAGGACGCCCATCCTCACAGAAGGGATCCTGGCGGGCGGAACAAGGAGACGGCCCATGCGTCGGTCCGGTAGGCATGCCGGCCGACGGACCGGGCGCCGCTGCATCCGGTGGGAGCGGCGGGGCCCGGCCCGCTGGTGGGCTCAGTTGGGCGGGTAGACGAGGGTGCCGGAGTCGGTGTCGTCGACGTATCGGCCGGCGAGGTCGGCGTAGTACGCGTCGGACGGTTCGCCGTCCAAGAGGTCGGCGGCCTTGACGGTCGAGGACGTGGCGCCGGCGTCGGTGGAGACCGCTGCGGCGAAGTCGATGAGCCGACCGGTGTAGTTGTCGAGCAGGTAGGTGTTGACCTGCTCGCGAGCGGCCTCCTGGGTCGCGGTGCCGGGGTGGGCGGCGCTGAACGGCGGGATGGTGGCGAGATAGACGGTGATGCCGGAGTTCTGGGTGATCGGCTGCTGATTGACGTAGAGCTGGCTGTCGTCGGTGTAGTACGAGCTCAGCTGGGTGTCGAGGGAGGCCAGTCCGTTCTCCACGTCGGTGGCGCAGGTGTTGGCGTTGCCGGTGCAGTTCAGCAGGTCGGTGGCGCCGGTGGAGACGAGGACGGTTCGCACGTTGCCTTGGGCCAGCACGTTGCGGTCCAGGGGGTTGAGCGCGTTGACCGGATCGGGGCTGCTGGTGATCTGCGGCAGCAGGCGGTTGGTGTCGGTGCCCGCGTTGAGCACGCCGTAGTGCACGGGGGCGTCCGAGTGGGGATCGTCGGCCAGGGCGTTGGTGATCGCGTCGCTGAGGTGATGCCGGCCGTCGTCGCTCGTGGTCCCCCCGTTGACGCTCTGGCCTCCGTAGAGGACCAGCGAGCCGGTGGGGTTCGAGGTGGAGGTGGTGACGTCGATGCCGGAGAGGTACGGCAGACCGGTGTACGTGGTCTGCGTGTAGTGGGCGGCGGCCGTGTCTCCGGTGCGGTCGGCGTGGTCGCTGACCCAGACGGGAGTCCGGGCCACAGAGTGGCCGGGCATGGCGGGCGCCAGGCCGCGCACCTGCAAGCTGACCAGTACGGTCGCTTGCTGTTCGACGGTCAGGGTGACCGGGTCGCTGGTGGCGTCGCCGCCTGCCGGAACGGTGACGGAGGGGGAACCGTCGAAGGTCAGCGTCGCTGGTGCCGCGGCTGCGGTGGCGCCGGCTGCGGTGGTGTCCTGCAGGGCGACGGAAGCCGCGTCGAAGGTCACCGGGGTGGCACCCATCGCGTTGGACAGGTGTACGCGTACTCCGTTCCCGCTGTCGGTGCCGATGCTGACGTGGGCGGGGATGCGCAGGGTCTGGCTGTCGATGGCCGCCGTGCTGCCGTTGGACGACTGCACTTTGTCGGTGTCCTGGACCGAGGCCCAGGTGCCGACCCAGTGCCGGGCGCTGGATCCGCTGCCGGTGGCGGTCGTCGGCCGCACGCCCAGCCCGAGGATGTGCAGGGCGGGCCGGCCGGCCTGGACACCGTTGGTGAGCTGGGGCAGGGAGATGCTGCTGATGACCGAGCCGGGGCAGGCCAGCGGGACGCTGAGGGCATAGACCTTCGGGCCGGAGCTCGGGGTGGTCTGGGTGCCGTCGCTGTGGTTCTCGTGGGCAAGGTTGATCGAGGCCGCGGAGGCCGGGCCGGAGAGCCAGTCCGGCACGGTGTCCAGGCCATAACTCTGCTCGGCGGGGACGCCGTTGAGGTCCAGGCAGTTGTTCTTGGCGTAGGTGATGGTGCCGGTGGCGTCCGTGACCGCGGCGCCGGTGGCGAACGCGAGGATGACCACGGCGTCGCCGGTGTCGACCACGCCGCTGCCCGGCAGGGTGACGCTCTGCCCGGAGGCCAGCATGTTGTCGTAGGCGCCGGTGCCGAACTTCGGCAGCCTGATGGTGGCGCCGTCGATGGTTACGGTTCCGCCGCTCTGCCAGCCCGCCGTCCTCGTCAGGTCGGTGGCGTCGAAGCTGTTGCCGGAGCCGTCTGCGTCGGCAGGGCTGGTCGTGGTGGTGAAGGTACTGGTGGCGGTGTTGTTCAGGCAGCCACTGGTGTCGTCGATCGCACAGGTCGGTCGGGCCGCGGCCGGGGAGCGGGTGCTGTGCGACGCAGTACGGGGTGGAGCCGGGGTGCCGGACGCCGCGTGGGCCGACGCCGTGGTCGTCAGTGACCCGGCGGCCAGGGCCGCGGCCACGACCGTGACGGCGACGGCCGGCCTTGACCGGGGACGTCTGGATGCAGGCCTGGGCAAGCGAAAGACGGACATGGACGTCGGGGTCCTTCCCGGGGCACAAGCGGTCCCCCGGTGGGCCCGCGCCACTGCGCATTCTGGAAGCTCGCCATGCGCGCGGTCCATCGTTATTCGATCGCCGAGCGCCGACCCGTGCTCCTTTTCTGACTCATGTGATCAGAGATATGCCCTTGAGTTGGGTTCGTTCTTCTCGGGGGCGGTTCTTCGCGCGACCGCGGGCCCAGGCCTGGATCGCCGAGTTCGGCCAGGCGCTGCGCCCCTGCGTCGACGGCGCCTACGTCAACGCCCCGAACACCGGCATGCGGGACTGGGAGACCGCCTCCTGGGGTCCGACGTCGATTGGCTGCGCCCGATCAAGGCGACGTACGACCCTCGCAACGTCTTCCAGTACGACCAGAGCGTCCCGCCCGCGTTCTGCTGAGCGAGCACGGCCCGAGCGCCTCCCGGCAGGCGAGGGGGCTCGGTTCTGCCCGGCCCTCCCGATGCCGGGTCGGTCGGCTCACTCGTTCGGCTGCTCGCGTTTGCGGAGGACGACCAGGACCGCGCCGCCGATGACGACCAGGCCTATGGCGACGCCGGCGATCAGCGGGGTCAGGGCGGAGCCGCCGGTCGCGGCGAGGTCGGTGCCGTCGGGGGTGGGGGT
>NZ_VOGW01000156.1:8847-12987 GCF_007896895.1 Streptomyces misionensis | reverse complement strand
GGGTGGGCTCGCCCATGGTCTGGGTGGTGGTCTTCGAGACGATCGTGCCCTGGATCTTGCAGTCCAGGACGCCGGTGAAGCGCCGGCTGAAGCCGTCGGGGCCGGTGATCGTGAAGTCGTAGCCCTGGTCCTCCTGGAGGGGGACCCCGATGGTGCGGGTGGCGCCGGCCGGGACGGTGTGCTCGGTGTCCATCAGGCGGAAGGTGAAGGGCTGGTCGCCCTTGTTGACGGCCAGGATGTCCACCGTCCCCTTGGCGCAGTTCTTGCGCGCCGAGACCGCCGGTATCGCGCCCTGCGCCGCCCAGCCGGCCGTCGCCGTCGCGGAGACCGCGGACTCGCTGGAGCCGGCCAGGATCTGGGTCTGGCTGCGGCTGTCGGAGGTGAGCGCGCGGCCCACCGGGACGGTCGTCGACGCCTGCACGGTCAGCTGGGCGGAGCCGTCCGCCGCGTCCTGCGGGATGTCGAAGTAGATCCGGCTGCCGTTCTTCGCGACCGTGAGCGGCTTGCCGGCCTTGTCGGTGATCCGGGCGCCGCCGGCGGCCACGCCCGCGGGCGGGATCACCGTGACGGCGCTCGCGTTGGTGTGCACGGTCACCGGGCCCACCAGGCTTCCGGGCCGGCCGGAGACCGCGGGCGGGTCCAGCGACAGCGAGGCGTGCGGCTCGGCGCTGTTCCGCGCGCTGCGCTCCAGGTAGTCGGCGAGCTTCTCGGCCTGCGGGTCCACGGCGTCGACCTTGGCGTGGTCCGAGTACCGCCAGATCGCCACCTGGGTGCCGACCGCCGCGTCCTGCTCGGTGAGGCCGTGCGTACCGGCCCGGCGGGCGAGCGCGGCGAGGTCGTTGACCTGGGGGTAGGAGTTCCGCAGGATCCAGCGGATCTTGCCGGCGTCCCGGTTCGCGCCGAGCGAGGTGCCGCTCCAGGACGTCTCCTGGTAGTGGGCGTCGCGCTGGACCGGGTTGTGCAGGTCGACGCAGTACGTCTGCAGGGTGCCGCCGCCGTCCACGGACATCTCGAACAGCCCCGCGGACACCCGCTGGTCGCCGCCCGCGTCGTGGACCACGGCCTCGCCGAAGGTCTTCAGGCCGTCGATGGTGGCCGTCGCCCCGCCCTCGGTCTGCGGTGCCGCGTCGGCCGCGGCGGTGCCCGCGCCGGACAGCATCCCGGCCGCCACGAGACCGGAGACCGTGGCGGTGGCGGCCAGGCGGGCCACGGCGGTGGACCGGCACAACCCAGAGAGCGCAACAAGCACAGAATTCCCCTTCGAGCAGGACCCGTCGGACGTGGGGGGAAGGTCCCACCAGCAGAATCGCGGCCCCGAGGGGCACGCCCGGCATCCTATGAAGCGGGCGGCACCTCCCCCGCCGGTCGGATGATCCGACGGCTGATCCGATCCGGAATCGTTATCGCCGGACCGCACGTGAGCAGGGCTTATCGATAAATCCACTCGGGCCGATAGCTGACATCACGTCACTGTGGCTGGTTCTGGCGCCTGTTGGACGGGGGCGCCGTCCTCCGTCGCCGCAGGTCCCGGTGTCTCCCAGTCGGGCTCCGGGCGGGGGCGCGCGGCGGGCGGCTCCGGTTTGGCCGCACGGCGGAAGACCGCCGTGCCCCGGGAGAGGTCGTGTCCGATCGCCGTGGCGTCGATGTCCGCCGACGCCCACTGCTGCTGCCCCTCCCGCCCGTCCGTGCGCACCTTCAGCCGGCCCTGCACGACGAGCGGCTGGCCCACCTCCACCGACGCCATCGCGTTGGCGGCGAGCTGACGGTTGGCCCACACCGTGAAGAAGTTGGTGTGCCCGTCCGTCCAGGCGTTCTTCTCGCGGTCCCAGTAGCGCGCGGTGGCCGCGAGCCGGAACCGGAGCGACGGCCCCGCCGCCAGCTCCCGGTACACCGGCGCGGTCGCCACGTTGCCCACCACGCACACCACGGTCTCGTTCATCTTCTTGTCTCCCCTCCGCCCACCCGTGCGGTCCGCCGACGCGGGCCGGGCGGGCGACACGTACGGGCCCGTCCCGTACGGCGGCGTCTGCCACGACCTCAGACTGCCTCCGTCGGGCCGAGCCCGCCGAGCGCTGTGGACGGCCCCCGACCTGTGGAGAACTCCGTCACCCACACGAGTGCCGACCCGCCGGGGAATCCGGATTCAACCCACCGCCGCGTCCGCCCGCACGACCTTCCCGTACTGCTCCCGCACCTCCCGGTACCGCAACAGCTCCGCCGCCACCGGATCCAGCACCCGCGCCCGGCCACAGCTCGCGGCCGCCTCCCGCAATCGCCGTTCCGCGTCCTGGCCATGGCGCCGCGCGGGCCCCCGCGCCGCCATCCGGCACCCCCACTCCACCAGCGGCCCGCCGACGATCCCGCACACCATCAGCAGCACCGGAACACCCAGGTTGGGCGCCATCACCCCGGCGATCTGCCCGGCCAGCCACAGCCCGCCGGCGATCTGCACCAGCGTCATCGCCGCCTGCACCAGCACCGCCGCCGGCCACCAGCCCGGCCGCGACGGCCGCCCGGACGGCTCCCCGGCCCGCTCCGCCAGCTCGTCCAGCGCCTCAGGCAGCCCCTGCGCACCGCGTACGGCGGCCTCGCGCACCGCCTGCGCCCACGGCACCGGCAGCCCCGCCGACGCCCGGTCGGCCACCGTACGCACCGCCTGCTCCACCCGCTGCCGCGCCGTCGCCTCCTCGTCGGCCTGGACGCGCACCTGATGGCGGCCGGTCGGGGCCGTGCCGCGCCGCTGGTACCAGCGCCACAGCCGCAGCCAGGGCGTGCCGCAGGCCCGGTTGGCGTTGCGCAGCCAGGCCCGCTCGGCCGCGTCGCCCGCCGCGGTGGCGCCCACCGCGTCCGCGAGCCGCGCGGCGAACTCCTCGCGCGCCTCCTCGCTGAGGCCGACCCGGCGCCCGGCGGCGTAGACGGGCCGCAGCTCGGCCGCGGCGGCGTCCACATCGGCGGAGACCCGGCGAGCCGCCGCCCCCCGCTCGGTCACGAACTCGCCCAGTGCCTCGCGCAGTTCGCCGACGCCCTCGCCGGTGAGCGCGGACAGCGCGAGCACGGTGGCCCCGGGCTCGCCGTGCTCGCCGAGTGCCACCCCGTCCTCGTCCAGCAGTCGCCGCAGGTCGTCCAGGACCATGTCGGCGGCCTCCCCGGGCAGCCGGTCCACCTGGTTGAGGACGACGAACATGACCTCGGCGTGCCCGGCCATGGGCCGCAGATAGCGCTCGTGCAGCACGGCGTCGGCGTACTTCTCCGGGTCCACCACCCAGATCACCGCGTCGACCAGCTTCAGGATCCGCTCGACCTGTTCGCGGTGCGCCACGGCGGCGGAGTCGTGGTCGGGCAGGTCGATCAGGACCAGGCCGCGCAGCTGCTTCTCGCCGTCCGGGCTGTGCAGCGGCCGGCGGCGCAGCCGGCCCGGGATGCCGAGCCGGTCGATGAGGCCCGCGGCACCGTCGCTCCAACTGCACGCGATCGGCGAGGCGGTGGTCGGACGCCGTACGCCCGTCTCCGAGATCGCCACTCCCGCAAGCGCGTTGAACAGCTGTGACTTGCCGCTGCCGGTGGCGCCCGCGATGGCGACGACCGTGTGCCGGCCGGACAGCTTGCGGCGCGCCGCCGCCTCGTCCAGCACCCGGCCCGCCTCGGCGAGGGTCTGGCCGTCCAGACGGGCCCGGGAGAGGCCGACGAGTTCGCCCAGCGCGTCCAGCCGGGAGCGCAGGGGCCCCTCGTAGGCCAGCGGGACCGGGGGGACGGCACCGCCCGGGCCACGGCTCGGGGCCGGCTCCAGGGCGGTGGTCCGCCCTGCGGTGAGGGGGGTGGCGGAGGTGTCGGTGACACGGCGGGCGATCAGACCGTCGTCCCACGCGCCGGCGGAATCGGCGGGGGCAGATGCCTCCGGGTCCGGTGAGGCCGGTGAGGTGCCTGAGGCCGGTGAGGCGGAAGAGCCCGGTGAGGCCGGTGAGTTCTTGGGCGGGGCTGAAGCGGCCGGCGCCGCGGAAGTGACCTGCGCGGCCTTCGGACCCGACCCCGCGTCGGAGGCACCCGGGGCATTCGTGATCCTCGTGACCACCGAGGCGGCCGAGACACCTGAAGCACCGGAGCCCCCGGGACCACCAGAACCACCAGGAACACCAGAAACAC
>NZ_VOGW01000156.1:0-8580 GCF_007896895.1 Streptomyces misionensis | reverse complement strand
CCGCCCGAGTCCGTCCCCGGGTCCGCTGTGACCGCCGGGACCGGTGTGCTCGACGTGCTCCATGTGCTCGATGTGCTCCTGGTCAGTGACGGTGGTCACCGGTCACCTCTCCTTCTGCAGTACGGACAGGGCGGCGATGAGTTCGGCCTGGGGCTCGGGGTGGATGTCGAGGGCGTCGAGCGGGGCGAGACGGCGTTCGCGTTCGCGGTGGACGACGCGGTCCACGTGCTCGGTGAGCAGCCGTTCGGCCCGGTCGCGCAGCCGCAGCGCGCCGTGGGCGCCGACCCGGTCGGCCAGCCGCTCGCCCGCGCTGCGCGCCCGGCGCCCGCCCAGCAGGGCGGTGGCGGCGAGGGCGGCCACCGCCTCGGGGTCGGGTGCGACGGTCCGCTCCAGTTCCCGCGTCTCCTCCTCGGCGTACTCCTCCAGCTCGCGCCGCCAGCGCCGTACCGCGAGGCCGATACGGTGCTCGGCGCTCTCCGGGGAGGGATCGCGCCCGGCGAGGCCCGGGGCCTGCGCGGCCGGTTCGCGCTGCCAGGCCTCGGCCACCCGCTCGTCGGCGGCCGTGACGGCGCACAGCAGCAGCGCGGCCAGGCTCTCCACGAGGGCGTCGAGGAGTTCGCCCGCGGTGCAGTCCAGGGGAAAGGCGCGCCAGCGTTTGAGGGCGTCCCCGGCGAGTACGGCGCCGGCGTGGAGGCGGCCGCGCAGACGGGCGTGCTCGCCGTCGTAGGCGCCCTCCACCGCGGAGGTGAGCCGGAGCGCGGCCGCGTACTGGGCGGCGGCCGCGGCGGCCAGCTCGGGCATCCGGGTCCGCAGCGAGTCGAGCAGGCCGTGGGCGGTGCGGGCCATGACGTACTGCCGGGCGGCGGGTTCCTGGGCGTGATGGGCGAGCCAGGTGCGCAGCGGCGCGACGGCGGTGGCGGGCAGCAGGCCCGCGCTCCACACGGACTCGGGCAGCTCGGGCACGGTGAAGCGGGGTACGTCGCCGAGACCCGCCTTGGTGAGCAGGGCGGCGTACTGCCGGGAGACCTCGGAGACGACCTGGTGGGGCACCCGGTCCAGGACGGTGACGAGGGTGGCGTCGTACTCCTTGGCGGTGCGCAGCAGGTGCCAGGGGACGGCGTCGGCGTAGCGGGCCGCGCTGGTGACCATCACCCAGATGTCGGCGGCGCACAGCAGCTCGGCGGCGAGGACGCGGTTCTCGGCGACCAGGGAGTCGACGTCGGGGGCGTCGAGGAGGGCGAGGCCGCGCGGAAGGGACTCGGCGGTCTCGATGCGCAGGGCGCGCGCGGGCTGGTCGGCGGGGAGCAGGAGGTCGTCGTCGCGGGGATCGTGGTGGGGCATCCAGACCCGGGCGAGGTCAGGCAGCACGCGCACGCCGCTGAACCAGTGGTGATCCGCCGGATGGCAGACCAGCACCGGGGTGCGGGTCGTCGGCCTGAGCACGCCCGCCTCGCTCACCCGGCGCCCGACGAGAGAGTTGACGAGGGTCGACTTCCCGGCGCCGGTGGACCCGCCGACGACGGCCAGCAGCGGCGCCTCGGGTGCCCGTAGTCTGGGCATGAGGTAGTCGTCCAGCTGGGCGAGGAGCTCGTCGCGGTTGGCACGCGCGCGGGGGGCACCGGCCAGGGGCAGCGGAAAGCGTGCGGCGTCGACACGGTCGCGCAGAGCGGAGAGTGTGTCGAGCAGCTGGGGCCGTACGTCCAAGGTCACCACATGCGAAGAATGCCCAATTTTAGGGGAATTCTGAAGCATATAGACATGTCTGCGCGCCGACGGAACAGAAAGGACGGAAGGGGCGACTGGGACACAGGCGCGGGTCAGGCATAACGAGTGCACAACACCCTGCGGCCTCGGACGCCAAAAGCGCTGCACGATTCGTACCTGCCTGCGATTATCGGGACCGCTTCACCGAACCTCCACATCGAGCCACGGAGGGGAAGCGACAGGGTCGGCGAGCAGGGAGCTTTATCCTTGGTCCCGCCACCAGGCCCCCGTAGCTCAGCGGATAGAGCAGGCGCCTTCTAAGCGCTTGGCCGCAGGTTCGAGTCCTGCCGGGGGCGCCATCCGAAGCCCTCCCCTCGGGGAGGGCTTTTTGCTGGTCAGAGTGGGTGCGGCCGGGCGCGCGTCAGCCCCGGAAGCGCCTCTGACGATCAAGGGCTGGCTCCGGGGCCGTCCGGCTGTCACCGGGTTTTCGCGGGTGGCCGTGTCGAATACGTGTCACCGTCCCGGGCCACACGGGTCACCCGGCGGACGGCCGTCAGGGATGATCTTCAGCCGCTTCGAGCCCGCTCGCCAGATCGGGCATCTGCCCGTCGACACGGCGGGCGCAGGTGGCCAGGAGCACGGCGACACTGTTCCCGGCCCACTCCGCCCCCCGGCGGGCGGGACGCCGTCGTTGAGCCGCTTGGTCAGGCACGTGTTCCTGTTGTCGTAGACACGCCGTCCGGCGGGCGACTCGAAGACGTGAGGAGGCGGTACGGCCTTACGCGCACCGCGCCACGCCCGGCGGACGACCATGCGTCGATCACCGCACGGAGTGGCCTGCGGTCAACGCGATGCCTCCGGCGGGGGGATCGGCCGACACCGAGTGGAGGGGGCGCCGTCGCGAACTGCGGATCCGGACGGGAACCGCCGCCTCCCGTGCGCTCAGCTCGCCACGTGCACCTGCTCCAGGGCCCATGGCAACTGTTCCGCCCGCACGGCCCATTCAAGAACCGCCCCGGTCGAAGCGACCACGCGCACGACGGCTGTCTGAGGGGTCACCGACCAGACTTCCGGCAGCAGAGAGGATCTCGCAGCCTTCGTTCGTTCCTTGCGCCGCAGCCACGCCGAGGACGGAAGCTCCTGGGAGAACCCGGACCTGTCGAGCTTCCTGGAAGCCCTGTCCGCCTGGATCGATGACGCGGACGGGTGGTACGGCAACACGGGCCGGGAGTTGCCGCCCGGCGGTGACTGGACGTTCTTCGCCCGAGCTCTGCAGGCAGCGACCGTGTACGAGTAGGCCGAGCCATGTCGAACTTCGTCATGGCGGCACGTTCCAGCAGGACCCTCAGGCGGTCGGAACCGGCGTCGTCCGCGCAGCGGACAGGAGAGTTCGTCATCATCTCCGGCATCCAAGCAAACTGCCACGACCGCGCCTTCGCCACCCGGCCCTGAGCCGCGGTCACCAGGATCGGGGACGACATGGGGATCGACCTGGAACTGCACTCCGCGCGGCCGGCGCGTGGTTGGCGAAAGTCCCGCGCGACGCTCCTGCGGAGCTCTTACGGACACGGCGACGCGCTGGCCGATGTGCTCGGCTCGCTCCGGCTCCTCGGCGTCCCGGGGCGGCTCACCGCGGTCGACCCGTACGGGGACACGGTGCTGAACGAGCAGGAGTCGGCCGCCGCGCTCCCCGAGGTCGAGGCGCTGCGGCAGCACTGCGCCGATGAGTGGCAGCGCGCCGCCGTGGACGACCTCGCCGTGATGCTGGAGAGGTGCGCCCGCACCCCGGGCAGCCATCTGTGGTTCCAGGGCGACTGAGGCCGGTGAGGCTCCGCACCGGCGCCGGGTGCGAGAGGCGTCGAGGACGGCCCTCGGTCATGGGCGACGGAGTCACCCGCCTCGAACAACCGTCAGGCCCAGGTGAGTTCGCTCGGGCACCCGGTCGCGCCCGTCGTCCTGGGCGTCCCCGGCAGGACCGGTCGCGGCGTCCGCCATACTGCGGACCCTCGGGATCGAGAGGGGAGAGAGCGTGCGACTGCGTTGTGCGGTGCTGGACGACTTCCAGGGGGTGGCCGCCGAGTCGGCCGACTGGTCGGTGGTCGAGGACGCGGTGGAGGTCGTCGCGCTGCGCCGGCATCTGGAGGGCGAGGACGCCCTCGCCGCGGCGCTCGCGGAGTACGACATCGTCGTCACCCTGCGCGAGCGCGTCGCCTTCCCCGGTTCGCTGCTCGCCCGGCTGCCCCGGCTGAAGCTGATCGTGGCGACCGGGATGCGCAACACCGTGATCGACTACGCGGCCGCCGAGGCGCGGGGCATCACCGTCTGCGGCACGCAGAGTTCCGGCACCCCGCCGGTGGAGCTGACCTGGGCGCTGCTGCTGGGCCTGGCCCGTGGCATCGTCCAGGAGAACACCGCGCTGCGCACCGGCGGCCCCTGGCAGTCCACGGTCGGCGCCGACCTGGACGGCGCCCGGCTGGGCGTGCTCGGGCTCGGCCGGATCGGCGGCCGGGTCGCGCGGGTGGGGCTCGCCTTCGGCATGCGGGTGAGCGCCTGGAGCCCGCGGCTGACCGGGGAGCGCGCCGCGGCGGCCGGGGCCGAGGCGGCGGCCTCCAAGGAGGAGCTGCTCGCCGGCAGCGACTTCGTCACCGTGCACGTGCCGGGCGGCGAGCGCACCCGGGGCCTGATCGGCGCGGCCGAGCTCGCCCTCCTGAAGCCGACCGCCTACCTCGTCAACACCTCCCGCGCCTCCGTCGTGAACCAGGACGCCCTGCTGGCCGCCCTGCACGAGGGCCGGATCGCGGGCGCCGGCGTGGACGTCTTCGACATCGAGCCGCTGCCCGCCGGGCACCCGATGCGCACCGCGCCCCGGCTGCTCGCCACGCCCCACCTCGGCTATGTCTCCCGCGCCAACTACCGCACGTACTACACCCAGGCGGTGGAGGACATCCGGGCGTACCTGGCGGGCGCCCCGATACGCCGACTGCCCTGACCGTGCCTGTTGAAAGAGTGATCCCCGGCTGATCACCGTGACCACGGTCGGGCGGCGGCGTTGAACGGGGAGTGCGGCGGCTGGTCCTGCCGTCGCGCTTCCCGAGCGAAGAAGGAGAACGTGATGTCTCGCATCGCGAAGGCAGCCGCCGTGGCCCTCGGCACCGGTGCCGTGGTGATCAGCGGCGCCGGTCTGGCCATGGCCGACGCGGGTGCCCAGGGCGCGGCCGTCGGCTCCCCCGGCGTGCTGTCGGGCAACACCGTCCAGATCCCGGTCGACGTCCCGATCAACGTGTGCGGAAACACGATCGACGTGATCGGCCTGCTGAACCCGGCCTTCGGCAACACCTGCGTCAACCAGGGCGGCGGCTTCGCGCAGCCCGGCGGCTACGGCAACTGAAACACGCCGTGACCTGCGAAGAGCCCCGGCACCTCCGAGCGCCGGGGCTCTTCGCGTGCGCCGCGCGGGCCGTCAGGCGTACCGGTAGATCCGGCTGACGTCCTCCATCCGGTCCGGGGTGTCGTCCCACGGCGGCAGCTTCTGGTACCGGGCGACGACCCGGCCGCGCTGCGCGTCACCGGCGCCAGGCGGCTCGGCCGGCAGATAGCGGTGGCTCGTGTGCGCCCGCTGCCAGCGTTCCCACAGCATGTCCAGGAAGGCGTGGTGCAGCCAGAACACCGGGTCGTTGACGGACGCGGCGCCGAGCATCGCCCCGCCCACCCAGCGGTGCACCCGGTTGTGGTTGTGCCAGGACGCGCTGCCGCTGCCGGTCCCCCAGCCCTCCAGTTTGTTGCGGAACCCGCGGGTGACGGTCGAGTCCCAGGGGTGCACGTCGTAGACCCCGTCGTTCAGCGCCCAGTCCACGTCGCCCTGCGTGGGCAGCTGGATGGGCGAGGCGGCGCGGCCGAGGTCCCGGGTGAGGTAGCGGCCGTCGGTGACGCCCTCCCGGATGGTCCAGTGGCCCGCCGCGTAGGCGAACGGACCGGTCGTCACCTGCTGGTCGGAGCGGCGCCCGTTGCCGCCGAGCAGATCGCCGGTCCACGGCACCGACGTCGTCGTACGGTCCCGGGTCCAGTCCCAGTACGGCACGGTCACCGAGGAGTCGACGCGGCGCAGCGCCCCCTCCAGTTCCAGCAGGAACCGGCGGTGCCACGGGAGGAAGGAGGGCGCCATGTGGGCGGCGCGCAGACCCGTCTCGCCGTCGGCGGCGTAGTACGCGATGTGGATGCGGACGAACTCGTCGTACTCCCCGCGCCGTTTGAGTTCCAGCAGGGCGTTGACGAACCGCCGCCGCTCGCTCGCGGTGAGGGCCGCGACGTTCTTACGCACGTACGCCATGCCAGCCCCCCATGTCCATGCCCAGGTGTTCCACCACGTCCAGGACGCTGCCGGGCCGGGCGCCGCCCAGCGGGCCGGGGGCCAGCTCGCGCAGCCGCTGGCCGGGCCCGAGTTCGTCCACCGCGGCCCGGGCGGCCTCCAGCGGTGTCCGGTACGAGGTGTAGTGGTCGACCATGCTCAGCCAGGTGCCGTCGGCGCGCCGCATCAGGTGCAGCGGCCGGCCGTCGACGGTGATCCGCCAGTCCGCGTCGGACGTGCTGCGCCCCGCCTCGGGCATCCGCACACCCTGGATGTGCCGGCCCCGGTAGGTCTCGTCGAAGGAGTCGCCGCCGGGGCCCGCGGCCGGGGGCACCGGCCGGGCGGCGGCGACGACCGGCATGAGGGAGAGGGCGGCGGCGCAGGACAGCAGTCCCCGCGCCACCCGCCTCCGTGTCGGTCCGGCCGTCGTGTCCTCTCTGGCCCGCTCCCTCGCGCCCACCGCTTCGCCGTCGGTCATCGCACCCTCCTCGTCCGGGGTCGGCTGTCGCATCCGGTAACCGGCCCGGGGCGGCTGCGGTCACCGGGATACGGCCGAACGCGCGGGCAAGGGAGCCGTGCGGGTCACCCGCGTACGGCCGAACGGCGCCGCCGAGGAGGCCGTACGGGTCAGCGGCCGGAGCCCGTGCCGAGGCCGGCGCCGGCGGCGGTGCGCAGGACCGGGGCGAGGAGACCGGCCTCGGGGGCTTTCAGGGCGGGCAGGCCGAAGTTGTCCGGGTCGGGCTGAGTGAGGGGGGCGTCCAGGTCCAGGCCGGGGCCGAGGGTGTGCAGGCCGGCCGCGGGGGCGTCCACGTCGAGGTGGTCGAAGCCCTCGCCGAGCAGCCGCGGCAGCGGTGCGTGCAGGTCGGCGCCGGGCAGGGTGCCGCCGATCGGCACCTGGGGCAGGACGCCCTCGGGCAGCAGGCGGCCGGTGGCGTAGCGCGGCCCCTCGGGGGTGCCCGGGGTCAGCAGCGGCACGTCCAGGGAGGCCTCGGGCACCTGGGTGCCGAGGGACTGGGAGATGCCGCCCAGCGGTACCGGGACGGGGACCGAGCCGGCCGCGGCGGCGGGGGTGGCGGCGGCCCCGACGGCGGCCGCGACGCCGGTGACGACGGCGGCAAGGGTTCCTCGGGTGGTCGGCTTCATCTCAGGTGCGGTCCCTTCACGGGTGCGGGAGTTGGCGTCCGTACCGCGTAACTGGCCTTGCCGGAACGGGAAAACGGCGTCGGCGCGGTTTTCCCCCGGCTGCCGTAATAGTCGGCTGGTCGTGCCGGGACCGGGCCGGTCCAAAACAGCGGCCGTGCCGGCCGGGGAGGCGGGCCCTGGCCGGGGACGGCCACCGGCCGGCGGCGGTGGCCCAAGTCGGCCGCGTGAGGCCGGGGTCGGCCGCCTCAGCGCAGGCTGGTGGCGGGGAGTACGACGTGGGCGGCGGCGTTCAGGGTCTCCTGGGCGCCGGCGAACGCGGCCAGCGCGGCGGGCGACACGATGGTGCCGGGGGCGCCCTCGGGCCACGCGCGGGTGGTGAAGACGAGGTAGGCGTAGCCGCGGGCGCGGACGGCGGCGAGCCACTCCGGCGGCGCGGGGGCCTGGGCGATCAGCCGGGGCATCCGCACGACCGCCTGTCCGGCCTCCACGAGCAGGCTGATGGGCAGGCTGGGCCGGTAGGTGCCGTCGACCAGGTCGCCGCCGACCGGCAGGCCGTTGCTCACCAGCAGGTGCTCGACCGCGGCGGCGGTGGTGCCCGGGCCGCCCGGCGCGTCCCCGAGGGAGTAGGCCAGCAGATAGGGCATGTCGGTGCCGTCGGGGGCCGCGCCGCTCCAGGGCAGCACGACGAGCGTGCCGAGGTCGGCGGGGTGCGTTGCGGTGGGGGTTGAGGTCACCGCGCGACCATATCGACGGGCCCCGGGGCGGTCCGGCGGCTTCTCACCCGTCCGGACCAGTGGCCCGGGGGGCTCCACACGATCGAGGGAAGCCGCCGCGAACGGGTCGGGGCCGGTGCCGCGGATGCGGTACCGGCCCCGGGGCGCGAGGGGTGTCAGCTCTGCAGGGGCAGGCCGCCGAGCAGCGGGTTGTGCTGGTTCAGCGCGGTGGTGGCGCCCTTGACGGTGTGCAGCAGGGAGTCCTTGTTCTCGGTGTCGAGCGCGTCCGACTGGTGCTGGATCGGCATCACGTCGCGCAGGGTGATCGGGCCCTTGGCGAGCTGGTTGACGGCACCGTTGAGGCTGGTGGGCGTCAGCTCGGAGGCGTTGTAGGCGAACGCGGGCGCGGCGACGCCGGCGAGGGCCACGGAACCGGCAACGACGACGGCAGCCTTCAGGGACTTCATCATGTTCCTCTCTTCGGGCGGCTCGTCGCCGCCCAGGGGATGTCCGACGCCGTGCCTAACGACCGCCGCGCCGGGCCGGAAACCCCGTGGCCCGCAAGACATATGAAAACTCCTCGGCCGGACGGACCGCGCCCGCGCCCCGACGGTCAGCCGGTCAGCCGGTCGCGGGCAGGCTCGGCAGCGCGGGCAGGCTCGGCAGCGTGCTCAC
>NZ_VOGW01000155.1:13135-29290 GCF_007896895.1 Streptomyces misionensis | reverse complement strand
AGCGCCCCGTGCGGCCCGTGCGCCGGCGGCGGCGTCCGCGCTGGGCCGTCCGGGCGATGACCACCCTGTCGGTGGTGGTGCTCGCCTCCGCCGGCATCGGGCACGCGGTGGTCACCAGCCTGGACGCGGGCATCGCCCGGGTGGACGCCTTCAAGGACATGAAGAACCGGCCGCAGGCGGGCCACGGCATGAACATCCTGCTGGTCGGCACCGATGGCCGGGACAAGATCACCGAGCGGCAGCGGCGCGTGTTCCACCTGGGCGGACAGCCCTGCCACTGCACCGACACGATGATGATCGTGCACATCTCGGCGGACCGGGAGCGGGCCACGGTGGTGAGCCTGCCGCGCGACTCCTACGCCGAGGTGCCCGCCCACCCCGACCGGAGCACCGGCCGGCAGCTCGGCCCGCACCCGCTGAAGCTGAACGCGGCCTATGCCGAGGGCGGCCCCCAGCTGACCGTGCGCACGGTCGAGGACATGACCCGGGTGAAGATCGACCACTACCTGGAGGTCGACTTCACCAGCTTCATGAAGACCGTGGACGTCCTCGGCGGGGTCCGGATCTGCACGGCGACGCCGCTGAAGGACACGTACAGCGGTCTCGACCTCGCCCCCGGCACACACACCCTGCTGGGCGGGCAGGCGCTCCAGTACGTGCGCTCACGGCACCTGGACGGCGCGAGCGATCTGGGCCGGATGAAGCGGCAGCAGCGGTTCCTGGCGGCGCTGATCGAGAAGGCCACCTCCTCCGGGGTGCTGCTCAACCCGATGCGCTTCCGGGACGTGACCCGGGCGGTGCTCGGCTCGGTCCGCGCCGACAAGGGCTTCGGCACCGACGAGCTGCTCGACCTCGGCCGCGCGATGCGGAACTTCTCGCCCTCGTCCTCGGAGTTCACCACCGTCCCCATCGGACAGATGAACTACCAGGTCAAGGGCGTCGGCGAGACCCTGAAGTGGGACCCGGCCCGGTCCTCGCGGCTGTTCGCGGCGCTGCGCGACGACAAGCCGCTCACCGCGGCGCACCACGCCGCCGCCCCCGCCGCGGCGCCCGTCGAGGTGGACCCCCGGCAGATCCGGGTCCAGGTGGCGAACGGCACCACCACCTCGGGGCTGGCCAAGCGGATCGACACCGAGCTGGCGGCGACCGGCTTCGCCACCACCCACCAGCCGGTGACGGCGTCCACCCGGTCGGCGGCCACGCTCATCACGTACGACCCCCGCTGGGACCGCTCCGCCCACGCCCTGGCCGCCGCCCTGCCGGGCAGTGAGCTGCGCGCGGCGCCGGGGCAGGGGCCGGTGCTGACGGTGACGGCCGGGTCCGGCTTCCGGGGTGTGCGGCCGGTGCGCTTCGAGGACCCGGGGCGTCCGGACCAGACCGTGGTGCGGGGCAACGAGGTGGTGTGCTCGGGCGACGCCTGAGCACACCACGGGCGCTCAGTCCTGGAGGCCCTCCGCGGCCCGCTGCTCGCGCAGCTCGCGGATGGCGCGGCGGCGGGCCAGCCGGTGGGTGCGGCGGATCTGCGCCTCCTGGTAGCGGCGGCGGTCGCGGTCGGTCTCGGGTATCACCGGGGGCACCGGGCGCGGCTTGCCGTCGGCGTCCACGGCCGCGAAGACCAGGTAGGCCGAGCCGACCTGGGTGGCCGGGGCGGACTCGTTCCAGCGCTCGGCCAGGACCCGCACGCCGACCTCCATGGAGGTCCGGCCGGTCCAGTTGACCTGCGCCTTCACATGGACCAGGTCACCGACGCGGACCGGCTCCAGGAACGCCATCTCGTCCATGGACGCGGTGACGGCGGGGCCGCCGGAGTGCCGGCCGGCCACCGCGCCCGCCGCGTCGTCCACCAATTTCATGATCACCCCGCCGTGCACCGTGCCCAGCAGGTTGGTGTCGCTGTGCGTCATGATGTGGCTCAGCGTGGTGCGCGAAGCGGACGTGGGCTTGCCCGGGATGTCCGTTTCCACTGCTTCCGAGTCCGTGGCCTGGTCTGTCATGCGCTCTACCTTATGCCGAAGTGACATTCGCGGAATTTGTGTCAGCTTCGCAACAGCGGCGCCCTTATTTTCCGACAGCCCTTGTAAGCCATACGGCGGCGCCCTGCACACTGGTCCGCATGAATGACTGGCCCGAGGGATGGTCCGACGACAATCGCGGCCCCCGTTACGGACGCGGCAGCTCCGGCGCACAGCCGGAGGGCGCCCGCGTGATGCGTCAGGTGCGGCGCGGCCCTGCGGCACCGCCGCAGGGGGCCGGCGTTCCGCAGCAGCCGTCGTACGTGGACGGCGGCGGGTACGCCGGCGGGTACGACAGCGGCTACAACACCGGGCAGGTCTACGGCAGCCCCGGCGGTGGCGGACCGGGCGGCGCACCGGCTCCCGGCCCGCGCCCCGCGCCGAACTGGCGCCGGCGGATCAAGTGGACGGCGATCACGCTGGCCACCGTGGTCGTCGTCACATCGGTCGCGACCTACTTCTGGGCCGACTCCAAGCTGCGCCGCGAGGTCGACCTGTCCACGGTGATCGACCGGCCGCAGGCGGGCTCGGGCACCAACTACCTGATCGTCGGCTCGGACAGCCGCGAGGGCATGACCAAGGCGGACGAGAAGAAGCTGCACACCGGTGCCGCCGAGGGCAAGCGCACGGACTCGATGATGATCCTGCACGTCGGCGACAACGGCGACACGCTGATCTCGCTGCCGCGCGACTCGAACGTGGAGATCCCCTCGTACAAGGGCTCGACGTCCGGGAAGGTCTACCCGGCCACCGGCCGCCAGGAGAAGCTGAACGCGGCCTACGCCGAGGACGGGCCGACGCTGCTGGTGCGCACGATCGAGTACAACACCGGGCTGCACATCGACCACTACGTCGAGATCGGCTTCCAGGGCTTCGCGAACATCGTGGACGCGGTCGGCGGGGTCCAGATCGACATCGACAAGGGCTTCAAGGACAAGTGGTCCGGCGCCGACTTCCAGGCCGGCAAGCAGACCCTGAACGGCCAGCAGGCGCTCGCCTTCGTCCGCACCCGGCACGCGTTCGCCGCGTCCGACCTCCAGCGGACCAAGAACCAGCAGAAGTTCCTGGCGGCCCTGGCCCACCAGGTGGCCACGCCGTCGACGGTCCTGAACCCGTTCAGGTTCTACCCGACCATGGGCGCGGGCCTGGACTCGCTGATCGTGGACAAGGACATGTCCCTGTGGAACCTGGCCTCGATGTTCTGGGCGATGAAGGGCGTCAACGGCGGCGACGGCACCTCGCTGAACATGCCGATATCGGGCTCCGTGGGCGGCAACCTCGTCTGGGACAAGGCGAAGGTGAAGACCCTGGTGAACGAGCTGAACAACGACCAGAAGATCACCGTCACCGGCAACTAGTGCTGCGGCGGCGTTCGAGGACACCCGGCGGGGGCGCCTCGAACGCCGCTCGGCGGTCAGCTCACATCCGGACGCCCGCCATCGCGCGGCACATCTCGGCACAGCGGCGACACGCCTCCGCGCAGCGCATCAGCTGCGGGTCGTCGGGCACGGACATACACGCCTCGGCGCACATGTCGCACGCCTTGGCGCACATCGCGCACATCTCGCCCGACATCGGCGAGCGGCGCATCATCATGTCGGCGCACATCCTGGTCGTCTCCGAGCAGTCCATGAGCGCCCGCATGATCTGCATCTGCGCCTGCCCGCCCTGCTGCATGCAGGAGCTCATGGTCTCCTCGCAGATGCTGTGGCAGCTCATGCAGGCCTCGATGCAGTCCTGCATCTGCTTGGTCATGGCGGGCATGGTGGTTCCGGGCTGGGCCATGGCTCCTCCTCGGGAGCGGGGGGACCCGGGCTCGGGTCCCGTGTGCTTCCGTCCTACGTCTCCCGGCGCCGCCCCGCATGTGACCGACCGGTCGTAAGGTGCCACGCGAAGAGGCCCCCGGCGTCGCGCCGAGGGCCTCTCTCACGGGCCGGGGACCGTTACGGCAGGTTCCTGGCCATCACGATCCGCTGGACCTGGTTCGTGCCCTCGTAGATCTGGGTGATCTTGGCGTCGCGCATCATGCGCTCGACCGGGTAGTCACGGGTGTAGCCGTAGCCGCCGAGGAGTTGGACGGCGTCGGTGGTGACCTCCATGGCGACGTCGGAGGCGAAGCACTTGGCCGCGGCGCCCAGGTAGGTGAGGTCGGAGTCGCCGCGCTCGGAGGCGGCGGCGGCCTGGTAGGTCAGGGCGCGGGCCGCGGAGATCTTCATGGACATGTCCGCGAGCATGAACTGGATGCCCTGGAAGTCGGCGATCGCCTTGCCGAACTGCTTGCGCTCCTGGACGTAGCCCTTGGCGTAGTCGAGGGCGCCCTGGGCGACACCGAGCGCCTGGGCGGCGATGGTGATGCGGGTGTGGTCCAGGGTCTTCATCGCCGTGGCGAAGCCGGTGCCCTCCTCGCCGATCATGCGGTCGGCGGGGATGCGGACGTTGTCGAAGTAGACCTCGCGGGTCGGCGAGCCCTTGATGCCGAGCTTCTTCTCGGGGGCGCCGAAGGAGACACCCTCGTCGGACTTCTCGACCACGAAGGCGGAGATGCCCTTGGAGCGCTTCGTCGGGTCGGTCACGGCCATGACGGTGTAGTACTCGGAGACGCCCGCGTTGGTGATCCAGCGCTTGACGCCGTTGAGGATCCAGTGGTCGCCGTCGCGGACCGCCTTGGTCTTCATGCCGGCCGCGTCCGAGCCCGCCTCCGGCTCGGAGAGGCAGTACGAGAACATCGCGTCGCCCTTGGCCAGCGGGCCCAGGTACTTCTTCTTCAGCTCCTGGGAGCCGGAGAGGATCACCGGGAGCGAGCCGAGCTTGTTCACCGCGGGGATCAGGGAGGAGGAGACGCAGGCGCGGGCCACCTCCTCGATCACGATGACCGTGGCGAGGGCGTCGGCACCGGAGCCGCCGTACTCCTCGGGGACGTGCACGGCGTGCAGGTCGTTGGCCACCAGGGCGTCGAGGGCCTCCTGCGGGAAGCGGGCCTCCTCGTCCACCGCCGCGGCGTACGGCGCGATCTTCGCCTCGACCAGGGAGCGGACGGCGTCGCGGAGCATGTCGTGCTCCTCGGACGGGCGGTACAGGTCGAAGTCAGCCGATCCGGCCAAGGTCTCTCACGCTCCAAAGACGCAGTGATGGTGGCACACTACGGACGCTAATTACCGTTAAGTAACTCGAATTTTAGGGCCCCTGCCCCAGGTCGCCTACGTGAGCTTGGCGACAGCGGGAAAGCTGCCCGCCGAGCGGCCCGGCTATGCTCGGGCCCGCACGAGACGATTCCCGAGCTGGAGTGCATCCATGAGCCTGAAGATCACAGTGATCGGCACCGGCTATCTCGGCGCCACGCACGCCGCGGCCATGGCCGAGCTGGGGTTCGAGGTGCTGGGCCTGGATGTCGTGCCCGAGAAGATCGCCATGCTGGAGCGCGGCGAGACCCCGATGTACGAGCCGGGTCTCGAGGAGCTGCTGCGCCGGCACGTGGCCGGTTTCGAGGGGTCCACCGGGCGGCTGCGGTTCACCACCGACTGGGCCGAGGTCGGCGCCTTCGGCGATGTGCACTTCGTCTGTGTGAACACCCCCCAGAAGCACGGCGAGTACGCCTGCGACATGTCGTACGTCGACTCCGCCGTCGCCTCCCTCGCCCCGCATCTGCGCGGCCCGGCGCTGGTGGTCGGCAAGTCCACGGTGCCGGTGGGCTCGGCCGACCGGCTCGCCGCCTACCTCGCCGAGCACGCCCCGGCGGGCGGTGACGCCGAGCTGGCCTGGAACCCGGAGTTCCTGCGCGAGGGCTTCGCCGTCGAGGACACCCTGCACCCGGACCGGATCGTGGTGGGCGTGCGCAGCGAGCGGGCGGAGAAGCTGCTGCGCGAGGTGTACGCGACGCCGGTGGAGGGGGGCACGCCCTTCGTCGTCACCGACTTCCCCACCGCCGAGCTGGTGAAGACCGCCGCGAACTCCTTCCTCGCCACCAAGATCTCCTTCATCAACGCGATGGCGGAGGTCTGCGAGGCGGCCGGCGGCGACGTGGCCAAGCTGGCGGAGGCCATCGGCCACGACGACCGGATCGGGCGCAAGTTCCTGCGTGCCGGGATCGGCTTCGGCGGTGGCTGCCTGCCCAAGGACATCCGGGCGTTCATGGCCCGCGCCGGTGAGCTGGGCGCGGACCAGGCGCTGACCTTCCTGCGGGAGATCGACTCCATCAACATGCGCCGGCGCGGCCAGATGGTGGAGATGGCCCGGGAGGCGCTGGGCGGCGGCTCCTTCCTCGGCAAGCGGGTGGCGGTGCTCGGCGCCACCTTCAAGCCCGACTCGGACGACGTCCGTGACTCGCCCGCGCTGAACGTGGCCGGCCAGATACACCTCCAGGGCGGTCAGGTGACCGTGTACGACCCGAAGGGCATGGACAACGCCCGCAAGGTCTTCCCCACCCTGGGCTACGCCGGGTCGGCGCTGGAGGCCGTGCGCGGCGCCGACGTCGTGCTGCACCTGACCGAGTGGCGGGAGTTCCGCGAGCTGGACCCGGCGGCGCTGGGCGAGGTGGCGTCGGCCCGGCTGGTCCTGGACGGGCGCAACACCCTCGACCCGGAGCTGTGGCGCCGGGCGGGCTGGACGTACCGGGCGATGGGCCGCCCGACCGCCTGACGGGCGCAGGCGTCAGCCCGAGGAGGCGGCGCGGGTTCGGCCGAGGCTCAGTCGGCCGAACCCGCGCCGCCCCGCATTTTGCCCCAGCTCCCTGTGGGTCAGGCCCCCTTGGCCCGGTAGCGCCGCATCTTCGCGCGCGCCCCGCAGACCCGCATCGAGCACCAGCGGCCGCGTCCGGCGGGGCTGCGGTCGTAGTACGCCCAGTGGCAGGTCTCGGCCTCGCAGGCCTTCAGCCGCATCCAGGTGCCCGCCACCAGTGCGCCGGCGACGGCGGCGGCGATCCGGGAGGGCAGCGGGGCGTCCGCGGCCGGGGCGAGGGCCGCCGAGCCGTCCCGTCCGTCCACGGCGACGTACAGCGGCGCGCGGGCCAGCAGCTCGCCCAGCGGGGTGACCGTCCGGTGCGGCGGATGCCCGGCGTGGGCGAGGAGCGCGGCCCGCAGCGACTCCCGCAGCTCCCGCGCCCCGGCCAGGTCGCTCTCGGCGATCCCGAAGCGCCCGCGCCCCTCCGGGGTGTCCAGCGCGTCGACGCCGCTCTCCAGGTCCACCGTGTTGACCAGGGACTCGACCAGGGCCAGGCCGCCGGGAGCCGCCGATCTGTCATTCATGGTTGCGACGTTACCCCTTGTCCGCGAGCATGGGGTCACCGTTACCGGTTACCCGCCTTTACGGGTAACAGAAGGAGGTCGTCATGGCTCTTGCCAAGCTCGGTGTGGTGGTCCTGGACTGTCCCGATCCCGGCGCGCTGGCCCGCTTCTACGCCGAGGTGCTCGGTGGCACGGTGGGGCGCGAGGAGGACGACTGGGTGGAACTGTCGGTGCCCGGCGGGCAGACGCTGGCCTTCCAGCGGGCCGCCGGGCACACCCCGCCGCGGTGGCCCTCCGAGGAGCGGTCGCAGCAGTTCCACCTGGACCTGGACGTGCCGGACCTGGACGCGGCGGAGGAGGGGGTCCTCAAGCTGGGGGCGACGCCCCTGGACGCCGAGGACCGGTCCCGCTCCTTCCGGGTGTACGCCGATCCCGCCGGACACCCGTTCTGTCTCTGCGCCTGCTGAACCGATCCCACAGGAGGAGCGCATGGCGTCCATCGCCCGCTTCCGCAACATCGTGCTCGACTGCCGCGACCCGCACGCCCTGGCGGCCTTCTACGCGGCGGTGGCCGGGGGCACCCCGCAGGCCGAGTCCGACGACTGGGTGGTCCTCCAGATCCCGGACGGCCCCCGGCTGGGTTTCCAGCTGGCCCCGGACCACACGCCGCCGGAGTGGCCGCGCGCCGACCACAACGGCCAGCAGCTGCACATCGACTTCGACGCCGGCAGCACCTGGGCGGAGATCGACGCCGCCCACGAGAGGGTCCTCGCGCTCGGCGCCCGGCCGCTGGACCTGGAGGACCGGGAGAAGAAGGACTTCCAGGTGTACGCCGACCCGGCC
Source organism: Streptomyces misionensis (assembly GCF_007896895.1). GTDB lineage: Bacteria > Actinomycetota > Actinomycetes > Streptomycetales > Streptomycetaceae > Streptomyces > Streptomyces misionensis_A. Next base: position 21,216 of record NZ_VOGW01000155.1, on the reverse strand, counting down.
GGACACCCGTTCTGCCTGTGCCGGATCGAGCACGGGTAGCCTCCGAGCGCGGTCGAGCGCCCCGAAGGGCAGGGAAAAGGACGACGAGAAGGCGGGGCGGCCGTGGTGGCCGCCCCGCCTTCTCGTCAGGTGTCAGCCGTCGAGCGACTCGATCGTGGCGTTGGAGGGGCCGCGCCGCGACTGGAGGTCGCGGGCCACGTCCTCCGCGGCGCCCAGCACCCGTACCGCGTTCTGCCAGGTGAGCTTGGCCAGGTCCGCCTTGGACCAGCCGCGGTCCAGCAGTTCCGCGAGGAGGTTCGGGTAGCCGGAGACGTCGTCGAGGCCGTCCGGGGTGAAGGCCGTGCCGTCGTAGTCGCCGCCGATGCCGAGGTGGTCGATGCCGGCGACCTCGCGCATGTGGTCCAGGTGGTCGGCGACCACCGACACCGTGGCGACGGGGCGCGGGGTGCGCTCCTCGAAGGCGCGGTGGATCTTCATCGCCTCGGCGCCGGTGTCCAGGTGGTGCAGGCCGTGGGCGCGCATGTTCTCGTCGGCCGCGGCCGTCCAGTCCACGGCCGCCTGGAGCACGAACTTCGGCACGAACGTCACCATCGCCACGCCGCCGTTGGCGGGCAGCCGCTCCAGCACGTCGTCCGGGATGTTGCGGGGGTGGTCGCAGACCGCGCGGGCGGAGGAGTGCGAGAAGATCACCGGCGCGGAGGTCGCGTCCAGCGCGTCGCGCATGGTCGAGGGCGCCACGTGCGAGAGGTCGACCAGCATGCCTACCCGGTTCATCTCGCGCACGACCTCGCGGCCGAACGCGGTCAGGCCGTCCGCCTTCGGCTCGTCGGTCGCCGAATCCGCCCAGTCCACGTTGGAGTTGTGGGTGAGCGTCATGTAGCGCACGCCGAGCGCGTGCAGACCGCGCAGCGTGCCCAGGGAGTTGGCGATGGAGTGGCCGCCCTCGGCGCCCATCAGGGAGGCGATACGGCCCTCGCCGCGCGCCGCCTCCATGTCGGCGGCGGTCAGCGCGGGCGCCAGGTCCGCCTGGTAGCGGTCGAGCAACTGGCGTACGCAGTCGATCTGTTCCAGCGTCGCGGCGACCGGGTCCGGCTGCTCGGCCGGGACGTACACCGACCAGTACTGGGCACCGACCCCGCCGGCGCGCAGCCGGGGGATGTCGGTGTGCAGGTGTTCGTGCTGGTGCCCGGCGATGTCGAGGCGGTCCAGGTCGTAGCCCGACTTCTCGCGCAGCGCCCACGGCAGGTCGTTGTGGCCGTCGACCACGGGGAACTCGCGCAGCAGCGCGCGAGCCTCGTCCAGGTGCGTCACGCCGCTCACTTCCCGAATCCGAAGCCGCCGGCGCCCTCGACCTTGGCGCGCAGCCGCTTGCCCTTCTCGGTGGCCTGCTCGTTGAGGTCGTGCTGGAAGTCGCGCATGCGGTGCAGCAGGTCCTCGTCGTGCGCGGCGAGCATCCGGGCCGCGAGCAGACCGGCGTTGCGGGCGCCGGCCACGGAGACCGTGGCGACCGGGACGCCGGCCGGCATCTGCACGATCGACAGCAGGGAGTCCATGCCGTCGAGGTACTTCAGCGGCACCGGCACCCCGATGACCGGCAGCGGGGTGACGGAGGCCAGCATGCCCGGCAGATGGGCGGCGCCCCCGGCCCCGGCGATGATCGCCTTGAGCCCGCGGTCGGCTGCCTGCTCGCCGTACGTGATCATCTCGCGGGGCATCCGGTGCGCGGAGACGACGTCGACCTCGTACGCGATCTCGAACTCGTCCAGGGCCTTGGCGGCGGCCTCCATGACGGGCCAGTCGGAGTCCGACCCCATGACGATGCCGACCAGAGGGGATGACGGGAGGGCAGGGCTCATTCGGTGATGGTGCCTCTCAGGTAGCCGGCTGCGTGACGGGCGCGCTCCAGCACGTCGTCCAGGTCGTCGCCGTAGGTGTTGACGTGTCCGACCTTGCGGCCGGGCTTCACGTCCTTGCCGTACATGTGGATCTTGAGCTTGGGGTCGCGGGCCATGCAGTGCAAGTACGCGGAGTACATGTCCGGGAAGTCGCCGCCCAGCACGTTGACCATCACGGTCCACGGGGTGCGCGGGCGCGGGTCGCCGAGCGGCAGGTCGAGGACGGCGCGGACGTGGTTGGCGAACTGCGAGGTGATCGCGCCGTCCTGGGTCCAGTGGCCGGAATTGTGCGGGCGCATCGCCAGCTCGTTGACGAGGATGCGGCCGTCGCGGGTCTGGAACAGCTCGACGGCGAGGTGGCCGACGACGCCCAGCTCCTTGGCGATGGTGAGGGCCATCTGCTCGGCCTTGAGGGCGAGCTCCTCGTCCAGGTCGGGGGCCGGGGCGATCACGGTGTCGCAGACCCCGTTCACCTGCCGGGACTCCACCACCGGGTAGGCGACGGCCTGGCCGTGCGGGGAGCGCACGACGTTGGCGGCGAGCTCGCGGACGTAGTCGACCTTCTCCTCGGCGAGGACCGGGACGCCCGCCCGGAACGGCTCGGCGGCCTCCTCGGCGGTCTCCACCACCCACACGCCCTTGCCGTCGTAGCCGCCGCGGACGGTCTTCAGGACGACGGGGAAGCCGTCGCCCTCACCCGCGAACCGCACCACGTCCTCGGGATCGGCGACGATCCGGTGCCGCGGGCACGGGATGCCGATCGCGTCGAGCCGCGCCCGCATCACGCCCTTGTCCTGGGCGTGCACCAGCGCGTCGGGCCCCGGGCGCACGGGGATGCCGTCCGCCTCCAGGGCCCTGAGGTGCTCGGTGGGTACGTGTTCGTGATCGAAGGTGATCACGTCACACCCGCGCGCGAAGTCACGCAGCGTGTCCAGATCGCGGTAGTCGCCGACGACGACTTCGCTCACGACCTGTGCCGCGGAATCCTGGGGAGTGTCACTGAGGAGCTTGAACCTGATGCCCAACGGGATGCCCGCTTCGTGCGTCATACGCGCGAGCTGCCCCCCGCCGACCATGCCGACTACCGGGAACGTCACACCTACAGCGTATCGGCCACCGCGGGGAGGGCGGATGCCCTCCCTCCGTACTCGGTCCGTTCCCGGTGCCGTAACGGTCCGACTCCGTTCCGTTCCGGGCTCTTACCCATCGCTTTCCGGTCTCTTTCCGACCTGTTTCCCGGCCCTGGCCTCGTCCTCAGGCGTTGGGCCGTTTGCGCCGATAGCATGGCGGAGTTGACGAAACCTACCGACGGGAGCTGCAACGCCATGGAACAGCGTTCCTCGGGGCTGCAACGGCTCGTGGGCGAGGTGGCCAAGTTCGGCGCCGTCGGCGGCGCCGGAGTCCTGGTCAATCTGGGCGTTTTCAACCTGGTCCGGCACATGTCGGACCTTCCGGTGGTGCGGGCCAGCATCATCGCGACCGTGGTCGCCATCGCGTTCAACTACGTCGGCTTCCGCTACTGGACGTACCGGGACCGTGACCGCAGCGGCCGCACCAAGGAGCTCACGCTTTTCCTGTTCTTCAGCGCGATCGGTCTGGTGATCGAGAACGGCGTGCTCTACCTGGCCACCTACGGCCTCGGCTGGGACACCCCGCTGGAGAGCAACGTCTTCAAGTTCCTGGGCATCGGCATCGCCACCCTGTTCCGGTTCTGGTCGTACCGCACCTGGGTGTTCCGCGCGCTGCCCGCGCAGGAGGCGGCGTCGATCCTCGCGGCCGAGTCCCGCCGGATGCCCACCGAGCCCGAGCCGAAGACCCAGCGGGTCCCCTAGGGCCCCGGGGTCCGCGTCAGCGGACGGTCGGGTACTCCTCGTCGTCCGCCCGGTGCGCCGGGGGCGTGCGGGAGAGGAACAGCCCGAAGACCGGGGGCTGGGACTGGAGCAGTTCCAGCCGGCCGCCATCGGCCTCGGCGAGGTCCCGGGCGACGGCGAGGCCGATGCCCGTGGAGTTGCGCCCGCTGATGGTCCGCTCGAAGATCCGCGCCCCCAGATCGGCCGGCACCCCGGGCCCCTCGTCCGTCACCTCGACCACCGCCTGGTTGCCGGTGACCCGGGTCCGCAGGGCGACGGTGCCGCCCCCGTGCATCAGCGAGTTCTCGATCAGCGCGGCCAGCACCTGGGCGACCGCGCCCGGGGTGCCCACCGCCTGGAGGTGCCGCTTGCCGGAGGAGACGATGGCCCGGCCCACCCCGCGGTAGGCGGGCCGCCACTCGGCGAGCTGCTGCTGGATGACCTCGTCCAGGTCGAAGGTGACGGCGGAGCCGGTGCGCGGGTCGCGGGAGTTCGTCAGCAGCCGCTCGACCACGTCGGTCAGCCGCTCGACCTGCGTGAGCGCGACGTTCGCCTCCTCCTTCACGATGTCCGGGTCATCGGTGAGGGTGATCTCCTCCAGCCGCATCGACAGCGCGGTCAGCGGGGTGCGCAGCTGGTGGGAGGCGTCGGCGGCCAGCCGCCGCTCGGCGGTCAGCATGCGTGCGATCCGCTCGGCGGAGGAGTCCAGCACATCGGCGACCCGGTCCAGCTCGGGGACGCCGTACCGCTTGTGCCGCGGGCGCGGGTCGCCGGAGCCCAGCCGTTCGGCGGTCTCGGCGAGGTCGGTCAGCGGGGAGGCGAGCCGGTTGGCCTGCCGTACCGCGAGCAGCACGGCGGCGACCACCGCGAGCAGCGCCACCAGACCGATGATCAGCAGGGTGCGGCCGACCTCGCGGGTCACCGCGGAGCGCGGCTCCTGCACGGTGACGGTCTCGCCCTCCTCGCCGTGCTGGGTGGCGTGGATGACGTCGCCCACCGGCCGGGTGCCGATCTCGATCGGCGGCCGGCCGGGCACGCGGATCACCGCGTACTGGTCCTTGCTGACCGGGTTGCGCAGCGCGTCGGTGTCGACGTGCTCCGCGGCCAGGATGCGGCTGTCCACGATGCTGGCCAGCCGCGCCGCCTCGGACTCCACCCGCTCCTGGGCGCTGTTGCTGATCGTCCGTGTCTCGACGATCACCAGGGAGACGCCGAAGACGGCGATCACCACGAGGACGACGGCGAGGGTGGACTGGATGAGACGTCGACGCATGTTCCGTTACCTGGAGTGACCGCCGGCCCCGGTGCGGGGGCTCAGCTCTTCTCGAAGCGGAAGCCCACGCCCCGGACCGTGGCGATGTAGCGGGGGTTGGCCGCGTCGTCGCCGAGCTTCTTGCGCAGCCAGGAGATGTGCATGTCGAGCGTCTTGGTGGACGACCACCAGGTGGTGTCCCAGACCTCGCGCATCAGCTGGTCGCGGGTGACCACCCGGCCGGCGTCCCGCACCAGGACGCGCAGCAGGTCGAACTCCTTGGCGGTGAGCTGGAGTTCCTCGTCGCCCATCCACGCGCGGTGCGACTCGACGTCGATGCGCACGCCGTGGGTGGCCGGCGGCTGCTGGGGCTCGGCGGCGCCGCGCCGCAGCAGCGCCCGTACGCGGGCGAGCAGTTCGGCGAGCCGGAAGGGCTTGGTGACGTAGTCGTCGGCGCCCGCGTCCAGGCCGACGACGGTGTCCACCTCGTCGGCGCGCGCGGTCAGGATGAGGATCGGCACGGTGTGGCCGTCGGACCGCAGCCGGCGGGCGACCTCCAGGCCGTCCATGCCGGGCAGGCCCAGGTCCAGCACGACCAGGTCCACGCCGCCCTGCATTCCGGCGTCGAGCGCGGTGGGTCCGTCCTCGCGCACCTCGACCTCGTAACCTTCCCGGCGCAGGGCGCGGGCCAGCGGCTCCGAGATGGACGCGTCGTCCTCGGCGAGCAGTACACGGGTCATGAGGTGATGGTAGACCGCCCGCGTGCGGTGCTGGGGTGTGATCGGTTCCAGGGATTCTTACCTGGGGTGTCCACTGGTACGGACCATCACCTGTGGGATGCGATCGTAGAAGGGACCTTCGAAAATGGGTGCGTGGTTCCACCGACGCCTGTGATCCGCGTCTCAAGTCCTTCCATATCCGGCAGTGTCCTGACGTAGAGTGACGTGAACGCCTGTAGTACATCCGGAGACCTTCGGCGGGCTTGTCGCTGAAGGTCTTTCTTGTGTGCGGGCCGGTCGGGCACCGACCGGCCTTGAAAGGAATGACCTCTGGCCGGGCTCCGAACGCACCGTCGCGTCACGGAGCGTGGATCCCGGTGGTCGCCGTCCACCGCCTCGTGATCCGGGGCGGACTCCCCTCGGGCGTTGGGGGCGGTCGGCCGACCCCGCCGGTGCCGGCCGCTACCCCCCACCGGGCGCGCAACGCTCGACCGCGCGTCCCGACCAGCAAGGAACGACCATGGCGTCCAGCCTGACGAAGGACTCGGTCCACCCGGGCACCCCCGGCACCGAGAAGACCTTCTTCGGCCACCCCCGCGGCCTGGCCACTCTCTTCATGACCGAGATGTGGGAGCGCTTCTCCTACTACGGCATGAGGGCCCTGCTCCCGCTGTACCTGGTGGCTCCGGGTGGCCTGCACCTGAGTGCGGGCACGGCGACGGCGATCTACGCCGTCTACCTGTCGCTCGTGTACCTGCTCGCGCTGCCCGGCGGCTGGGTCGCCGACCGGCTCCTCGGCCCTCGCAAGACGGTCGCGGCCGCCGGTCTGATCATCATGCTGGGCCATCTGTGCCTGGCCGTGCCGGCCGCCGCGAGCTTCTACGTCGGCCTGGTGCTGGTCGCCATCGGTTCCGGTCTGCTCAAGGCCAACATCTCCACCATGGTCGGCCACCTGTACGACGGTCCGAACGACGGGCGCCGCGACGGTGGTTTCACCCTCTTCTACATCGGCATCAACCTGGGCGCCTTCGTCGCTCCGCTGGTCATCGGCACCATCGGTGAGAACGTCAACTGGCACGTCGGCTTCGCGCTGGCCGCGCTCGGCATGGCGCTGGGCCTGGTCCAGTACCTGCTCGGCGGCCGTCACCTGAGCGAGCAGAGCAAGGTCGTCCCGACGCCGATGACGGCCCAGGAGAAGTCCGCCACCCTGCGCAAGGGCCTGATCTGGCTCGTCATCGCCGCGGTCTTCTACGGCATCGTCGGCTTCACCGGTCACTTCACCCTCAACTGGGCGCTGATCCCGCTGACCCTCATCGGTCTGATCGTGCCGATCCTGGTCATCGCGCGCATCCTGCGGGACAAGGACCTCGACGGCGAGGAGCGGACGAAGGTCCGGGCGTACATCTGGTTCTTCGTGGCCGCCGCGGTCTTCTGGATGATCTACGACCAGGGTGGTTCGACCCTGTCGCTCTTCGCGTCCGACTCGGCCAAGAACACGATCCTCGGCTGGAACTTCCCGGTCTCCTGGTACCAGTCGGTCAACCCGGTCATGATCATGGCCCTGGCGCCGGTCTTCGCCTGGCTCTGGCTCGCGCTGAACCGGCGCGGCAAGGAGCCGAGCACGATCGTGAAGTTCTCCTCCGGCCTGGTCCTGGTCGGCGCGTCCTTCTTCGTCTTCCTCGCCCCGCTGTCCATCGCGCAGGACGGCCACAAGGCCGCCGCGCTGTGGCTGGTCGGCATCTACTTCCTGCAGACCGTCGGTGAGCTGACGCTGTCGCCGGTGGGTCTGTCCGTGACGACGAAGATGGCGCCGAAGAAGTACGCCTCCCAGATGATGGGCGTCTGGTTCCTCGCGGTCACCGCGGGCGACTCCGTCACCGCGCTGCTGTCCAACCCGGCGGTCGGCGGGGTCAACCTCGACAAGAAGGGCTTCGTGGCCCTGGAGGCGGTGCTGGCCGTCGTCGCGGGTGTGGCGGTGTGGATGTACCGCAACAAGGTGAAGAAGATGATGGGCGACGTTCGCTAGTCGCCGTGTCCTCGGCCGGGAGGGCCGCCGCACCCACGGTGCGGCGGCCCTCCCGGGTTTTCATTTTCGCCGCACCGCCGGAGGCGCCCGTGCCGCCCGGTCGTCCGCCGGTGTCCGGGGCGAGGCGGGCGAGGGGCCTGGGTGCCGACCGGGGCGCAGGTGGTGGTCGTGCCGACGGCCTCGACCGGCAGAACGCCCGGGGGCCGGGCGGAGGTGCCGCAGCGGACGGGGGACGGGAGCGTGGGGGGGGCGGACGGCACGCACCGGCCGCAGGAAGGGGTCGTCCGCGTCGATGCGGCGGTGGCAGACCGGGCAGCCCGCGTAGTCGGAGCCGTCCCA
>NZ_VOGW01000155.1:0-12874 GCF_007896895.1 Streptomyces misionensis | reverse complement strand
AGGCCGGGGCGCCCAGTTCCGCCCAGACCGTCTTGCCGGGGCGGCCGGGGGTGCGCAGGACACCCCAGTCCAGGCACAGGCGCTGGACGATGAACATGCCGTGGCCGCCGGGGCGGCCGGCGCGGTGCGGGTTGCGCGGGGCCGGCTGGCCGCTGCCGCCGTCGGTGACCTCCAGCCGGATCACCTTGTTGTCGCAGGTGAGGACCAGCTCGTCGGGGCCCTCGGCGTGCAGGCAGGCGTTGGTGACGAGCTCGGAGACCACGAGCAGCACGTCCTCGGCCGCGGCCCGCCGGTCGGCGGTCTCGGCGGGCAGCCAGCCCCAGGCGTACAGCGCCTGCCGCGTGAAGTCGCGGGCGAGTGGCACGACACCGCTCTCCCCCCGCAGCTCCAGACTGCGGACCTGTCGCCCTCGCGCCGCTTCGGCGACGCCGACGTCCGTCCCGGACGGCGGCACGGACGACACGGCCGCGCCCATGACGGAGGGCGCGCCGGCCGGCGTGTCCTCCCCGGGCGCCCCGGAAGCGCCGCTCGGCTCCGGGCCGCGGTCGCCCGGCGGGTAGGGCCGGGTGGTGCTCATCAGCGCTTCACCTCACCGAATCACCAGTTCACGATTGAAAAGTCCGGCACCGCCCGGCACCGGTCGGTCCGTCCGCCGTCGGCACCAGCGTCCGCCGTCCGTCCCGCCATCCCCACATCAGTCCCGTCCGCCCGTGGTCCACCTTCCGCGCCCTCGTGCCCGGCCGTGGCCACGACAGGCCGACGATCCGCCGATCGTCGTCCGTCCGCCGTACGGGCCGTCGCCCGCACTTGCCGCACGACCATCGGTTCGCGTTCGTCCGGGCAGGTTCCTGCCCGATCGGGGCCGTCGCACACCCACGGGTACGTCACACCCGCGGCGCCGCCACGGCTGCCCGGCGGCCGATGGTCGTCAGCACTTCTCCTGCCCGACCCGGGCGCCTGAACACCACCGTCTTGTGTGGGATCGGCGAGATGTCTGGGGCTCATGAGAAGTGAATGGTCACCAGCCGTACCGGCGTACCCGGCCACGCGACGGTCGCGGGCTCAGTCGGTGCCGCCGCCCTCCCCGGCCAGCGCGTCCGCCACGGAGTCGTGGACGGTGAAGACCGCCTCGGCCCCGGTGATCTCGAACACGCGAGCGACAACGGGCTGCATCCCGGCCAGATGGACCCCGCCGCCGGCGGCCTCCGCCTTGAGCCGGGCCCCGAGCAGGACGTTCAGCCCCGTGGAGTCGCAGAAGTCCAGGCGCGAGCAGTCCACCACCAGCCGTGAGAAACCCTTGCCGAGGAGGTCGTCGAGGGGCTCCCGCAGCAGATCGGCGGTGTGGTGGTCGAGCTCACCCGCCGGTGTGACAACGGCGCTGGCGCCCTCTTCCCGCACCTCCACCAGAAGCCGGCCCGACTGTGCGCTGCCGACCGTCCCGTGGTCCATGCCGTCTCTCTCCCGAGGTCGTGGCTGCTGATGCCCTCGAACATTACGCCTTCCCAGGGCACTCCGACACCCGAACAACCTCACATAAACGGACATACACAAACAGAACGCACTTGCGATCGCTTCGGTAAAGCCGATAGGGCTAGTAAGGACACCTACCCCTACACGCCGGCTTTGGAGGCGCCGCACTCCGCAGTGCACGCAACGGCTTCGGCAGCCTGATGCCGAGAACGATGGAGGACACCCATGTCACCCCGGCTCGACGCCTCGCCTACCCCGACCGCGACGTCGACACCCCCACCGGAACAACTGGATCATCCCATCGATCTCCACGACCCCTTCGAGGGACTCCCGGAGATCCCCCCTTATGACGAGGTCGACCCCGTCGACGCACGGGCCCTGTCCAAGACCCTCTTCGAGCGTCTGGAGACGCTGGAGGAAGGGACGTACGAGTACGCGTACGTCCGCAACACGCTCGTCGAGCTGAACCTCGCGCTGGTCAAGTTCGCCGCCTCCCGCTTCCGCTCCCGCAGCGAGCCGATGGAGGACATCATCCAGGTCGGCACCATCGGCCTGATCAAGGCGATCGACCGCTTCGAACTCGCCCGCGGCGTGGAGTTCCCCACCTTCGCGATGCCAACCATCATCGGCGAGATCAAGCGCTTCTTCCGCGACACCTCGTGGTCCGTGCGCGTGCCGCGCAGGCTCCAGGAGCTGCGCCTCGACCTGGCGAAGGCCGGGGACGAGCTGGCGCAGCAGCTGGACCGCGCGCCGACCGTCGCGGAGCTTGCCGAGCGCCTCGGCATCTCGAACGAGGAGGTCGTCGAGGGCATGGCCGCCTCGAACGCCTACACCGCCTCCTCGCTGGACGCCCAGCCCGAGGAGGACGAGACCGAGGGCGCGCTCGCGGACCGCATCGGGTACGAGGACCACGGGATCGAGGGCATCGAGTACATCGAGTCCCTCAAGCCGCTGATCGCCGGGCTGCCCCCGCGCGACCGGAAGATCCTCTCCCTGCGCTTCGTGGCCAACATGACCCAGTCGGAGATCGGCGAGGAGCTCGGCATCTCCCAGATGCACGTGTCCCGCCTGCTGTCCCGCACGCTGGTACGGCTGCGCAAGGGGCTGACGGTGGAGGAGTGACCTCCCCCGCCTCGCTCCCCGCACAGCACACATGCCGAAGCGGCCCGGTGTTCCCGACCGGGCCGCTTCGGCATGTGTGCGGGGGTGTCCGCGGGCTCAGACCACCCGGACGCCGGCCCGCCACACCCCGCTGACCAGGGGCACGCCCGGCCGGTAGGCGAGGTGGACGTGGCTGGGGGCGTCGAGGAGCGTCAGATCGGCGCGGGCGCCGGGGGCGATGCGGCCGATGTCGGTGCGGCGCAGGGCCGCGGCGCCGCCCGCGGTGGCGGACCAGACCGCCTCGTTGGGGGTCATCCCCATGTCACGGACGGCCAGGGCGATGCAGAACGGTACGGAGGAGGTGAAGGAGGAACCCGGGTTGCAGTCCGTGGACAGGGCGACGGTGACCCCCGCGTCCAGCAGCCGGCGGGCGTCGGGCCACTCGGCGCGGGTGGAGAACTCGGCGCCGGGCAGCAGCGTGGCGACCGTGTCACCGCTCGCCAGGGCGTCGACGTCCGCGTCGGTGAGGTGGGTGCAGTGGTCGGCGCTGGCCGCGTCCAGCTCGACGGCCAGCTGCACGCCGGGGCCGTAGGACAGCTGGTTGGCGTGGATGCGCGGGTGCAGGCCCTTCGCCTTGCCCGCGGTGAGGATCGCGCGGGCCTGGTCGCCGTCGAAGGCGCCCTTCTCGCAGAAGACGTCGATCCAGCGGGCGTGCGGCGCGCAGGCGTCCAGCATCTCCCCGGTGACCAGGGCGACATAGGCCGCCGGGTCGTCGGCGTAGTCGGGGGAGACGATGTGCGCGCCGAGGAAGGTCACCTCGTCGGTGTGCCGGGCCGCGAGGCGCAGGGCGCGGGCCTCGTCCTCGACGGTCAGGCCGTAGCCGGACTTGGTCTCGAAGGTGGTGGTGCCCTGGCGCAGCGCCTCGGCCAGGTAGTGGGTGAGGTTGGCCTCCAGCTCCGCGTCGCTCGCGGCCCGGGTGGCGGCGACGGTGGTGCGGATGCCGCCCGCCGAGTAGGAGCGGCCGGACATCCGGGCGTTGAACTCCTGGGTGCGGTCCCCGGCGAAGACCAGGTGGGAGTGGGAGTCCACGAAGCCGGGCAGCACCGCCCTGCCGCCCGCGTCGACCCGGTTGTCAGTGGCGGGTGCTTTCCTTGACTCACCGGTCCACGCGACGCGGTCGCCGTCGATGACGACGGCCGCGTCCTGGATCAGACCGAGAGGGGAGTCGTCACCGAGGGAGGGGTCGTTGGTGACCAGTGCGGCGATGTTGGTGATGACGGTGCTGCTGCTCATGGTGTCCTCGTGGGTGGGTGTCAGGAGCGGAGGGCCTCGACCGCCCGCGCGAGGGCCTGCGGCACATCCGGTACGCGCGTGTGCGCCCCGTCGCGTACGACGTGCCGGCCGCCCACGACCGTATGCCGTACGTCCGCCGCGCCCGCCGCGAATACGGCCGTCTCGGCGCCCAGCCGTGGCGCGGGGCCCGCTGTTCTGACCGAGTCCAGGGCGATCGTGGTCAGGTCGGCGAGCGCGCCCGGCTCGATGGTGCCGGCCTCGTCCCAGCCGAGGGCGGCGTGGCCGTCGGCGGTGGCGGCCCGCAGCAGGGCGGCGGCCGTCCAGTGGCCCCGGGTGCGGGTGCGCAGCCGCTCGTTCAGCTCCATCGCGCGCGCCTCTTCGAGCAGGTCGATGACGGCGTGGCTGTCGGAGCCGAGGGAGAGCGGGGAGCCGGCTCGTTGCAGGGCGGCGGCCGGGCCGATGCCGTCGGCCAGGTCGCGCTCGGTCGTCGGGCACATGCAGGTGCCGGTGGCCGAGCCGCCGAGCAGCGCGATGTCCTCGTCGGTGAGGTGCGTGTTGTGCACCCCGGTGGTGCGCGGCCCGAGGACCCCGTGGTCGGCGAGCAGCCGGGTGGGGGTGCGGCCGTGCGCGGCGAGGCAGGCGTCGTTCTCGGCGGGCTGCTCCGACAGGTGCACGTGCAGCGGGGCCCGCCGTTCCTCGGCCCAGCGGGCCACGGTCGCCAACTGGCCGGCGGGTACGGCCCGTACGGAGTGGATCGCCGCCCCGATCCGTGCGTGATCCTGTTCCTTGAGAATTGAACAGCGTTCCGCCCAGGCCTCCGCCGTGCCGTCGGAGAACCGCAGCTGGTGCGTGTCGGGCGCCTGGCCGAAGCCCGCGGAGAGGTAGCAGGTGTCGAGGAGGGTGATCCGGATGCCGGCCTCGGCGGCGGCCGCGATCAGCGCCTCGCCCATGGCGTTGGGGTCGGCGTAGGGGGTGCCGCCGGGGGCGTGGTGCACGTAGTGGAACTCGCCGACGCAGGTGATGCCGGCCAGCGCCATCTCGGCGTACACCGCGCGGGCGAGCGCGTGGTAGCGCTCCGGGGTGAGCCGGTCGGCGACGGAGTACATCACCTCGCGCCAGGTCCAGAAGGTGCCGGAGCCGACCTGGACGGTGCCGCGCAGCGCCCGGTGGAAGGCGTGGCTGTGGGCGTTGGCCAGGCCGGGCAGGGTGAGCCCGCGCAGCACCTCGGCGCCGGGCGGCGGGGCGGGCACCGAGATGCGCACGGCACCGATCCGCCCGCCCTCGGTCTCGACGAGGACCCCCGGCTCGACACGGTCGCCGAGCCAGGCGTGTTCCAGCCAGTAGGTCGCCTTGGTCACCTGCAGGCCAGCCCTTCCAGTACGTCGGCGAGCGCGCCCACCCCGGCCACGCAGTCGTCCTCGGCCGCGAACTCGGCCGGGGAGTGCGAGACACCGGTGGGGTTGCGCACGAACAGCATGGCAGTGGGGATGCTCCCCGAGAGGATTCCGGCGTCGTGTCCGGCGCCGGTGCCGAGGACGGGCACCGTCAGTGCGGTGTCCCGGCCCAGGATGCGGCCGAGTTCGTCGCGCAGCGCGTGGTCGAACTCCACGACGGGCGTGAAGGACTCCCGTACGACGTCGAGGTCCACGCCGTGCGCGGCCGCGTACTCCCGGGCCGCCTTCTCGACGCCCGCGACCACCGTGTCCAGGGTCTCCTGGTCGGCGGCGCGGGAGTCGAGCCACCCGCGCACTCGTGAGGGGATCGCGTTGACGCCGTTGGGGTCCACCGCGATCTTGCCGAAGGTGGCGACGGCGCCGGCGAGTTCGGCCTCGCGCCGGGCGGCGAGCACGGTCTCGGCGTACGACAGCATCGGGTCGCGGCGGTCGGCCAGCCGGGTGGTGCCGGCGTGGTTGGCCTCGCCCCGGAAGTCGAACCGCCAGCGGCCGTGCGGCCAGATGGCGCTGGCGATGCCGACCGGGTCGCCGGACAGGTCCAGCGCGCGGCCCTGTTCGACGTGCAGTTCGACGAACGCGCCGATCCGGGCGAGGCGTTCCGGGTCCGGGCCGATGGCCTCGGGGTCGTACCCGGCGGCCGCCATGGCCCGGGGCAGGGTGATCCCGTCCCCGTCGGTGAGCCGGTGCGCGTCCTCCACCGTCAGCGCGCCCGCGGTCAGCCGCGATCCGACGCAGGCCAGCCCGAACCGGGCGCCCTCCTCGTCACCGAAGTTGACGATGGCGAGCGGCCGGGTGAACCGGACTCCCCTGCCGAGCAGTTCGTCCAGGGCGGCGAAGGAGGACACGACCCCGAGGGGCCCGTCGAAGGCCCCGCCGTCCGGCACGGAGTCCAGGTGCGACCCGGTGACCACGGCGTCCCCGGCGGCCGGGTCCCCCAGCCAGGCCCACTGGTTGCCGTTCCGGTCCACCTCGTGGACCAGGCCGCGGTCCTCGGCCTGCTGTCTGAACCACGCCCGGCATTCGGCGTCGGGCCCGGTCCAGGCGTGGCGCCGGTATCCGCCGGAGCCGGCGTCGCGCCCGATGGGGAGCAGGTCGGCCCACATCTCGTGGAAGGAGGCACCGCGGACCGGCCGCGGACGGGTGGGCTCGGCCGGGGCCGCGCCCGGCGGCGGGGCCGCGGCCCCCGCCGGAGCGTCGCCGTGCCCGCCGGGACCGCGCGTCACGCCTCGCCACCCTCACGCATCGGCACCCGGACCCCGCGCTCCTGCGCGACGGACTCGGCGATGTCGTACCCGGCGTCCACGTGCCGGATGACGCCCATGCCGGGGTCGTTGGTGAGCACGCGCCGGATCTTCTCGCCGCCGAGCCTGGTGCCGTCGGCGACGGTGACCTGGCCGGCGTGGATCGACCGGCCCATGCCGACGCCGCCGCCGTGGTGGATGGACACCCAGGAGGCGCCGGACGCGACGTTGACCATGGCGTTGAGCAGCGGCCAGTCGGCGATCGCGTCGGACCCGTCGAGCATCGCCTCGGTCTCGCGGTACGGCGAGGCGACGGAGCCGCAGTCGAGGTGGTCGCGGCCGATGGCGAGCGGCGCGGCCAGCTCACCGGAGGCCACCATGTCGTTGAACCGCTCGCCGGCCTTGTCCCGCTCGCCGTAGCCGAGCCAGCAGATACGGGCGGGCAGGCCCTGGAAGTGCACGCGCTCGCCGGCCATCTTGATCCAGCGGGCGAGGGACTCGTTCTCCGGGAAGAGGTCGAGGATCGCCTTGTCGGTCTTGGCGATGTCCGCCGGGTCGCCGGACAGCGCGGCCCAGCGGAAGGGGCCCTTGCCCTCGCAGAACAGCGGCCGGATGTAGGCGGGGACGAAGCCGGGGAAGGCGAACGCGCGGTCGTACCCGGCGAGCTGGGCCTCGCCGCGGATGGAGTTGCCGTAGTCGAAGACCTCGGCGCCGGCGTCCAGGAAGCCGACCATCGCCTCGACGTGCCGGGCCATCGACTCGCGGGCCCGGGTGGTGAACCCGGCCGGGTCCTTCGCGGCGGCGTCGGCCATGTCCTCGAAGGCGACGCCGACCGGCAGGTAGGACAGCGGGTCGTGGGCGGAGGTCTGGTCGGTGAC
Source organism: Streptomyces misionensis (assembly GCF_007896895.1). Lineage (GTDB taxonomy): Bacteria > Actinomycetota > Actinomycetes > Streptomycetales > Streptomycetaceae > Streptomyces > Streptomyces misionensis_A. The sequence goes on along the minus strand of NZ_VOGW01000155.1, from coordinate 5,437 downwards.
GATGTCGATGGGCGCGTTCATCGCCAGCAGCTGCGGGACCAGCTCGGCCGCGTTGCCGAGGACGCCGATGGACAGCGGGCGGCGCGCGTCGCGGGCCTCCGTCGCGAGCCGGAGCGCGTGGTCGAGGCTGTCGGCCCGCACGTCCAGGTAGCGGTGCTCGATGCGGCGGTCGATGGCGCGCGGGTCGCAGTCGATGCAGATCGCGACGCCGTCGTTCATGGTGACGGCGAGCGGCTGGGCGCCGCCCATGCCGCCGAGGCCGGCGGTGAGGGTGATGGTCCCGGCGAGGGTGCCGCCGAACTTCTTCGCGGCGACGGCGGCGAAGGTCTCGTAGGTGCCCTGGAGGATGCCCTGGGTGCCGATGTAGATCCAGGAGCCGGCGGTCATCTGGCCGTACATGGTCAGGCCGAGGGCCTCCAGGCGGCGGAACTCCTCCCAGTTGGCCCAGTCGCCGACCAGGTTGGAGTTGGCGATGAGGACGCGCGGGGCCCACTCGTGGGTCTGCATCACGCCGACCGGGCGGCCGGACTGGACCAGCATGGTCTCGTCCTGCTTGAGCGTGCGCAGGGTGCGCACCATGGCGTCGAAGGAGCGCCAGTCACGGGCGGCCTTGCCGGTGCCGCCGTAGACGACGAGCTTGTCGGGGTGCTCGGCCACCTCGGGGTCGAGGTTGTTCTGGAGCATGCGCAGGGCGGCCTCCTGCTGCCAGCCCAGGGCGCTGAGTTCCGTGCCGCGCGGTGCTCGTACGGGGCGGGGTCCCGACATCTCTGCCTCCTGCTGTTGCTACGTCTATTCACATCCTGTCTTCCTGAATAGAACTAGTCAATACATCGGGCCGTCCCCATCCGCGCGTCCCGGGTGTTTGGCTGGAACCACCTGACGGCCGACAGGAGGGAGACACGGTGGACCACGAGGTCGAGGACGAGGTGGCGGCCGGGGCCGAGGCGGGGCGGCGGGCCGCGCGGCGGGACGAGGCGGTGCGCGCCGCGGTGGCGCAGGGCCTGCTGGGACCGGACGCGGCCGTGGTGGGCCTGCTCGACGTCACCGGCATCCGGGAGTCGGCGGCGGAGCTGCGCGCGGCGTTCGAGGCGGTGCTCGCGCCGGGCACCCCGGTGCTGCACGCGTTCGCGGTGAAGGCGACCCCGCTGGTGCCGGTGCTGCGGCTGCTGCACGAGGCGGGCATCGGCGCCGAGGTGGCGAGCCCCGGCGAGCTGGCCCTCGCGCGCGCGGCCGGCGTACCGGTGGCCCGCACGGTGCTGGACTCGCCGGCCAAGACCCCGGCGGAGCTGCGCGAGGCGCTGGCGCTGGGCATCGCCGTGAACGCGGACAACCCGCAGGAGCTGGCCCGGCTGGACGCCCTGGTCGGCTCCGCGCCCACCCGCTCGCCGCTGGGCATCCGGGTCAATCCGCAGATCGGGGGCGGCAGCATCGGGGCGACGTCCACGGCGACCGAGACCTCGAAGTTCGGGGTGGCGCTGCGCGACGAGGGGGCGCGCGAGTGGGTCGTACGGGCGTACGCGGAGCGGCCGTGGCTGACCCGGCTGCACGCGCACACCGGCTCGCAGGGGATTCCGCTGGCGCTGCTCGTGCGGGGTGTGGCGGAGACCTTCGCGCTGGCCGAGGAGATCAACGCGCGGGTGGGGCGGCGGCAGATCGACACGCTCGACATCGGCGGCGGGCTGCCGGTGAACTTCGCGGGCGAGGCGACGACGCCGACGTACGCGCGGTACGCGCGGCTGCTGGCCGAGCAGGTGCCGGAGCTGCGCGCGGGGCGGTACGGACTGGTGACCGAGTTCGGGCGGTCGCTGCTGGCCAAGCACGGCACGGTGGTGGCGCGGGTGGAGTACGCCAAGCGCTCGGGCGGGCGGCGGATCGCGGTGACGCACGCGGGCGTGCAGGTGGCGACGCGGACGGTGTACGCGCCGGGGGCGTGGCCGCTGCGGCTCGCCGCGTACGACGCCGAGGGGCGGCCGAAGCCGGGGCCCGAGGTGGTGCAGGACGTGGCGGGACCGGCCTGCTTCTCGGGCGACCTGCTGGCCGAGGGGCGCGCGCTGCCCCCGCTGGAGCAGGGCGACTACGCGGCGGCGCTGGACACGGGCGCGTACTACTTCGCGCACCACTACGCCTACAACTCCCTGGCCCGGCCCGGGATCTACGGCTTCGTGCCGGACGGCGCGGGCGGCGTCGCCTTCGCCACCGTGCGGGAGCCCCAGACGGTCGCGGAGGTGGTCGCGGAGTCCGGAGGGGCGCACGCGTCCGCGCTCACCGCCCTCCACGCGCCCGAGCGCCGTTGACGCGCCCCCGCCGGCCTCGAACAAATGGATTAACTCCGGCGCGTCAGAGGCCGGTTGGCCAACACTAGTACGCCGGACGCATGTTCCACTGGAAAATGCCAAACGGCTCACCCCTCCCCCACACGTTGCGTAGTCTCGGGATCACTCAGCCGGAGTCCCAGGCGGGAGGGGAGCCACGCGGTGCCCGGAATCGACGAGTGCCTGCTGGAAGCGATGCGATTGCCCGGCGCCCGGGGTGCCGCGCTGGTGGACTGGACGAGCGGCCTCGCGCTCGGCACGGTCGGGGAGGCGCCCGGCGGGGATCACGAGGCGGCCGCCGCCGAGGCAGCCGAACTGGCCCGGATGGCCGCCGAGCACGGCACCTTCACCGCCCGCGGTGAGGACCGGCCGCCCGTGGAGGACGTGATCGTCAGCAACGCCGACAGCTACCACCTGCTGCGGTTCGTGGACACGTCGTTCGACAGCAGCGTGTTCCTGCATCTGTGGCTGGGGCGGGCGGAGGGCAATCTCGCGCTCGCCCGCATCCGGCTCGGCGAGATGGCCGCCCGCCTGGTGCTGGGATGACCATGGTCCGCACACCGCCGCTGCCGGTGCGGGACACATCGGCCCCCCGCGCCCTGTCCCCGATGCTGACCCGGCTGGCCGAGGAGCGGGCCACCGGCGTCCTGGTCCGCGAGTACGGCGCCCTGCACCTCGTTGAGGGCCGGGTGGTGTACGCCGAGAGCCCCCTCGCCCCGGGTCTCGACGTGCTCCTCACGGCCCACGGCACCCTGGCGGCCGCCGCCTGGCAGCGGGCCGCCGCCGCGGCCGAGGGGCCGCTGCACGCGGCCGAACTCCTGCTGGCCTCCGGCCTGTTACCCGCGGGCGCGCTGGAGCTGTGCCATCTGGACGCGCTGTACGACGCCGGGTACTTCGCCCTGGCGCCGAGCAGCACACCGGGCAGGTTCCGCTACGACGGCGCGCCCCGCACCGGCCCGCTGCCCTCGGTCCCGGTGGTCGCGCTGGAACACGAGACCCTGCGCCGCCGGCTGCAACTGCACCGCCTGTGGCCCGACCCGGCCACCGACACCGCGCCCCTGATCCGCGCGGACCCGCCGCCCGGTGCCCGGGCGGCGGGTCCGCGCGGATCAGGGGCGCGGTGTCGGTGGCCGGGTCGGGCCACAGGCGGTGCAGTTGCAGCCGGCGGCGCAGGGTCTCGTGTTCCAGCGCGACCACCGGGACCGAGGGCAGCGGGCCGGTGCGGGGCGCGCCGTCGTAGCGGAACCTGCCCGGTGTGCTGCTCGGCGCCAGGGCGAAGTACCCGGCGTCGTACAGCGCGTCCAGATGGCACAGCTCCAGCGCGCCCGCGGGTAACAGGCCGGAGGCCAGCAGGAGTTCGGCCGCGTGCAGCGGCCCCTCGGCCGCGGCGGCGGCCCGCTGCCAGGCGGCGGCCGCCAGGGTGCCGTGGGCCGTGAGGAGCACGTCGAGACCCGGGGCGAGGGGGCTCTCGGCGTACACCACCCGGCCCTCAACGAGGTGCAGGGCGCCGTACTCGCGGACCAGGACGCCGGTGGCCCGCTCCTCGGCCAGCCGGGTCAGCATCGGGGACAGGGCGCGGGGGGCCGATGTGTCCCGCACCGGCAGCGGCGGTGTGCGGACCATGGTCATCCCAGCACCAGGCGGGCGGCCATCTCGCCGAGCCGGATGCGGGCGAGCGCGAGATTGCCCTCCGCCCGCCCCAGCCACAGATGCAGGAACACGCTGCTGTCGAACGACGTGTCCACGAACCGCAGCAGGTGGTAGCTGTCGGCGTTGCTGACGATCACGTCCTCCACGGGCGGCCGGTCCTCACCGCGGGCGGTGAAGGTGCCGTGCTCGGCGGCCATCCGGGCCAGTTCGGCTGCCTCGGCGGCGGCCGCCTCGTGATCCCCGCCGGGCGCCTCCCCGACCGTGCCGAGCGCGAGGCCGCTCGTCCAGTCCACCAGCGCGGCACCCCGGGCGCCGGGCAATCGCATCGCTTCCAGCAGGCACTCGTCGATTCCGGGCACCGCGTGGCTCCCCTCCCGCCTGGGACTCCGGCTGAGTGATCCCGAGACTACGCAACGTGTGGGGGAGGGGTGAGCCGTTTGGCATTTTCCAGTGGAACATGCGTCCGGCGTACTAGTGTTGGCCAACCGGCCTCTGACGCGCCGGAGTTAATCCATTTGTTCGAGGCCGGCGGGGGCGCGTCAACGGCGCTCGGGCGCGTGGAGGGCGGTGAGCGCGGACGCGTGCGCCCCTCCGGACTCCGCGACCACCTCCGCGACCGTCTGGGGCTCCCGCACGGTGGCGAAGGCGACGCCGCCCGCGCCGTCCGGCACGAAGCCGTAGATCCCGGGCCGGGCCAGGGAGTTGTAGGCGTAGTGGTGCGCGAAGTAGTACGCGCCCGTGTCCAGCGCCGCCGCGTAGTCGCCCTGCTCCAGCGGGGGCAGCGCGCGCCCCTCGGCCAGCAGGTCGCCCGAGAAGCAGGCCGGTCCCGCCACGTCCTGCACCACCTCGGGCCCCGGCTTCGGCCGCCCCTCGGCGTCGTACGCGGCGAGCCGCAGCGGCCACGCCCCCGGCGCGTACACCGTCCGCGTCGCCACCTGCACGCCCGCGTGCGTCACCGCGATCCGCCGCCCGCCCGAGCGCTTGGCGTACTCCACCCGCGCCACCACCGTGCCGTGCTTGGCCAGCAGCGACCGCCCGAACTCGGTCACCAGTCCGTACCGCCCCGCGCGCAGCTCCGGCACCTGCTCGGCCAGCAGCCGCGCGTACCGCGCGTACGTCGGCGTCGTCGCCTCGCCCGCGAAGTTCACCGGCAGCCCGCCGCCGATGTCGAGCGTGTCGATCTGCCGCCGCCCCACCCGCGCGTTGATCTCCTCGGCCAGCGCGAAGGTCTCCGCCACACCCCGCACGAGCAGCGCCAGCGGAATCCCCTGCGAGCCGGTGTGCGCGTGCAGCCGGGTCAGCCACGGCCGCTCCGCGTACGCCCGTACGACCCACTCGCGCGCCCCCTCGTCGCGCAGCGCCACCCCGAACTTCGAGGTCTCGGTCGCCGTGGACGTCGCCCCGATGCTGCCGCCCCCGATCTGCGGATTGACCCGGATGCCCAGCGGCGAGCGGGTGGGCGCGGAGCCGACCAG
>NZ_VOGW01000154.1:26003-26755 GCF_007896895.1 Streptomyces misionensis | reverse complement strand
GTCCTGGACCGCGTGAACGGCACCCGTACGGCCACCGACATCGCCCGGGAACTGGGCCGGCAGGCGTTCCACACGCTGGTCGACGTCCGCCGGCTGGCGGCGGCCGGACACCTCGGACCCGCACCGGCGGCGCCCGGGGCGGCACCCGGCCGGGCCCGGGACCTGCCGCCGCCGTTCGCACCCCCGGTCACCGACCCCGACATCGCGCTGCTGAAGAGGCTCAGGGATGCGCTGGAGGCGCTTTGAACGGCCACGCCCCGCCGAGAGGAGAGAGCTGATGGTGTCCGAGGACGACCTGCGCACCGTCCTGGAGGAGCTGCACCGGCTGCGCACCCGGGTGCCACAGCTGACCGGGGCGCTCGCGGCGGGCGTCGACGGCCTCGTCGTCGCCCACGACACGCCCGGCGTGGACCCGGAGGGCCTCGCGGCACTCACCGCGGCCGCGCTCGGGGTCTCCGTACGGGTCGCCGACGCCACCGGCAACGGCGGCCTGCGGGAGCTGCTGGTGCGCGGCGAGCGCGGCTACGTCGCCACCTACGCGGCCGGCCGCAGCGCCGTACTGACCCTGCTCGCCCAGGACCGGGTCAACGTCGGCCGGCTGCACCTGGAGGGCCGCCGCTCGGGCGCCCTCATCGGCGAACTGCTGGACGCCGCCGAGGCCGCCGCCCAGGCCACCCCCGCGCGCCGGTCCGCGCCGCGTTCTCCGCGGGCTGCCGCCACCATGCCCCGCCCCCCGCCCCCCGCCGCCCGTG
>NZ_VOGW01000154.1:0-25723 GCF_007896895.1 Streptomyces misionensis | reverse complement strand
CGTGCCCCACCATGGACCCCGATGACCCGGGGTCGCGCGAGGAGGGCGTGATGTACCGCTCCGAGAACGGCCGGCCGGCCGCCGGGTCCGCACTCAGGCTGCCCCCCATACAGGGGCGACGGCGGAGCCCCCCATCGCCTCAGCACCCCCTTTGCTGCCGCGCGCCGGTCCGCGCCCCCCGCGCCCGCGCGCACCCGGCCCACGCGCACGCCGCGCACCACCACCGCACGCACCACAACCGACAGTTGAGAGGACCCGACATGGCCAACACCGAGACCGCCCTCAAAGAGGCGCTGACCTCGATCGAGGGCGCCACCGGCGTCGCGCTCGTCGACTACACCAGCGGGATGGCGCTGGGCACGATGGGCGGCACCAAGACCTTCGACCTGAACGTGGCCGCGGCCGGCAACACCGACGTGATCCGCGCCAAGATGCGCACGATGGAGATGCTGGGCCTCACCAGCGAGATCGAGGACATCCTCATCGCGCTCAGCGACCAGTACCACCTCATCCGCCTACTCAAGGGGCGCGGCGGCAACGGCCTGTTCCTCTACCTGGTCCTGGACTCCTCCCGGGCCAACCTGGCGATGGCCCGCCACCAGCTGAAGCGGATCGAGGAGGACCTGGAGGTCTGACCCCGCTCAGACGAGGGCCGCGGTACGGCGGCGGGCCCCGCCCGGGGCCGCGTCGCCGGCCGCGACGCCCGTGCCGCGCAGACCCTTGACGGCCTTGCCCGCCGGGCCGCCGCCGCGCCGGTCGAGCCAGTCCACGCGCACCCACAGCAGGGTGTCCAGGGCCTGTTCGCGCCGGCCGAGCCAGGCGGCCTTCAGCCGCAGCCCGGTGCCGCACCCGGCCAGCAGCAGCCCGCCGGCCATCGGCACGGCGAAGGCGGAGCCCAGCGCGGCGGCCCCGGCCAGCAGCAGCCACCAGCGGTGCCCGCGGCGCCAGGCGCGCACCGTCACCGCGCGGTCCTGGAGGACGTCGTACTTGCCCGCGCGGGCCACGCCCCGCACGAGGGCCGCGTACCGCCCCCGGCGCGCCAGGGCCACCACCGCGGCGCCGACGACGAACAGCGCCGCCCCGGCGAGCACCCCGATCCGGCGCCCCGTCAGCCCCTGCGGCGCGGCGCCGATCGCCGCGGCGGCCACGCCGAGCCACCACAGCGGAGCGGCTCCCGCCCGTACGACGACGGCCACCCGGGCCAGTCCCTGTCCACCGCGTCCTTCGCGTCCCGCGCGCGCCACGTCGGCCTCCCGTGTCACGTGTCTCCACAGATGGCCGGGACATTAGCGGGCGAACGTGAGACAAAGCTGAGAGGACCGGGGCCCCGCGGTGGGCTCACTCCACGAAGAGCCCCCGCGCGGCGGCCTTGGCGTCGAACTCCTCCAGGCGGGCCTGCGCGTCCGGCAGGTCGTCGCAGACCGCCTCCAGCAGCACCCGGCCCAGCAGCATCGGCGCGCACGCGGTGTCGAAGGCCAGCCCGGTGCCGACGGCGGCCGGCAGCAGCAGGTCGGAGTGCTTGGCGACGGGCGCGAACGCGGAGTCGGCGACCGTGACGACGGTCAGGCCGACCTCCTTGGCGTAGGCGAGGGTGTCGACCACCTCGCGCGGATGCCGGGGCAGCGCGAAGCACAGCAGCGCGCTGGCGCCCGCGCGGACGGCGGCGTCGATGCGGTCCTGGATCATCGTGCCGCCCTCCTCCAGCAGCCGGACGTCCGGGTGGACCTTGGCGGCGAAGTAGGCGAACCCGTACGCCTGGGAGGCGGCGGCGCGCAGCCCGAGCACCGGCAGCGGGCGGGAGGCGGCGAGGATGCGGCCGGCCTGCCGCACCGGGCGCGGATCGGCGAGCAGGTCCGCGAGGTGCCGCAGGTTCTCGATCTCGGCCTCGACGGCGAGCTGGTACTCGTTGTGCACGCCGTTCTCGGGGGCGGGCTCGGCGGGTACCACCTCGCGCAGGTGCCTGCGCAGCGCGGGATACCCGTCGAACCCGAGGGCCACCGCGAACCGCGTCACCGACGGCTGGCTGACCCCGGCCAGCTCGGCCAGCTCCACGCTGGACAGGAAGGGCACGTCGGCGGCGCGCCGCACCATGCTGTGCGCGATGCGGCGCTGGGTCGGCGTGAGCCGGTGGCCCTCGAAGAGCGCCTGCAACCGGTTGGCCGGGCTGTCGGTCACGCTCATCATGTACTCCCCCTCGGTTGTCCTCGCCGCCCCGGGAGAGTACAGCGCCGAGGCCGTGCCGAACACGGGCTGATATTCAGAATAGGTTGCTCTGTATACCTTTATACAACGCAACCTGGGGCCCGCGCTCCGTCCCGGAGCCTCATTCCACCCCCGGCCGCTCCGCGGGGAAGCCGTGCGTGCGGGCGGTCAGTACGACGGTCAGCACGGGGGCCAGCAGGATCAGTACCGTCCACGGGAAGGACCCGGCGCCGAAGGCCTGGAGCAGGAGGCCGCCGGCCGCGCCGCCCGCGGCCATGGCCGAGTTCCAGGTGGTGACCAGCAGGGCCTGGCCCCGGTCGCCGCCCGCGTCGGTGACCGCGGTCTGGAGCAGGGCGGACAGACCGCCCCAGCCCAGGCCCCACAGCACCATGGCGCCGTAGACCGCCACGGCGCCCGTGGCCGGTGCCGCCAGCAGACCGGCCGCCACCAGGAACAGGGCGGCACTGGCGATGGTCAGGCCACGCAGCCTGCGGTCGACCAGGGCGCCGGTGACCAGGATGCTCACCACCGAGGCGATGCCGAAGACCAGCAGGACGAGATCCCGGGAGCCGCCCATGCCGCGCCGGTCGAGGAACGCGGCGACGAAGGTGTAGAGGATGTTGTGCGCCAGCACGTACGCGGCCACCACGAACAGCACCGGGATCACACCGGGCAGCCTGAGCGCCCCGCGGACCGGCGCCCGCTCGCCGGGCCGCCGGCCGGGGAAGTCCGGCACCGAGCGGGCGATCCAGCCGAGCAGCAGCAGCGAGACCAGGGCCACCAGGCCGAAGGTGGGCCGCCAGCCCAGCAGTCCACCCAGGAAGGTGCCGATGGGGATGCCCAGGGAGAGGGCCAGCGGGACGCCGGCCATGGTGATCGCGATGGCCCGGCCCACCAGCCGAGGGGGCGCCAGCCGGCGCGCGTAGCCGACGAGTTCGGCCCACACCACGGCCGCGGCGACCCCGGCGGCCAGCCGGACGGCCATGGTCAGCAGGTAGTCCGCGGACAGCGCGGTGACGGCGTTGGCGACGGCGAACGTCAGGACCGCGAGCAGCATCAGCCGCTTGCGGCGCCAGCCCGCCGTGGCCAGGGAGACGGGGATCGCCGACAGGCCCGTGGCGATCGCGTAGACCGTCAGCGTCTGGCCCGCCGCGGCCTCGCCGACGGAGAGGTCGCGGGCCATCTCCGGCAGGACGCCGGCGGGCAGGGCCTCGGTGAGGATGCTCAGGAAAGCGGCCGTGCACAGGGCCAGGAGCGGGGATACGGGCAGCGCGGCGGCCCGCGCCGAGGGCGCGCCGGTGCGGGGTGATGTCCGAGAGGTCGACATGCCTGTAGCCTCGAACCCTCACACCTATGTGAAGGTCAAGTCCGCTCGGGGAGGCGTCTCATGCGCATCGGGGAACTGGCCGAACGCACCGGCACACCGCGCCGGATGCTGCGCTACTACGAGGAGCAGGGACTGCTGGTCCCGGACCGCTCGGCCAACGGCTACCGAGACTACCCCGAGCGCAGCGTGGACCGGGTGCTCCAGATCCGGGGGCTGCTCGACTCCGGGCTGCCGACCCGCGTCATCAAGCAGATCCTGCCCTGCCTGAAGCAGCCGCGGGCCATCCACGTCACGGACGCGACCCCCGAGACGATGGCGACGCTGGAGCGGGAACTGGACCGGATGAGCCGGCGCATCGAGTGCCTGCTCCGCAGCCGGGACGCCATCTCCGAGTACGTCGCGGCGGTCCGCCGCGGCGGGACGGACGGCGTGCCCGAGCCCGCGTGCGAGGCCGCCCCGATACCGCTTCTTGGGCGGCCTCGCACGCGGGCTCGGGCACGCCGTCCGTCCCGCCGGAGCTGCTCTTCGACCAGCCGCTCGGGGAGCTGCTGTGCAGCCGCACCGCCGGGCAGGTGCTGGACGAGGCCGTGCTCGGCGCCGTCCAGTACGGCGTGCAGGAGCTCGGCGTCCCGCTGGTGCTGGTGCTCGGACACGAACGCTGCGCCGCCGTGACCGCCACGCTGGAGCGGCTGCGCACCGGGGCCCCGGTGCCGGGCCATCTGGAGCTGCTGGTGGACGAGATCGCCCCGGCCGCCCGCCGCACCCGGGGCCGGCCCGGCGACTGGGCCGAGCACACGCTGCGTGCCCACACGGCCTGGGTGCGGGACGCGATCCGGGCCGACCCCGCCTTCGCCGCGGCCCAGGTGGTGGCCGCCCGTCTCGACGCCGCCTCGGGGCTGGTGTCCCTGCTGCCCTAAGGGTTCCCGGGGTGGACCCCTCCACCCCGAGAGGGGGGCTTTCCCCAGTGCGCCGGGGGCAGGCGGCTCCCTAGGGTGAGGGACATGAGCGCACGTGACCCGCAGGACGCCGATCTCAGGAGCGACGCCGAGCTGCGGAAGGACCTCGACGCCACCGTCCGGGCCCGCAGGGACCTGGGCGACGACTACGACTCCGCCCTGGTCGAGTCCTTCCTGGAAAAGGTCGAGCAGCGGCTGGACGGCGCGGTGGACCGCCGGGTGCGGCGGCAGCTGGCCGAGCAGCAGATGGCGACCGCGCGCGGCGACCGGCGGCCCCGCCCGGCCGCCGACACCTGGGGCGAGCGCTACGGCTTCGCCCTGCTCACCCTGGTCCTGGCCATCCCGCTGTCCGCGATCGGCGCCGCCATGGCGGGACTCGCCGGGATGGTCGTCACCTGGATCGGCATCGTCGGAGTCAACGCGGCACAGGCGATACGGCTCCACCCGGAACTGCTCCCGGGACGCGGGCGGACCGGCACGGCCGACTGACCGGCCCGATCCGGCCCGATCCACGCGCCGCGGGAAGGAGTGAGCGGGGACCGCCGCACCCCCGTTGCCGGGGGGCGGGACGACGGCGGTCCCCGCGAGGGACGCGGGCCGGGTCAGGCCCGGCTGCGTCCAGGGCGTCCATGGAGGTCCGGGAGCCGCTCCGGAGGTCCTGACGCCGTTCGACGCCGGCCGGTACGGGGGAGCTCACGCGGGGTGCGATGCCCGGGAGGTGTCCTTCCGTCCTGCCGACACCCACCAATGTGCCGTACGCGTGTTAAGCGGGTGCTGCGTGCACATGACGCCCTCGTACCAGTTCCGCGGCGGTTGGAGCGGCCGCGGTCACCCGGAGTTCGCCGGCACGGCTCAGACACATGGCCGCGGCGCGTTCCCACTCCGGCCGGTTCGCCTGCCGCCGGGTCACAGGGGCAGCCGGTCGGCCGCCGCCTGGATGGCCATGTCCTCGGGGTCGACGTACTGCCAGTCGCACCGCCCGGGGTGCCCCTTGAAGATGGTGCAGCCCGTGGCCAGGGGGTTCTGCCTGTTCATGCAGCACTCGATGTCCTCGAGCCACTGCCCGGGCGCCCCGGCGCGCCAGCACACGAAGACGTCGGAGTCCGGGGCCGCGCTCGCGCCGGTACGGAGGAAGGCCACGTGGCGTTCGTGGGGAACGTCTTCGAGCATGCACCGGAACGAAGGGGACGACGCCCAGTCGACGTCCGCACGCGGGGACGGAATCTGCTCCGCGAGGGCTCGGACACCGTCGTCCAAGCCGGTCGTGGCCTTGCATCGGAACATCGTGGGCTCCCAGGCGAGGTGAAATGGTCGGTTGAACTGGTCGATGCGGGCAGAGGCCGGGGCCTCACGGGCGCCTGCCGTCACGGTGCCTCGGGCACTCGCACGGCGGCCAAGCGCTGGAGAATTCCGGCCGCTTGAGGGGCGTCACTTCGTGCCGTGCCCGCACGAGGTGCCGGTGCCCCCGGCGGTCCACCCGGTACACCGCGAGAGTCATCGTCAAGGCCGGATCACCCTGGCCTTGATCCCGGCCTCGATCGTCAGGATCAGCTCGTCCACGTGGTCCAGCCCCAGGCCGTGGCGGAAGGCGAGGCGCGGCCCCCAGGGCGTCTGGATGACGTCCAGGTCGACCAGCCATCCGGCCTCGTTGAAGGCGAGCTTCAGCCTGACCAGCATGTCGTCCGGGTCCCACTCACGCGTCATGTCTCGCCTCACCACTCCTCTGTGTAGCGGAATCGCTACCGAGCGGCTTCAGAGTTGCCTAGACTCGGGGATCCTTCAATGGGCCAGACAGGAAGGGCGAGTTGGGGCGAGATGGTCAACCGCAGAGAGCTGGACCCGGAGGCCAGTCCCGCAGCAGCGTTCGGTGCGCGTATGCGCAGGTCGCGCGAAGAGCAGGGGTGGACCCAGGAGGAGCTGGCAGAGAAGCTGGACTATTCAAGTCAGCATATTTCGGCCGTCGAAACTGCCCGCAAACCGCCAACCCTTCGTTTCTCGCGCAAGCTTGACCAGGCGTTCGGCCTTGCCGGGTCGGTCGACTCGTTCGAGGGAGAGTGGCGCGACATGAGGCACGGTGCGCTGCTGGAAGGCTTCCCGGAGTTCGTCACGTACGAAGGGCGATCAGCAGAGATCCGGCTCTACGAGGTGGGCGTCGTCCCCGGCTTGCTTCAGACACCGGAGTACACGTCAGCCCTGGCGGACAGCGCCGTAAAACGTGGGGCGATCACGCCCGAGCAAGCTCGCGAGCGGGTGACGATCGTTGCGGATCGGCAGACCGCGCTCGTGCGGAAACCACCGCCCCATGTCTTCGCCGTACTGGACGAAAGTTGTCTGCTACGGCCCATCGGCAACGGAAACACCATGGACGCCCAGTTGGCTCGTCTGCTCGAGTTCGCGGAGCAGCCCAATACTGTTCTGCAGGTTGCTCCGTTCACCATGGGTGAGCGACGCCCCTTCGATCTGCCGGTCACCGTACTGACGATGCCGGACCGCTCACTCATGGCGTACGCCGAGTCTGCTCAGCAGGGTCATCTCGAACGGGAAAGCACGTCGGTCCTGCCCCTGCTCACGGCCTACCATCAACTACAAGCTGAAGCGCTGTCACAGGCGGCATCCGTGGCCATGATCAGCAAGTTACGAAAGGGCACCCCGTGACGACCGACAACCCGCAGTGGTTCACGTCCTCGTACAGCAACAACGGCGGCCAGTGCATCGAGGTCGCCACCAACCTCCCCGGCACCGTCCCCGTCCGCGACACCAAGGACCGCGACGCCGGCACCCTCACCTTCAGCGCCGACTCCTGGTCGGCGTTCGTCCGGTTCGCCTCGGACCGGAGCGTCTGACACTCCGCACGGGAACGGGCTCCTCCGAGCGGGGGCCCGTTCCTCTGCTCACGGCCTCACGGAAGCCGTGATGTCGGTACTGGTGGTACGCGAGACGGCGTGTCCGAAGGGGATCCCGCCCGTTAAACGGGTATGGCGGTAATCGCATGAAGGGGAACCGGCATCCCAAGGCCGACATCGAGGCGGCGCTGAAGCGAGCGGAACGGGCCGGCCTGAAAGTCACCAGGGATCAGAACGGCCACAGGTGGGGGTTCGTGATCTGCTGCTCGTGCAACAGGGAGAAGCTCGTGTGGTCCACCCCAGCGAGCGCGGGCATGGAGGCGAGGCGCATTGACGAGTTCACACGGAAGCACAGCAACTGTGCGTGAGTGGTGGTTCACCCTGTACCCCGAGGCGCGGCCGACGGCTGAGCAGTCCGACCGGTTCTGCGGCTCGGATGTGCTCGCCAGCGGCGAGATCGGGTGGGAGCAGGACCCGAACGGCGTGTGCTTCCCCTGCACGGTGGCAGCACCGTCCCTGGAGGACGCCGTGACGTGGGCTGCACATCGCCTCCGCCAGGAGACCGGGGTACACATCGCGCGCGTCGAGATCGAGATGAAGATGTTCGACTGAAGAGGGACCCGTACACACCGCGCACAGGCGCGGGCCCCCTCCCACCCGGAGGGGGCCCGCGTCGGTTCGTTACTTGGCGCCGCCCTTGGCCAGGAAGGCCAGCAGGTCCTGGCGGCTGACCACGCCGGTCGGCTTGCCCTCGACCAGGACGATCGCCGCGTCCGCCGCGCCCAGCACCTGCATCAGGTCGCCGACCGGCTCGCCGGAGCCGACCTGGGGCAGCGGGGCCGACATGTGCTTCTCCAGCGGGTCCTCCAGGGAGGCGCGCTTGGAGAACAGGGCGTCGAGCAGCTCGCGCTCCACGACCGAGCCGACGACCTCGGCGGCCATCACGTCCGGGTGACCGGCGCCCGGCTTGACGACGGGCATCTGCGAGACGCCGTACTCGCGCAGCACCTCGATGGCCTGGCCGACGGTCTCCTCCGGGTGCATGTGCACGAGGGAGGGGATGGTGGCGCCCGCCTTGTCGTTCAGCACGTCGGCGACGCGGGCGCTCGGGCCCTCGTCCTCCAGGAAGCCGTAGTCGGCCATCCACTCGTCGTTGAAGATCTTCGAGAGGTAACCGCGGCCGCTGTCCGGCAGCAGCACCACGACCACGTCGTCCGGGCCGAGCCGCTCGGCGACCCGCAGCGCGGCGACCACGGCCATGCCGCAGGAGCCGCCCACCAGCAGGCCCTCCTCCTTGGCCAGGCGGCGGGTCATCTGGAAGGCGTCCTTGTCGGAGACGGCCACGATCTCGTCGGCGACGGTGCGGTCGTAGGCGGTCGGCCAGAAGTCCTCACCGACGCCCTCGATCAGGTACGGCCGCCCGGAGCCGCCCGAGTACACCGAACCCTCGGGGTCGGCGCCGATCACCTTGACCTTGCCCTGGCTGGCGTCCTTCAGATAACGGCCGGTGCCGGAGATGGTGCCGCCGGTGCCGACGCCCGCCACGAAGTGGGTGATCTTGCCCTCGGTCTGGTCCCACAGCTCCGGACCGGTGGAGTGGTAGTGCGACAGCGGGTTGTTGGGGTTGGAGTACTGGTCGGGCTTCCAGGCGCCCGGGGTCTCGCGCACCAGCCGGTCGGAGACGTTGTAGTACGAGTCCGGGTGCTCGGGGTCGACCGCGGTCGGGCAGACGACGACCTCGGCGCCGTAGGCACGCAGCACATTGATCTTGTCGGTGCTCACCTTGTCGGGGCACACGAAAATGCACTTGTAGCCCTTCTGCTGGGCCACGATCGCCAGGCCCACCCCGGTGTTGCCGCTGGTGGGCTCCACGATGGTGCCGCCCGGCTTGAGCTCCCCGCTCTCCTCGGCGGCCTCGATCATGCGCAGGGCGATGCGGTCCTTCACGGAACCGCCCGGGTTGAAGTACTCCACCTTGGCCAGGACGGTCGCCTGGATGCCCTTGGTCACGTTGTTGAGCTTCACCAGCGGGGTGTCGCCGACGAGGCTGATCATCGATTCGTGGAATCGCACCGTTGTCTCCGGTCGCTGCAAAAAGTGTGGTCCTAGTGGTGCCGCCAGCCTAAGGCCAGG
This sequence comes from Streptomyces misionensis, assembly GCF_007896895.1. Classification (GTDB taxonomy): domain Bacteria; phylum Actinomycetota; class Actinomycetes; order Streptomycetales; family Streptomycetaceae; genus Streptomyces; species Streptomyces misionensis_A. Next base: position 16,262 of record NZ_VOGW01000154.1, on the reverse strand, counting down.
CGCCCGACCCGCGTGGTCGTTCACTCCCCGTGGAGATTGGCGCACGCCCTGTACGGGGCAAGGAGTGGGTGGAGGGCTAGGAGGAGGTGGCGGCGGCGCATGACAAGCATGTCGAGGGCGCGCGTGGCCCGGCGGATCGCGGCCGGAGCGGCGTACGGCGGGGGCGGGGCCGGACTGGTCGGGGCGGCGGCCGTCGGACTGGTGCTCGCGGAGGTACGGCTGGCGCGGCGCCATGTGGGCAACGGCAGCGGCGGCCGGGTACCGGTGGCGGACGGGGTGTACGGCCACTCCTACGACGTCCCCGGGGAGCCGCCACTGCGGCTGGTGATGCTCGGCGACTCCACGGCCGCCGGGCAGGGCGTGCACCGGGCGGGCCAGACGCCGGGCGCGCTGCTGGCCTCGGGGCTCGCGGCGGTGGCGGAACACCCGGTGGAGCTGCGGAACGTCGCGCTGCCGGGCGCTCAGTCCGACGACCTGGACCGGCAGGTGGCGCTGGTGCTGTCGTCGCCGGGGCCCGCGCCGGACGTCTGCGTGATCATGATCGGCGCCAACGACGTGACGCACCGGATGCCGTTCACGCGTTCGGTGCGGCACTTGTCGGCGGCCGTGCGGCGGCTGCGCACGGCCGGTGCGGAGGTGGTGGTCGGCACCTGCCCGGACCTCGGCACGATCGAGCCGGTGCAGCAGCCGCTGCGCTGGCTGGCCCGGCGGGCGTCCCGGCAGCTGGCGGCGGCGCAGACGATCGGGGTGGTGGAGCAGGGGGGACGCACCGTGTCCCTGGGCGATCTGCTGGGGCCCGAGTTCGCGGCGAACCCGCGGGAGCTGTTCGGGCCGGACAACTACCACCCCTCGGCCGAGGGCTACGCCACGGCGGCGATGGCGGTGCTGCCCACGGTGTGCGCGGTGCTGGGTCTGTGGCCGGCGGAGGAGGAACGGCCGGACGTGATGCGCCGCGAGGGCTTCCTGCCGGTGGCCCGCGCCGCGGCGGAGGCGGCGGCCGAGGCCGGTACGGAGGTCACGGCGGCGATGCCGACCGGCCCGCGCGGCCCCTGGGCCCTGCTCAAGCGCCGGCGGCGGCGCCGCGTCCCGGAGGCCGAACCGGTGACCCCGTCGGCCTGACCGGCGTACCGCGGGCCGCGCGGCCGTGCTGCACTGGAAGGGCCGGCGACCCCCGGGCGACCCGGTCGACCAAGCAAGCGCTTAGAAAACTGCGGCCAGTGTCACACCGCAACCCCGGTGACCCGGTTCATACGTGCGGGTAACTTCCAAACCGGTCCTGCCCGAAACCCCGTTCACTGGAGCCCTGATGCCCGAAGCCGTCATCGTCTCGACCGCCCGCTCCCCCATCGGCCGCGCCGGCAAGGGTTCCCTCAAGGATCTGCGCCCCGACGACCTGACCGCCACGATCATCCAGGCCGCCCTCGCCAAGATCCCCGAGCTGGACCCGAGGGACATCGACGACCTGATGCTCGGCTGCGGTCTGCCCGGCGGCGAGCAGGGCCACAACCTGGGCCGCATCGTCGCCGTGCAGATGGGCATGGACCACCTGCCCGGCTGCACCATCACCCGCTACTGCTCCTCCTCCCTCCAGACCTCCCGCATGGCCCTGCACGCCATCAAGGCCGGCGAGGGCGACGTCTTCATCTCGGCGGGCGTCGAGACGGTCTCCCGCTTCGCCAAGGGCAGCTCCGACGGCCTGCCGGACACGCACAACCCGCTGTTCGCCGAGGCCGAGGCCCGTACCGCCGCGGTCGCCCAGCAGGAGGGCACCACCTGGCACGACCCGCGCGAGGACGGGCTGATCCCCGACGCGTACATCGCGATGGGCCAGACCGCCGAGAACCTGGCGCGCTGGAAGGGCATCACCCGCCAGGAGATGGACGAGTTCGGCGTGCGCTCGCAGAACCTCGCCGAGCAGGCCATCAAGGACGGCTTCTGGGAGCGCGAGATCACCCCGGTGACGCTCCCCGACGGCACCGTCGTCAGCAAGGACGACGGCCCGCGCGCCGGCGTCACCATGGAGGGCGTCGCCGGGCTGAAGCCGGTCTTCCGCCCCGACGGCCTGGTCACCGCCGGCAACTGCTGCCCGCTCAACGACGGCGCCGCCGCCCTCGTCATCATGAGCGACACCAAGGCCCGCGAGCTGGGCCTGACCCCGCTCGCCCGGATCGTGTCCACCGGCGTCTCCGCCCTCTCCCCCGAGATCATGGGCCTCGGCCCGGTCGAGGCCAGCAGGCAGGCGCTGCGCCGGGCCGGCCTGACCGTCGACGACATCGACCTGGTCGAGATCAACGAGGCGTTCGCCGCCCAGGTGATCCCCTCCTACCGGGAGCTCGGCATCGACCTCGACAAGCTGAACGTCAACGGCGGCGCCATCGCCGTCGGCCACCCCTTCGGCATGACCGGCGCCCGGATCACCGGCACGCTGATCAACTCGCTCCAGTGGCACGACAAGCAGTTCGGCCTGGAGACGATGTGCGTCGGCGGCGGCCAGGGCATGGCGATGGTCATCGAGCGCCTCAGCTGACCCACCCTCCCCAACCGTCCGTAGCGGATCGCGCACTTCAGGTCAGGGATCGGCCCAGAACCCCGGAAACCACCGGGTTCTGGGCCTTTCTGTGATCCAATCTCCCCCAGGATGTGACCTATCTCCCCCGCCCCGGACATCGACGCAGGTCAGCACCGGCCGACACATCGGCCACAGCAACCACGAGACCAAAGAACTGTCCGTTTCGTGACGTTACGCACTGACAGCTGGGTAGTCCGCCCTTCAAGCTGATGTAGGAAGTCGGGGGTCGACTTTGAACCTGGGAGTACGTCAGTGAGCGCCATGCCGATCGCCCTGCTGCTCACCACGGCCGCCACGGGCGCCGTGGGCGTCGCCGTCCTGCGCACCGTGCTGAAGCTGCGCCGGCAGCTCACTCAGTTGCAGGCCCAGCTCGCGGAGAACCAGTCAGCCGCCGTGCACGCGCTGCTGCCGCACGCCCGCGCCCATGCCGACACCGACCGGATACGCGCGGCCGTGGCCGAGGCGCTCGCCGAGGAGCGGGAGCGGGAACTCGCCGAGGCGCGCGCCTTCTGGGCCGCGCAGGAGGCCCGCGACGCCTCCGACACCCCCTCGGTGCTCGGCCTGCCCGATCACGAGCCGTTCCTGCCCCGGGAGTCCGACTTCGCGGGCCTGGAGCCGGTGGCGGAGCCGACCGCGGACGCCGACGAGTTCGCCGGGGAGTCCCCCGAGCTGGCCGCGGCCCGCCGCCGGCACCCCTCGCACCCGGACTTCGTCCCGGACCGGTCGGCGGCGGCCGACCACGAGCGGACGGCCGCCACGCTGGAGCAACTGGCAACCGACCAGGTGGAGCTGTCCGACGTCCGCCCCGGACCGCTGGGCACCCTCGACGTCTATGTCTTCGCGGACGGCACCACGCTGTGCATGACACCGGGTCACCGCGAGACGGCGGAGCGGCTGGCGCGGGCCATGGAGGCGGGCGACGCCCCCTATCTGCTCGGCGGTTCGGGCGTCTCCGGCGCCTACACCCTCACCTTCGCCTGCGGCACGGAGATGATCTACATCCTGGCGGACCGCGTCATCGCGTCCCTGTAGGCCGCGGCGGGGCCGCGCGCGGCGGCGGGGCCTCAGACCCCCGCCCGGCCCCGCGCCTCCTCCACCAGCCGGACCGCCTCGGCGACCTCGTCGTCGCTCTTCAGCACCAGCGCCACGTCGTGCGCCGCGACCAGGATCTGATCGGCCGCCGCGAACATCCCCGCGTCCGGCATCTCCCGGGGCTCGCTCCCCGGCTCCTCGACGGCCTGCGCCCGCCGGGCCAGTTCCCTTGCCAGCGCCAGCGCCTCCGCGGCGGCACCACGCTGGAGCCTGCTCTGCGGCGCCGCGCGCAACCGGTCGGCGAAGTGATCCACTGCTTGGGTCAGGGGCGTTGTATCAACCACGCGCCGAGCGTAACGCGCCGCACTGTTGCCAAGAGGCGAACCCTCGGGCACGGTGCAGTGAAGGACCGGCTCACAGCCCCTTTGTTTCCGGAGGTGCCGATGTCCCAAGTCTTCTCCGAGGAGACCCATCGCAATCTGCTCGCCCATATCCCGCACTGCACCGGCCGTGAGGTCTCCGACTGGCTGCGCACCGTCGAGGAAGGCCCCGCCCTGGTCCGCTTCGAGGAGAAGGTCGGCTGGCTCCGCCAGGAGTACGACCTGGCGTACGGCCACGCGAAGGCCATCGTGCACGAGTACGACCTGCGCCGGGCGGCCCGCAAGCTGCGCTGAGGCACCCGCCGACGGCAAAGGGCCCCGGGCGGAACTCAGGTTCCGCCCGGGGCCCTCTCACCAGCGCGGTGCGCGCTAGTCGTTGTTGGTGAAGATCGCCACCAGCCGCAGCATCTCCAGGTAGATCCAGACCAGGGTGACGGTGAGGCCGAACGCGGCGAGCCAGGACTCGTTGCGCGGGGCGCCGTAGGCGATGCCGTCCTGGATCTGCTTGAAGTCGAGCGTCAGGAAGAACGCGCCGAGCAGGATCGCGATGATGCCGACGACCGCGCCGATCGGGCCGAAGCTGCGCAGACCGCCGTCCTCGGCGACGCCGAACGCGACCAGCAGCAGATTGACCGCCATGACGACCAGGAAGGCCATCGCGATGGCGAGGCCGATGCGGGCGTAACGGGCCGTGACCCGGATCCAGCCCGCCTTGTAGACGAGCAGGGTGGCGCCGGAGACGGCCATGGTGCCGAGCACCGCCTGGAAGGGGGCGCCCTGCCAGCGGCTGTTGTACATCTCGCTGATGACGCCGAGGAAGATGCCCTCGAAGGCCGCGTACCCGAGGATCAGCGCGGGTGCCGGGGTGCGCTTGAAGTTCTGGACCATCGCCAGCACGAACGCGATCAGCGCGGAGCCGACGGCCAGGCCGTAGCTCGTGGGCGAGACCGGCAGCAGCGCCCAGGCGAGGACGGCGCCCACCACGACGGTGCCGAGCGTCATGGCCGAGCGGACGACGACGTCGTCCATCGTCATCCGGTCGGTGCCGGCGGCCTGCGGCGGGGCGCCGTACTCGGCGTCGGACGGCGCGTGGCCGGCCGGCATGTACGGGTCCTGCGCGTACGGGTTCTGGGCGTAGGGGTTCTGCGCGTACGGGTTGGCCCCTGCGTACCCGGCCTGCGCTGCGGTGTTGAAGCCGGCGTAGCCGTTGTCGCGGCTGAACCCCCGTCGCGAGAAGACCGGGTTGCTGCTCCTCATCTCACTCCTCCATGGCTGCCGTGCGCAGCCTTGGCTCAAGCGTAATGGATTGGCAAAGGATCGATCATGCTACCTGAGGAGGATCTTTCCCCTGCCGTGTCGGTCCACACGCTACGCAAAGGAGGGCGCCCGGGCCACGGGTGATCGCCATCCAAGACGAACTTGTCACCGACCGAGCGCGTGAAGTGAGTGGTGCCCGGAGCCGGACTTGAACCGGCACGCCCGCGAAGGGGCAGCGAGGTTTAAGCTCGCCGTGTCTGCATTCCACCATCCGGGCAGGCCATGGGCTCCGCTTCGAGGTCCGAGCCTATCGGGACGCATCCCCCGAACAGCGGAGTGGCGGGCCGATGTTGTCTTATTTTATTGACGTCTGAGGGTGCATCAGACCACGGAACCGGTCGTCCGCACTTGCCAGTAGCGTGACGTGACGCACGTGCACCTGTATGTGAAATGACGGAATTTCACCGTCCGAAGAAGGGCGCCCCACCTGTTCTCTACACCGCCTGGTCACGGCGGACGGGACGGCAAGGGCCCCGGGCGGCTCAGGGTCGGGAGTCCTCCCCAGGTATGACAGGGCACCCCCGCGGTCCGACCCGAGTCGCCCCCGGGAACCGGAACAGCGGCTGACTCCCCGGGCCGCACGGGACGGGACGATGGAGCAGTCCCCATGAACACGCCGTCCCGAGGAGCACCGTCCCGTGACCACCACACCCACCGCACGCACGGCCACCGCCGTGGCCGCACGCGCCACGGAGCTGTCGAAGATCTACGGGCAGGGTGAGACCCGGGTGGTCGCCCTGGACAAGGTCTCCGTCGACTTCGGGCAGGCCGAGTTCACCGCGATCATGGGCCCGTCCGGCTCCGGCAAGTCCACGCTGATGCACTGTGTGGCCGGCCTCGACACCTTCTCCTCCGGCTCCGTGCGGATCGGCGAGACCGAGCTGGGCTCGCTCAAGGACAAGCAGCTCACCAAGTTGCGCCGGGACAAGATCGGCTTCATCTTCCAGGCCTTCAACCTGCTGCCGACGCTGACCGCGCTGGAGAACATCACGCTGCCGATGGACATCGCGGGCCGCAAGCCCGACAAGGCGTGGCTGGACCAGGTCATCCAGATGGTGGGGCTGTCCGGGCGGCTCGGCCACCGGCCCGCCCAGCTGTCCGGCGGCCAGCAGCAGCGCGTCGCCGTGGCCCGCGCCCTCGCCTCCAAGCCGGAGATCATCTTCGGTGACGAACCGACCGGCAACCTCGACTCGCGCTCTGGCGCCGAGGTCCTCGGCTTCCTGCGCAACTCCGTGCGCGAACTGGGCCAGACGGTGGTCATGGTGACCCACGACCCGGTCGCCGCGGCCTACGCGGACCGGGTGATCTTCCTCGCCGACGGGCGGATCGTGGACGAGATGTACGGCCCGACCGCCGAGTCCGTGCTCGACACCATGAAGCAGTTCGACGCGAAGGGCCGTACCAGCTGATGTTCCGCACCGCCCTGCGCAACGTCCTCGCGCACAAGGCCCGGCTGCTGATGACGGTGCTCGCCGTCATGCTCGGCGTGGCCTTCGTCTCCGGGACCCTCGTCTTCACCAACACCGTCTCCGACGCCTTCCAGAACAGCTCCGCCAAGGGCTTCGACCAGGTGGACGTCGCCGTCCAGCCCAAGTACCAGGACTCCCGGGGCGACCGGGTCGGCAAGACGCCGGACCTGACCCAGGCCATGCTGGAGACGGCCGGCAAGGTGCCCGGCGCCGCCTCCGCCACCGGCGTCGTCGGCGGCTTCACCGCCGTCGCCGACAAGCACGGCAAGCTCGTCGGCGGCGACTGGCAGTCCCGCGGCGGGAACTACTGGGGGGCCAAGGACGCCCGCTACCCGCTGGTCGCCGGTCACGCCCCGCACGGCGGGAACGAGGTGCTGCTCGACTCCAAGTCCGCCGAGCGGGCCGGTTACAAGGTCGGCGACACCGTGCGGCTCTCGGTCGACGGGCCCGTGCTCACCCCGACCGTCGCCGGCATCTTCACCACCGACGACGGCAACGTGACCGCGGGCGGCAGCCTCGCGCTGTTCGACACGCCCACCGCGCAGGCGCTGTTCGGCAAGAACGGCACCTACGACGAGATCGACGTCACGGCGAAGCCCGGCACCGGCCAGGCTGCGCTCAAGGCCCAGCTGGACCGGGCGCTGCCCGCCCACCAGGTGGAGACCACCACCGGCAAGAAGCTCGCCGACGACCAGGCGAAGACGATCGCCGACGGCATGAGCAGCATGAAGACGGGCCTGCTGGTGTTCGCGGGCATCGCCCTGTTCGTCGGCACCTTCATCATCGCCAACACCTTCACCATGCTGGTCGCCCAGCGCACCAAGGAACTGGCCCTGCTGCGCGCGGTCGGCGCCTCCCGCCGCCAGGTCACCCGCTCGGTGCTGATCGAGGCGTTCGTGGTCGGCGCGGTCGCCGGCGTGGCCGGTCTGCTCGCCGGCATCGGCATCGGCGCGGGCCTGCGCGCCCTGGTCGGCTCCTTCGGCGGGAACATGCCCGACGGCCCGCTGGTGATCAGCCCCGGAACGGTGGCCGCCGCCCTCGTGGTCGGCGTCCTCATCACCATGCTCGCCGCCTGGCTGCCCGCCCGCCGGGCCGCGAAGATCCCGCCGGTGGCGGCGATGAACAGCGTGCACGCCAAGGCGACCACCAAGTCCCTGGTGCTGCGCAACACCATCGGCGCGCTGTTCGCGGCGGCCGGTGTGACGGTGATCCTCGCCGCCACCACGATGGACGGCGACTCCGGCCAGGCCCCGATGGGGCTCGGCGCCGTGCTGCTGATCATCGGCGTGTTCGTGCTGACCCCGCTGCTGTCCCGCCCGCTGATCGCGGCCGCCGCCCCGCTGATGCGCGCGTTCGGCATCGCGGGCAAGCTGGCCCGCCAGAACTCGGTGCGCAACCCGCGCCGTACGGCGGCCACCGCCTCGGCGCTGATGATCGGCCTGACCCTGATCACCGGCATGACGGTGATGGCGGGCAGCCTCCAGCACTCGATCGACAAGATGGCCGCCTCGGCGATCCGCGCCGACTACGTCGTCTCGATGGCCAACGGCTCCCCGCTCTCCCCCGACGTGGCGAAGAAGCTCGCCGCCACCGACGGGGTGACCTCCAGCAGCCCGCTGCGCAACGCCGAGTCCCGCATCGACGGCAAGACCGAGTTCCTGACCGGCGTCGACGGCGCGTCCATCGCGAAGCTGACGGACCTGAAGGTGGACCAGGGCAGCTTCACGGTGAGCGGCACACGGATCGTCGTGGACAAGGAGCGGGCCAAGGAGTACGGCTGGACCCCCGGTTCGCACCTGACCGCCCACTTCGAGGACGGCAAGGCGCAGTCCCTGACCGTCGCCGGGATCTACGACGGCAACGACATGATCCGCGGCATCATGCTCGACGACGCGGTGCTCACCCCGCATCTGAGCCACCCCGCCGACATGCAGGTCATGGTCAAGACGGCCGACGGCGCGTCGGCCTCGACCAAGGACCGGCTGGCGAAGGCCCTGGGCACCAACCCGGCGATCAAGATCCAGGACAAGAAGGACCTGTCCGACAGCATCGCGCAGGCCTTCACCTTGATGCTGAACATGGTCTACGGCCTGCTCGGCATGGCGGTGATCGTCGCGGTGCTCGGCGTCGTCAACACCCTGGCGATGTCGGTGTTCGAACGCGCCCAGGAGATCGGCATGCTCCGCGCGATCGGCCTGGACCGCAGGGGCATCAAGCGGATGGTCCGCCTGGAGTCCCTGGTGATCTCCCTCTTCGGCGGCGTGCTCGGCATCGGTCTGGGCGTGTTCTTCGGCTGGGCGGCCGGTCAGCTGGTGGGCACCAGGATGCCCACCTACGAACTGGTCCTGCCCTGGGGCCGGCTGGCCGTCTTCCTGCTGATGGCGGGCGCGGTCGGCGTGCTGGCCGCGCTGTGGCCGGCCCGCCGGGCGGCCCGGCTGAACGTGCTGGCGGCCATCAAGGCCGAGTAGCCGGCGCCGTACGACACCGAAGGGGCCCCGCGACCGCGGGGCCCCTTCGCCGTGCCGGCCGGTTCAGCCCTGCCAGGTGCGGGTGCGCGACGGGAGCCCGGAGGCGCCCGAGTCCGGGGTGCGGACCGCGAGGACCTGGTTGACGCCGATGCGGTTGCGCTCGAAGGCGAGCGCGGAGGCGGCCATGTACAGCCGCCAGACGCGGGCCCGGCCGGGGCTGGTCAGGCGCACGGCGCGGTCCCAGTCGGCCTCCAGGTTGGCCACCCACTGGCGCAGGGTGCGGGCGTAGTGCTCGCGCAGGGCCTGTACGTCGCGCACCTCGAACCCGGCGCGCTCCAGCTGGGTGACCGTGGTGCCGATGGGGGCGAGCTCGCCGTCCGGGAAGACGTAGGCGTCGATGAACTCGTCCACGTTGTACGCCGATTCGTCGCGCTGCGGGCGGCGGGCGATCTGGTGGTTGAGCAGCCGGCCGCCGGGCGTGAGCAGGTCGTACAGGCGGCTGGCGTACTCCAGGTAGCGTTCGGCGCCGACGTGTTCGGCCATGCCGATGGAGGAGATCGCGTCGAAGGGGCCGTCGGTGACGTCCCGGTAGTCCTGGACCCTGATCTCCACCCGGTCGGTCAGCCCCTCGTCGGCGACGCGCTTGCGGGCGTACACGGCCTGCTCCTGGGAGAGGGTGACCCCGACGACGCTCACCCCGTACTCACGGGCCGCGTGCAGCGCCATGGAGCCCCAGCCGCAGCCGACGTCCAGCAGCCGCCGGCCCTCCTTCAGGCCGAGCTTGGCGCAGACCAGTTCGAGCTTGTCGCGCTGGGCGGACTCCAGGGTCCCGCCGTCCTCCCAGTAGGCGCAGGAGTACACCATCGAGGGGCCGAGGACCAGCTCGTAGAAGTCGTTGCCGACGTCGTAGTGGTGGCTGATGGCGCGCTTGTCGCTGCCGCGGGTGTGCAGATGGCGGCGTCTGCGGACCTCCTCGCACGGCGGCGCGGGCGGGATCGGCGGGCCGGCGAGCTTGACCAGCTCGCGGGCGGCGGCGCGGACGGCGGGGTCGCGCACGGCCTGGCGGAGGGTGCGGCCGTCCTCACCGCGTTCCCAGATCAGCGCGGCCATGCCGTCCAGCGCCGTGTACAGGTCGCCCTCGATGTCCAGGTCCCCGGCGACCCAGGCGCGGGCCAGGCCCAGCTCGCCCGGCTTGAACAGGATGCGGCGCAGGGCGCGCCGGTTGCGCACGACGAGCGTGGGAGCGCCGGGGGGCCCGGCCTGTGATCCGTCCCAGGCCCGCAGCCGTACCGGGAGCGGAGCCCCCAGCATCTGCTCGGCAAGACTGTTCAGCCGCGACGCGGCGTCGGCCATGACGCACACCTCCAAGACGACGATCCCGGATGCCGGTTACCACGTAAACACCGTCGGTCGTCTTGCACAGTCCCGCAATGGAGTTACGAGTGGGCAAAAAGTTGCAATGGCCACCCAGATGGGTCCCCGGGAACGCCGAAAGACCTCCCGCACCACGGATGGCAGGAGGTCTTTCGGATGGTCCGGCGAGTGCCTCGGGTCAGGAAGCCTTGGCCTCGGTCTTCGCGGCGGCGACCGGCGCGGGCTTGGCGGCCTCGTAGAACTCCTCGCGGGGGTTCTCCATGGCGCCCAGGGACACGACCTCGCGCTTGAGGAACATGCCGAGCGTCCAGTCGGCGAAGATGCGGATCTTGCGGTTCCAGGTCGGCATGGCCAGGCCGTGGTAGCCGCGGTGCATGTACCAGGCGAGACGGCCCTTGAGCTTGATCTTCATCTTGCCCATGACGATCATCGCCACGCCCTTGTGCAGGCCGAGACCGGCGACCGCACCCTTGTTGGCGTGCTCGTACTCCTTCTGCGGGAAGCCCCGCATGCCGGAGACCACGTTGTCGCCGAGGACCTTGGCCTGGCGCAGCGCGTGCTGGGCGTTCGGCGGGCACCAGGCGTTCTCGTTGCCCGCCTTGCGGCCGACGAGGTCCGGGACCTGGGCGTTGTCGCCGGCGGCCCAGATGTAGTCCGTGCCCTGCACCTGGAGGGTGGCGGCGGTGTCCACGTGGCCGCGCGGGCCGAGCGGGAGGCCGAAGCGGGCGAGGGCCGGGTTCGGCTTGACGCCGGCCGTCCACACGATGGTGTTGGAGTCGACCTCCAGGCCGTTCTTCAGCACCACGTGGCCGTCGACGCAGGAGTCCATCGAGGTGGAGAGGTAGATCTCCACGCCGCGGCTCTCCAGGTGCTCCTTGCCGTACTGGCCGAGCTTGGGGCCGACCTCGGGAAGGATCTTGTCGGCGGCGTCGACGAGGATGAACCGCATGTCCTCGCGGGAGACGTTGCGGTAGTACTTGGCGGCGTCCCGGGCCATGTCCTCGACCTCGCCGATGGTCTCCGCGCCCGCGAAGCCACCGCCGATGAAGACGAAGGTGAGCGCCTTGCGGCGGATCTCCTCGTCGGTCGTGGAGTCGGCCTTGTCCAGCTGCTCCAGGACGTGGTTGCGCAGGCCGATGGACTCCTCGATGCCCTTCATGCCGATGCCCTGCTCGGCGAGGCCGGGGATCGGGAAGGTGCGGGAGACCGCGCCGAGGGCGATGACCAGGTAGTCGAACGGCAGCTCGTACGCCTCGCCCACCAGCGGGGCGATCGTCGCGACCTTGCGGTCCTGGTCGATGGTGGTGACCCGGCCGGTGAGGACCTCCGCCTTCGGGAGCACGCGTCGCAGCGGGACGACGACGTGCCGAGGGGAGATGCTGCCGGCGGCGGCTTCGGGGAGGAAGGGCTGGTAGGTCATGTACGACCGGGGGTCGACGACCGTGACGGTCGCCTCGCCGTAGCGCATCTTCTTGAGAATGCGCCGAGCTGCGTACAGGCCTACGTACCCACCGCCTACTACGAGGATCCTGGGACGCTCCGTGGTGCTCATGGCATCGAGTATCCACCCGCCCCAGGGGGGTGGCTCGTGCGCCCCTTCACAAGCTTGTGGAGGGGCTGTGTTAAACTCCGCGACCCACGTGGCGCAGGTCATGGGGCCGGGAGGGAACCGCGCGGCGGTTCGTACCGTTGTCAAGGCCGTGTGAGCTGCCCGTCCGGGTCGGCGAGGTGATCGCCCGGACCCCGGAGCGGCCTCTGGAACACCCCCTTCCGGCCATCTTTGCGCGCGTCATCTGAACATGTTCAAACGGGTTTTGACCCCCCGGAAGGGCCGACCGGCCCCCTTCGGGCACCGGTCAGGACCCATTTCCTTGTGAAGAACTTCACGAAGGTTTCCGCCGGGATGCCGACGAGGGGCCCCGCGGGGCCCCTCGAAGTCGCTCAAACGTTATCCGGCCTGCTCAGCCGGATGTTACCCGCCAGTAGCAAAGTGGTCTACGCCACCGACCAGGCGATGCCGTCGAGGATGTCGTGCTCCGACACGACGACCTCCTCCGCGCCGATCCGCTCCATGATCGCCAGAAGGACGAGGGAGCCCGCGCCGATGACGTCGACACGGCCCGGGTGCATGGCGGGGATGGTGGCGCGTTCGGCGTGGGTGGAGTGCAGGAGGCGGTCGGTGATCTCGCGGACCCGGGCGCGGGAGACGCGGGAGTGGTGGATGCGCGCCGAGTCGTACTCGGGCAGGTCCTGGGCGATCGCGGAGACGGTGGTGACCGAGCCGGCCAGGCCCACCAGGGTGCGCGCCTCGCGCAGCGGCACCGTCCGCTCCGCGAGGTCCAGGGCGGCCTCGATGTCGGCCCTTATCGCGGCGATCTGCTCCTCGGTGGGCGGGTCGCAGACCTCGCCGCCGTGCACCAGGTGCCGTTCCGTCATCCGCACACAGCCCACGTCCACCGAGCGCGCGGCCCGCACATGGTCATCGCCGACGACGAACTCGGTGGAGCCGCCGCCGATGTCCACCACCAGATAGGGCCGGGCGAGGTCCTCGCGGCCGGTCAGCTCCTTGGTCGCGCCGGTGAAGGAGAACTCGGCCTCCTGGTCGCCGGTGATGACCTCCGGCTCCACGCCGAGGATGTCCAGCACCCCGCGCACGAACTCGTCGCGGTTCTCGGCGTCGCGCGAGGCGGAGGTGGCGACGAAGCGCAGCCGCTCGGCGCCGTGCTCCTTGATGATCTCCGCGTAGTCGCGGCAGGCGGCGAAGGTGCGCTCCAGCGCCTCGGGGGCGAGCCGGCCCGTGCGGTCGACGCCCTGGCCGAGCCGCACGATCGTCATCCGGCGGTCCAGGTCGACCAGTTCGCCCGTCGCCGGGTCCGCGTCCGCGACCAGCAGCCGGATGGAGTTGGTACCGCAGTCGACGGCGGCGACACGGGTCACTGCGCTTCCTCCTTCGGCTCCTGCTCGAACGTCACGCACGCGCCCTTGCGCCACCACTCCGGCAGCATCGCGAGCGCCTCGTCGCCGAGCGGGTTGACGCCCGGTCCCGCGGCCAGTGAGTGGGCGACCAGGACGTGCAGGCACTTCACCCGGTCCGGCATGCCGCCGGCGCTCGGGAAGTCCCGCAGGACCTCGATCTCGTCCCGGCGCCGGATGTAGTCCTCGTGCGCGGCCCGGTAGGCGGCGGCCAGCTCCGGGTCGCTCTGGAGGCGCTCGGTCATCTCCTTCATCACGCCGTTCGCCTCCAGCGTGCCGATGGCCGAGGCGGCCTTGGGGCACGTCAGGTAGTACAGCGTCGGGAAGGGCGTGCCGTCGGGCAGGCGGGGCGCCGTCTCCACGACGTCCGGCTGGCCGCAGGGGCAGCGGTGCGCGATGGCCCGCAGGCCCCGCGGGGGACGGCCGAGCTGCTGCTTGAACGCCTCGACGTCCGCGTCGGTGGGCTCGGTGCGCGGAGTGGGCGGCGGAGGGGTTTCCATGACTGCTTTCAGACTGGCTTTCTGTGGGTCACCGGCACGGGGCCGGTCACTGGTCGGAGGCGTCGGACTTGTCGACCCCGTCCCAGATGTTGGTGTACCAGGGCCGGTGGGCGGCCCTCAGGTCGGCGCGGGACTGCCGGGCCGCGCCCGGATCGATGACCACGTACCCGGTCTCGCCGGGCTTCACATAGTGCAGCCGCTTGCGGATCTGCTGCTCGGCGTAGGCGTCGTCCTGCCAGCGGGCCTTGAGGTCGCGCAGTTGTTCGACGCGCTGGCGGGCCTCGGTCTCCTGCCGCTGGAGATCGGAGATCTGGGCGCGCTGGGAGACGTACTGCCGCATCGGGTAGGCGAGGGCGACGACCAGCGAGCAGAGCACCAGCGCGAGCAGTGCCGCCCGGCCGGTCAGCCGCGAGCGGCGGGCCTGCCGTTTGGTCTGCGAGCGGTAGACCCGGGCCGCCGTCTGCTCGCCCAGCAGCCGCAGTCTGGTCGTGGTGGAGAAACGGTCCCGGTCCCTGACGGCCATGTCGGCTCTCCGCCTCCCCTTTCACACGTGCGTACGTCCCCGGACACGGTACGGGACCGGGTACGGGGACGTACGTACGACTGGCCAAGTCCCGGCCCGGAGCGGGTCGGGACCGGCCGGGTGGCTCAGCCCTTGAAGCGCGGGAAGGCGCTGCGGCCGGCGTACACCGCGGCGTCGTCCAGGATCTCCTCGATGCGCAGCAGCTGGTTGTACTTGGCGACGCGCTCGGAGCGGGCGGGGGCGCCGGTCTTGATCTGGCCGCAGTTGGTGGCGACGGCCAGGTCGGCGATGGTGACGTCCTCGGTCTCGCCGGAGCGGTGCGACATCATGCACTTGAAGCCGTTGCGCTGGGCCAGCTCGACGGCGTCCAGGGTCTCGGTCAGCGAGCCGATCTGGTTGACCTTGACCAGCAGGGCGTTGGCGGTGCCCTCCTCGATGCCGCGGGCGAGGCGCTCGGGGTTGGTGACGAACAGGTCGTCGCCGACCAGCTGGACCTTGTCGCCGAGCTTGTCGGTGATGACCTTCCAGCCGGCCCAGTCGTCCTCGAACAGCGGGTCCTCGATGGAGACCAGCGGGTAGGCCGCCACCAGCTCCTCGTAGTACTCCGTCATCTCGGCGGCGGAGCGCTCCTTGCCCTCGAAGAGGTACTTGCCGTCCTTGTAGAACTCGGAGGCGGCGACGTCGAGCGCGAGGGCGATCTGCTCGCCGGGGGCGTAGCCGGCCTCCTTGATGGCCTCCAGGATGAGGTCCAGGGCCTCGCGGTTGGAGCCGAGGTTCGGGGCGAAGCCGCCCTCGTCGCCCAGGCCGGTGGCCAGGCCCTTGTTCTTCAGGACCTTCTTGAGGGTGTGGTAGACCTCGGCACCCCAGCGCAGCGCCTCGGAGAAGGACTCCGCGCCGATCGGGGCGATCATGAACTCCTGGATGTCCACGTTGGAGTCGGCGTGCGAGCCGCCGTTCAGGATGTTCATCATCGGCACCGGCAGCAGGTGCGCGTTGGGGCCGCCCAGGTAGCGGAAGAGCGGCAGGTCGGACGCCTCGGAGGCGGCGTGCGCGACGGCCAGGGAGACGCCGAGGATGGCGTTGGCGCCGAGAGAGCCCTTGTTGTCGGTGGCGTCCAGGTCGAACATGGCCTGGTCGATCAGGCGCTGCTCGGTGGCGTCGTAGCCGACCAGCTCCGGGCCGATCTGCTCGATGACGGCGAGGACGGCCTTCTCGACGCCCTTGCCCTGGTAGCGGTTGGGGTCACCGTCGCGCAGCTCGATGGCCTCGAAGGCGCCGGTGGAGGCGCCGGACGGGACGGCGGCACGACCGGTGCTGCCGTCGTCGAGGCCGACCTCGACCTCGACCGTGGGGTTGCCTCGGGAGTCCAGGATTTCCCGGGCTACGACGACGTCGATGGACGGCACGAGCATCTCCTTCTTGGATGTGACGCTGGAAGTGCGGGGCGGTCTGCCTTACGGCTGTGCCTTGCGACTAGAGCCTAACCGTCCAGGGGGCGTCGGCCACCGACCGACCGTCCCGTGGACGGGAGGGACACGCAGACGGTACCCATTGTTCACCCCCGGAACAAAGGGGGTCCAGGGTGAGGCCCCGCCGAAGAGTGGGAAACGAAAGACCCCGCCCGGGCGCGAACGGGGGAAATCGCGCCGGGGCGGGG
>NZ_VOGW01000153.1 GCF_007896895.1 Streptomyces misionensis | reverse complement strand
CAGGTGCAGCTGCTGGCCCGGGTAGATGAGGTCGGCGTTGTCGACGATGTCCTTGTTCAGCTCGAACAGCTTGTGCCAGCCGCCGGCCACGTGGTGCTTCGCCGCGATGGAGCTGAGGGTGTCGCCGGTGACGACCTTGTACTCGCCGTCGCCCTTCTTGACCTTCTTGCCGGTCGGGGTGGTGACGGTCTTGCCCGCGCCGCTCGCGGAGGAGCCGGTGGAGCCGGTGGAGCCGGTGGAGGCGCCCGGGTGCGGGGCCGCGTGCTTGCCGGTGTGCTTGCCGGTGTGCTTGCCGGAACCGGAACCGGAGCCGGAGGGCGGGGTGGTGGACGGGTCGGCCGAGGAGGCGTTGCCGGAGCCGGCGTGGGCGCCGCCGGCGGAGCCGTTCCCGGAGCCGCTCGGGGTGGTGTCCTGGCCGCCGCCCTGACCGCCGTTCTGCGTGCCGGAGGAGGACGACGCGTCGGGCAGGCCGGACGGGTCGGCCGCGGTGTCGCCCTGGCCGTTGCCGCCGACGCCCGGGTCGACGTCCACCGAACCGGAGTTGGGGGTCAGCCCGGACAGCAGGGCACAGGTGGCCCAGGGCAGGGTGCCCTTGTCGGCGAGGATCTTCTCGGCCACGGCGATCTGCTGCGAGCGGCTGGCCTGGTCGGCGCTGGAGGCGTACCGGGTGCCGCCGTAGTGGATCCAGTCGTCCTGGGATATCTGCAGGCCGCCGTAGTAGCCGTTGCCGGTGTCGGCGCTCCAGGAGCCGCCGGACTCGCAGCCGGCGACCTTGTCCCAGGTGGTGCCGTCGGCCGCGTGGGCGCTCGCGGCGCCGAGCAGCGGGATGGCGATGGCGGAGCCGGTCACGCCGGCCGCGACGAGGAGGGCCGGAGCCTGACGGGGGCGGCGGTGACGACCGTTCCCGGAGATCATGCGGAAGCCTTTCGTGCGACTGCGGGGGCCGGCGCGGCGGGTGGTGCCGGTCCGCCACGCTGAGGGGTGAACGTAGCCGCACTCGATCACTTGTCACAAGTTCATGCCGCACGGATCACGTGAAGATCACAGTGTTGAACGTTCGCCCTCCGCTCCGTCACACACCCTTCCCCGGCGGGGACTCCGGGGCGGAACGGGCCGCTCCGCTTCGCCGCCCGGACTACCGCTCGGCCGGCGGGGTGAACTCCACGGGCAGGGTGCGCAGGCCGCGCATGATGAGTCCGCCGCGCCAGCGCAGCTCGGCCGGGTCGGCGGCGAGCCGCAGGTCGGGCAGCCGGGTGAAGAGGGTGGCCAGCGCGCTCTGGCCCTCCAGGCGGGCGAGCGGGGCGCCGAGGCAGTAGTGGATGCCGTGGCCGTAGCCGAGGTGCTGGTTGTCCCGCCGGCCGAGGTCCAGCACGTCCGGGTCGGCGAACCGCTCCGGGTCCCGGTCGGCGGCGGCCAGCACGACGAGCACCGGGTCGCCGGGCGCGATCTCCTGCCCGCCGAGGGTGAGCGGTTCGGTGGCGAACCGCCAGGTGGCCAGCTCCACCGGGCCGTCGTAGCGCAGCAGTTCCTCCACCCCGGTCGCCAGCAGCTCGTCGTCGCCGCGGGCGAGGGCGTCCTGGAGGCGGTCGCGCTGCCCGGGGTGGGTGAGCAGGGCGTAGGTGCCGTTGCCGATGAGGTTGACGGTGGTCTCGAAGCCGGCGAAGAGAAGGATGAACGCCATCGCCGCGGCCTCGTTCTCGGTGAGGTGCTCGCCGTGGTCGGAGGCGCGGATGAGGGCGGAGATCAGGTCCTCGCCGGGCGCGGGCTCGGCGGGCAGCGCCTCGCGCTTCTTGTGGATCAGCTCGGCGAGGTAGCCGCGCATCTTCTTCACCGACCGCGCGACCCCGCCCCGCGGTCCGCCGCCGTGCCGGATCATCATGCCCGCCCAGTCCCGGAAGTCGTCCTGGTCCTCGCGCGGGACGCCGAGCAGGTCGCAGATGGCGTAGATGGGGAGCGGGAAGGCGAACTCGTGGATGAGGTCGGCGCTGCCGCGCCGCGCGAACCGGTCGATGAGCTGGTCGGTCAGCTCCTGCACCCGGGGCGCGAACTCGGCGACGCGGCGGGGCGTGAACGCCTTGCTGACCAGCCGGCGCAGCCGGGTGTGGTCCGGCGGGTCGATGTTCAGCAGATGCGTCATCAGCTCGGCCTTGCGCTCGCCGGGGATGCCGGTCTTGCCCTTGGCGTGCTCGGGCTCGTCGTGATGCGCCGGGTTCTTGCTCAGCCGCTGGTCCGCCAGCGCCTGCCGGGCGTCCGCGTACCGGGTGACCAGCCAGGCCTCGACCCCGCTGGGCAGCCGCGTCCGGCGCACGGGCGCGTGCTCGCGCAGCCAGGCGTACGCGGGGTAGGGGTCGGCG
>NZ_VOGW01000152.1:18169-21879 GCF_007896895.1 Streptomyces misionensis | reverse complement strand
GTGTCGTCGGGGCGAAGCTGGTCGGTCACTCCTCGACGGTATCCGGCCCGCCCGGGCGGCGTGTCACCGGCGGCCCGGGCCCTGCCGGCGCCGGTGCCCGCGGTGCGGGGCGGGCGGGCGGTCCGGCGCGGCCGGCACGCTCACGAGGGGTCCTCGCCCTCCGCCGGGTCCGGGTCCACTCCCTCCGCCCTGCGTATCGCGTCCCGGTAGATGCGGGCCGCCGCGCGCAGGGCCGTCTCCGGGTCGGTGCCTGCGGACTCGGCGCGGGCGGCGAGGGCCAGCAGCTCGTAGCCGATGCCCTCGCCCTCGGGCAGCGGGACGTCCAGCCCGGCGGTGCGGGCCCGGGAGGCGAGCTTGGCGGCGAGGGCGAGGCCCGGCTGGCCGAGGGGGACGCCCTCGGTGACCGAGGTGCGCCGCTTCTCCTCCGCCTTGGTGCGCAGCCAGTGCGCCTTGACCTCCTCCGGGGTCTCGGCCTTCTCCTCGCCGAAGACATGCGGGTGGCGGTGGATCAGCTTGGCGACGATGCCGCCCGCCACGTCGTCGATCGAGAACGGCGCCTCGGGGTGCTCCTCGGCGATCCGGGAGTGGAAGACGACCTGGAGGAGGACGTCGCCCAGTTCCTCGCGCAGTTCCTCGCGGTCGCCCGCCTCGATCGCCTCGACCAGTTCGTACGCCTCCTCGATGCCGTACTTGGCCAGGCCCTCGTGGGTCTGCCGCGAGGACCAGGGGCACTCGGCCCGGATGCGGTCCATGACCTGGACGAGGTCCAGCAGACGGGCGCCGGGCAGGTCGTAGGAGGCGGGCAGCAGCTCCAGCTCCGGCATGGAGACCCGGCCGGTGCCGGCCAGCCGGGCCAGCCCGTCGGTGAGCGCGGGCTCCCCCTCCCCCGTCGCCACGACCACGACCGTCCGCCCGCCGGCGCAGGCGTCGACCAGCTCCTGCGCCGTGGGCGCCGCCTCGGCCACCGCTATGCCGGCCTCCCGCAGGTACGGCAGCTGCGGATGGGCGCCGTCCGCGCACAGCACGGCGTCCGCGGCGCGCAGGGCCTGCCAGGCCGGCCAGGACAGCAGGCCGGGGGCGACACGGTGGCTGGTGGTGAGCAGGACGATACGGCCGGGGCCGGCGGCGGGACTCGATGCGTTCACGCTCCGAACGTAACCCACGGCGGCGACGAGCGGATCGGGTTGTCCACAGGGCCACGGGGATCGTGTGATCGTATGCCCGCGGCCTTCGGGCCGACCGGTGCTACGCCGTCACCGGCGCGCCGCCGGACGCCGCCGTCACCTCCCGCACCCAGGGCGTCCTCGCGTCCGCCCGGCCGCTCTTCTGCACGTCCCAGGTGCCGTAGCGCGGGTTGATGTCGATGTGCAGCTCCTCGGAGGCCCGGGACAGGGCCTTCCAGAAGGCGGGCTGGGAGGTGTCGGTGCCGAGCCGGGCGGCGACCTTCTGCGCCTCCAGCTGGAGGCGCAGGTTGTCGTCCAGGTGCGCGGGGGCGATGCCGTACTTCTGGAGCCAGGCGTTCCGCAGGCCCTTGGCGCCGCCCGCCTGCTGCTCCAGACTCGCGCGCAGCTGCTGGGTGTCCTTGCGGGTGACGGTGACGCCCTCGTCCCGCGCGGCCCGGTGGATCACCCGGTCGAGGACCATGTTGTGCAGGGTGTCGCGGGTGAGGCTGCTGGTCTCGGCGAGCACCTGCTGGTACTGGGCCGGGTCGGACACCGCGGCCCGCTGGGCCTCGCGGACCTCGTCGACCCGGTTCTGCAACTGCGCGACGGTGATCCGCTGCCCGCCGACGACGGCCGCCGCGCCCGGGTGGGCGTCGTGTCCGCAGGCGGTCAGCAGGGGGGCCGCGGCGGCGATCGCGGCGGTGAGGACGAGCGCGGTGCGACGGCGGCGGTGCAAGGAAACCTCCAAGGGGAGATTGCAGGACAGGTGCGGCGCGCCAGCGCCTCCGCCAGGGGTGGTGGTCGGGCGACGGGCGGGCGCACAAGGTCTTGCGGTGATCGATGGTAGGCAGCCGCACTGCTCCGGCCAACCCATTCGACCAACGATTCACCGCGACTTCGGGCACCGCCGCGCCGCCGCGGCCTCAGCCGGTGATGGCCACCGGCGCGTCCCACGCGTCGCGGTCCACGGTGAGCGTGACGCCGCCGTGCGTCTCCTTGCTGTTGACCATGTACTGGTGGGCGCGGCTGTGCCCGGTGAACTGCGTGGCGCCCCACGGCCAGTCCGCGGTGGTGGTGTTCTGCTTGTCCCACAGCGCGTACCAGAGGTTGCCCGGCAGGTCCGTCTTGTCGGTCGCGGTGGCGATCGCCTTGGCGCTGGAGCTGGTGAAGCCGTAGTAGCCGGCCCGGTACGTCTTGGCGTGCAGCTGCTTGTCGAAGGCGCGCACATAGGTCAGCACGGCGGTGTTGCACGCCTTGTTCGTGACGTCGTACGCCTCCATGTCGAGGTAGATCGGGCTGCCGGCCTTCATGCCGAGGGCGGCGGCCTTCGCGACGGCGTCGTTGGCGTCCTGGGTGCCGAGGGTGGCGGCGTTGGAGCTGGTCATCTTCTCCGGGTTGGCGCCGGACTGGCAGGGCGGCTGGGCGCCGACGTAGAGGGGGATGAGCTTCCAGCCGAGGGAGCTGACGGACTTGACCCAGGAGGCGGTCAGGTTGGGCTGGGCGCAGCCGCGGTTCTTGCCGCCCACGTAGACGGCGGCGGCGCCGTAGAAGCCGGTGTGCCAGGCCTTCATGGTGGACAGCGAGGGCGCGGCGCAGGTGTCGAACGCCCGCCCGGTGAACGTCTTCTGCGCGGGCCACGTGGTGGCGGCCATGGAGGTCTGCGCGGCGAGGCCGGCCCCCGCGACCACGACGACGCCCGCCGCCGACCAGGCGATGTATCTGCGCTTCTTCGATTGCCGGTGTCCGGCCATGGTTCCCACCCTTGTTGGTTCTCGGTGTCGTTCGATGTCTGTACGGCTGGATGAATCTAGCGCTGCGGCCGGCAAGGTTCACCGGCTCGCGACGCCCGGCACGGCACCTCGCCGCGTTGTCGCATCACCCGAGTACATCCGGTACGCGGGCCATGCTCCGCCTTGCGATGCACCGCACCGGACGCCGCGAGCTTCCCGGCGAACCCTCCCGGCCACACCACTAGCCGCGCACCTGGCCCAGCCAGTGCAGGGTGCGGCGGATCTCGACGGCCATCGGGTGGCCGGGGCCGCCGAGGCGTTCCACGTCCAGCACCAGGCGGGCGAGGGTGTCGTGGGCGGCGGCCCGGTCGCCGAGGGCGAGCAGCAGGTGGCCGATGCGCCGGCGGACCTCGTGGGCCTGCTGCGGGTCGCCGGAGACGTACTGGTTCTCGTAGTACGGCAGCAGGGCACGGTACTCGGCGAGCGCGGCGGCGGGTTCGCCCAGTTGTTCGAGGCACTGAGCGGCGTCGTAGCGGAAGCGCAGTGCGGCGGGGTCGGCCTGGCCGGCCTCGGCGGCGCGTTCGTCGGCGAGGCGGCGCAGTTCGGGCAGTGCGCGCCGGTACTGGCCGTCGTCCATGAGGGTGGCCGCGTACTGCTTGCGCAGGGTGCGGACGACCGGGGAGTGCTCGCCGTGCTGTTCCGCCGCGGCGGGCAGGATCGCGCCCAGGACGTCGACGGCCTGGGTGATGCGGCCCTCCCCGAGCAGCCGTTTGACCTCGTCGACGGCGGCGGCGACATCGGGCTTCCCGGTCGCCGT
>NZ_VOGW01000152.1:4046-17898 GCF_007896895.1 Streptomyces misionensis | reverse complement strand
CAGGGGCGCTCCGGTGGGGGTGCCACGCGCGGGCAGCAGGGGCGCCAGGTGCTCGTACACCTCCTGCGCGGAGGCCGGCCGGTGCTGCGGGTCCTTGGCGAGCAGCCGCAGCACCAGGGTCTCCAGCGCCTCCGGGACCTCGGGGCGGATCCGGCGCACGGGCAGCGGGGGCTCGTACAGGTGCCGGTGCAGCACGCCGAGCGCGGTGGAGCCCCGGAACGGCACGTCGCCGCTGAGCAGTTCGTGCAGCAGCACCCCGAGCGCGTACAGGTCGGTGTACGGGCCGACCGCGCCGCCCATCGCCTGCTCGGGCGCCATGTAGGCGGGCGAGCCGATCGGGGACCCGGTGTGGGTGAGGCGGGTGGTGTCGGTGTCCATGACGGAGGCCACGCCCAGGTCGAGCACGGTGACCAGGCCGTCCTGCCGGACCATCACATTGCGCGGCTTGAGGTCGCGGTGGACGATCGGCACGGCGTGCACGGCGCTGAGCACGGCGCACAGCTGCGCGGCCACCGCGACCGCCCACGGCCAGGGGTACGGGTCGTGCTCGGCGAGGTGGTCGGCGAGGTCGGCGCCGTCGACGTACTGCATGACGAGGAACAGCTCCTCGCCCTCGCTGCCCGCGTCGTGCACGGTGACCAGGCCGGGGTGGTCGACCTGTGCGGTCACCCGGCACTCGCGCTCGAACCGGCGGCGCAGTTCGTCGGCCTCCTGGCCGGCCACCTTGTCGGGGCGCAGCAGCTTCACCGCCACGCGCCGGTCGAGCCGCCGGTCGTACGCCGTCCACACCTGGCCCATGCCGCCCTGGCCGATGAGGGTGGACAGTTCGTAGCGGCCGGCGACGAGGCGTCCGGTCGCCACGCTCACCTTCCGCCCTCGTGCTGCCCGTCCTGCTTGCGCAGGTAGTCGCTGAGCTCGTCCAGCTCGGCCCGCACCTGGTCGATGCGGGCGGGGGCCGGGCGGTGCGGGAGCGGGGGCCCGGGTACCGGGGTGTGCGGCGACATCGGCGGGGCGGCGGGGGCGCCGGGCACCACGGGAGCGGCGGGCGCGGCAGGTGCGGTGGGCGGGATGTAGGGGGCCGCGGGGCCCGGGTAGCCGTAGGCCGGGGCGCCCTGTGCCGGCATGCCCTGCGCCGGTATGCCCTGCCGGGCGCGGAACGCCTGGTTCCGCCTGGCGTAGTGGCGTATCTCCGCGACCAGGTAGTACACGGTCACCCCCGCCAGGGTGCCCAGCAGCAGGTACAGGCCCGCGTACCCGCGCGCGGTGGTGATGTCGTCGCCCGGGTCGCTCCCCACCAGCACGAGGCTTAGGCCGTCCAGCAGCAGCACCGCCACGAACAGGGCCCAGTCCAGGGGCCTGCGGGTGACGGCGGCCAGCCGCAGCTGCATCACCCAGGCCAGGAAACCCAGGCTGAGCAGGCCGAGCGCCACGAACAGCACGCGCAGCGGGATCAGCACCGCGGGGTGCGGCGGCCGCTGCGCCGGCGGTCCGTAGCCGTGGCCTTGCATGACTGCTCCTGTTGCCTGAAGTGGGCGTGCGAGTCGAGCATATGGCCCGGCGCCGACAACGTGTCCGGGGTCTACCGAACCGTTGTCAGGGGTCAGTCCGGGGCGACGGTGCCGTCGGTGAGGCCGTCGTACATCCCGCGCATCAGCTGCTCCCCGAGCCGGCTCGTGTGCCGCAGCGCCCGCTCGAACTCGTCCAGGGCGCGGAACCGGGCGCCGTAGCGCCGCTGTTCGTCCAGCGGCAGCCGGGGCAGCTGGAGCCGGCGCACATCGAGCCGGGTCGCGGTGGAGGCGTAGCTGCTGGCCTGCCGGTTGTTGGCGGTGCCGCGCAGGAAACCGGCGAGGAACCAGGGGTCGAGCGCCGTGCGATCGGGGCGCAGCAGCACGAGGTTGCGCCCCAGGACGGCGCCGGCCGCGTCCTCCTCGATCACCCGGGCCACCGAGCCGCCCCCGAGCACCGGTACGACGACGTCGCCCGGCTCGGTCAGCACGGCCTCCTCGTCGCTCACCGGCAGCGCCCCCGAGGGCGCCGTCCCGGCGAGCACGTCCGCGTCGGTGAGCACCGGCAGGCGCGCGTGGCCGCCGTTCCCGCCGGTGCGCATCACCAGCGCGCCGCCGCGCGCGAGTTCGCCGACGGTGGTGAGCGGCCTGCGCACGGGCGGGGCCGTCGCGGCGGGCGGCGGGGTGAGTTCGACGGTCCGGCGCAGGGTCTCGCCGAGGCGTTCGCGCACCACCGCGAGCTGTTCCGCGCCGTCGACCACGGCGGGCGGCGGAAGATGGCGGGCGGGCGCCAGATCGACGTCGTCGTCGAGGAGTTCGATGACCGGCACCGCACGGACGAGCCCCGGCCGCTCCACCGGCCCTTCCGCGCGCCCGAAGTCCCGCCAGGCGTCCAGCACGGCCTCGCGCACCGCCGTCCAGTCCGGACCGCCGCGCCCCTCCCCGGCGAACCTGCCGGTGTCCATGAGCAGCACCTCGGGCGACACCGGCGTCCGCTCGGGCCGGCGCAGCACCCAGACGTGCAGCGGGATGTTGTACGGCGGCGCCGCGCCGACCGGCAGCGCCAGCACCGCCCGCAGCGCGCCCCGGCGCAGCAGGTCGGCGCGGATGCGGCGCCCGGAGCGGCGGGAGGCGGCGGCCGGGGGCATCAGCAGCACCGCCGTGCCGCCGTCGGCGAGCCGGGCCAGGGTGTGCTGCACCCAGGCCAGCTCCGACTCGGTGCGCGCCGGGAAGCCGTACTCCCAGCGGGGGTCGTAGGCGAGTTCGTCATGGCCCCAGTTGCGCTCGTTGAACGGCGGGTGGCACAGCACGGCGTCGGCGCGCAGCTCCGGGTAGGCGTCGGCGCGCAGGGCGTCCCCGGCGGTGGCGTGCACGGCGGCGCGCGAGTTCAGCGCCAGGCGCAGCGCGGTGAGCGCGGCGAGGCCGGGGGCGCTGTCCTGCGCGTACAGCTCCTGGTCGGGGCGGGCGTCCACGGCGCGCAGCAGGGCGCCGGTGCCGCAGGCCGGGTCCAGCACCCGGCGGGCCGGACCGGCCAGGGCGGCCATGAGGGCGGCGAGTTCGGCGGGGGTGAGCGTGTACTGGCGGGGGTTGGCGTCCAGGTGCCGGCCCAGCAGGAACTCGAAGGTCTGCCGCGCCCCCGCCTCGGCGGCGAGGTCGGCGACGCCGCGCAGGAGGGGCACCGAGGCGAGGAACGGGAGCGGGCCGTTCACACCTGGTGCCGCCCCCGCGGTGTTCACAGCCGGGGCCGTGGGCGTGTCGTCCACCGCCGGTGTGCCGTCCGGGGTGTTCACAGCGGCCGACGGGTCCCGCGCCGCGCCGCCGGTCAGCGCCACGCCCATCGGGCCGCCGAGGCGCGGGAGCAGCACCTGCTCCAGCGCGCCCGGCAGCAGCCGGGCCAGGCGCTCGTCCGAACCGTCGCTCACCGAGAGCCAGACGGTGGGGCGCTCATGGATCAGCAGCAGGGCGCAGCCGGCGTGCACCAGGGCGGTGAGCGGGCCCTGGGGGTGACCGGCCAGTTGCTGCCAGACCCTTTCGCGCAACGGGACTTCGGCGAGTTTCCCCTGCTTGCGCAGCCACGCCTCGACCTCGGTGAGCGCGAAGGACGGGCTGGTCTCGGTGCCGCCGACCGGCTTGGGGAAGTCGGCGTGCCGACGGCGCCAGTTGCTGACGGCGGCCCGGCCCACCCCGGCGAGCCGCGCGATACCGGCGGCGGTCACCTCTGTCGCTTGGTCCTGCACCGGCCCGCTCCCCTCGTCTGGTACGTGCGCCGAGCATACCGGCGTACACAAGATCCACCTATTCACGACGTGTCCATATCCCTTCGCCGGGAATCATGTTGACTCGGTTCACAAGCTCTGATCTTATTGACCCAGCGAACGAGCGGCCACCGGAGGGGGAGGCCGCCGCTCCGGGGAGGGACAGCCGCCATGGGCATGAAGGCCAGGCTCGCGCTGAGCGCCGTCGTGGGGGTGGCGGTCATCGGCACCATGTCGGCGCACGCCGACCGCGTCGCCCACGACGGGGGTCACGGCGGCGCCACGGGCCCGTCGCCGGCCACCGGGCCCACGCCGCACGGCACACAGGACCCGGTCGGCCGCGCGACGGCCTCCGGGAAGCCCTGAGCCCCCCGCCCCACCCCGCTCCCCCACGCGCCCGGCTCCCCGCCGGGCGCGGTACGGCCCCCGCCGTACGCACGTCTCCGTTCCACCAGCCCTGAAGGACTGTCATGCGTCTCTCGTCCCGCGCCGCCTCCCTGCTCGCCGTCGCGGCGGCCCTGCCCCTGGCCCTCACCGCCTGCTCCTCCGGCTCCTCGGACACCGGTTCCTCCGCGAGCACCAAGCCGGCCAAGGCGAAGGACCCCAACGCCGGCCTCTCCACCGGAACGCAGCTGAAGAAGGCGCTGGCGCCCGCGTCGGCCTTCCCGGCCGGGTTCGCCCTCCAGGCCGACAACTCCGCGGACAGCGGCGACCAGTTCCTCGCCCCGGAGGCCAAGAGCACCGCCAAGACCGACTGCACCCGGCTGCTGGGCACCTCCTGGATCCAGGCGACCGGCTACAAGGGCGGCGTGTCGTTCGCGCAGAACGACTACGCGATCAAGGACCAGACGCAGGACCTGGCCCAGGAGATCGACGAGTTCCAGGGCACCACCGCGAAGGCCGTGATGAAGGAGTTCGCGTCCGTCGCCACCGCCTGCGCCACCTTCACGGACAGCGACACGCACGCCACGGTGAAGGTCACCGGCAAGACCACCGCCGGACTCGGCGACGAGGCCTACACCCTGACCCTGACGAGCGGCACCTGGCAGAACGGCACCACGCTCGTCGCGGCCCGCTCCGGCAGCGCCGTGGTCACCGTGATGTCCACGGCCGGCAGCGACGACGGCGCCGCCAGCGCCAAGAAGCTGACGACGACGGTCCTGTCCGGGCTGAAGTAGGACCCGGCGGCCGACGCGGCCGACGTCCCACCCCGCCGGCCGGACGAGCACGGCACACGGCGTGCCCGGCGCCCCGCCGCGAGCCGTGCCGCGCGCGGCGCTCGCGGTCGGTCTGCGGGCCGTGCTCCACCTGCCGGCCCCGCTGCACCTCGGGGCCCTGCGGTCGTGGACGTCGCCCTGCTCCGCGGGCCGGGCCCCACCGTCGTCACCCTGGCGGGTTGCCTGGCGCCGCGCGGGGCCCGGGCCACCGGCCGGCCGTCGTCCTCACCGCGTACGCGGGACTGTGGCCGCGCCTGACCGAGGCGGTCGGCCGCCGACAGGAGTACGCGGCGGACCGGGTGGCCGCCCGGATCGCCGGGCGGGACTCCACGGTCGACGCCCTGCGCCGCGTCCCCGCGCTGAAAGCGGCCGACGACCTCTGCCTCGGCGCCTTCGCGCTGATGGGCGAGGAGGCCGGACTGCTGCCGCCGGCGGGGCGGTACCACGGCGGGCTCGCCCTCCTGCTCGCGGACGGCACCCGCCGAACGCGGTGGGACGCGCTGTCCGGGGACACCGGGCAGCGCGGTCGCCGTACGACGCACCCGCCCACGGCCGACCGCATCGCGGCACCGGCGGCGCTCCACGAGACGGCCCCGCCGCCGGCCGCCGACGGACACCGGACGGCGGCCCGGCGGGCTCACCGGCTCAGCGGGCCGTGAAGCGCGAGGGGGCCTCGGTCGGGTTGCCGCCGGAGGGGAGCTTCTGGTCCGGGCAGCCGGCCAGGACCTTCTTCATCGCGGCCTTCTCGGCGGAGGTCACCCACAGGCCGTACTTCTTCTTCACCGCCACCTGGGTCGCCACGTAGGTGCAGCGGTAGGCGGTGTCCGGCGGGAGCCAGGTGGCCGCGTCGCCGTCCCCCTTGCCGCGGTTGGCGCTCGCGTCGACCGCGATGAGGTTGAGCGGGTCGTTGGCCAGCGCGATGCGCTTGCTCGCGTCCCAGTACTTGGCGCCCTTCTGCCAGGCGTCCGACAGGGCGACGACATGGTCGATGTCGACCTTGCTGCGCCCGCGCCGGTAGGTGATCTCCTTGCCGGAGTAGGGGTCGGGGTTCAGCACGCCGTAGGTGACCTTGCAGGTGCCGCCGGTGAACTTCACGTCCTTCAGGTCCCGCTTGAGGATGTCGTCCCGTGTGTCGCAGGAGTTGGAGTCCGTGTCCGCCCAGGCGCTGCCGAACCGGTCGCGGGAGTAACCGGTCTTCGGGGCACGCCCCTTGACGGTCAGCGCGTCGGCCGCGGCCACCGCGGCGCCTCCGCCGCCCTTCGGCTCGGGCCCCGCGGCCCCCGTACTCTGCCCGGACTTGCAGCCGGTCACCGCGGCCAGTACGACCACCGCACCGACCGCCCCACTCTTCAGACGCGTCACGCTGCGCCCCCCTTGCTCGCCCTGATCCGCCTCCTGAAGCGGGGCGGATCGTTCCGCCACCACGTTAACTGCCCGTTTACGGGGGCCAGATGGGCGGCGAAGGCGGAATTCAGGGGCAAGTGCGGCGCAAACCAGGGCACTTGGCGCTCGGGCGGCGGCGCACGGTCACGGGGACCGTGCGCCGGATCACATCCTCTTCAAGGGGCCGTCAGGAGGTACCGCCCGCGGACCGCGGGTCACGCGCCCAGGATGGAGGCGAGGAACTCCCCGACCCACGCGAGCAGTTCGCGGCCGACCAGCGGCTTGCCGCCCACCTTCGCGGTCTTCGGGCGGGGCACCAGCACCTGGTGCACGGCCGGCTTGATGACCGTACCGGGGTAGAGCCGCTTGAGCCGCAGCTCCTGAGACTCGCGCAACTCCACCGGCGCGAAGCGGATGTTGGTGCCCTGGAGGACGATCTCACCCACGCCGCAGGCCCGCGCGAGCATCCGCAGCCCGGCCACCAGCAGCAGGTTCTCCACCGGCTCGGGCAACTTGCCGTAGCGGTCGGTGAGTTCCTCGCGGACGGCCTTGATGTCCTCCTCGGAGTTGGCGGAGGCGATGGCGCGGTAGGCCTGGAGGCGCAGCCGCTCGCCGGGCGCGTAGTCGTGCGGGACGTGCGCGTCGACCGGCAGCTCGATCTTGACCTCCAGCGGGGCCTCCTCCGCCTCCCCCTCACCCGTCTCCAGCTGCCGCCGGTAGTCCGCCACGGCCTCGCCGACCATGCGGACGTACAGGTCGAAGCCGACGCCCGCGATGTGCCCGGACTGCTCGCCGCCCAGCAGGTTGCCCGCGCCGCGGATCTCCAGGTCCTTCATGGCCACGTACATGCCCGCGCCCATCTCGGTGTGCTGGGCGATGGTCGCCAGGCGCTCGTGGGCGGTCTCCGTGAGCGGCTTCTCCGGCGGGTAGAGGAAGTAGGCGTAACCGCGCTCGCGGCCACGGCCGACGCGTCCGCGCAGCTGGTGCAGCTGGGAGAGGCCGAAGGTGTCGCCGCGCTCCACGATCAACGTGTTGGCGTTGGAGATGTCGATGCCGGACTCCACGATGGTGGTGGAGACCAGCACGTCGAACTTCTTCTCCCAGAAGTCGACCACGACCTGCTCCAGCGCCGCCTCCGACATCTGGCCGTGCGCGGTGGCGATGCGTGCCTCGGGGACGATGTCGCGCAGCCGGGCCGCCGCGCGGTCGATCGACTCGACCCGGTTGTGGATGTAGAAGACCTGGCCCTCGCGCAGCAGTTCGCGGCGGACCGCGGCGCCGATCTGCTTCTCCTCGTACGGCCCGACGAAGGTGAGCACCGGGTGGCGCTCCTCCGGCGGCGTGGTGATGGTCGACATCTCGCGGATGCCGGTCACCGCCATCTCCAGGGTGCGCGGGATGGGCGTGGCCGACATGGTGAGCACGTCCACGTTGGCGCGGAGCTTCTTCAGCTGCTCCTTGTGCTCGACGCCGAAGCGCTGCTCCTCGTCGACGATGACCAGGCCGAGGTCCTTGAACTTGGTCTCGGAGGAGAACAGCCGGTGGGTGCCGATCACGACGTCCACCGAGCCCTCGCGCAGGCCCTCCAGGACCGCCTTGGCCTCGGTGTCGGTCTGGAACCGGGACAGTGCCCGCACGTTCACCGGGAACTGGGCGTAGCGCTCGGAGAACGTCCCGAAGTGCTGCTGCACCAGCAGCGTCGTCGGCACGAGGACCGCCACCTGCTTGCCGTCCTGTACGGCCTTGAAGGCGGCGCGCACCGCGATCTCGGTCTTGCCGTAGCCGACGTCGCCACAGACCAGGCGGTCCATCGGGACCGACTTCTCCATGTCGTCCTTGACCTCGGCGATGGTGGTGAGCTGGTCCGGGGTCTCCGCGTAGGGGAAGGCGTCCTCCAGCTCGCGCTGCCAGGGCGTGTCGGTGCCGAAGGCGTGGCCGGGGGCGGCCATGCGGGCGCTGTAGAGCTTGATCAGGTCGGCGGCGATCTCCTTGACCGCCTTCTTGGCGCGCGCCTTGGTCTTCGTCCAGTCCGCGCCGCCCAGACGGTGCAGGGTGGGGGCCTCGCCGCCGACGTACTTGGTGATCTGTTCCAGCTGGTCGGTGGGGATGTAGAGGCGGTCGCCGGGCTGGCCGCGCTTGGCGGGGGCGTACTCCACCACCAGGTACTCGCGGGTGGCGCCCTGCACGGTGCGCTGCACCATCTCGATGTAGCGGCCCACGCCGTGCTGTTCGTGGACGATGTAGTCGCCCGCCTCCAGGGTGAGCGGGTCGATGGTCTTGCGGCGCCGGGCGGGCATCCGGGCGCCGTCGCGGCTCGCGGTGCGCTGCCCGGACAGGTCGGTCTCGGTGAGCACGGCGAGCCTGAGCCCCGGGTCGACGAAGCCGTACTCGATCGAGCCGCAGGAGACGTGCACCACGGACGGGCTCAGCTCGCCGAGGTCGGCGTCCATGCGGGCCGCGATGCCCTCGTTGCCGAGCACCTCGACGGTGCGGGCGGCCGGACCGTGGCCCTCGGTGACGAACACCGCGCGCCAGCCGTCGGCGAGCCAGCCCTTGGTGTCGGCGAGGGCCCGGGCGGTGTCGCCGCGGTAGGTGTCGGGCGCGTGCATGCCCAGCTTCAGGGTGTCCGCGTCGAGCTCTTCACCGGCCGCGAAGGGCGACACGGACCACCACATCATGTCCAGCTCGCGCGCCCGGTCGCGGACGTCGGCGATGGACCACAGGGAGGCCGCGCCGACGTCTATCGGGGCCTCGCCACCACCTGCGGTGGCGGCCCACGACGCCTGGAGGAACTCCTGGCTGGTGGCCACCAGGTCGGCGGCGCGGGTACGGACCCGCTCGGGGTCGCAGACCACGGCCATCGAGCCCTGGGGCAGCACGTCGAGCAGCAGCTCCATGTCGTCCACCAGGACAGGGGCGAGGGACTCCATGCCCTCGACCGCGATGCCCTCGGCGATCTTGCTCAGGAGTTCGCCCAGCTCGGGGTGTTCCTCGGCGAGGGTCCGCGCGCGTTCGCGCACCTCGTCGGTGAGCAGCAGCTCGCGGCAGGGCGGCGCCCACAGGCCGTGCTCGGCGATCTCCAGGGAGCGCTGGTCGGCGACCTTGAAGTAGCGGATCTCCTCGACGTCGTCGCCCCAGAACTCGATGCGCAGGGGGTGTTCCTCGGTGGGCGGGAACACGTCCAGAATGCCGCCGCGCACGGCGAACTCGCCGCGCTTCTCCACCAGCTCGACCCGCGCGTAGGCGGCGGCCGCGAGGGCGTCCACCACGTCGTTCAGATCGGCGTTCTGACCGGAGCGCAGGGACACCGGCTCCAGGTCGCCGAGGCCCTTGACCTGCGGCTGGAGCACGGACCGTACCGGTGCCACGACAACGGAGACCGGGCCGGTCTCGGGGTCGTCGGCGCGGGGGTGGGCGAGGCGGCGCAGCACGGCGAGGCGCCGGCCGACGGTGTCGCTGCGGGGGCTGAGGCGCTCGTGCGGCAGCGTCTCCCAGGAGGGGTACTCCACGATGCCCTCCGCCGGCAGCAGCGAGCGCAGCGCCGCCGCGAGGTCCTCCGCCTCACGGCCGGTCGCCGTGACCGCGAGCACGGTGCGGCCGGTCTCGCGGGCCAGGGCGGCGACCGAGAAGGGGCGGGCCGCCGAGGGACCGACGAGGTCGACGTGCATGCGGTTGCCGTCCGCGGCCGCCGTGATCGCTTCCGCGAGGGCGGGGTCCTTGACGACGGCGTCGAGCAGACCGTGCAGGCTCATGGGGCTTTCCGTCCAGGGGTGGGCAACGAGTGTCCAGCGTACGACGCCGCCGGGGCGGCCGGCGGAGCCTGTGGACAACCGGGGGCTCGGCCCCCGGGTTCCCCGGAAAGGCGTCCGGGCGGCACAAACCCGGTGCCGGGCGTCCCTCGGGACGTCCCGGCACCGGGTGCTCCCCCGCAACCCCCGTCTGCGGCGGACCTCGGACCGGCCGGCGGCCGGTCCGCGGCTAATCCGTGGCGATGGCGTTCAGCACGTTCATCCGGCCCGCCCGGAAGGCGGGGATCAGGGCGGCGAACAGGCCCACGAAGGCGGAGCCGATGAAGACCGCGATGATCGTCGGCCAGGGGATGTCCAGGACCTTCAGCCCCTGGAGGGCGAGGAGCTTCTGGGCGGTCGCGCCCCAGCCCATGCCCAGGCCGAGGCCGAGCAGGGCGCCGAAGACGGCGATCACCACGGACTCCAGGCGGATCATGCGGCGCAGCTGGCGGCGGGAGAGACCGATGGCCCGCATCAGGCCTATCTCCCGGGTCCGCTCCACCACCGACAGCGCCAGGGTGTTCACCACGCCCAGGACCGCGACGATGATCGCCAGGGCCAGCAGGCCGTAGATCATGTTGAGCAGCTGCCCGATCTGGTCCTTCAGCGCCTTCTTGAAGTCGGTCTGGTCGCGCACGTTCAGCGCCGGGTCGGCGTGCACCGTCCGCTTCAGCGCCGCGTAGGCGGCGGCCTGCTGTCCGTCCTCGGCGGTGGCGAAGACGATCTGGTCGAGCGGCATCTTGTCGGCCGGCATGTACTTCGCGACGGTGGGGATGGCCGCGTACATGGCGCCCTTGTCGATCACGACCTCGTCGCTGGTGATGGCGCGGACCGTGAGCCTGGCGGTCCTGCCGCCCTTGAAGGCGACCGTGACCGTGGAGCCGACCTTGATGCCGTGCTCCTTGGCGAAGCCCTCGAAGACCGACATGGAGTCGGGCCGGTAGGCGTCGGCCAGGCGGCCGGCGACCGTCTTGGTGCGCACGTCCTCGGCGTAGGTGGCGTCGGCCGCGTTGATCGTCCCGTTCTTGACGACCTTGCCGTCCGGAGTGGTCAGGTCCGCGTCGAGGATCTTGTACTCGGTGACCCGCTCCAGGCCGGGCGTGGCCTTGATCTGCCGCACCATCTCCGGCTTGACGAAGGCGAACTCCTGGTCGCCCTGGACGATGAAGTCCGTGCCGACGGTCTTGTCCAGCTGGTCGGTGGCCGAGGCCACCATGGAGGAGCCGACCACCGACAGGCAGGCCACCAGGGCGAGACCGATCATCAGGGCGGCGCCGGTGGCACCGGTGCGGCGCGGGTTGCGCAGCGCGTTGCGCTCGGCCATCCGCCCGACCGGGCCGAAGACCCGCAGCAGCACCACGCCGAGGACCCGGACCAGGCCGGCCGCGAGCAGCGGGCCGACGACCACGAAACCGACCAGGGTGCACAGCACGCCCAGGCCCAGCCAGCCCGAGCCGGTCTTGGCCTGGTCGGAGGTTGCGGCGACGTACAGGCCGGCCACGCCCGCGCCGGTGAGCAGCAGGCCGAGCACGGCGCGCACGGCACCGGCCTTGGCGTCGGCCGGCGAACCGGCGTCGCGCAGCGCGGCCATCGGGGAGACCTTGCCGGCCCGCCGGGCGGGCAGATAGGCCG
This sequence comes from Streptomyces misionensis, assembly GCF_007896895.1. GTDB lineage: Bacteria > Actinomycetota > Actinomycetes > Streptomycetales > Streptomycetaceae > Streptomyces > Streptomyces misionensis_A. Next base: position 6,118 of record NZ_VOGW01000152.1, on the reverse strand, counting down.
CCAGCACGGTGACCACGACGCCCAGCAGCAGACCGAGCGCGGGCGTGGTCCAGGCGACCGTCAGGTCGTCCGTGGACAGCTCCATGCCCATGCCGCTCATCAGCTTCATCAGGCCGACCGCGATGCCGACGCCCGCGCCGACGCCGAGCACCGAACCGACCACGCCCAGCAGCAGCGCCTCGACCAGCACGGAGCGGTTGACCTGCTTGCGGGAGGAGCCGATGGCACGCATCAGGCCGATCTCACGGGTGCGCTGGGCGACCAGCATCGAGAAGGTGTTGATGATCAGGAAGATGCCGACCAGGAAGGCGATCCCGGCGAAGCCGAGCATCGCGTACTTCATGACGTTCAGGAAGCTCTCGACGCTCTTCTGGTTGGCGTCGGCGACCTCCTTGGCGGTGCGCACCTTGTAGCCGTGCCCGAGCGCGGCCGCGACGTCCTTCTTCAGCCGGTCGTCCGGCACGCCCTTGGCAGCGGTGACATTGACGTCGGTGTAGACGCCGGTGCGGCCGATCAGGGTCTGCTGGGCGGTCTTCGTGTCCAGGTAGAAGACGGCCGCGCCGGGGTTGGTCACCTCGAAGGCGGCGATGCCGGAGACACGGGCGTGGTGCGTGCCGACGACCGAGATCATGCCGATGTCGTCGCCCAGCTTCAGGTGGTGCTTGTCGGCGGTGTCCTTGTCCACCATCACCTGGTCCGGGCCCTTGGGCGCCGCGCCGGAGGTGATCTTCATGGTGCGGGCGTCGTTGCCGCTCCAGCTGCCGACGATGGTGGGCGCGCCGCTGCTCGGCGACAGCTTGTCCTTCTTGGCGTCGATCACGGTCACCGAGGTCGAGTACACCGTGCCCTCGGCCGAGCGGACGCCCTGGACACCGCGGACGGTGCCGAGGACGGAGGCCGGCATGACCGGCGGCTTGCCGGTGCGGGAGGTGGTCTGCCCGGTGTCGGAGGCACCGCCGGCGCTGACCGTGACGTCCGACGCGGTCGCCTGGAACAGCTTGTCGAAGGTGGTGTTCATGGTGTCGGTGAACACCAGCGTGCCGCACACGAAGGCGACCGAGAGCAGGACCGCGACCGCCGAGAGCGCCATGCGGCCCTTGTGCGCGACGAAGTTGCGCAGGGAGGTCTTCAGGACGGTCATGACGTACGGCCCCGGGAGTCGAAGTCCTTCATGCGGTCCAGGACCTGATCGGCCGTGGGCTGGTGCATCTCGTCCACGATGCGGCCGTCGGCCAGGTACAGCACACGGTCCGCGTAGGAGGCGGCGACGGGGTCGTGGGTGACCATCACGATGGTCTGGCCCAGCTCGTCCACCGAGCGGCGCAGGAAGCCCAGCACCTCGGCGCCGGCGCGGGAGTCGAGGTTTCCGGTCGGCTCGTCACCGAAGATGATCTCCGGGCGGGCGGCGAGCGCGCGGGCCACGGCGACGCGCTGCTGCTGGCCGCCGGAGAGCTGGGTCGGCCGGTGCTTGAGCCGGCCGGCGAGGCCGACGGTCTCCACGACCCGGTCCAGCCACGCCCGGTCGGGCTTGCGGCCGGCTATGTCCATGGGCAGCGTGATGTTCTCGAGGGCGTTGAGCGTCGGCAGCAGGTTGAACGCCTGGAAGATGAAGCCGATCCGGTCCCGGCGCAGCTGGGTGAGCTTCTTGTCCTTCAGGCCGGTGATCTCGGTCTCGTCCAGGAAGATCTGACCACCCGTCACCGTGTCCAGGCCCGCCAGGCAGTGCATCAGCGTGGACTTGCCGGAGCCCGAGGGCCCCATGATCGCGGTGAAGCGGCCTCTGGCGATGTCCACGTCGACGTGGTCCAGGGCGACGACACGGGTCTCGCCGGACCCGTACGCCTTCACGACCTGCCGCGCCCGCGCGGCAACGGCCGTACGCTCTCCAGTGCCCCCGTGCCTGGGAATTGTCACAGCCGATGTCACGGTATGTCTCCTATGTCGGTCGGCAAGTTCGTGTACCGCCCCGTAGTCCGAGGTATGTGCGTTCCGGGTACGTCGACGAGTCTCGTGGTTCGACCGGTCCCGGCGCGCTGGTGCGAAGCCCCGTCTTCACGAGGGGGAAAACCCCA
>NZ_VOGW01000152.1:1105-3766 GCF_007896895.1 Streptomyces misionensis | reverse complement strand
GGTTAGGAACGACCCCGGCACCCCCTCGTCCTCCGCCGGGACGAACCCGCCCCGAGCCGTTCTCCGGAGGACCCCCTAGGGGAACTCCACCGCCGGGTGGAGCCGCGGTCGGGGTCGTCTCCACCTTCGGATGCGGGGCGGGGCACGACCAGACGCGGACTTTCGGCCGGGCGCCGGAAGGGCCGGGCGCCGGAAGGGCCGAGCATCGGAAGGGCCGAGCATCGGAAGGGCCGAGCGTCGGAGAAGCGGGCGCCGGATCCCGACCGGACCCGGCCGGTCCCGACCGATCCCTGCCGGCCCCGGCCCGATCCCTGCTAGTCCAGGGCCGCCCGGCCCGTCAGCATCGTCAGCTTGCTGCGCACGTGGTCCATATGGGCCTGCACGTCGTCCCAGGCCGCGCTGTGCTCACGCAGCACCCGCTCCGTCTCGCGGGCGATGCGGCCGGCCCGGGCGCGGGCCTCGGCGACGATGTCGGCCGCGTGCGTACGGGCCTCCTCCTCGCGATGGCGGGCGTACTCCCCGGCCTGCGCCAGGGCCCGTTCGGCCGCGGCCACTTCGGCCTCGGCACGGGCCTCCAGCCCGACGTGCCGGGCGTCCAGGGCGGCCGACCTCTCGGCCTCCTCGCGCTCGAACCCGGCCAGGCGCTCGTCCTGCTGCCGGGTCTGCTCGGCCAGCAGGGCGGCGGTGTGCTGCCGCGCCTCGCGCAGCGCCGCAAGGGACTGCCTCCGGCTCTCCTTCACCGCCCGGCGGGCCCCGACACGGATGCCGTCGGCCTCGGCGCGCGCGGCGAGGAGCAGTTGACGGGCGTGTTCGTCGGCCTCCGCGCGCAGCGCGTCCGCCGACTCCCGAGCCGCCCGGCGCACGCCCTCGGCGTCCGCCTCGGCCCGCGCGACCCGCTCCCGCGCCTCGCACCGCGCGCGCTCGCGCACCTGCTCCGCCTCCTCCAGCGCGAGCCGGTACAGATTCCGCGCGCCCTCCGCGAGCGTCTCGTACTCCTGCGGCTCCAGCCGCGCGACGGCCTCCCGCAGCCGCGCGAGGTCCGCCGCCATGTCCTTGGCCAGCACGGTCAGCCGCGCGGCACGTTCCCACGCGGCGTCCCGGCACTCGGACAGCGCCTCCAGGTACGCGTCGACCTGGCCGGGGCGGTACCCGCGCCCCCGGACGGTCGCGAAGCCGCCCGGCGGCATCCATGCGCTGCTCACCCTGGGAACCCCTCTCCGGCGGACCTGTCCGACAGGACGACTTCGCGCACATCGTGACGGATGCGGCGGAAGTGTTCATAACGCGACACTCCGCAGCAACGTCACGGGCGCGACATCGTCCGTCACGGCCCAGGCATTCCGGTCCGGCGGTTACCCCTGCTCCCGCACACCCTCCTCGATGACGACCACCGCCGTCTCCGTACGGGCCCGCACTACAGCAGGCCGTCCCACATCTGCTCCAGCAGCACCGACCACCAGCTCTCCGGCGAACCGAGCGCCGCCGGGTCGAGCGCGGCCAGCTGCGCCTGGAAGTCGACGGTCCAGCGGCCCGCCTGCTCCTGGTTCAGCCCGTACCGCAGCCGCCACATCCGGCCCAGCAGCGCCAGACAGCGCACGAACTCCGGCAGCCCGGTGTTCACGAACTGCGGCGGCACCGGCGCACCGCCCGGCCCCGCCTCCACCGGCACGGCCACGATGTTCGCCGTCCCGTACTGCGCACAGACCGCCTTGCCGAAGTCCGTGCCCATCACCAGGTACGACCCCGCGTCCGGCGCCGGCCGCACCCCGCGCTCGGCCGCCAGCTCCGCCAGCGTCGGCACCGGCCGGCCCGGCTGCGCCTGCGCCCAGAAGAACGGGCCCATGTCCAGCGGCAGACCGGCCACCACCAGGGTGTGCGCCACGACCGGCGGCACCCCCTGCCGGGACACCGCCTGCTGCTCGAACCGGAAGACCCCCGGCCCGAACGCCGCCGCCAGCTCCTGCGCCACGCCCTCCGGCGGCACCGGGGGCGCGACCTGCACCGGCGGCAACGGCGCACGCACCGGCGCGGGGCGCGCGGGACCGTCCGCCACCTGGTGCAACTCGCCCTGATGGGCCAGCAGCTGCTGCATGCCCTCCTGGCGGCTCGCATGGTCCGTGCCGTACGGCGCGATGCTCGTGATCCGCGCCTGCGGCCACTGCTCCCGGATCATCCGCGCGCAGTAGGCACCCGGCAGCTCGCACGACTCCAGCTCCGTGTGCAGCTCCAGCACCTGGTCCGGCGGCACGTTCAGCGAGCGCAGCTCATGGAAGATCTGCCACTCCGGATGCGGCGTACCCGGCGCGGAACGCCGGATCAGCTGCTGCTCCGAACCGTCCTGCGCCCGGTAGCGCAGGACCGCCTGGTAGCCCGGACCGACCGTCGGCTGCCCGGCGGGCGGCTGCGGATACCCGTACGCCGGCGGCTGCCCCGGCAGGGGACCACCCGGAGGCGGTACGGCGCCCGGAGGCATCGGAGCGCCGGGCACCGGCGGCGGGGGGCCGGGGACACCCGGTGCGCCGGGCGGCCCCGGAGGCATGCCCGGAGCACCGTGCCCGGGCGGCGGCGGAGGCATGCCGGGACCACCCGGGGGCGGCGCGGCCAGCACGGTCTCCGCGTGGTGCACGGCACCGGGAGGCTGCGGCGCACCGGGAGCCGGGG
>NZ_VOGW01000152.1:0-825 GCF_007896895.1 Streptomyces misionensis | reverse complement strand
GCACCCTCGGCGACCTCGGCCGCGCCCTCGGCACCGAACTGTGCCCCCTCGGCGCCGAGACCGACACCACCGCCGTCCTCGCCATCGACACCGAAGGCCGCGTCTACGCCCTCGACCACACCGGCGACTGGTACATCGGCCCCGACATCGACCACGCCCTGACCACCCTCATCACCGGCATAACACCCGTACGCCTCACCGCCGGCTGACCCCGCCACCCCACCTACACCGCCGGAATCACCGCCGACACCCGGAAACCACCCGCGTCCGTCGGCCCCGACACGAACACCCCGCCCAACGCCAGCACCCGCTCCCGCATGCCCACCAGACCATTGCCACCCGACGGCAAACCCGCCGCCGACGCAGACCCCGGCTCCGGCGGCGGCTCGTTCTCCACCTGCATCGCGATCTCCGACACCCGGTGCGCCAACCGCACATGCGTCTTCGCCCCCGCCGCATGCTTGTGCACGTTCGTCAACGCCTCCTGCACCACCCGGTACGCCGTCTGCTCCACCTCCGCCGCATACGACCGCACCTCACCCTCCACCGACAGATCCACGACCATCCCCGCCGCCGCCGACTGCCCCAGCAACTCCTCCAGCTCCGACAGACACGGACCCTCACCCGTCTCCTCCGCCACCCGGGAAGCGGCCGCCGCGGCCGCTTCCCGGGTGGCGGAGGAGACGGGTGAGGGTCCGTGTCTGTCGGAGCTGGAGGAGTTGCTGGGGCAGTCGGCGGCGGCGGGGATGGTCGTGGATCTGTCGGTGGAGGGTGAGGTGCGGTCGTATGCGGCGGAGGTGGAGCAGACGGCGTACCGGGTGGTGC
>NZ_VOGW01000151.1 GCF_007896895.1 Streptomyces misionensis | reverse complement strand
TCCCCGGCCCGCAGCACCCCCAGCATCTCCCGCAACTCCGTCAACGCCTGCCGGCCCATGTCCCCCACCAGAGCCGCGTTGCGCACCGCCTTCTCCGGATCCTTCCGCGCCACCGCCTGCAACGCCGCCGCGTGCACCACCATCAGACTCACCCGGTGCGCGACCACGTCGTGCATCTCCCGCGCGATCCGCGTCCGCTCCTCGTTGCGCGCCCACTCGGCCCGCTCCTCCGCCCGCTCCGCGAGCAGCTGAAGCTCCCGCTCCAGACTGTCCGCCCGCTCCCGCAGGCTCTCCATCAGCCGGCGCCGCGCCCCCACGTACAGACCCAGCAACACCGGCGGAGCCGTCAGCCCCAGCGCCGTCGCCACCGCCGCGAACGGCACGAACCAGTCACCCAGGGTCAGATCACCGCGCGCCATGCCCTGCCGGACCCGGACGAACGTCACCACCGCCGTACCCGCCAGCGACATGCCCGCCAGCACCCCGATGATCCGCCGCGGCACCTCCGCCGCCGCCAGCGTGTACAGACCCACGATGCCCAGCAGGAAACCCATCTGCGCCGGGGTCACCGCGATCGCCACCAGCACCACCGCGACCGGCCACCTGCGCCGCACCAGCAGCACCGCACCGGCCGCCACGCCGAACAGCACACCCGCCCAGACCGGGATCCCCGCGTCCCGGGCGAAACCCAGCCCCTCCGCGCCGCACTCCGCGGCCGACGCCACGGCGAGCGCCCCGTCGAACACCGCGCTGCGCCGCCGCGGCCACCACCAAGGGCCGGTCAGCGCCCTGGAGTGGTCTTCCCCCGTCATGGTCATGCGTCCAGCCTACGGGCGCGGAGCGGGGCTTTTCCGGTGACTTTCACCTACCTGCACACAGCACACCCCACACCCCACCTCGCTCGAAACCTCCCCCTATCCCTCGAACTGGTGAACTCCCTCCGTTCGATCCCGGAATCCCACATTCCGCCCGGACGGTATGCCTATGACGCACCCCCACGGCAGATACGCCGACTTCGAGACCCTCCGGAACCAGGCGATCGCCCTGCGCCGCGCGGGGCACAGCCTCCGCCAGATCCGCGACCAGCTGAAGATCTTCAACAACGACGTCCTCAACCGCCTGGTCAAGGGCGAACCCCCACCCGCCTGGACCAAGCGCCCCAACGCCAAGGACGACCTCCGCGAGCGCGCCCGCGAGCTACGACTCCAGGGGTGGACCTACGACCGGATCGAGACGGAGCTGGGCTGCTCCAGGAGTTCGGTGTCGTTGTGGGTGCGGGATCTCCCCAGACCGGAGCCCCGCTACACGCCGGAGGAACAACGCGCGCTGATGCATGAGGGCCTCGCTCGGCGCCGCGCCGCCGAGCGGCAGAAGCGCGACGAGACCAAGGCGTCCGCGCTGCGGGAGATCGGGGAGCTGACCGACCGCGAGCTCTTCATGGCGGGGATCGCCCTCTACTGGGCGGAGGGCTCGAAGAGCAAACCGTACGACCGCCGGGAACGCGCGGTCTTCGTCAACAGCGACGCCGGTGTGATCAAGACCTATCTGGCCTGGCTCGACCTGCTCGGGGTGGACCGCGAGCGCCTGTCCTTCCGGGTGCTCATCCACGAGTCCGCGGACATCGAGGCGGCCCATCGCCACTGGGCCGCGATCGCCGGCGTGGACGTGTCCGGCTTCGCGCGGCCGACCCTCAAGAAGCACAATCCCAAGACGGTCCGCAAGAACACCGGCGACGACTATCACGGGTGCCTGGTCGTCTGCGTGGCCCGAAGCGCCCATCTGTACAACCGGATCGAGGGCTGGTGGCAAGGAATCGTGACCCAGGCCGAGGTACGTCTCGGGTAAGGTCTGAAGCGCTGTCCCCCGTGGTGTAACTGGCAGCACACTGGTTTTTGGTACCAGCAGGACAAGGTTCGAATCCTTGCGGGGGAGCCACAGCACACAAGACCCTGGTTCGGGCCCTGACCTCCCCGTCAGGGCCCGCACTCATACCCCCCGAAACCCGCCCCGGTATCCTGCGGCTGTTCCCCACCCATTCAGAGCCGAAGGGCAACCCTGTGAGTGCCATCCGCCCGGCAGCCGTCGTCGTTCTCGCAGCGGGTGAGGGCACCCGTATGAAGTCGGCCACACCCAAGGTGCTGCACCAGATCTGCGGCCGCTCCCTCGTGGGCCATGTGCTCGCCGCGGCCCGCGAGTTGAAGCCCGAAAACCTGGTCGTCGTCGTCGGCCACGCCCGTGAGCAGGTCACCGCGCACCTGACGGAGATCGATCCCGCCGTCCGCACCGCCGTGCAGGAGCAGCAGAACGGCACCGGACACGCCGTGCGGATGGGTCTCGAAGAGCTCGGGGGCGCCGTCACCGGCACCGTGGTCGTCGTCTGCGGGGACACCCCGCTGCTGACCGCCGAGACCCTGCGGCGGCTCGCCGAGACGCACCACGGAGACGGCAACGCCGTGACCGTGCTGACCGCCGAGGTCCCGGACGCGACCGGGTACGGCCGCATCGTGCGGGACGAGGCGTCGGGCGCGGTGACGGCGATCGTGGAGCACAAGGACGCGAGCGAGGCCCAGCGGGCGATCCGGGAGATCAACAGCGGGGTGTTCGCGTTCGACGGCCGGCTGCTGGCGGACGCGCTGACGAAGGTGCGCAAGAACAACAGCCAGGGCGAGGAGTACCTCACGGACGTGCTGGGCATCCTGCGCGAGGCCGGGCACCGGGTCGGGGCCTCGGTGGCGGGTGATCACCGGGAGATCGCCGGGATCAACAACCGGGTGCAGCTGGCCGAGGCGCGCCGCATCCTCAACGACCGGTTGCTGACGCAGGCGATGCTGGACGGGGTGACCGTCGTGGACCCGGCCAGTACGTGGGTGGATGTGACCGTGACCTTCGAGCGGGACGCGGTGGTGCATCCGGGCACGCAGCTGATCGGTGCCACGCATCTGGCGGAGGGTGCGGAGGTCGGGCCCAACACCCGGTTGAAGGACACGAAGGTGGGTGCCGGGGCGCGGGTGGACAACACCGTGTCGGACGGGGCCGTGCTGGGTGCCGGGGCGACCGTGGGGCCGTACGCGTATCTGCGGCCGGGGACGCGGCTGGGTGCGAAGGGCAAGATCGGGACGTACGTCGAGACGAAGAACGCCCGGATCGGTGAGGGTACGAAGGTGCCGCACCTGTCGTACGTGGGTGACGCGACGATCGGTGAGTACACGAACATCGGTGCGGCGAGCGTGTTCGTGAACTACGACGGTCAGGACAAGCACCACACGACGATCGGGTCGCATTGCCGGACGGGTTCGGACAACATGTTTGTGGCGCCTGTCACGGTCGGGGACGGTGCCTACACCGCCGCGGGTTCCGTGATCACGAAGGACGTGCCGCCCGGTTCGCTGGCCGTGGCCCGTGGTCAGCAGCGGAATATCGAGGGTTGGGTGGCTCGGAAGCGGCCGGGGAGCGCGGCGGCGAAGGCGGCCGAGGAGGCGTCCCGGCCGGGCGGGAGCGAGGACTGACCGGAAACGAGTGCGTCAAACTCGGCGTACCGTGATAAGTGCACATCCGCGCAGGTGCACCCACACCCCTACCAGCTGATTCGGCCTCTCACGCTCGGACGGGAGGTCGTTCGAGCAGCCGCCTGGCTGAGACAACCTCTGAGGAGACAGTGCTGTGACCGGGATCAAGACGACCGGCGAGAAGAAGATGATGTTCTTCTCCGGCCGCGCCCACCCCGAGCTTGCCGAGGAGGTCGCCCAGCAGCTGGGTGTCGGGGTCGTCCCGACGAAGGCCTTCGATTTCGCCAACGGTGAGATCTATGTGCGTTACCAGGAGTCGGCCCGTGGTGCGGACTGCTTCCTGATCCAGAGCCACACGGCTCCGATCAACAAGTGGATCATGGAGCAGCTGATCATGATCGACGCGCTGAAGCGTGCGTCGGCTCGTTCGATCACGGTGATCGTGCCGTTCTACGGTTACGCGCGGCAGGACAAGAAGCACCGGGGTCGTGAACCGATTTCGGCGCGTCTGATCGCGGATCTGATGAAGACGGCGGGTGCCGACCGGATTCTGACCGTGGATCTGCACACGGACCAGATCCAGGGCTTCTTCGACGGTCCGGTGGACCATCTGTTCGCGCTGCCGCTGCTGGCGGACTACGTGGGCGGGCAGGTGGACCGGAACAAGCTGACGGTGGTCTCGCCGGACGCGGGCCGGGTGCGGGTGGCGGACCGGTGGTGTGACCGGCTGGGTGCGCCGCTGGCGATCGTGCACAAGCGGCGTGACAAGGACGTGGCGAACCAGGTGACCGTCCACGAGGTCGTGGGTGAGGTCAAGGGCCGGGTGTGTGTCCTGGTGGACGACATGATCGACACGGGTGGCACGATCTGTGCGGCGGCCGACGCGTTGTTCGCGCACGGTGCGGAGGACGTCATCGTGACGGCGACGCACGGTGTGCTGTCGGGTCCGGCGGCGGACCGGCTGAAGAACTCGCGGGTGAGTGAGTTCGTGTTCACGAACACGCTGCCGACGCCGGCGGAGCTGGGCCGGGATCTGGACAAGATCACGGTGCTGTCGATCGCTCCGACGATCGCGAGCGCGGTGCGTGAGGTGTTCGAGGACGGCTCGGTGACCAGCCTCTTCGACGAGCAGTGAGGTTTCTTCAGGCCGGCCGTCGCGGCTAGCCGAAGATCCTTTTGGGTACGGCCTCCCGGTCCGAGTAAACTGCACGAGTTGCTCGGCGAGGGAGGCCGTACTTCTGTGTACGGCGGTCCGTTATCGACGCGCTCTTCGTAGCAGGCCGTTCGTGGCCGGGTGACCACGTCCGTTCCGAGTTACTACGAGGAGTGATCCACATGTCCGAGGTGAAGATCGCCGCCGAGTCCCGCGCCGAGTTCGGCAAGGGTGCGGCCCGCCGCATCCGCCGTGAGAACAAGGTTCCGGGTGTTCTGTACGGCCACGGCACCGAGCCGCTGCACCTGACCCTGCCGGGTCACGAGCTGCTGCTGGCGCTGCGTACGCCGAACGTCCTGATCTCGCTGGACATCGACGGCAAGACCAACGAGCTGGCCATCCCGAAGGCCGTGCAGCGTGACCCGCTGAAGGGCTTCCTGGAGCACGTCGACCTGCTGCTGGTCAAGCGCGGCGAGAAGGTCACGGTCGAGATCCCGGTGCACACCGAGGGCGAGCTGGCCCCGGGCGGCAACCTGCTGGAGCACGTCCTGGCCGCGCTGCCGGTCGAGGCCGAGGCCACCCACATCCCGGAGTCGGTCACCGTCTCCGTCGAGGGTCTGGAGGCCGGTGCCTCCATCCACGCCAAGGACATCACGCTGCCGAGCGGCGTCACCCTGGCCGTCGAGGAGGACGCGGTCGTGCTCCAGGTCCTGCAGGCGCAGGCCGAGGAGACCGCGGGCGAAGAGGCCGCGGAGGGCGAAGAGGCCGCCGAGGCCTGAGCCGGACCGGCGGTTCCGCTCTGCCGGAGCCGGGCCCTCGTCGATAGGTGCCCGGCGCCGTCGGCCGGAACGGCACGGCTGTCCACAGCGGTACGCAGCCGCTGCTTCCTGGGGAGGCAGCGGCTGTTCGCGCATTCGAGGAGACATGGACGTGACCACCCCGACCAGTGGCCCCTGGTTGATTGTCGGGCTCGGGAATCCCGGGCCGGAGTACGCCATGAACCGGCACAATGTCGGCTTCATGGTGGCGGACCTGCTCGCGGAGCGGATCGGGGGGAAGTTCAAGCGGGCGGGCAAGGCGCAGGCGCAGGTGCTGGAGGGGCGGATCGGTCCGGCGGGGCCGGCGAACCGCCGGGTGATCCTGGCGAAGCCGATGTCCTTCATGAATCTGTCCGGTGGCCCGGTGAACGCGCTGAAGGACTTCTACAAGGTGCCGGTGGCGAACATCGTCGCCGTGCACGACGAGTTGGACATCGACTACGGCACGCTGCGGCTGAAGCTGGGCGGCGGGGACAACGGGCACAACGGTCTGAAGTCGATGACGAAGGCGATGGGGGCGGACTATCACCGGGTGCGGTTCGGGATCGGGCGGCCGCCGGGTCGTATGCAGGTGGCGGACTTCGTGCTGAAGGACTTCTCCTCGGCCGAGCGCAAGGAGCTGGACTACTTCGTGGACCGGGCGGCGGACGCGGTGGAGTGTCTGGTGACGGAGGGGCTGGAGTGGGCGCAGAGCGCGTACAACTCCTGAGCGGGGGCGGGGCGTCGTACAACTCCGGACTTGTCCGTCCTTGGTGGTCGGGCGAGTTGACCGGTCGTGCGGGTATGGCCAATGATCCCGGCCATGCCTGCCATCGCCACCCGTTCCGCTGTCCAGGCGTCCGTGTCCGCGTTGCGGTTCGGGCGGGTCGCGGCGATGGGCGCGCTCGCCGCGCTGATCGTGTTCGCGGGGGTGTGGGGTTCCTGGGGGAGCGCGCAGCATGTGCTGCTGCCCAAGGGGCGGGAGCAGGGCACGGTGAGGGTGGCGGCCTGTGCGGGCGGCACCTGTAGCGGGCCGTTCTCGCCGACGTCGGCGGGGGCGCGGGCCCGGGCGCGGGTGGAGCTCCCGGAGTCGGTGGCGGTGCGCAAGGGGCGGACGTACGACGTGGTGCTGAAGCCGGGGACGGCGCAGGGCCTGCGTTCGGGTCCGGCGGGGATGCTGTACGCGTGGGTGCCGCTCGGTGGGGCGTTGTTGCTGGCCTCGGTGGTGGTCGCGGGCGGGATGCGGCTGACGCGGCTGGCGTGGGTGCTGGGCCTCGCGGGGCTGGGGTTGCTGACGGCGGCGTTCGTCGCGGTGCAGTGAGGCTGGTCGGAAAAGGGGGGTGCCCCCGGGGTCGTACGACCTCGGGGGCACCCTTTTTCGGTGTGGTTCCGCGCTGGTTCAGCCGGTGTTGCGCAGGCCGGCGGCCACGCCGTTGACGGTGAGGAGCAGGGCGCGGGCGAGCAGCGGGTCGGGTTCGCCGCCGGTCGCGGCCTCTTCGCGCTGGCGCTTGAGGAGGGCGACCTGGAGGTAGGAGATGGGGTCGAGGTAGGCGTCGCGGATGGCGAAGGTCTGCTTCAGGACGGGCTGGGCGTCGAGGAGGTCGTCCTCGCCGGTGACGCGCAGGACTTCGCGGACGGTGAGTTCGTGTTCGGCGCTGATGGTGTCGAAGACGTGCTTGAGGTCGTCGGGCACGAGGCTGTCGACGTAGTGCCGGGCGATTCTGAGGTCGGTCTTGGCGAGGGTCATCTCCACGTTGGAGATGAAGTTGCGGAAGAAGTGCCACTGCTCGTGCATCTCGGCGAGGACGGTGTCCAGGCCGGCTTCGCGCAGGGCCTTGAGGCCGGAGCCGACGCCGAACCAGCCGGGGACGATCTGGCGGGACTGGGTCCAGCCGAACACCCACGGGATGGCGCGCAGGCCGTCGAGGGAGACGCCCGAGCCGGGGCGGCGGGAGGGCCGTGAGCCGAGGTGCAGGTCGGCGAGCTGGTCGACCGGCGTGGAGGCGAGGAAGTACGCCGGCAGGTCGGGGTCCTCGACGAACCTGCGGTAGGCGGCGTGGGCGGCGTCGGAGACGACGTCCATGGCGGCGTCCCAGCGGGCGCGGGCCTCGTCGGACTGGCGGGGGGCGGTGTGCAGGGCGGAGGCCTGGAGGGTGGCGGCGACGGTGAGTTCCAGGTTCTCCCGGGCGAGGGAGGGGATCAGGTACTTGTCGGAGATGACCTCGCCCTGTTCGGTGACCTTGATCTCGCCTTCGAGGGTGCCCCAGGGCTGGGCGAGGATGGCGTCGTGGGAGGGGCCGCCGCCGCGGCCGACGGTGCCGCCGCGGCCGTGGAAGAGGCGCAGGCGTACGCCGTAGCGGTGGGCGACGTCGCGCAGCCGGCGCTGGGCGCGGTGGATCTCCCACTGGCTGGTGGTGATGCCGCCGAACTTGGAGGAGTCGGAGTAGCCGAGCATGACCTCCTGGACGTCGCCGCGCAGGGCGACCAGGCGCCGGTAGGAGGGGTCGGAGAGCATGTCCTCCAGGATGGTGTCGGCGGCGCGCAGTTCGTCGGTGGTCTCCAGGAGGGGGACGATGCCGATCTTGGCCCAGCCGGCGTGCAGGTCGACGAGGCCGGCCTCGCCCACCCGCCCGGCCTCGTCGACCCCCCCGCCGCCCCGGCCAACCTCCTCACCGTCACCCCCCTCGCGCCCCCCACCGCCCCGCGCCCCCCCCACCCCACCCCTGCCGGCACCCCCCCCCACCCCCCCGACCCCCGCCGCCACCCCCC
>NZ_VOGW01000150.1 GCF_007896895.1 Streptomyces misionensis | reverse complement strand
GGGCCTGCGGCTGCGCAGTTCCTTGGCGAGGAGCTTGGTGCGGTACTCGCGGGGCATGTCGGCGTAGCGCCAGGATTCCTCGCCGAGCCGGTCGAAGAGCTGGCCGAGGGCGTGGTGGTGGGCGTCGGCGTGTTCGCGGACGTCCATGGTGGCGAGCTGGAGGCCGAAGGCGGCGAGGGTGCGGATGGTGCGGCCGAGGCGGCCGTCGGCGAAGAGGCCGCCGCGGTGCCGGCGCAGGGAGGTCTGGATGATCCGCAGGTCGGCGAGGAGTTCGCCGGTGCCGAGGTAGTCGCGGCCGTCCTCGTGGGCGGTGCCCTTGGCGAGGCGCTGCTTGGTGTTCTCCAGCTTCTGCCGGATGCAGGTGGCCTTGAGGCGGTAGGGCTCCTCGGCGTTGAGGCGCTTGTAGCGGGGGCTGATCTCGGGCAGCCGGTCGAGGTCGGCGCGCAGGGAGTCGAGGAGTTCCTCGGTGGCGCCGGTGTAGCGGATGGAGTTGGAGAGCAGGCCGCGCAGCTCGTCGATCATCTCCAGGGCGTCGTTGATGCCGTATTCGTGCTGGAGGATGAGGACGTCCCAGGTGACCTGGGGGGTGACGTTGGGGTTGCCGTCGCGGTCGCCGCCGATCCAGGTGCCGAAGGTGAGCGGGCGGGTGTCGTCGGGGAGGCGGACGCCGACGCGTTCCAGTTCCGCGGTGAGGTCCTCCAGGACGTCGCCGACGGCGCCGGCGTGCAGCTCGTCGAGGTAGTAGATGGCGTTGCGGGCCTCGTCGGCGGGTTCGGGCCGTACGACGCGCAGCTCGTCGGTCTGCCACACCAGGTCGATGTTCTCGGCGAGGCGGACGTCGTGGCGGCGGCGGTCGGAGTCCAGGACGGGGGTGTCGAGGAGGGCGGCGATGCGCCGCAGCTTGTTGAGGACGGAACGGCGTGCGGCCTCGGTGGGGTGGGCGGTGAAGACGGGCCGGACGTTGAGGTTGCGGACGGTGGACCGCAGGTGTTCGGGGTCGGCGTCCTTGAGGCGGTCGGCCGTTCGGGCGATGAGGCCGCCCTCGGCGGCGCGTCGGGCGCGCAGTTCACGGCCGCGGTGCACCTGTTCGGTGACGTTGGCGAGGTGGAAGTAGGTGGAGAAGGCGCGCACGAGCTTGGCGGCTGTCTCGAGTTCGGTGCCGCGCAGCAGCTCGGCGGCGGCCTCGCCGTCCTCGCGGGTGAGGCGGCGGACCTTCTCGACCAGTTCGAGGAGTTCCGGGCCCTCCTGCCGGACGAGGGTCTCTCCGAGGAGGTCACCCAGGCGGCGGATGTCGGCGCGCAGCTCGCTGCCGGTCGTGGTGGTCTGGTCGTCGGCACTGCTCACAGGTGCGGCTCCTTGCAGTGTTGAAGCGTCTCGGGGAGGTACCCGGCCGTCTGCCGCGCGGCCTGGTGCCGCATACGGGCCGGAGCGTCCGGGAAGGAAACTTCAGCGGACCGCGCTGTCCGACCGATTCCAAGGATAGGTGTCGATGGGGACGCGCAGGCGCTCGGGCTCTTGCCGCCGCTCGACACGCTGCCATACTTACGTCGCCGTAGGTTACGGAACCGTAGGGACGTGCCATCGTCGCACGTCCGGTTCCGGCAAGCCCGGCATCCATCCCCGACCCCCGACCCCCCAAGGGACGCGCATGACCTCACATTCCGATGTGATCGACGAAGCCCGGAAGGCCCCCGAGACCCAGGTCCCCTCCGCCACGCTGGGCGGTGAGAAGAAGGGTTCGATCGAGCAGATCACGCTGCTGCTCTTCATCACCGTGCCGTTCCTGGCGCTGGTGGCCGCGGTGCCGCTGGCGTGGGGGTGGGGCGTGAGCTGGCTCGATCTGGGCCTGCTGGTGTTCTTCTACTTCCTGGGGTGCCACGGCATCACGATCGGTTTCCACCGGTACTTCACCCACGGTTCGTTCAAGGCGAAGCGGCCGCTGCGGGTCGCGCTGGCGATCATGGGGTCGCTGGCGGTCGAGGGCCCGCTGGTGCGCTGGGTGGCCGATCACCGCAAGCACCACAAGTTCTCCGACGCAAAGGGCGATCCGCACTCTCCGTGGAAGTACGGCGAGACGGTTCCGGCGCTGATGAAGGGCCTGTGGTGGGCGCACATCGGCTGGATGTTCGACGAGGAGCAGACCCCGCAGGAGAAGTACGCGCCCGATCTGATCAAGGACCCGGCGCTGCGGGCGATCTCCCGCCAGTTCGTGCTGTGGACGGCGGTGTCGCTGCTGGCGCCCGCGGTGATCGGCGGGCTGGTGACCATGTCCTGGCAGGGCGCGGCCACCGCGTTCTTCTGGGGTTCACTCGTCCGGGTGGCGTTGTTGCACCATGTGACGTGGTCGATCAACTCGATCTGCCACGCGGTGGGCAGGCGGCCGTTCAAGTCGCGCGACCGTTCGGGCAATGTGTGGTGGCTGGCGGTGCTGTCGTGCGGTGAGTCCTGGCACAACCTGCACCACGCGGACCCGACCTCGGCGCGGCACGGGGTGATGCGCGGGCAGATCGATTCCTCGGCCCGGTTCATCCGGATCTTCGAGCGGCTCGGCTGGGCGTACGACGTGCGCTGGCCGTCACGCTCGCGTATCGATTCACGCCGCAACGACGGGGATGGCGGCTCCCAGCGCCGGAGGCAGGCCGCCGAGGCGGCATGATTGACGCCGTGGCGACCGATTCCAGCAGCAATCCAGGAAATGACAAGCCGAGGCGGACCCGCCGGACTCGTATGACCGGTGCCGAGCGCCGCCAGCAGTTGCTGGAGATCGGTCGCACCCTCTTCGCGGCGAAGGGTTTCGAGGGCACGTCGGTGGAGGAGATCGCGGCGAAGGCCGGGGTCTCCAAGCCGGTGGTGTACGAGCACTTCGGCGGCAAGGAGGGGCTGTACGCGGTGGTGGTCGACCGCGAGATGCGGCGGCTGCTGGACATGGTGACGGGTTCGCTGACGGCCGGCCATCCGCGGGAGCTGTGCGAGCAGGCGGCGTTCGCGCTCCTCGACTACATCGAGGAGTACACGGACGGTTTCCGCATCCTGGTCCGTGACTCGCCGATCCCGCAGTCGACGGGGTCCTTCGCGTCGCTGATCTCCGACATCGCCACGCAGGTGGAGGACATCCTGGGCCGGGAGTTCAAGTCCCGGGGCTTCGATCCGAAGCTGGCCCCGCTGTACGCCCAGGCGCTGGTCGGCATGGTCGCGCTGACCGGCCAGTGGTGGCTG
The DNA here is from genome assembly GCF_007896895.1 of Streptomyces misionensis. Classification (GTDB taxonomy): domain Bacteria; phylum Actinomycetota; class Actinomycetes; order Streptomycetales; family Streptomycetaceae; genus Streptomyces; species Streptomyces misionensis_A. The sequence goes on along the minus strand of NZ_VOGW01000150.1, from coordinate 11,090 downwards.
GACGTGCGCCGCCCGAAGAAGGCGGAGGTCGCGGCGCACCTGGTGAACCTGGCGTGGCACGGCCTGGACGGGCTGGAGCAGCGGCCGCGGCTGATAGGCCACCGCAAGGCGTAGGCCGCGCGGTGGTGCGGGCGCCGCCCCCGCCGGCCATGTGGGCGATCGCCGTCGTGTCCATCCGGCGGAGGGTGATCGGCTACCGCGGCTGGAGGAACTCCAGGCGGTTGCCGACCGGGTCCTCCGTGTGGAAGCGCAGGTGGCCGGGGAGGCCCTCGTCCCAGGTGACGGGCGCGCCATGGGCGGCGAGGCGGGCCGCGCAGGACTCGATGCCGTGCACCCGCAGGCCCGGGTGGGCCTTCCGCGCGGGGCGGAAGCCGGGGTCGATGCCGAGGTGGAGGCGGACGGTGCCGGACTCGAACCAGCAGCCGCCGCGGGCCGCGAGGGCGGGCGGCTTGGGTACCTCGGTCAGGCCGAGGACGCCGGCGTAGAAGGCCCGCAGGGCGTCCTCCGATCCGGGCGGTGCCGCCAGTTGCACGTGGTCGAGGGCGACGAGCACGGTCACTCCCCCTTGACGGCGACGGCGAACAGGCGGCGGAAGGGCAGGACCGTGCCGTAGGGGGCGCTCGGGTAGGCCGCCCGCAGCAGGTCCCGGTACTCGGTCAGGAACGCCTCCCGCGCCTCGGGGTCGTCGCCGAGGGCGGTCAGCGCGGGGCGCAGGCCGGTGCCCTTCACCCAGTCGAGGACGGGGTCCTCGCCCTCCAGGATGTGCTGGTAGGTGGTCTGCCAGACGTCGGGGGCGAGACCGAGGCGGGCGAGCCGGTCCAGGTAGGCGTCCGGGGGGTGTACGGAGTCGGTGCGGCGCAGCAGGTCGGCGAGGCGGTCCCGCCAGCGCGGGCTGTCGGCCAGTTCCCGCATGAGGGCGTGCAGGGGGGCGTCGATGTTGTCCGGTACCTGGAAGGCGAAGACCCCGCCGGGCCGCAGCGCGGAGGTCCAGTCGGCGAAGCGGTCGAGGTGGCCTGGCACCCACTGGAAGGTGGCGTTGCTGACGATCAGGTCGTACGGCTCCTCGGGCGTCCACACCCGCGCGTCGGCGTGGGCGAAGTCCAGGCGGCCGCCGCCGGGCGTGGGTCCCTCGTGCTCGGTGTGGGCGCGGTCCAGCATCTCGGGCGAGTTGTCGTAGCCGGTGATGTGCGCGGTGGGCCAGCGTTCGGCGAGCATCGCGGTGACGTTGCCGGGGCCGCAGCCGAGGTCGGCGATGCGGGGCCGGGCGCCGGGCAGGGCGGGGACGCGGGCGAGGAGGTCGGCGAACGGGCGGGCGCGGTGCCCGGCGTGGCGGAGGTACTGCGCGGGGTCCCAGATCGGTGTCGTCATGTGCTCCACCTTCCCGCCCAATTTCTCTCGATGTCAAGATACTTGAGGAAAAGAAACTCGACACGAAGAGACTTCACATCGACACAACCACTACACTGATCTCATGGAGGACGAGGTCGATCGGCTGGTCGCAGCGTGGCGCCGGGAGCGCCCGGACCTCGATGTCGAGCCGCTGGAAGTGCTCAGCCGGGTGAGCCGGCTCGCCCGGCACCTGGACCGCGCACGCCGGATCGCGTTCGCGGAGCACCAGCTGGAGCCCTGGGAGTTCGACGTGCTGACCGCGCTGCGGCGCGCGGGCACGCCCTACCAGCTCTCCCCCGGCCAGCTGCTGACCCAGACCCTGGTGACCTCGGGCACCATGACCAACCGGATCGACCGGCTGGCGAAGAAGGGCCTGGTGGAGCGGCTGCCCGACCCGAGCGACCGGCGCGGCGTGCTGGTGCGGCTGACCGACACCGGCCGGGACCGCGCGGACGAGTCGCTCGCGGGGCTGCTGGCGCAGGAGCGGGCCATCCTCGGTGAGCTGTCGCGGGCGCAGCGGGCGGAACTGGCGGGCCTGCTACGCCAGTTGACCGCCCCGTTCGACAACATCCCCGGTTAGGTCCACGGGCCCCACCCCGGCCCGGCGGGCCAGGGCGACGGCGGCCAGGGTGGAGTGCACGCCCAGCTTGCCCAGGACGTTCTGCATATGGGTGCGCACGGTGTGCGGGGACAGGTACAGCCGCTCCGCGACGGCCTTGCGGCCCAGGCCCGCGACCATGCACCGCAGCACCTCCCGCTCCCTGGGGGTGAGGGACTCCACCAGGCGTTCGCTCTCGCTGCGGTGCTTGCGCGCCGCGGTCAGCTCCTTGAGGACACCGGTCAGCAGCGCCGGCGGCAGATGCGTCTCGCCGCGCAGCACGCCCCGGATCACCGCGAGCAGCCGGGACAGGGAGCAGTCCTTGGCGACCCAGCCGGAGGCGCCGGCACCCAGCGCGAGGGCGGCGCGGCGGGGATCGTCCTTCTCCGCGAGGACCACGGTGCGTACGCCGGGGTGGGCGGTGCGCACCCCGGCGACCAGGGAGATCCCGTCGACCAGGCCGTCCTCGTCCGCCGCCCGCACGGGCACCGTGGGGCGCCCGGCGGCGGGCCGGCCGCCCAGGTCGGCGTCGACGAGCAGGACGTCGTAGCGGCGGCCCTCGGCGGCTGCCCGCTCCAGGCAGCGCAGCGCGGCCGGGCCGCTGCCCGCGGCGAAGACCTCGACGTCGGGCTCGGCGGCCAGGGCGGCGGCGAGCGACTCGGCGAAGATGCGGTGGTCGTCCACGACCAGGACTCGGATACGGACCACAGAACCCCCTGAACGGCGCCGGCCCCCACCGGCGCTGTATCTCAGCGTACGGATCCCGGCACGCAGCGGAAGGAGATTTACAGAACTGGCCGTCGGGCGCGTTTATGGTGTGCCGCATGTTTCGTATTGAGGCGGAAGTCGACAAGGCACGACGCGATCTGCTCCATGCCCGACTACGGGACACCAACACGGCGGCGTCCCCGGTCCTCGCGGCCCTGCGCAACACCCCCGCCGAACGCGAGTACCCGCTCCACGTCTGGGCCCTGGACCCCTCCGGCGCCCTGGCGGGCGGGCTGGTGGGCCACACCTGGACCACCTGGCTGCACGTCGGCCTCCTCTGGGTCGACGCCCCCCACCGCGGCACGGGCCTGGGCTCCCACCTCCTCGCCCAGGCCGAGCACCTCGCCACCGAACGCGGCTGCGCGGCCGCCCGCCTGGAGACCTGGGACTTCCAGGCCCCGGGGTTCTACCAGCGGCACGGCTACGAGGTGGTCTGCGCGATCCCCGACTACCCGCCGGGCGTCACGGAGTACACGCTGGTGAAGCGCCTGGCCTGACGGAGGGCCGGCCCGGGGCCCGCGTCCCCGCCGCGGGCGTCAGGCCAACCGCCGCGCCCCCGCCGACGGCACCGCCTCGAACATCCGCGGGGAGGCGTACTCCGCCGCGGTGAACGCCTCTTCCAGGGCCTTGGTCAGGGAGGGGACCTCCGCCGACTCGGCGAGGACGACGGCCGAGCCGCCGAAGCCGCCGCCGGTCATCCGGGCGCCCAGGGCGCCGTGCGCGAGGGCGGTGTCCACGACCAGGTCCAGCTCCGGGCAGGAGACGCGGAAGTCGTCCCGCAGGGAGGCGTGGCCCTCGGTGAGGACCGGCCCGATGGCCCGGACGTCGCCGGAGCGGAGCAGGGCCACCGTGCGTTCCACCCGGTGGTCCTCCGTCACCACGTGCCGGACCAGGCGGCGGACCTCCTCCTCGTCGCCCAGCCGTGCCAGCGCCGCGTCCAGGCCGTCGTAGGGGATGTCGCGCAGGGCGTCGACGCCCAGCAGGGCCGCGCCCTTCTCGCAGCCGGCCCGGCGCCTGCCGTACTCGCCGCCGCTGTGCGCGTGCTTGACCTGGGTGTCGACCACCAGCAGGCGCAGGCCCTCGGCCGCGAGGTCGAAGGGGATCTGCCGCTGGGACAGGTCCCGGGTGTCGAGGAAGAGGGCGTGGCCCTCCTCGCAGCACGCGGACGCGGTCTGGTCCATGATGCCGGTCGGCGCCCCGACGTAGACGTTCTCCGCGCGCTGGCACAGGCGGGCCAGCCGCCAGCGCGGCAGGCCGAGCCCGTGCAGTTCGCTCAGCGCGAGGGCGACCACCACCTCCAGGGCGGCGGAGGAGGACAGGCCCGCGCCCGCGGGAACGGTCGAGGACACGTGGATGTCCGCACCGGTCAGCTCGTGGCCCGCCTCGCGCAGCGCCCAGACGACACCGGCCGGGTACGCCGTCCAGGCGGTGTCGCCGCCGGGGGCGAGCGCGTCCAGGCGCAGTTCGGCGATGCCGCCCTCCATGTCCGCCGAGTGCAGGCGCAGCAGGCCGTCGTCCCGGCGGGAGACCGCCGCGACCGCCTGGTGCGGCAGCGCGAACGGCATGACGAAGCCGTCGTTGTAGTCGGTGTGCTCGCCGATCAGGTTGACCCTGCCCGGCGCCGCCCACACGCCCTCCGGGCGCGCCCCGTACAGCTCGGTGAAGCGCTCGGCGACCTGCTGTGCCCCCACTAGTCCTCCTTCGAGAGGTGCTGCGCGAACTCCCAGGCGTCCGCGACGATGCCCGCGAGATCCGCGCGGGTCGGGTTCCAGCCCAGTTTCTCGCGGGCGGTGTCCGCGGCGGCGACCAGGACCGCCGGGTCGCCGCCCCGGCGCGGGGCGATCACCTCGGGGATCGGGTGTCCGGTGACCTCGCGGGCGGTCTCGATGACCTGGCGGACCGAGAAGCCGTTGCCGTTGCCCAGGTTGCAGATCAGGTGCTCGCCCGGCCGGGCCGCCGTCAGCGCCAGCAGGTGGGCGTCGGCCAGGTCCGCCACATGGATGTAGTCGCGGACGCAGGTGCCGTCGGGGGTGGGGTAGTCGTCGCCGTACACCGAGATGGCGTCGCGGCGGCCCTGGGCGACCTGGAGGACCAGCGGGATCAGGTGCGACTCGGGGTCGTGCCGCTCGCCGTGGGCGCCGTACGCCCCGGCCACGTTGAAGTAGCGCAGGGAGACCGCCGCCAGACCGTGGGCGTCGGCCTCGCTGGTGATCATGTGGTCGACGGCGAGCTTGGAGGCCCCGTAGGGGCTGGTGGGCCGGGTCGGCGCGGTCTCGGTGATCGGGACCTGCTCGGGCTCGCCGTAGGTGGCGGCCGTGGAGGAGAAGACCAGGGTGCGCACGCCCGCCTCGCGCATCGCGCCGAGCAGCGCCATGCTGCCGGCGACGTTGTTGTCCCAGTACTTCTCCGGCTTCACCACCGACTCGCCGACCTGGGAGAACGCGGCGAAGTGCAGCACGCCGTCGTAGGAGGGGTCGAGCCACTTGGCGGCGTCGCGGATGTCGCCCTCGACGAAGGCGGCGCCGTCCGGGACCCCGGCGCGGAAGCCGGTGGAGAGGTTGTCGAGGACGGTGACCTCGTGCCCGGCCTCCAGCAGATGCCGGGCCACCACGCTGCCGACGTAACCCGCGCCACCCGTCACCAGGTACTTCATGAAGTCGCTACCTCTCGCAGTCGCTCGGCCGCGCGTTCCGGCGGCACATCGTTGATGAACACGCTCATGCCGGACTCGGAACCCGCGAGGAACTTCAGCTTGCCGGAAGTGCGGCGGACGGTGAAAAGCTCGAGGTGCAGCGCGAAGTCGTCCCGCGTCACCCCGTCGAAGCCGGGCAGTTCCCCGAACGGTGCCTGGTGCCAGGCCGAGATGTACGGCGTCGGCGGCTCCCCCTCGCCGAAGATGCGGTCGAAGCGCCGCAGCAGCTCCAGGTAGACGTGCGGGAACTCGGCGCGTGCCGCCTCGTCGAGCGCGAGCAGGTCGGGGACGCGGCGCTTGGGGTACAGGTGCACCTCGTAGGGCCAGTGCGCCGCGTACGGCACGAACGCCGCCCAGTGCTCGCCCTCCAGGACGACCCGCTCGCCGGCGAGTTCGCGCCGCAGCACGGCGTCGAACAGGTTCTCCCCGCCGTTCGCCTCCCGGTGGGCGGCGAGCGAGCGGAGCATCAGCGCGGTGCGGGGGGTGGTGAAGGGGTAGGCGTAGATCTGTCCGTGCGGGTGGCCGAGGGTCACACCGATCTCGGCGCCCCGGTTCTCGAAGCAGAACACCTGCTCCACCGAGGGCAGCCGGGACAGCTCCGCGGTGCGGTCGGTCCACGCGTCCAGCACCAGGCGTGCCTGCTCGGGGGCGAGATCGGCGAAGGACGCGTCGTGGTCGGAGGTGAAGCAGACGACTTCGCAGCGCCCGGAGTCACCGGCGAGTGAGGGGAAGCGGTTCTCGAAGACGACCACGTCGTACGAGGAGTCCGGGACCTCGCTCAGCCGCTCGCCCCGGGTCGGGCAGAGCGGGCACTGGTCGGCCGGCGGGTGGTAGGTGCGGCCCTGCCGGTGGGAGGCGATGGCGACCCGGTCGCCGAGCAGCGGGTCGCGGCGGATCTCCGAGGTGGTGGCCGTGCGGTCCAGGGGGCGCCGGTCGACCGCGTCGCGCACGCCGTCGTCCCGAAGGTCGTAGTAGATCAGCTCACGACCGTCGGCCAGCCGGGTCGGGGTCTTCTTCACGCTGGACTCCTTGGTCAGCCCACTCATCCCTCAACACAATCAAACATAACAGACCACAACCCGACACAGAGTCAGTTCATCACAATCAAACAAAGATCATCACCAGAAGTGTTCATTTTATAAACACAGGGGCGTAGGTTCCGCTCTGATCAGTTCGCGCAACGAAGCGAGTTCTCATGGAAACCCCCACATACGCGCATACGTATCTGGCGGCGGCCGGGCTACGGCTCCCCACCAACTGGCTTGACTACACGATCCTGGCCATCTACTTCGTCGTCGTGCTCGGCATCGGCTTCGCCGCCCGCCGGTCGGTGAAGACCAGCCTGGACTTCTTCCTCTCCGGACGCTCGCTGCCCGCCTGGATCACCGGCCTCGCCTTCATCTCGGCGAACCTGGCGGCCACCGAGATCCTCGGCATGGCGGCCAACAGCGCCCAGTACGGCGCCTACACCGTGCACTGGTACTGGATCGGCGCCATCCCCGCCATGGTCTTCCTGGGCCTGGTGATGATGCCCTTCTACTACGGCAGCAAGGTCCGCTCGGTCCCCGAATTCCTGCTGCTGCGCTTCGACAAGGCAGCCCACCTGCTCAGTTCGATCCTGTTCGCGTTCGCCGCCATCCTGATCGCCGGAGTCAACCTCTACGCCCTCGCGATCGTGGTCGAGGCGCTGCTGGGCTGGCCGCAGTGGGTGGCCATCGTGGTCGCCGGCGCCTTCGTGCTGGCGTACATCACCCTGGGCGGTCTCTCCTCGGCGATCTACAACGAGGTCCTCCAGTTCTTCGTGATCCTCGCCGCGCTCATCCCGATCACGATCCTCGGCCTGCGCAAGGTCGGCGGCTGGGGCGGACTGACCGACAAGCTCAGCGCCACCCACGGCCACAACTTCACCACCGCGTGGGGCGGCACCGGGATCGGCAGCGGCAACCCGCTCGGCGCCAACTGGCTGACCATCGTCCTCGGCCTCGGCTTCGTGCTGTCCTTCGGCTACTGGACCACCAACTTCGCCGAGGTGCAGCGCGCCCTGTCCGCGAAGAACCTCTCCGCCGGGCGGCGCACCCCGCTGATCGCCGCCTACCCGAAGATCTTCATCGTCTTCCTGGTGATGATCCCGGGCCTGGTCGCCGCCGCGCTCGTGCCCAAGATCGGCACCAGCGGCTCGGGCCTGCAGTACAACGACGCCATCCCCTACCTGATGCAGGAGCTGCTGCCCAACGGCGTGCTCGGCATCGCGGTCACCGGTCTGCTCGCCGCGTTCATGGCCGGCATGGCGGCCAACGTGTCGTCCTTCAACACCGTGTTCACCACAGACATCTGGGCGAAGTACGTGGTGCGCGGGCGGGAGGACGCGTACTACGTCCGGTTCGGCCGGTGGATCACCGTGATCGGCGTCTGCGCGTCGGTGGGCACGGCGTTCCTCGCGTCGTCGTTCTCGAACATCATGTCCTACCTCCAGACGCTGTTCTCGTTCTTCAACGTGCCGATGTTCGTCGTCTTCATCATCGGCATGTTCTGGAAGCGGGCGTCGGTCAAGTCCGGCTTCTGGGGCCTGCTGGCGGGCACCGCCACCGCGATGGTCAACTACTTCGTCCTCTACAAGAAGGGGATCATCTCCATCCCCACCGACCAGGGCGCCAACTTCGTCTCCGCGATCGCCGGGTTCGTCGCCGGCGCGGTCGTGATGGTGGCGGTGTCGCTGTTCACCAAGCCGAAGCCGGCGCAGGAACTCCAGGGTCTGGTCTACGGCACGCGCTCCCCCGGCATGTCCGAGCCGCCGGCGCCCGGTGACGACGCCTGGTACCGCAGGCCGGCGCTGCTCGGCTGGGGCGCGGTCGTACTGGCCGCCGTCTGCTACATCCCGTTCTCGTTCTGACGCGGGAGGATCGAGGGAACATGTCCGAGAACCCCGAACACCACTACACCGAGGGCGATGTCGCGCGGGAGGTCGCCGAACTGGAGACCAAGTCGGCGACCGCGGCCCGCATCTTCGATCTGCGCCGCATCATCGGCGGGCTCTTCGTGGTCTACGGCGTCATCGTCACCATCACCGGCCTCACCGACTCGCAGGCCGCGATCGACAAGGCCCAGGGCGTCAACATCAACCTGTGGACCGGGATCGGGATGCTGCTGCTGGGCGTCTTCTTCCTGGCGTGGCTGAAGCTCAGGCCGACGGTGCCGCCCCGGGAAGGGGAGGAGTAACGCCGCCCCGGCGAGGGACCCGCGCCCCTCACGGGGCGCCGTGGCCGCCCGCCCGGTCGAGGAGCCCCGTGCGGGCGGCCAGCGCCGCCGCCTCCAGCCGTGACCCCACCCCCAGCTTCATCAGGACCCGCTGGACATGGGTGCGGGCCGTGCTGGGGGCTATGCGCATGCCGGAGGCGATGACCCGGGTGTCCTCGCCGTCGGCGACGCGCACGAGGACCTCCACCTCGCGCGGCGTCAGCACGCTCAGCAGCCGCTGGGCCTCGTCGTCCGGCTGGGCGGCGGGGTTCAGCAGCTCCGCGAAGGCCTCCTGGAGGAGTTGGGGGGCCACCGCCGCCTCCCCCGCCCGCGCCTTCATGAGCGCGCGCTCGACGCCCTCGATCCGCTCGTCGTGCCGCACGTACCCCGACGCCCCGGCCGCGAACGCCGCGGCGATCCCGCGCGGCGACGGCACCGGGCCGAGCACCACCACCGCCACCTGCGGCCGCTCCCGCTTGATCTTCACCACCGGATCGAACGCGCCCGGCTCGGCCGGCGCCGCCGTACCCAGCAGGCACACCTCCGGCGCCCGCGCGATCACCAGGTCCGCCGCGCCCGCGGCGGGCGCGGCCGACGCGAGCACCCGGTGCCCGCGCAGTTTCAGCGCCGATGCCAGCGCCTCCGCGAGCAGGCGATGGTCGTCCACGACCATGAGCCGCACCGCCATAGAGCAACCCCCCAGTCCCGCCCATGGATGCCCCACTATGGACGCCCACCGGCCCGTTGGACAGAGGGCCCCCCGGCACCTCGCCCCTTCACGTCCCGGAAGCTACACGCTTGTTCGACGCGGCGCTGCCCCTGGACAGCAGAAGTGCCCCGGATCGATTACCTCCGGGGCACCGCTCACCGCATCACCCGTCCGGGTGGTTGTCCGCGGGGGTCAGCCGTCCGCGCCGAAAGCAAGCGCCAGGTACTGCCGGTCGTCCCCCGCGTCCGCCTTGTCCACGAAGACGTCGGACATGTACAGCCGGCCGTGCCCGAAGAGGATCTCCGCGTAGTCCGGCAGCATGCTGCTCTCCGCCCGCCGCACGCTCTCCTGCGCCGGGTTCTCCAGCAGCTTCGTCTCCTTGAAGGTGGCGCCGTCGATGCTGACGACCTGTCCGCCCTTGTCGTACGGCGGCTTCTTGTAGGCGAGCAGATTGCCGCCGTCCATGCGCAGCGGGGACAGCAGATAGCCGTCCCCGGCCTCGGCGCGCTGCCCGGTGGGCTTGCCGGTGGTCAGGTCGAAGGCGACGATCTCGTTGGTCGTGCTGTAGGCGCCGCTGCCGTCGTGCTCCTCGGTCGGCACGTACAGCTTGCCGTTGCCGACGGCGATCTCCTTGCAGTCCTCGATCCGGGTGATGCCGTCGCAGCGGCCGCCGTAGGTCTTGCCGGGCGCGGAGATCCGGGCGAGCAGCTTGCCGGTCCTGCCGTCGATGGAGAAGTAGTCCGAGATGCCGCTGCCGTCGCCCGCGCTGTCGCCGACGTCGGCGGCCACCACCAGCGGGTCGGTGGAGACGACCGAGGCGTACTCGATGCCCGGGTCCATCCGGTACTCGGAGATCACCTTCCCGGACTCCGGGTCGATGGTCTGGATCGACAGCCGGGTGTTGTCGGAGGAGCCGCAGCTGCGGACCGCGACCAGCTTGGCGCCGCCGCCGTAGCCCGCGTCGTAGCAGTCCTCGGCCGGCTTCGGCTGCCACAGCGGCTTGCCGGAGTCGATGTCGAAGGCGGCGCCGCCGTTGCTGTCGCCGAGCGCGACGGTGTGCTGGGCGACCGTCACGTTCCGGTAGTTGACCGGGTAGTCACCGGACTTGACGGTCCGCGTCCACAGCTGCTTGCCCGTGTCGAGGTCGATCGCGGCGATGTCGGTGCAGCCGTCGTACTTCTTCTTGGTCGGCTGGTAGGTGATCGCGGTCCTGTGGTCGTCGGTCATGTGCCGGCTGGCCGCGCAGACCGGGCCGGGCAGCTCGACCGTCCACAGCTTGCCGCCCGTGACCGGGTCGTAGCCGACGATCTCGTCGACGCCGGTCTTGGCGTACACCTTGTCGGTCAGCCAGGAGCCCGAGGTGCTGACGGTGTCCTGCACGGAGGGCGTCGGGACCCGGAAGAGGACCTTGGCGGCGGGGTCCGCCGGCACCTTCTCCTTGCCGCCGGTGGTGCCGCCGGAGCCCTTGTCCTGACCGCCGGTGGTGCCGCCGGAGGAGGCGGTGTCCTGCTTCTTCCCGTCGTCACCGGAACCGGCGTAGACGATGCCGCCGACGACGATCAGCGCGATGACCACGACCGCCGCGACGACGACGTACAGCGCGGTGTTGTTCCGCTTGCCGCCCGGGCCGCCCTGCGGGTGCATCGGCATGGTCGGGGGCTGGCCCGGATAGCCGTAGCCCGGCTGGGGCGGTCCCTGCA
>NZ_VOGW01000014.1 GCF_007896895.1 Streptomyces misionensis | reverse complement strand
CTGTCCGCACCCCGGCCCGCGCGGCTCGCCCGGCGCCCCGGGCGATCACGGATCCGGGTGCGACGCAGGCTACGCGATCCGCTGTGGGCGTACGTGCCGCGGGAACTTCGCCGAGGCCTCGCACGCTTTGCATACAGTGGCAGGAACGGCAGGAAAAACGCGGTTTCCACAACCGCCTCCGCTCGCGAAGGGACGTACATGCCCATGGGTCACACGACCACAGCCGAGGCAGGCTCCGGGGGCCTGACAGCGACCGAGCACCGCCTGGCCAACGGTCTGCGCGTGGTGCTCTCCGAGGACCACCTGACCCCCGTGGCGGCCGTCTGCCTCTGGTACGACGTCGGCTCCCGCCACGAGGTCAAGGGGCGCACCGGCCTGGCCCACCTTTTCGAGCACCTGATGTTCCAGGGCTCGGGGCAGGTCAAGGGCAACGGCCACTTCGAACTGGTGCAGGGCGCCGGCGGCTCGCTCAACGGCACCACCAGCTTCGAGCGCACCAACTACTTCGAGACCATGCCCGCCCACCAGCTGGAGCTGGCGCTCTGGCTGGAGGCCGACCGCATGGGCTCCCTGCTGACCGCCCTGGACGACGAGTCCATGGAGAACCAGCGGGACGTCGTCAAGAACGAGCGCCGCCAGCGCTACGACAACGTTCCCTACGGGACGGCCTTCGAGAGGCTGACCGCCCTGTCGTACCCCGAGGGCCACCCCTACCACCACACGCCGATCGGCTCCATGGCGGACCTGGACGCGGCCACCCTGGAGGACGCCCGCCAGTTCTTCCGCACCTACTACGCGCCGAACAACGCGGTGCTCTCCGTGGTCGGCGACATCGACCCCGAGCAGACCCTCGCCTGGGTGGAGAAGTACTTCGGGTCCATCCCGTCCCACGACGGCAAGCCCGCGCCCCGGGACGGCTCCCTGCCGGACGTCATCGGCGAGCAGCTGCGCGAGGTCGTCGTCGAGGAGGTCCCGGCGCGCGCCCTGATGGCCGCCTACCGGCTGCCGCACGACGGCACGCGCGCCTGCGACGCGGCCGACCTCGCCCTGACCGTCCTCGGCGGCGGCGAGTCCTCCCGGCTCTACAACCGGCTGGTGCGCCGCGACCGTACGGCCGTCGCGGCCGGCTTCGGCCTGCTGCGCCTGGCCGGCGCCCCCTCCATGGGCTGGCTGGACGTGAAGACCTCCGGCGACGTGGAGGTGCCGGTCATCGAGGCCGCCATCGACGAGGAGCTGGCCCGGTTCGCCGAGGAAGGTCCCACCGCCGAGGAAATGGAGCGCGCCCAGGCCCAGTTGGAGCGCGAGTGGCTCGACCGGCTCGGCACGGTCGCCGGCCGCGCCGACGAACTGTGCCGCTACGCCGTCCTGTTCGGCGACCCGCAGCTCGCCCTGAACGCCGTGCCGCGCATCCTCGAGGTGACCGCCGAGGAGGTCAGGGAGGTCGCCAAGGCCCGCCTGCGCCCCGACAACCGTGCGGTCCTGGTCTACGAGCCCAAGTCGCCGGAGCACGTCGAGGACGCCGACCTGCCCGAGGACCCGGAGTCGGAAGCCACCGTAGAGGCCGGCAACGAGAACGAGGAGACGGCCAAGTGACCGAGCAGCTCGCCACCATGGACTTCCACCCCCGGCCCCAGGCCGGCGAGGCCAGGCCCTGGGCCTTCCCGGCCCCCGAGCGCGGCGCGCTCGACAACGGCCTGACCGTGCTGCGCTGCCACCGCCCCGGCCAGCAGGTCGTCGCCGTGGAGGTGCTGCTGGACGCGCCCCTGGACGCCGAGCCGGCCGGCCTGGACGGCGTCGCCACCATCATGGCGCGGGCCTTCTCCGAGGGCACCGACCGGCACTCCGCCGAGGAGTTCGCCGCCGAGCTGGAGCGCGCGGGCGCCACCCTCGACGCGCACGCCGACCACCCCGGCGTCCGGCTCAGCCTGGAGGTCCCCGCCTCCCGCCTGGCCAAGGGCCTCGGTCTGGTCGCCGACGCGCTGCGCGCCCCCGCCTTCGCCGAGAGCGAGATCGAGCGCCTGGTCCGCAACCGGCTGGACGAGATCCCGCACGAGCTGGCCAACCCGGCCCGCCGTGCCGCCAAGGAGCTGTCCAAGGAGCTGTTCCCGGCGGCCTCGCGCATGTCCCGTCCGCGCCAGGGCACCGAGGAGACCGTCGAGAAGATCGACGCGCCCGCCGTACGCGCCTTCTACGAGCGCCATGTGCGCCCCGCCACGGCCACCGCCGTGGTGGTCGGCGACCTCACCGGCATCGACCTGGACGCGCTGCTCGGCGACACCCTGGGCGCCTGGACCGGCACGCCCGGCGAGCCCCGGCCCGTGCCGGCGGTGACGGCCGACGACACCGGACGCGTCGTCATCGTGGACCGGCCCGGCGCCGTCCAGACGCAGCTGCTCATCGGCCGGATCGGCCCGGACCGGCACGACCGGGTGTGGCCCGCCCAGGTGCTCGGCACCTACTGCCTCGGCGGCACCCTCACCTCCCGTCTGGACCGGGTGCTGCGCGAGGAGAAGGGCTACACCTACGGTGTGCGCTCCTTCGGCCAGGTGCTGCGCTCCGCCCCGGACGGCACCGGCGCGTCGATGCTCGCCATCAGCGGCTCGGTGGACACGCCCAACACCGGCCCCGCCCTCGACGACCTGTGGAAGGTGCTGCGCACCCTCGCGGCGGAGGGCCTGACCGACGCCGAGCGGGACGTCGCCGTGCAGAACCTCGTCGGGGTGGCGCCGCTGAAGTACGAGACCGCGGCGGCCGTCGCGAGCACGCTCGCCGACCAGGTCGAGCAGCACCTGCCCGACGACTTCCAGGCGACGCTGTACCGGCAACTGGCCGCCACGGGCACGGTGGAGGCGACCGCGGCCGTCGTCAACGCCTTCCCGGTGGACCGCCTGGTGACCGTCCTGGTCGGTGACGCGGCGCAGATCAAGGCGCCGGTCGAGGCGCTGGGCATCGGTGACGTCACCGTGGTGGCGGCCGAGTAACCGCACACGGCGGACGGGGCCCTGACGACCTGTACGGGTCGTCAGGGCCCCTGTTGTTCCACTCTCTTCCTCAGATGTCCGAATTGGGGCGGAGGTTGCGTGTCTGCCCTGTGGGATGCGCTACAAAAACCCCGATCTGTTTGGGGATCGAGAGCCGGTCCGCTTAGCGTCATCCGGGCTGTTCGTCGGGCAGTGCGCCGCACCCGCGGCACCGGACAGCCATCGCCGAGTCCCCGTACGGCGCGAGCCAGGGGAGCCGGGGACCCACACGTCCCTGGGGTGAATCGGGCGCCCGCGCGCGACGCGAGGGAGCCCGTAGGAGACCTTCCTGCTCCGAACCCGTCAGCTAACCCGGTAGGCGAGAGGGAAGGAAAGGACCAGCCACTCCATGGCGTTCATGTGCGCCACCGGGAAGCACCGCAAGCCCGGCCGGGTCAAGCGAACCACCGCCCAGGCGGCCGGTGTCGCGGCCCTGACGACCACCGGCGTCATCGGCACCCTCGCGGCCTCCCCGGCGCTCGCCGCCGAGCGCCCCGCGGAGCAGACCGGTCTCACCCCCGTGCTCGCCGCGAGCGACGACGTCGCCGAGCACATCGACGCGCAGGCCAGCGCCCAGCAGCGGGCCGCCGAGCGCAAGGCGGCCCAGGAGGCCGCGGCCAAGGCCGCCGCCGAACGGGTGAAGCAGGCGCGCGAGGCGAAGGCCCGCGCCGCCCGCGAGGCCGAGCGCAAGCGCCTGAACACCTTCGTCGCCCCGATCGCGCACTCCTATGTGTCCACCGGCTACGAGGCCAGCAGCTCGCTGTGGTCCTCCGGGTCCCACACCGGCATCGACTTCCACGCCGCCAGTGGCACCCCGGTGCACGCGGTCGGCGTCGGCACCGTCGTCTCCACCGGCTGGGGCGGGGCGTACGGCAACCAGATCGTGATCCGCATGGCCGACGGCACGTACACCCAGTACGGCCACCTGTCGTCCATCGGCGTCACGGTGGGCCAGGCGGTCACCGCCGGCCAGCGGATCGGCCTGTCCGGCGCCACCGGCAACGTCACCGGCCCGCACCTGCACTTCGAGGCGCGCACCAGCCCCGACTACGGCTCCGACATCGACCCCGTCGCCTACCTGCGCGAGCACGGCGTCGACGTCTGACCGACCCCGCACGGCATCCGAAAGCCCCGGCCACCGAGCCGGGGCTTTCGCCTTTCCCGCGTTGTCCCGGCGGGCCTGTCCAAAAAATATCCCTGGATTCCGGCCCGCCGTCGGAAAAGGCGCCCCGGTGGAATAGAGTCGCGGGAATAGGGTCACGGGAAACACGCGTCCGTCGTCGGCGTCGTGTCGCGGGGAATCAAGGCGGAGGTCGGTCATGCGTATTCCGGCGCAGTCGGTGTGCACGGCGATCCGGGACGACATCGTCACCGGCGTCCTCGAACGCGGCGGCCGTCTCACCGAGGAGGTGCTGGCCCGCCGCTACGGCGTCTCGCGCGTCCCCGTGCGCGAGGCCCTGCGCACCCTGGAGGCGGAGGGCTTCGTGGTGACGCGCCGGCACGCGGGCGCCTGCGTGGCCGAGCCGACCGAGGACGAGGCCGCCGACCTGCTGGAGATGCGTCTGCTCCTGGAACCGCTGGGCGCGGCCCGGGCCGCCCGGCGGCGCACCGAGGCCCATCTCAAGGTGCTGCGGGGCCTGGTCAGGCTGGGACAGGAGCGCGCCGGGCGGGGCGACGGCGAGGATCTGCGTGCGCTGGACGGCTGGTTCCACGAGACGCTGGCCCAGGCCTGCGGCAGCCCCTCGCTCACCTCCGCCCTCCTCCAACTGCGCCACAAGATCGCCTGGATGTACACGGTGGACGCGCCGCCGGACCCGGTCGGCACATGGACGGAGCACGGCGCGATCGTGGACGCGGTGGCGCGCGGCGACGGGGCGCGCGCCCGCGCGCTGACCGCGCTGCACACCGAGCGGACGGCGGCCGGGCACCGGCTGCGCGTACCCGGCGCCGCCGAGCGCGTGAGGACTTCGCAACATGCCGTAAACATGTCGGGTGCACGGAATTAACACGGGTGCCGTATACAAAGTGATGGGTATTGTCCGGGCGAGTGTTTTCCTGTTTCCAGGGCGCCGGGAATTACGGTACCCGGTGAATGCGGCAGGTTTTCCGAAAACCGTGAACACCTGCCGTTCGGGCTTCACTGTCGGCCGCCGGGTGCCGATGGCCGGCCAGAGCGCGTCGGAGGACGGGTCCACGGCGTGACCGGGCGGCTTCTGCACGGCACTTGCCGGGAGGGGACCGGCGGACGGGCCGCCGAGCTTGTGGGAGCCCAGCGCGCGGGGCGCCCTGCCAGGTGCCGTCCGAGGGAACGGCCGCAGTGGCAGCCGCGGTTCGACACGAAGGTGCGCTCACTCGGATGTGGTTGCCGCCGACGACGGCGAAGGCCCTGCCGTCGGTGTCGTTGCGGCTGTTGCCCGGGTCGCCGAACCGTCGGGCGTCCTCGCCCGAGGACGCGCTGGTGCCGCCGTGGCCGGTCCGGTCGGCACCGCACCGACCGCCGCCATGTGTTCCGGGCGGCTCGCGCCGCTTCCCGTCCGCGCCGAGCCGGCGGATCGGCCCGAGCCGGGCCTCACACGACTGCGTGAGGCCCGGCTCCGCGAAGGCGCGAAGGCGCGAAGACGCGAAGGGGGCGAAAGGGTCGATGCCGCTCAGACGGTCTCGGGCAGCTCTTCCAGTCCCTCGGCGACCAGCTTGGCCAGCCGGTCCAGGGCGGCCTCCGCGCCCTCGGCGTCGGAAGCGAGCACGATCTCCTCGCCGCCCTGGGCGCCCAGACCCAGAACGCCGAGCATGGAGGCCGCGTTGACCGGGGTGCCGCCGGCCTTGGAGATCGTCACCGGGATGCCTGCGGCCGTCGCGGCCCGGACGAAAATGGAGGCGGGGCGGGCGTGAAGACCCTCGGCCCAGCCGACGTTGACGCGGCGCTCAGCCATGTGTTGCTGCCCTTCACTCTTCAGGGTTGTCTAGACCAGTCTTCCATATGGTGAACCATGCCTGGAGAGGGGCTGCGCACCCCCTCCACGTGCCGTCGTGACCGCACCCTCGGCCCGGCGTCCGTTCCCCACAGACTGCCCCGCGCCGTTGCCCGACGCTAGCCGTACTCTGGGGCGCATGCGAACCTCGGCGGAACCGCAGGGCCGGTACGACTATCCCGCGCACTGGGAGGCGGACGTGGTGCTGCGGGACGGGGGCACCGCCCGCATCCGGCCCATCACCGTCGACGACGCCGACCGCCTGGTCCACTTCTACGAGCAGGTGTCGGACGAGTCCAAGTACTACCGCTTCTTCGCGCCCTACCCCCGGCTGTCCGCCAAGGACGTGCACCGCTTCACCCACCACGACTTCGTCGACCGGGTGGGGCTCGCGGCCACCGTGGGCGGCGAGTTCATCGCCACGGTGCGCTACGACCGCATCGGCACCGGCGGCGCCCCCGCGTCCGCGCCCGCCGACGAGGCGGAGGTCGCCTTCCTGGTGCAGGACGCCCACCAGGGCAGGGGAGTGGCCTCCGCCCTCCTGGAGCACATCGCGGCCGTCGCCCGCGAACGGGGCATCCGCCGTTTCACCGCCGAGGTGCTGCCCGCCAACACCAAGATGATCAAGGTGTTCACCGACGCCGGCTACACCCAGAAGCGCAGCTTCGAGGACGGTGTCGTCCGCCTGGAGTTCGACATCGAGCCCACCGACCGCTCGCTCGCCGTGCAGCGCGCCCGGGAGCAGCGTGCCGAGGCCCGCTCGGTGCAACGGCTCCTCGCGCCCGGCTCCGTCGCGGTGATCGGCGTCGGCCGCGCGCCCGGCGGGGTGGGCCGCAGCGTCCTCGCCAACATCAAGGACGCCGGGTACGCGGGCCGGCTGTACGCCGTGAACAAGGCCTTCCCCGAGGACCTGGCGGAGGTCGACGGGGTGCGGGCGTACCACTGCGTGCGGGACGTCGACGGCCCGGTGGACCTCGCCGTCGTCGCCGTACCGGCCGAGTACGTGCCCGCCGTGGTCGCCGAGTGCGGGGAGCACGGCGTCCAGGGACTCGTCGTGCTCAGCGCCGGGTACGCCGAGAGCGGGCCCGAGGGCAGGGAGCGGCAGCGGGCGCTCGTCCAGCAGGCGCGGGCGTACGGTATGCGGATTATCGGGCCCAACGCGTTCGGCGTCATCAACACCGCCCCGGAGGTGCGGCTGAACGCCTCCCTCGCGCCCGAGATGCCGCGGCCCGGCCGCATCGGCATGTTCGCGCAGTCCGGCGCGATCGGCATCGCGCTGCTGTCCCGGCTGCACCGGCGCGGCGGCGGGGTCACCGGGGTCAGCGGCGTCTCCACCTTCGTCTCCGCCGGGAACCGCGCCGACGTCTCCGGCAACGACGTCCTCCAGTACTGGTACGAGGACCCGGACACCGACGTCGTCCTGATGTACCTGGAGACCATCGGCAACCCCCGCAAGTTCACCCGGCTCGCCCGGCGGACTGCGGCGGCGAAACCGCTGGTCGTGGTGCAGGGGACCGGCACCGCACCCCAGGGCCACGCGGTGCGCGCCACCCGGCTGCCGCACGCGACGGTGTCCGCGCTGCTCCGGCAGGCCGGGGTGACCCGGGTCGACACCATCACCGAACTGGTCGACGCGGGACTGCTGCTCGCCCGCCAGCCACTGCCCGCCGGGCCGCGCGTGGCGATCCTCGGCAACTCGGAGTCGCTGGGCGTACTGACGTACGACCGCTGCCTGGCGGAGGGGCTGCGGCCGGGGCGCCCCCTGGACCTGACGACCGGGGCCGGCGCGGAGGACTTCCACCGGGCGCTGAGCGCGGCGCTCGCCGACGACACGAACGACTCCGTCGTGGTGACGGCGATCCCGGCGATCGGCGAGGCGTCGCCCGGGGACGCGGAACTGGCGGAGGCCCTGCGGTCCGCGGCGGCGGCGGTGCCGGGGAAGCCGGTGCTGGTGGTGCATGTGGAGCTGGGCGGACTGGCGCAGGCGCTCTCGGCGGCGGCGAGCACCGCGCCGACCGCCGCGGACAAGCTGCCCGGCGCCGAGGGCGGCGCCCCGGCGTCCCGTCCGGCGGAACGACCGCCCACCGTGGTGTCCCCGCCCGAAGGGACCCGGCTCATCCCCGCCTACCCCGCCGCCGAACGCGCCGTCCGGGCTCTGGCCGAGGCCGTCCGCTACGGGCAGTGGCGCCGGGAGGCGATGGACCCCGGAAGGGTGCCGGAGTACGAGGACATCGACGAGAAGGGGGCCGCACGGCTGATCGGGGAGCTGCTGGCACGCGGCGAGGGGCTCACCATCTCCGAGGCCGAGACCTGTGAGCTGCTCGGCAAGTACGGCATCCGGGTGCGGCGCGCCCTGCCCGCGCCCGCGCCCGACGCCGCCGCCGAGGCCGCCCGCACCCTCGGCTACCCGGTGGCCCTGAAGGCGACCGCCCCGCACCTCAGGCACCGCGCCGACCTCGGCGGGGTCCGTCTGGACCTGGCCGACGAGGACCAACTGCGCCGAGCCTACGCGGAGTTGTCCGAGCTGTTCGGCAAGCCGGAGGAGCTGCGGCCGGTGGTGCAGGGGATGGCGCCCCGGGGCGTCGACACCGTCGTACGGGCCGTGATCGACCCGGCGGCCGGGGCCGTGCTGTCCTTCGGCCTGGCCGGCGCGGCCTCGCAGCTGCTGGACGACACGGCGCACCGGCTGATCCCGGTCACCGACCGGGACGCGACCTCGCTGGTGCGCGCGATCCGCACCGCGCCCCTGCTCTTCGGCTGGCGCGGCTCCACCCCCGTCGACACCCCCGCCCTGGAGGAGCTGCTGCTGCGGGTGTCCCGTCTGGTCGACGACCACCCCGAGGTGGTCGCGGTCACCCTGGAAC
>NZ_VOGW01000149.1:6926-8787 GCF_007896895.1 Streptomyces misionensis | reverse complement strand
GTACCTCGGTGACACTCGGAAGGCAGAACGGCGGACGGAACGGGAGGCGGGCCGGGCTAGGGTCTTTCGTCTGGATCAGGCCGGATCAGGGAGCGGGGTCTGGTGCGTGCAGATGCAAGGCGGAGGAGGAAGTCGATGCGGAGCATCGGCGACTGACGACAACGCGGCAGATGCGCGTGCCGGACCCCGCGAGCCCGGCATGATCCAAACGAGAGGCCCTAGTTGCCGAAGGCCATGATCAGCTTCTCCTTCGCCTGGTCGCTGCCGTTCAGCCGGCCGGCCGAGATGACGAACCGCCCGCCGGCCCAGTCCACGACCCCGTCGTAGAAGGTGTCCTCGATCTGCGCGGTGCCCCGCGGGTTCTGGAGCAGCTTCGTGGTGGTGTGCGAGGCGCCGGTGGTCGGGATCGACACGACCTGGCCGCCCGCGTCGTACGACGGCCGCACATACGCGATGAGCTTGCCGCCCTCGGTCCTCATCGGGGACATCGGCTCGTCGGCGGGGGACTTGGCCCGCCACTTCGCCTTGCCGTCGGCGAGGCTGATCGCCACGATCTCGTTGGCGCTCGCGGTCGTGCTCGTGGGCAGGTAGAGCGTGTCGGCGTCGGCCGCGACACCCCGGCAGCCCTGGAGGTCACGGGCGAGGATGGCCCAGCCGCAGGTGGGGGCGAACTTCTCGTCCACCTTGACCTCGGAGCGGAACCTGCCGTCCTTGGTGAAGGTGGAGATGTTCCAGGTCTTCTTGCTCTCGTTGGTCAGGTAGACGACCAGCGGGTCCATCGAGTAGACCCGGCTGACCTGCCAGCCCTTCTTGACCGGCTGGGTCCACTTCACCTTGCCGGTGGCCGGGACGAGTTCCTGGATCTCGTCGTGCTCGGTGCCGGTGCCGGCGCCGCAGGACGCCACCTGGACCAGCCGGCCGGAACCGCCCGCGAAGGCGGTCGGGAAGCAGGAGTTCCCGTAGCGCTTCTTGTCGTACAGCTTCTTGCCGCTGTCGATGTCGTACGCCGTGCCCGACTGCGAGCGGCCGACCATCAACGTGCCGCCGCTGACGCTGAGTTCGATGTTGAGCGCGCTGTCGAAGAGCCCGCCGTCGGTGACCTGGCCGCTCCAGCCCTTCCTGCCGGTGCGCAGGTCGAGCTGCTGGAGCCGGTTGCACTTGGCGTTGTCGCCGGGGCCGCTCATGTACGCCACGACGACCTTGTCGTCCGCCGACTTCTGCGGGGTGACCGAGCAGATCTTCTGCGGCAGGCCGACGGGGCCCCACGGGGAGCCGCCGTTGCCCGCGTCGTAGGCGAAGACCTGCTTGTACGCCGCCTTCACCACGGTGTTCCCGGCGATCCACATGCCGGGTGCGTCGGCGCCCCCGCCCGGGGCGTCCGGCGCCGGCTTGTACCAGAGCACCCTGGCCTCGCCGGGCGCGCGGCCCTCGTTGAGGTTCTCCGGGTCGTCCCCGCCCGTGGCGGAGGAGGACGGCGACGGATCTCCGGACGCGGCCGGTGCGGCGCCGCCGCTGTGCCCGGCCACGGGCTTCTTGTCGCCGTCGCCGCCGCTGGTGAGGGCGTAGACGGTGCCGCCCATGACGGCCAGGGCGGCCACCGCGGCGCCGACGATCAGCGCCGTCCTCTTCCTGCCCGCGCCGGCGCCCGGCCCCGGGAAGGGCGCGCCGGGCGCGGTGCCGGGCGCGCCCGGGTACGGCGGCTGCTGCGGATGGCCGTAGCCGGGCTGGGGCTGCTGCGCGTAGGGGCCCGGCTGCGGGGGCTGCTGCGGGTGGCCGTAAGGGCCGGGAGCCGTGGGGGCCAGAGCTTGGTCTGCGCGGGGGTGAGCCGGCCCGACTTGACCGCGAGCGAGTACAGCATGGC
>NZ_VOGW01000149.1:2622-6646 GCF_007896895.1 Streptomyces misionensis | reverse complement strand
CGCGGAGGCTGTTCCCCGGCCCTCGGGTCTCTGGGATCTCTGGGATCTCTCGGATCTCTCGGATCTCTCGGGTCCTGCGGTGCTCCGAAGCCGCCGTCGGGCGACTGGTCGGGCGGCTGAGTCATCAGCGCTCTTCCCCCTCGTTCACTGATTTTTAGCCACGCCCTGAGGTTCTTGACGGACCCAAGGTCGTTGTACAGACGGTTCTCAGACGCATCTTTCTATCACCCGGTACGGACAGCGGAACGGGCCGGATCATCCCTGTTCCCAAGGGAGAACCGGCCCGTGATGCCGCCGTTACGCGCCTTCACGCCCCCTTCACGCGGCGTGCGCGCCACCCCCCGCACGCCCCCGGAACGCCGGCCGATGCGCGGCGGGCGCGTTACGCGTCCTCCGCCAGTTCCAGCCAGCGCAGCTCCAGTTCCTCGCGCTCACCGGCGAGTTCCCGCAGCTGGGCGTCGAGTCCGGCCACCTTCGCGAAGTCGGTGGCGTGTTCGGCGATCTGGGCGTGCAGCTTGGTCTCCTTCTCGGAGATCTTGTCCAACTGCCGCTCGATCTTCTGGAGTTCCTTCTTGGCGGCGCGCTGGTCGGCGGCGCTCTTCTCGGTGGTGGCCGGCTTGGGCGCCGCGGCGGCGCTCCGCGCGGCGACCGCCTCCTCCAGCTGCCTGCGCCGCTCCAGATACTCGTCGATGCCGCGCGGCAGCATCCGCAGGGTGCCGTCGCCGAGCAGGGCGAACACCCGGTCCGTGGTGCGCTCCACGAAGAACCGGTCGTGGGAGATGACGATCATCGAGCCGGGCCAGCCGTCGAGGACGTCCTCCAGCTGGGTCAGGGTCTCGATGTCGAGGTCGTTGGTGGGCTCGTCCAGGAAGAGCACGTTGGGCTCGTCCATCAGCAGCCGCAGCAGCTGGAGCCGGCGCCGCTCACCGCCGGAGAGGTCGCCGACCGGCGTCCACTGCTTCTCCTTGTTGAACCCGAAGGTCTCGCACAGCTGCCCGGCGGTCATCTCGCGCCCCTTGCCGAGGTCGACGCGCTCGCGGACCCGCTGCACGGCCTCCAGCACCCGCCAGGTGGGGTCGAGTTCGGCGACCTCCTGGGAGAGGTAGGCGAGCTTGACCGTCCGGCCGACGTTGATCCGGCCGCCGGCCGGCTGCTCCTCGCCCTCGCTGCGGGCGGCGGCGGCCATGGCGCGCAGCAGCGAGGTCTTGCCGGCACCGTTGACGCCGACCAGGCCGATCCGGTCACCCGGGCCGAGCTGCCAGGTGACGTGCTTGAGCAGCACCTTCGGCCCGGCCTGGACGGTGATGTCCTCCAGGTCGAAGACCGTTTTGCCGAGGCGGGAGGAGGCGAACTTCATCAGCTCGCTGCTGTCGCGGGGCGGCGGCACGTCGGCGATCAGCTCGTTGGCGGCCTCCACCCGGAAGCGGGGCTTGGAGGTGCGGGCGGGGGCGCCGCGCCGCAGCCAGGCCAGCTCCTTGCGGATCAGGTTCTGCCGCTTGACCTCTTCGGTGGCGGCGATCCGCTCGCGCTCGGCGCGGGCGAAGACGTAGTCGGAGTAGCCGCCCTCGTACTCGTACACGTCGCCGCGCTGCACGTCCCACATGCGGGTGCAGACCTGGTCCAGGAACCACCGGTCGTGGGTCACGCAGACCAGTGCGGAGCGGCGGTCGCGCAGGTGCTGGGCGAGCCAGGCGATGCCCTCGACGTCGAGGTGGTTGGTGGGCTCGTCCAGGACGATCAGGTCCTGTTCCTCGATGAGCAGCTTGGCCAGCGCGATCCGGCGCCGCTCGCCACCGGACAGCGGGCCGATGACGGTGTCCAGGCCCTTGGGGAAGCCCGGCAGGTCGAGGCCGCCGAACAGGCCGGTCAGCACGTCCCTGACCTTGGCGTTGCCCGCCCACTCGTGGTCGGCCATGTCGCCGATGACCTCGTGGCGGACGGTGGCGGCGGGGTCGAGGGAGTCGTGCTGGGTGAGCACGCCGAGCCTGAGCCCGCCGGAGTGGGTGACCCGCCCGGTGTCGGCCTCCTCCAGCTTGGCGAGCATCCGGATCAGGGTGGTCTTGCCGTCGCCGTTGCGTCCGACGACCCCGATCCGGTCCCCCTCCGACACACCGAGCGAGACGCCGTCCAGCAGGGCACGGGTGCCGTAGACCTTGCTGACGTTCTCGACATTGACCAGGTTGACGGCCATTTCACTCCTGCGCACGGGGGTCGGTCAGCCTTCTAGCGTAGAGCCTCGGGGAGGCGAGGCGGCGGGCGCGGGCCCTACCGGACCGTCGCCCCCGGCACCGGTCCCGCCGCCGTCCGTACCGTGCGGCAGGTGCCGGAGTCCCGCAGGGCCCGCGCGACCCGCTGCGCGGATTCGGCGTCCCGGGTGAGGAACGCCGTCGTGGGGCCCGAGCCGGATACCAGGGCCGCGAGGGAACCCGCGGCGCGGCCCGCGGCCAGGGTGTCGGCGAGTTCCGGGAAGAGGGACAGCGCGGCCGGCTGGAGGTCGTTGGAGACGGCCGCCGCCAGCGCGTCGGCGTCACCCTTGGCCAGCGCGTCCAGCAGGTCCTGCGAGGCCACCGGCTCGGGGACGTCCCGGCCCTCGGCCAGCCGGTCGAACTCACGGAAGACGGCCGGCGTGGACAGGCCCCGCTCGGCCATCGCGAACACCCAGTGGAAGGTGCCGCCCGTCTCCAGGACGGTCAGCCGCTCCCCGCGCCCGATGCCCAGCGCGGCCCCGCCGACCAGGCTGAACGGCACATCGCTGCCCAGCTCGGCGCAGATGTCGAGCAGTTCGGCGCGGGAGGCCGCCGTGCCCCACAGCGCGTCGCAGGCGAGCAGCGCGCCCGCGCCGTCCGCGCTGCCGCCCGCCATGCCGCCGGCGACCGGGATGTCCTTGTCGATGTGCACGTGCACGCGGGGCTCGATGCCCCGGCGCGCGGCGAGCGCGAGGGCCGCGCGGGCGGCGAGGTTGGTGCGGTCCAGGGGCACCTGAGCGGCGTCCGGGCCCGCGCAGGTGACGCGCAGCTCGTCGGCCGGGGTGACGGTGACCTCGTCGTACAGGCCGACGGCGAGGAAGACGTTGGCGAGGTCGTGGAACCCGTCGGGGCGGGCCGCGCCCACCGCGAGCTGGACGTTGACCTTGGCGGGGACACGGACCGTGACGCTCACTGCGCTCCTTGGGCTCGGTACGGGTGCCGGCGCTACGCGCTGTGCGGGGCGTGCTCGGCGATGCGGGCGAACTCCTCGACCGTCAGCGACTCGCCGCGGGCCTGCGGGGAGACCCCCGCGGCGACCAGGGCGGCCTCGGCGGCGGCCGCGGAACCGGCCCAGCCGGCCAGCGCGGCCCGCAGGGTCTTGCGGCGCTGCGCGAAGGCGGCGTCGACCACCGCGAAGACCTGCCGCCTGGTGGCCGTCGTCCTGATCGGCTCGGTGCGCCGCACCAGGGAGACCAGCCCGCTGTCGACGTTCGGCGCGGGCCAGAACACGTTGCGGCCGATGGCGCCGGCCCGCTTGACCTCGGCGTACCAGTTGGCCTTCACGGACGGGACGCCGTACACCTTCGAGCCGGGGGCGGCGGCGAGGCGGTCGGCGACCTCGGACTGCACCATCACCAGGGTGCGCTCGATGCTCGGGAAGGTGTCGAGCATGTGCAGCAGCACGGGCACGGCGACGTTGTAGGGCAGGTTCGCGACCAGGGCGGTCGGGGCCGGGCCCGGCAGCTCGGTGACGTGCATCGCGTCGGAGTGGACCAGCGCGAAACGGTCGGCGCGGGCGGGCATGCGGGCGGCGACGGTCGCGGGGAGGGCGGCGGCGAGCACGTCGTCGATCTCGACGGCGGTGACCCGGTCGGCGACCTCCAGCAGCGCGAGGGTGAGCGAGCCGAGCCCCGGGCCGACCTCCACGACGGTGTCGTCGGGGCGGACCTCGGCGGTGCGCACGATGCGGCGCACGGTGTTGGCGTCGATCACGAAGTTCTGGCCGCGCTGCTTGGTGGGGCGGACACCGAGCGCTGCCGCGAGTTCGCGGATGTCGG
>NZ_VOGW01000149.1:0-2342 GCF_007896895.1 Streptomyces misionensis | reverse complement strand
CGCTCCCGGCCGTACGACCGCCCGCTCCCGGCCCCACGACCGTGCGCGACCGCTCCCGCTCGGCCGTACGGCCGCATCGGCGGCCGCCGGTGCGGTCCGCCGGTGCGGTCGCGGTGTCTCAGCCGTGCAGCCGCTCCCCGCAGTGCGGCCACGGGCTCTCCCCCCGCCGCAGGTACAGCTTCTTCGCCCGGTACGTCTGCTCGGACTCCGGCGCGTCCTGCGGCGTGCCCGATCCCCCGAGGGCGTGCCAGGTGTGCGTGTCGAACTGGTAGAGCCCGCCGTACGTGCCCGACGCGTCCACCGCGTGCGGATCACCGCCCGACTCGCACACCGCGAGCCCGTGCCAGTTCAGCCCGTCCACCCCCTCGGGGGTGCGCGGCAGCGCCTTCGTGCCGACGCGTACCACCTGCTCGCGCGGCCGGCGCACCACCTCCGTTCCCTCCCGGCGGGGCCGCTCGCGCACCCCGTTGACGGTGCGCAGGAGATAGGTGATCCGCCGCAGCCCGGGACGCCCGGGACGCGCGACGACCTCGGTGCCCCGCGCCAGCGTGGGGTCGTAGGTGCGCTCGACGCGGAACGGGATCGGCTCCTCGCGCACCTCCCGGCTGCCGCTGACCCGCAGCACGGTCACCGTCTGCCCGTCCCGCGGAAAGCTGTCGCCGGGGACGGAGAGCACGTCCTGGCCGCGCAGGGTGACCCCGGCCTCCCGGACCGCCTCCGCCACGGTCGCCGCGTTGGTGCGGACGGTGCGGGCCCGGCCGTCCGCCATGATCGTGAACTCGCGCTCGGTGCGCACGTCGAGCGCGAGTCCGGCGCGTCCGATGCTCTGGGAGCGCGAGGCCGACAGATACGCGCCCTCGGCGCGCACCCCCAGCTCCCGCAGCGCTCCGTCCACCGTGTGCGCCGTCGTCCACACCTCGTGCCGCCGGCCGTCCAGGGTGAGCCGCACGGGGCGGCCGTAGCGCACCGCGATCGCGTCGCCGCCGGCGAGCGGGGTGTCGGGGGAGGGCGCCACCAGGTCGTGCTCGCCCACCCGCACGCCCTCCTCGGCGAGCAGCGCGTTCACGTCGTCGGCGAAGGTGTGCAGGACCCGCGGCCGGCCGTCGACGCTGAGCCGGATCGCCCGGTCCTCGGCGACGAACGCGGTGGTGCCGCCGGCCAGGAACGCCACCACCAGGGCCTGCGGCAGCAGCCGCCGTACGACGGAGTCCGGGCGCTCGGCGGCCCGTGCCCTGTGCCTGCGCGCGCCGCGCCCGCCGCCCTGCGCGGGTGACGGCCCGGGTGCCGCACGGGTCTTGGACCGGGGGTTGCTGCTCACGCCGACACGCTCCAGAGGGCCGAAAGGTCCGGATCGGGGGCAGAACCTAGCGGAGCCCCGGTCACTCTCCAAAGCGGATCGACTACGACACGTCACATACGGCTGACTACAGCGGGTAGTCGAAGGCGCGGGCGGTGTTCTCGTTCAGGGCCGTCGCCAGCGTGTCTTCGTCGATGCCGCGCACCGCGGCCATCGCGCGCACGGTGACCGGAACCAGGTAGGGCGCGTTGGGCCGTCCGCGGTACGGCGCCGGGGTGAGGAAGGGCGCGTCGGTCTCCACGAGGACCAGTTCCAGCGGGGCGACGGCGAGGGCGTCGCGCAGGTTCTGGGCGTTCTTGAAGGTGACGTTGCCGGCGAAGGACATGAAGTAGCCCTCGCGGGCGCAGATCGCGGCCATCTCGGCGTCGCCGGAGTAGCAGTGGAAGACGGTGCGCTCGGGGGCGCCCTCCTCCTTCAGCACCCGCAGCACGTCGGCGTGGGCCTCGCGGTCGTGGATGACGAGGGCCTTGCCGTGCCGCTTGGCCATCTCGATGTGGGCGCGGAAGGACCGCTCCTGCGCCTCCTTGCCCTCGGGGCCGGTGCGGAAGTGGTCGAGGCCGGTCTCGCCGACGCCCCTGACGTGGGGCAGCGCGGCGAGCCGGTCGATCTCGGCCAGCGCCTCGTCCAGCGCGCCGAGGCCACCCGGCTCGCGGGCCCCTTGCCGGGACCATCCGTCGGGGTCGCCGTGCACGATGCGCGGGGCCTCGTTGGGGTGCAGGGCGACGGCGGCGTGCACGTTCTCGTGCGCCCGCGCGGTCTCGGCGGCCCACCGGGAGCCGGCCACGTCACAGCCGACCTGGACGACCCTGGTCACCCCGACCGACGCGGCCTTCGCCAGCGCCTCCGTCACCGTGCCGGACTGCATGTCGAGGTGGGTGTGGGAGTCGGCGACGGGGACCCCCAGGGGCGCGGGCAGCGGCGGCGCCGCGTTCTTGTCGCCCGATGAGCTGTGGCCGGCGTTCGAAGGCATGCCCCGATCCTACGG
>NZ_VOGW01000148.1:1875-57048 GCF_007896895.1 Streptomyces misionensis | reverse complement strand
GCGGTGGAAGGGGTGCAGCAGGTCGGACAGGTGCCAGTGGTGGTCCCCGGCCGGGCCGGCGGCCCCCTCGCCCGCGGCGGGCACCGGCGGCACCTCGACCGGGCCGGCCTGCGGCGCGATGGGGTGGTGGTGCGCCTGCGCGCCACGCACCGACGAGACCTGCCCGGCGCGCATGATGCGCACCACATGGCCGTCGCAGTTCTGGCAGCTGGGCCGGCGCAGCGGCGACGGCACGATCCGGCCGTCGGCCACGTACACCACGAACTCCTGCCCGTCGGCGTCCGTGTGGTGCTCTATCGCGTACGACTGCTCCCAGCCGTGCCCGCACCTCATGCAGGCGAAGGAATACGACTCGTGGACGACGGCTGTGGCCGTACCGCGGAGGCCGGTCCGCCCTGCGATCTCACTCATGCCAGCTCCTCTTGTCCGCTGGACAAGCCCCCCTGTGCGGGGTCTCTTCGACCAGTGGACGCCTTCGCCGACGCGAATGCAGCAGGGCTGTCGAGTGTTGGAGGCGATTTGATCCGCCCTTGCCGAAAAGGCCCCGTCCGGGCCTTTCCGCTTTGCTTTCGGCGACAGCCCTTTACCGCCCCGTGGGCTGCTCGCTCACCCGAGAAGTCCCCTGCTCAGAGGGCACTTTTTACCTTGCGCCGCTTCCGGAACGAGCGTCCCTCAACCGGCGGAACGCTTCGCTGCGACGACCGCGTCGAAGACGACCCTCTTGGGAAGTCCCGCCTCCACCGCCACCGCCGCGATCGCCTCTTTGCGGCGTTCGCCGGCCTCCTCGCGCACCCGCACCCGGCGCACCAGTTCCTCCGCGTCCAGCTCCTCCGGGCCGGTCTCGGGAGCGCCCTCGACCACCACGGTGATCTCGCCGCGCACTCCCTGCGCCGCCCAGCTCGCCAGCTCGGCCAGCGGGCCGCGGCGGACCTCCTCGTAGGTCTTGGTCAGCTCCCGGCACACCGCGGCCCGCCGCTCGGCGCCGAAGACCTCCGCCATCGCGGCGAGGGTGTCGTCGAGCCGGTGCGGGGCCTCGAAGTAGACCAGTGTGCGCCGCTCGGCCGCGACCTCCCGCAGCCGGGACAGCCGCTCGCCCGCCTTGCGCGGCAGGAAGCCCTCGAAGCAGAACCGGTCCACGGGCAGCCCGGACAGGGCGAGCGCGGTGAGCACGGCGGACGGTCCGGGCACCGCGGTCACCCGGATGTCCTTCTCCACGGCGGCCGCTACCAGCCGGTACCCGGGGTCGGAGACCGACGGCATGCCGGCGTCCGTGACGAGCAGCACGCGCGCCCCGCCGAGCAGCTCCTCGACCAGTTCGGGGGTGCGCGCGGACTCGTTGCCCTCGAAGTACGACACCACCCGGCCACCGGGCGTGACGCCGAGGGCCTGGGTGAGCCGGCGCAGCCGCCGGGTGTCCTCGGCGGCGACCACGTCCGCGGCGGTCAGTTCTTCGGCCAGCCGGGGCGGCGCGTCCGCGATGTCGCCGATGGGGGTTCCTGCGAGGACAAGGGTTCCAGTCACGCCCCCATCCTCGCAGGGGTCCGGAAGCCGGAGGAAAACGACCGCTTCGCGGCCCGCGCCGCGCATGCACGGGACTCCCACAGCCCGGTTCCCTACGATGGCGCGGTGACCAGTACCGCGTCCTCCATGGATCTCCGGCAGGGCCAGGCGCCGCACGACCGGCGGCCGCCGTGGCAGCAGCGGCTGCGCCGATTCGGGTACGCACCGGCGAAGGACGCGCCCGCGGGCGACGTACGGGACCGGCTGGTGCCGCCGTACACGCAGCCGAGTCCCCGGCTGTGGCGGTCGCTCGGCCTGCCGCCCCTTCTGGCCGAACGGATCACCCGCTGGTCGGGCTGGGGCGGGCCGCTGCTGGTGACGCTGGTGGCGGGCCTGATGCGGTTCTGGAACCTGGGCAGTCCGCGGGCGGTGATATTCGACGAGACGTACTACGCCAAGGACGCGTGGGCGCTGGTCCACCGCGGTTTCGAGGTCAACTGGGACAAGAACGCCAACGACCTGGTCCTCCAGACGCACGGCCATCTCGCGATCCCGTCGGACGCGGCCTACGTGGTGCACCCGCCGGTCGGCAAGTACGTGATCGGCCTCGGCGAGCTGATGTTCGGGTTCGACCCGTTCGGCTGGCGGTTCATGACCGCGCTGCTCGGCACGCTGAGCGTGCTGATGCTGTGCCGGATCGGGCGCCGGCTGTTCCGCTCGACGTTCCTGGGCTGTCTCGCGGGCGCGCTGATGGCGGTGGACGGGCTGCACTTCGTGATGAGCCGCACCTCGCTGCTCGACGGCGTGCTGATGTTCTTCGTGCTGGCCGCGTTCGGCTGTCTGCTGCTGGACCGGGACCGGTCACGGGGCAGACTGGCCGCCGCGCTGCCCGCCGACCCGGACGGCCGGGTCCGCCCGGACGAGCGCGTCGCCGACACCCTCCGGCTGGGCCTGCGGCCCTGGCGCTGGGCGGCCGGGCTGATGCTGGGCCTGGCCGCGGGCACGAAGTGGAACGGCCTGTACGTCATGGTCGCCTTCTGTGTGCTGGCGGTGCTGTGGGACGTCGGCGCCCGCAAGGTGGCCGGGGCCCGGCACCCGTACCGGGCGGTGCTGAAGTACGACACCGGGATCACCTTCCTGGCGACGGTCCCGGTGGCCATCGCGGTCTACGTGCTGTCCTGGCTGGGCTGGATCCTCTCCCCCACGGACGGCAGCGGCGGCTACTTCCGCAACTGGGCGGTCACCGACGGCCGGGGCGGCAGCTGGACCTTCCTGCCGGACTGGGTGCGCAGCCTGTGGCACTACGAGCACGAGGTGTACGAGTTCCACCTGCACCTGGACTCCCCGCACACCTACCAGTCCAACCCGTGGAGCTGGCTGGTCCTGGGCCGCCCGGTGTCGTACTTCTACGAGTCCCCCTCCCCCGGCGCCGACGGCTGCCCGGCCGGCGCGGGGCAGAAGTGCGCCCGCGAGGTGCTGGCGCTGGGCACCCCGCTGCTGTGGTGGGCCGCCTGCTTCGCGATCGTCTACATCCTGTGGCGCTGGGCGTTCCGCCGCGACTGGCGGGCCGGCGCCATCGCCTGCGGCATCGCGGCGGGCTACCTGCCCTGGTTCCTCTACCAGGAGCGGACGATCTTCTTCTTCTACGCGATCGTCTTCGTGCCGTTCCTGTGCCTGGCGGTGGCCATGCTGATCGGCGCGATCATCGGCCCACCGGGCTCCGGCGACACCCGCCGCGTGGTCGGCGCCACCTCGGCCGGCGTCCTGGTCCTGCTGATCGCCTGGAACTTCATCTACTTCTGGCCCCTGTACACCGGCACGGCGATCCCGATCGACCAGTGGCGGGCGCGGATGTGGCTGGACACGTGGGTGTAGCTGGAAAGACACGCTACGAGGGCACGGCCGCCGACCGTGCCCTCGTAGTTGTTGTTGGTCGTTGGCGGTCATAGCTGGCCGCCCTCGGACGGCCCAGGCACGGCCCAGAGGTGGCCCACGGCAGATTTACAGCGGGCTCAGCCCATGCCCTGCGGCCTGCGACTTCCCTCTATCACCTCGGTGCCGGGGGACACCTGGGGGACACGCGCAGATTCGGCCCGCCGTGATCGGGCTCGGCCGCGGCCTACTGACGCCAGCGTTCCCGGTGGTGGCGGACGCAGTCCAGATCGATCACGTGCCGAGGGTCGATTCGCAACGTGCCGGCAGGCTGGCCGCCGCGGATCACCGTCAGGTCGTCTTCGATGACGATGGCGCCGGCGTCGAGCATCACGTGGCAGTTCGGGCACAAGCAGAGGACGTTGCCGGTCGTGTCAGGGCCGTTGTGAGGAGCCCCGAGGGCTCGGATGTGAGCCCCTTCGCTGTAGCTACCGCCGGGGACCTCGATGCGCAGGTCGCAGATCTGGCACCGATTGTCGTGCCACTCCTTGACCTGCCGCTTCACGGCGCTGCTCCGAACGATGCGCTGCACGGTCGAGGTGACGCGCTCGGGGGTCTCGTTCCCCGTGACGGCAGCCTCCCCCTCTCCAGGCGCGCTCAGAAGCTCCGCCTGTTGCGTCGTCTGGGGCGTGGGCGTGGGCGTGTCGTCATAGGCTTCGAGGCGGAACTGCCAGATCAGGAAGCCATCGATGCCGAGCTTGCTGCCGTAGTTGGTGACCCGGTACAGACCGTCGTACCGGTACCCGGCCGCCGGGGCATAGGGGGTGCCAGCCTGGTAGCCGCGCAGGACGCGGACAGGCAGTCCTTCGAGGTAGCTCGTCACGAGCGCTGCGTTGCCGGAGTCATCCAAGGTCTGGTCACTCACCTGGTTGCCGGCACCGTCCTGGCCACCGTGGCCGGTGTAGACGATGACGTCTCCGTAGTCCTCATCATCCTTGTAGCCGCCGGACACGACGATGGACTCTGCACCAGTCTTCTTCGTCCCGCAGATGCCCGCCTGCAAGGGCCTGTGAACACCCGCCTCGTGCGCCTGCCGACGCGTGCTGAACTCCTGGCCCGCTTCAACATTGGGTACGTCACCGATCATGGCCACAGCCTGACACGCGGCACTGACACTTCCGCAGCGGTTTTCAAGGCCGTACCGGCCGTGATCCACGGCGAGCGGGGGGAACTGCGCAGGCAGATAGACACAGACCCTTGCCGTCCAGACCTCGTCCAGAGTGGCGACGATGCCAGCGCTTCGCCGTTGCCGAACGGCACCGGCCAGGGCCGGGCTGCATGAGGCCTCCGAACCGGCTGCATCTCCTTTGCCGTCAGCCGCCCCGACCACGCGCCGCGTCGGACGCGACCCCACCCCTCGGTATCGTCAGCCCCACTCACAGAGTCGAACACATGTCCGAAAATGTGAGCCTTGGAATCATCTGTGGAATATTTGACGGGCCTTCTGCAACCTGCCATGCTGATCACGTGCCTAACGGGATGCCCATGGACAGGGCTTCGTGTGTGCGGCTGCTTCAGCCCCATCAGGACCGGTTCGACCAGTGCTTCCGCAACGCGTGGGAGCGCTGGAAGGAGTGGCTTAAGAAGCTGGACGGCTCGCCTGCCGACGTGTCGCCTCGCACCCGAGCAAACGCGCTCTACGACTTCATTAAGGCCGAAGCCGTGACGCAGTTTCTTGGGATCGAGCATGTGCGGGTTCGAGAGGAGCGTGGATTTCTCATAATTCAAATCCATGACCGTCTCGCAATTCGCTTCAAGAAGTTCCGGGGTAGCAAGCTGAGGACCAGCGGAATACCTACTAGCCAGGCTCGTGCTTTCCAAGTGCAGGCTCTTGAATTTGACAGCGAAATAGAACC
Source organism: Streptomyces misionensis (assembly GCF_007896895.1). GTDB lineage: Bacteria > Actinomycetota > Actinomycetes > Streptomycetales > Streptomycetaceae > Streptomyces > Streptomyces misionensis_A. Next base: position 51,760 of record NZ_VOGW01000148.1, on the reverse strand, counting down.
GATGACCCACCTGGTTGCCGGATACTTGCTGGACAAGTTCGAGGTCGACCTGGAAAAGCTTGCGATAACGTGCACTATCGATGGCGAGCACCTTTGGGCACCCATCGAAATCATCCCGGATACGGGAGAGAGCGGAGTCACAATTCCGATGTCCACTGCTCCTACAGACGGGCCGAGGCCAGTCATCCGCAGCACGCGGAAGGCACCGGCGGAGGAGACAAGCGAGAACAAATGAGCATCAATCCGCGCATGCTAGTTCTGGCGCGGGAGGCGCAGGGTCTTACGCAACAAGATCTTGCTAAGGCTACTGGGTTGGCGCAGTCGACTCTCAGCAAGGCTGAGAATGGGCTGCGCCCCTTGCCTGAGGCGGACGTGTCTCAAGTGGCGAAGGTATTGCGAGTAACGCCCGAGCTGCTGACTTGGCAAGAGGAAATTTACGGCTTCGGAAGCGCCAGCTTCTTCCACCGTAAGCAGCAGAGCCTTTCCCAAAGGACTCTGCGTAAGATCCAAGCCCGTGTGAACCTACTTCGCATGCGGCTAGTACGTCTTAGTGACGGCATTGCAGTAGACACGTCACTTACTATCCCGCGAATCGATATTGACGATGTTGGCACGGCGGCCGAGGTGGCTCGCCGTGTTCGTGCTGCCTGGCGACTGCCTATGGGGCCCGTACCCAACCTGGTCAATATCGTCGAGGCCGCAGGTGGCACCGTGTTGCTCCGCGACTTCGAAACTCACCGCATTAATGCGATCAGCGTGTGGCATCCGGGAGCTGGACCGCTATTCGTTCTAAATAGCACTCTAAGCCCAGAAAGGCAGCGATTTGTACTCGCGCACGAGATCGGGCATATGGTTATGCACGAAGGGGAACCGCCCCGCGAGACAGCGGAAAAGGAAGCGGACTCCTTCGCTGAAGAACTACTGATGCCAGCCGCCGAGATCGCCAAAGATCTGGGCGGCATTGACGTTCGAAAAGCGGCAGCACTTAAGCCGTATTGGCGAGTGCCGATGCAATCGCTGATCATTAGGGCCGAACACTTGGGGATCATCTCACAAGCTCGCTCCCGCAGCCTTCATGCCTACATGAACAAGGCTGGGTATCTAGCGAGCGAACCGGCCCCCATCCAGCGGGAAGAGCCACAGATTTACAAGGAGATGCTCCGGATTCACGTCGAAGAGCATGAATACTCGACGGGCGAGCTGTCTCAAGTGACTGGAATGATTGAAGAAGATCTCGAAGCAGAGATCAGCACTCCGAGCCGCAATGGGCTACGTCTGGTGCGGTAGCGCGGCGGGCTTAAGGCACTGACGAGCAATAACCTCTGAAGCCCCTGCCGCCCAGGTGGCAGGGGCTTCAGAGGTTGTCGTCAGGAGCCCCATGCAGGCTACGCTTGCTCACTCTCCACCAGCGCTGGGCTAGCCGACCAGAGATCCGGAGCCTTCGGGCCTCGGAGGCTAGGCACTTCCGCGCTGACTCGGAACGGCGATGTATAGCTGTCGGATTCCGTGCAGAGCAGCGTGGAACGCAGCCGCGATCTCACGTGCTTTCGCTTCCGTCTCGATCGACCGCATAGAGATGTAGGCGCATTCACCCGGGATTCGTGGGGCGTCAACCAGCCGCGAAGCACCGCCCGCATAGGGCAGGGGCGCGATGCTGGTCCAGCATCGTCCTCCGAAGTACGTGGCTGTTGATGTCAGGCATTGATGTCAGCGTGCCGTCTCATCTTCGCTGGTCAAGCTGCCCTTACCGTCTGCCTCCACTCGCTGGTGTGGCACGTCGCGGAGAGTCATGGCATCCCCGTGGGACCCGCCACACGGGCCGACAGGCAAAAGGTCATCGGGCAGGACTATCGCTCCCGCCCGGCGCTGAGCGAGCCACCCTGAGCGCCTTTGGGAAGGCGCCTCGGTGCGTACGTGCTCGAACCCCAACCGTTCGTAGTAGGCGTGCAGCCCGGTGTTCGTGCGCCAGGTGTCGATGCGCACCCAGTTCCGCCCTTCCAGGGCAGCGAGGCGGGACATCCAGTCGATGAGCCGCGTTCCGAGCTGCCGACCAGACGCCTCACGAGCAACGATCAACTTGTAGAGGTACAAGGCGGTCTCGGGTCGATCGGCATCGGTCCAGAAGTCCCGGTCGACAGGGCCACGGCTCACGGTGGCGAGTACGTCGCCCCGCTCACCAATGACGACCCATGCCCGTCCCTCGTCTATGCTCGCGCGCCACTTCGAAATGGCGCGTTCGCCGGTCTCTGGGTCGCTCCACTGGTCGGTTCCCTTGGTGCGCAGCCACCCTTCGGCTTCTGCTCGCAGGTCCAGTAGGGCGGGTACATCCTCCGCCGCTGCGGGGCGAAGGTACTCAGTCCGTGCTGACTTCATAGAGGATCTTGTGCCTGTCTCCGGGGAGGATGGTGACCATGCAGCGGAGAGGGCGATCATCCGCGTCATAGCCCGTTCGGGTGTGCTCTGCGACTGGAGTAGCTGCGGGAAGGCCAAGTTGCTCCGCTTCCTGGTGAGTCGGCATACGGACTGAAATCTCGTCCACGTACTTGGTCTGCACGAGTCCCACGGAGGCGAGAACCCCGCCGGGGGCGGAGACATCCCGGGGCTCCATCAACGGCGTGCCAGACACGAGTTCCTGAGGGAAGTACGAGTCGGCGAGCGCATAGGGCCGGTTGTCTATGTACCGGACGCGCTTGCGCGCCACGGCCAATCCGTCTGCGGGGAGCCCAAGGCGTTCTCGGACGTGAGGCGGGGGCACAACGATGGACACCGAGATCTCTTGGCGGGGAGCGTTTCCGTTCTCGGCGATCGCGCTCGCCCACTGGTCTCCAGCCGTTCGCCCTTCCACCGCGTTGGCGTGACGGCTCCGACTCTCCAACGTCGTCCAGTTCCACACGACAGGGGGGTAGTCCTCGCGGATGTACTTGCCCTGTCCCTGCCCGGCGACGACCAAGCCTTCCTCGATCAGGAGGCGTACGCCGGCACGGATGGTCTCGCGGCTGTAGCCGTACTGACTCATCATCTTGGATTCGCTGGGCAGCGCCATGCCTGGTGTCAGCCTGCCAGACCGAATCTGTTCTCGCAGGTCATAGGCGATTTCCTGCGCCTTCGTCATGCCACGTCGTACTGCCAAGGCAACCCCTCTGTCCGACTCCTCCGTACAAGTTAGACCAGGGGGCTTGACTCTCCAAGCCCGACTCGGGCAATCTCTTGCCACGGCACTCCTCCAGACAAGTCGGATGGGGTGGCACGTACGGCTTTGCTGTACAAGCACGCCTGGAGGAAAGCCCCAGCTCAGATGGGGTGAGTACGAAGGAAGCGCAGGTTCTTTGACAACTGAATGGGGATCACGCCGCCTCTCCTCGGCCAAGTAGGCGGCCACACGGGGTCCCCGTGTGAGGTACAGCGCGACTCAATCTCCGCGGCATCGCTGCGGCCGGTTGCCTCCGCTGCTCGTCTCGTACGAGCAGCGCTGAGGGGAGCCGGGACCGCCCACGGGGCGGCCGGGCCCGTCCACTCACGACACCCAGGGAGTTCGGATGTTCGGCAAGAAGCAGGAGTCGAAGGCTTCCGACCTGACCAGCGCGGATGCCTTCGCCAAGGGCCAGAAGATCTACGACCGCATGGAGCGCGGCGAGTGCAAGGACGTCACGTCGGAGCTGCACTCCGAGTTCGGCACGAAGCCCAAGAACGGCTGACCACACCCGCCCACTCACAGAACGGCGCGCGCCCCCGGAGCGGCAACTCCGGGGGCGCTGTTCGGGCCGCTTCACCTTCGAGGGAGACCACGACCCAATGAGTCACATCGTCACTGTTCAGGACGCTGTTACCGCGTTCGCCGACTGGATCGAGCCGACCAGCGCGGAGCTGGACGCGATCGAGGAGGAGATGCCGCTGATCCTGGCGGACGTCGACCTGCTGGACGCGCAGATCACCACCCTGGACCGCACGCCGAGCGAGCTGGACGCCCGCCGCATCCGCCGGGCCCGTCGCCGGGTCCTGGCGGAGCGGGCGGCGCTGGCGAACCGCACCGCCGCGGCCAGCCTGCCGGGGGGTGCCGCATGAGCACCACGACCGGACAGACCCTGACGGCCGCGCACGCCGAGGTGAGGGCGGAGATCTCGCGGACGGACAGCAAGACCAGTCTTCTCCTCGCCTTCGTCGGCGCCGTGCTGGCCGGCGGGTGGAGCGTCGGTAGCGGCCTCCACCTCACCGGGCCCGCCCGCCTGGTCGGCGGCGCCGGTATGGGGCTGCTTCTGGTGGCGGCCGGGCTGCTGCTGTGGTCGGTCCGCCCCCACCTGGGCGGCCGGCACGGCTTCCCGCTGTGGGCCACCCTCACCCCCGAGCAGATCACCGACGCCCTCTCCCAGGACCTCGCCGCCGACATCGCGGGCCTGTCCCGCCTCGCCGTGCGGAAGTTCGCCGGTCTGCGCCGCGCGGTCGACCTCACCCTGGCCGGCGGCGCCCTGCTCGTCCTCGCCGCCGTGCTCACCTTCGGGGGTGCGGCGTGAAGTGCAGCGCGCGTCTGACGAACAGCTTCTGCGGTGAGTGGGAGGTGTACGTCGTCACCGGCGGGATGAGCATGGACTGGCCCGAGCACCCCTTCGAGCGCACCGGGCCGGTGCCGACCTTGCAGGAGCGGGTGGAGGCGCTGGCCCTGCTCGGCTACCGCGTCGCGGACAGCGCCGAGTGGGAGTGGCAGGAACTCCCCAGCGGGGTCATGGACCGCGTGGAGCTGCTGGCGTCGGTGGACGTCGAGCCGATGGGCGGTGCGGCGTGACCGATCTGCTGACCATGGTGTCGGCGGCCGGGCCGCTGGCCGGTGGGTGGGGTGTCCACGGGCTGTGGATGCGCCGCCGGTTGTCGGCCGCGCGCCGGGACCTGCTGTCGGGGCTGTGGACCCGGGCCCCGTTCGAACGGAGGGCGGCCCGGGTGCTGGCCCGCCGCCCGCACACGGCGGTTGTGCTGGTCGACCTCGACGGGTTCAAGGCCCTCAACGACACCTTCGGGCACGCCGCCGGCGATGAGGCGATCCGTGCCACCGCTGCGAGTCTGAATGACGCACTCGCCGAGAAGCGGGGGGCTGTTGCGGCCCGGCTGGGCGGGGACGAGTTCGCCGCCGTCGTGCCGCTGGAGGAGCCGTTCACGCTGCCGTGGTTGCTGAACGCACTGCACGGCGCGATCACCTCCCCGTTCACCTACGGGGGCCGTGACCTCACCGTCGGCGCCTCCATCGGCGCCGCCCTGTCCAGCGACCTCACCGAGAAGGCCCGCCCGGCCGGCGCGGCGATGCTGCCGGTGCTGCTGCGCCTGGCCGATGAGGCCATGTACGTGGCCAAACGCGCCGGCGGGGGCTGGAACTACCCCGGCGCCAGCGAGCCACGCTGCACGACGACCGCCGGACGGCGCACCGGACGCCCCGGCACCCACGCCCCTCACCACAGGGAGGCGGCGTGAAAGCCAAGACCGCACTGCCCGCCGTCACGATGACGGCGGTGTCCATGGTGCTGACCCTGGCCGTGGTGGTGATGTGGCTGGGGGCGGCGGTGCCGTGGCCGGTCGCCCTGGTCGTCGGTCTCGGGATCGACGGCGGCTGGCTGGCCACCCTCGCCTACGAACGCCGCCTCGCCGCGCAGGGCGACCACAGCAACACCGTGACCGGTGTCGGCTGGGGCTTCGGCCTGATCGCAACCGGTGTCCTCGTCGCACACGCCCTCACCGCCGACGGTCACGCCGCGGCGTGGCTGGCGGTGGCGTGGCTGCCCGTCGCGGCGAAGGCGCTGTGGCTGGTCCACGGGCTGTGGGAGCGCACCGCGCTGACCCCGACCGCGCTGGACGCGATCCGCGGCATTCAACAGGAGGCCCGCGACGAGGCGGCCGTAGCCCGCGCCCGGCTTCGTGCGGAGGCGGCCACCGAGGAGACCCGGCTGACGGCCGTGACGGGGGCCGGGGCACGCGTCGCACGCGTCCAGGCCGAGACCGCACAGACCCTCGCCGAGGCGTGGTCGACGCTGGAGCGGGCCCGTGCGGGCGAGGAGACCGGCAGGGCGCTGACCAGCGTGACGGGCCGCGTCACACCCGGTGTCACACCCCGCTGGGAACTCCCGGTGTGGGGCCCGCTGGAGCCCGTGGCGGCGCCCGCGCTGGAGGGGCCCGCCCTCTCGGACGCGGAACTGGACGCGCTGGTGGATGAGATCCGTACCAGCCGCACCCCGCCCTTGTCCTACCGGGAGATGGCCGCCCGGTTCCGCGCGGCCGGCCACTCCGCATCCGAGGTCCGCCTGCGGGCGGCGTGGAAGCGCGTCGCCTGATGGCCGCGCTGCCCGTCTACCGGTGGCGGCTCGCCCCGGACGGCTACGCCACCCGCCGACAGCTCCGCGCCCGCGGGCTGCGGCCGGGTGGCCAGCCGGTGGCGGCCCAGCTCGAACGCCCGCGCCGCCGGCGCGGGCCGCTGGTCGCCTACCTCTACCGCCTCGACCTCGCCAAGCCCGTCCGCCCGATGACCCCGGCCCGGCGGGCGGCCCTGGCCAAGGCCAACCGCGCCCGCCGCATCTGCCCCGCCTGCGGTCGTGATGCGGGCTATGTCATCCCCTCCGCGTTCGGCATGTGTGTGCCGTGCGCCTTTCCCGAAGGAAGTTCGGATGGAATCGCTGCCTGACGTGCCCCGGGTCGTGCAACTCCCGGACGGCACCTTCACCTACACCGACCACCTTCCCGCCGCACCGCAGCAGTACAGCGGCCCGCAGATCGTCCATCAGCACGTACACCAGGCGCCGCCGGACCGCACGGTGCAGCGCATCGCGCTCGGTTCCGGGGTCGGCGCCGGCGCGGTCGCCGCCGGGGTGTACTTCGGGCCGCTGCTGGTCGGGGTGCTCACCGCGATGGCCGCCAACCTCGCCCTGCTCGCCCTGATCGCGGCCGTCTGCGCCTGGGGCGTCGTCACGGTCGTCCGCTCGGTGGGTGGCGAGGACGGCAAGCGCGCCGCCGAGACCGTGCGCCGCGCCCGCGGCCGCCGCTGACGGCTGCCTGCGGTCCCCGGGCACCTCGTGCCCGGGGGCTGTGGGGAGCCGGACAGTCCGGCCCGGAACGGAGACCCCGTGAGCAGCAACGAGCCCCGCCTCACCGTCGGCGAGAAGGCCGAACTGGCCTGGCTGGTCGCCCGGATGGCCAAGCGCGGCATGGCCGACGACCGGCAGTTCGGCGGCCGAGTGGACCAGAGCGACCTTCAGCGCAAGTTCGACCGGGTCCTTGAGCGGGCCCGCAAGCGCGAAGAGCGCGACAGCAAGGGCAAGTAGCAACGCCCCGGGGGCGGTCGTCCCGGCCAAGGAAACAGGCCGCCCCCGGGCCACCCACCACCCGTGAGAGCAGCAGGAGTACCCAGCATGACGGAGACCACCACGGGCCCGCACCTGCGCCCCGTACCCGACACCACCCCCGACCCCGACGACGCTCCGATGGCGCCCGCCCCGGTCGACAACCCGGCACTGCCGGACCCCAAAATGACCATCGAGAAGCGCAAGCCGGTCCTCGCCGGATGGCTCACCAACAAGCGTGACTTCGTCGCCACCGCCCGCCACACCGGCGCGAACGTCGGCTACGCCGCCCTCTACCACGGGGTGCGCGTGCCGGTGTATGCCGGGCGCCTCGCCCTCATGGCACCGAGGGGCGCGTGCCGGTTCGTCGCCGTCACCAACCGGTGGGTGTGGGACCGGGAGGCCGCACCCCTGCGAGCGTTCGCGGTGCGCACCGAGGACGTCGAGGAGTACATGCGCCTGGCCCGGCTCCGCGCCGGCCGTATCCGGCTGCGCGGCCTGGTCACGCTGGTCGCGGCCGTGTTCGGGATCGGGTTTGCCCTCTACCTGTACGTCCTCGCCCCCGCCTACCTCTACGCGTTCGCCGCCGGCGGTGTGCTGTTGCTCGGCCTCGGTGGGCAGCAGCCCGACGCCCCCGTGGTTGGCCCGGCGGTGCTGAAGACGGAGGTGCAGAAGCTCACCGGGTCCATCGTGCTGCGCGGACTCGACTCCATCGGGAACGCGAAGATCAGCGCCGCTATCAAGAAGGGCGGCGACATGAACGGGCTGCGGTTCGTCTCGGAGATCGTCCGTGACGGGCCTGGCTACCGTGCCGACCTCGACCTGCCCTACGGCGTCACCCCCGAGGACATCATGGAGGCCCGCAAGCCGCTGGCGTCCGGTCTGCGGCGCAAGACCGGTTGTGTGTGGCCCTCCCCCGACCCTGAGCAGCACGAGGGACGACTCGTGCTGTGGGTGGGGGACAAGCCGATGAACGAGACCACCAAGCCTGCGTGGCCGCTGGCCAAGTCTGGGACGGTGGACCTGTTCCGGCCGGTGGTGTTCGGCAACGATCAGCGCATGCGCGACGTCGCGGTGACGCTCATGTTCGCCTCGGTCGTGGTCGGGTCCATCCCCCGTATGGGCAAGACGTTCCTGATGCGGCTGTTCCTGCTGATCGCCGCCTTGGACCCGCGGGCCGAAGTCCACGCGTTCGACTTCAAGGGCACCGGCGACTTCGGCGCCCTGGAACCCATCTGCCACCGCTACCGCGCCGGCGAGGAAGACGAGGACATCGAATACGTCCTCCACACCCTGCGGGAACTGAAGGACGAGCTGCGCCGCCGGGCGAAGGTCATCAAGTCCCTGCCCCGCACCCGGTGCCCGGAGTCCAAGGTCACCCCCGAACTCGCCGGGGACAAGAGCCTCGGACTCCACCCGATCGTGGTCGGCTTCGACGAGTGCCAGGTCCCGTTCGAGCACGAGGAACACGGCAAGGAGATCGAGGCCATCTGCACCGACCTGGTCAAGCGCGGCCCCGCCCTCGGGATCGTGGCCATGTTCGGCACCCAGCGCCCCGACGCCAAGTCCCTGCCCACCGGCATCAGCGCCAACGCCGTGCTCCGCTTCTGCCTCAAGGTCATGGGACAGCCCGCCAACGACATGGTGCTCGGCACGTCCATGTACAAGTCCGGGTACCGCGCGACGATGTTCTCCCGCTCGGACCGGGGCATCTGCTGGATGGCCGGCGAGGGAGATGACCCCCGCATCGTCGCGTCCGCGTTCGTGGACGCGGTCGCCGCCGAACGCATCGTCGCCCGCGCCCGCAAGGTGCGCGAGGACTACGGCAACATCACCGGCCACGCCATCGGCAAGGGCCCCGAGACCACCGGCACCGGCTCCGACATCCTCGCCGACGTCCTCGACGTCATCGCCGGCGACGAGAAGGCCGTGTGGTGCGAGCGCATCGCCGCCCGCCTCACCGCCGCCCACCCCGACACCTACGCCGGATGGCAGGGCGAGAACGTTACCGCCGCCCTCAAGCCCTGGGGCATCAAGCCGGGACAGGTGTGGGGCACCACCGACGACGGAGAGGGCGCCAACCGGCGGGGCATCAAGCGCACCGACATCACCGCCGCGATTACACGCCGTAACGCCGATCGGGCCGCCGCCTAGCCCGAGCAGCGCTGCTAGACCTAGCAGCCCCGCCCGCTAGGTCTAGCAGCCCCACTAGCAACCTACGGGGCCGCTGATCAGCGAACTAGCGTCTAGCGGCCCACCTGCGAAAACCCCCTTGAGACCGCCCCGAGAAGGGAAGTGAGCCCCCGTGGCGCTCGCTAGCCTCGCCGCCCTGCTGCTCGCCGCCGGTTACGCAGTGTTGTGTGCGGTCCGGCCGTTCGCCCCCTGCCGGAAGTGCACCGGCACCGGCGTCCGGCTCACCCGCCGCGACAAGGTCAAGCTCTGCCGCCGCTGCCACGGACAGCGCTACCGGCTCCGCCTCGGCCGCCGCCTGCTCAACACCGGCCGCGCCATCCACCACGCCGGCACCCGCCGCCCCCACCGCTACGACACCGACGAGGAGATCACCCCGTGGCCGTGACCATCTCCCTCGTCGCCCTCTTCGGACTCGTCCTGTTCTTCCTGCTGCGCAACAACAGCCTCAGCGCCGGCGCCGCCTTCGTCGCCGTCATGTTCGGGTTCTTCCTCGCCTCCACCGGCGCCGCCGGACCCCTCAACCACCTCACCACCGCCGTCGTCCACACCATACCCACCCCGTGAGGAGAGGCAGCGTGTTCGAGATCCGCGTCATCTGCGACCCGGCCGACACCGACCGCATCACCACCGCGCTCAACACCGCGTTCGCCACCGGCGCCGTGCGCGCCCGCCCGACCCGGGACGGCAACCGCACCCGGCTCTACACCACCGCCGATCACTACCCCGACCCGCAGCCCTTCCCGGCCCCGGAAGCGGCCTACGCGCTCGCGCCCAGCATCATCAGCGAACTCGGCTGGACCACCCACGCCATCGCCACGGCCGGGTGCTTCACCGAGCTGGAACGGGACTACTACCTGCGTAAAGCCGCCCTGCTCGACCGCATCGCACTGCTCGACGAGCCCGACACCCTCGGCGACGGCGACGGCGACGCCACCGAGACCGCGCTCGCGGCGGCCCTGATGCTGCTCGACACCGACCGCGCACACCTCGCCCCGCACCTTGTGGACCAGGCCGAGAAGGACCCGCGCGGTTACGTCCGCCAGCAGTACGCCCAGCACGTCCGCTGCGTGTGCGACGACTTCGGCGAGGGGGACTGCCTGCTGCACCCCGACCCCGACCACTAGCAACGCCGAGGGCGGCCCCCTCTCGCCAAAGACCGGGGCCGCCCTCGTTCCACCCATCCAACTGAACAGTGGAGGTCTCCCAGCATGACCCATCCGACCGTCATCGGGCGAGTGCTCGCCCTTCCGGGACCGTTCCGGGTGTTGGACGCCTACTCGTGCATCGGGGGCGGCACCGAGGGGGCGGCAGCATGAGCGCGACGCCCGAAGTCCTGCGGGTTGCCCTCGCCCTCGCGGCGGCCGGCGTCCCGGTCCTGCCCCTGCGGGCGGGCAAGGTCCCGTTCGGTAACTGCCGTTCCTGCACGGGCCGCCCGCCCCGGTGTGGCGGGCGGCCGAACATGAAGGCGGCGGGACCCTGCCGGTGTCTCGCGCCGTGCCACGCGTGGGCCGCCTCGACCATTGACCCGCACGTTCTCACCTCACCGGTGTGGGCGCCGGTGTGGCGTGAGGCGGTGGCCGTCGCCTACCACCCCGGCGGCGCCGGGCTGACGGTGGTCGACCTGGACAACGCGGCGGCCGTCGAATGGGCCCGAGAGGCCCTGCCCGCCACCCGGACCGTGCCGACGGCGCGGGGCGAACACTGGGTCTACCGGGGCACGATGCAGTCCGCCAACGGCGTCCGGCCCGGCGTCGACATCAAGTCCGCGATGCAGTACGCCCGTTGGCTCGGCCCCGGAACCGGCCGTATGACCGTTCTCCCGGCGGCCGTGCGCGCCCTGGTGGAGAAGGAAGACACCACCCCCGCCCGGGGGGAGGTGGCCTCTTCTCTCCCCGCCCGCGCCACGTGGGGCCGGTCGGTGGCCACCGGGTGCCGCCACACCGAGCGCTACGTCCGTACCGGCCTGGAACGCGGCCTCGCCCTCGTACGGGCCCGCACCGAATCCGGCGCCGGCTCACAGGCGTTCGGCGTCGCCCGGTTCCTCGCCGCACAACACACCGGCTGCCCCGGGCCGTGCGGACTCGTGGCCATCGGCGAGGAGATCGTGGCCGCTGCCGTCTCTGTGGGCGTCCCGGAGCCCTACGCCCGCCGCGCGGTTACCAACGGCCTTGAGACGGCTGTGGAGCGCGCGGCATGAACAAAGCACCACGAAACCCCGCGAACGGCCCTCAGGGCGCCGTACAGGGCCCGCCACGGCCAACCGTGGGCGAACCGAAGGGCGCCGCCCGCAAGGGCGTCCATATCGCTGTTGGTTCTGACCCGCAGACGGTCACTGTCACCGGCATCACTCCGGGACTTCAGATCCAGTGTCAGGGCATCGCCGTCGCGGACTGGCTCTGCACCTGCGGGCAGCACGAACGTGCGCGAGGCCGCGCGGCCGTCATCCGGCTCACCGGCCGCGCTGCCGTCGGGGTTTGCCCGCACACCCCCACCGCCGAAGGGAAGGCCGCATGAGTGCGCCGATCCGGCACGTGGTGATGATGAGCGGCGGGATCGGTTCATGGGCCACGGCCAAGCGCGTCGTCGACCAGTACGGCCCTGACGAGGTCGTGCTGCTGTTCGCGGACACCAAGGTCGAAGACCCGGACCTGTACCGGTTCCTTGACGATGCTGCGGCCAGCCTCGGGGCGCGCCTGGTCAAGATTGCCGACGGCCGCACCCCGTGGGAGGTCTTCCGGGACCGGCGGATCATCGGCAACAGCCGCATAGCCCCGTGCAGCCAGTACCTGAAGCAGATTCCCTGCCGCAAGTGGCTGGAGGAACACACGGAGCCCGCCGTGTGCACCGTCTACGTCGGCATCGACTGGACCGAGACGCACCGGCTACCCGCGATCGTGGCGGCCTACCAGCCGTGGACGGCGCTGGCACCGCTATGTGAGCGGCCGTACCTCGACAAGGAAGACCTGCTGCGCAACGCCGAAGCGGTCGGCTTACGCCCGCCGCGCCTGTACGCGCAGGGCTTCCCGCACAACAACTGCGGCGGGGCCTGTGTGCGCGGCGGGCAAGCGCAATGGGCTCTGCTGCACGAGACCAACCCCGCCCGCTTCGCGGAAGAGGAACGCCAGGAACAGGCTCTCCGAGCCGAACTCGGCAAGGACGTAGCGATCCTGCGCGAGCGCATCGACGGTGTCACCCGTCCTCTGCCGCTGGTGGAACTGCGCTCCCGCATCACCGGAGGCGCCACCAACCGGGACGACTGGGGAGGCTGTGGCTGCTTCACCGACCCCGCCCAGCAGGACGAAGGAGGCGAGATGCCCACACAGGCTGTGGACAGCACCGACATGTGGGCCGGACTGGCCACCCAAGACACCCCGCCGCAGCCGCTCAAGCCCATCTGGGACGACCCCATCCCCCTCACCGGCCAGCGCGAGCGCCCGCCGTTCCCCGCCCACGTCTTCCCCGCCTGGCTCGGGGGGTTCGTGACGGCCGTCGCGCAGGAGACGCAGACCCCGGTGGACCTCGCCGGTTCGGTCGCCCTCGCCGTGCTCGCCACGGCGGCCGGCGGCCGGTCCGTGGTCCACGTACGCGGCAACTGGCGCGAGCCCACCAACCTCTACACCGTGGTCGCGCTCCCGCCCGCCAACCGCAAGTCCGCCGTCTTCGCACTGCTCACCAACCCGCTGTACGAGGCGGAGAAGCAACTCAAGACCGCGATGCAGCCGGTCATCGTGGAAGCGGAGCTGACGGCACGGCTGGCCAAGGAATCAGCCGACAAGGCTGCCGCCAAGGCAGCGTCCGCCGACGGCGACAAGCGCGATGACATGGTGGCCACCGCCGTCGGTCTCGCGCAGACCGCCGACACGCTCACCGTCCCCGCCGAACCGGTTCTGCTGGCCGACGACTCCACCCCGGAGACGGTCACCTCGCTCATGGCCGAACAGGGCGGACGACTGTCGGTGATGAGCGCGGAGGGCGGCATCTTCGACATCATCGCCGGCCGCTACTCAGGCGCCCCCAACATGGAGGTCTTCCTCAAAGGGCACGCCGGGGACCGGCTGCGGGTCAACCGGCAGACCCGCCGCGAGTACATCGACGCCCCCGCGCTGACCATCGGCCTCGCCGTACAGCCGGACGTGCTGCGGGACATCGGCAAGGTGAAAGGGTTCGAGGGCCGCGGGCTGCTGGCCCGCTTCCTGTACTCCCTGCCGGTGTCCACGGTCGGTGAGCGCGAGATCATCACCGACCCGGTCCCCGAGCAGACGGCCACCACCTACACCGCCCGGGTCATCGACCTCGCCCTGTCCCTGGCGGAGTGGACCGACCCGGCCGTCATCCAGCTCGCCCCGGAAGCGGACGCGGCCCTGATTGACTATCAGAAGCGCATCGAACCGCAGCTCAAAGCACGCGGCGGCAAGCTGGGCCACATCTCCAACTGGGCCGGAAAGCTCGCCGGGGCCACCGCACGCATGGCCGCACTGCTGCACCTCGCCGAACACGGCGGCAACGGCTACGCCCACCCGGTCACCGAAGACACCATGCGCGCGGCCATCGAGCTGGGGGACTACTACACCGCCCACGCCCTCGCCGTGTTCGACGTCATGGGTGCCGACCCGGTCCTGTCCCGCGCCCGCAGCGTCCTGGAAGCGCTGAGGGACAACCGGTGGGAGGACGTCAGCCGGCGGGACCTCTTCACTGTGCTGTCCCGCAGCGAGGTGCCCACCGTCGCCGATCTGGAACCCGCCCTCGCGCTGCTGGAAGACCACGGATACCTGCGGTCCTACCAACCCGAGCGCACCGGCAAGCGAGGCAGGCCCCCCGCGCCCCGCTTGCAGGTACACCCGCACTTCCGGCAGAGCGGTCGGTGAACTTGCCCGCACCCACGACCCCGCCCGCACAAACCGCGAAATCGCAATAAACCCCGGACACCCCCGCTGACCTGCTGCGCGGTCCCCGCCCCATCCAGGCCGGGGGCCCGCCGCACAATCCCGCGATATTCCGCAAAAAACCGAGCACCACCCCCGCCACCGGGGCCGGTCGACGGCCGCCCCTGATTTTTGCGGAATATCGCGGGTTTCTGCGGAGCGCTGCCCAGCACCACCCGCACGCCACAACACCGCAGGTCAACGGGCATCACCGGGTTTTCTGCGGATATTGCGGTTTGTGCGACGCCTCCCGACTTGGAGTCACATGGCAACGCCTAGAGAGGCCGACCCGCGCACCACCCTCCGGAGTGGCCTCCCCGACCGGTACCTGACGCCCGACGACATCGCCGAGATCTTCGAGGTGCCCGTCGAAACCGTCTACCAGTGGCGCAAGAAGCGCACCGGGCCGCCCGGCTTCCGCATTGGCAAACACCTCCGCTACGACCCCGCCGACGTCCGCACTTATGTCACCGAGCGCAAGAACGCTGACCGCGACGCCGCCTGACACGACCCATCACACAGCCCAACCTGAAGGGAGGGCCACACTGTGGCCCTCCCTTCCCATGTCCGGAAGGGACCACGCCTTACATGGCAGGCCACATCCAAGACCGCTGGTACAAGACCGAGAATGGCGCCAACGGCAAGGCCGTTCGCGTCAAGACCGACCGCCACGGCACCGGCCTTCGCTACCGGGCCCGCTACGTCGGCCCCGACGGCACCGAGAAGTCCAAGAGCTTCCGCGACGGACAGAAGCGCCTCGCCGAGAAGTGGCTGAGCAAGACGGAAGCCGACATGAGCAGCGGCCAGTACGTGGACCCGAAGGCGGGCCGGACCACCTTCCAGCAGTACGCCGAGCGCTGGGTGTCCTCGCACGCCGGAGAGGTCAACAGCGGGGAGGGCGCCGAGCGTCGGCTGAGGCTTCACGCCTACCCGAGCATCGGCAGTCGACCGCTCGGCTCCTTCAAGCCCGAGCACGTCCGTGCCTGGCTGGGTGAATTGAAGAAGTCGATGCCGAACGAGGCGCACCGCCGGGTGGTCGCCGCGACCGTCTCCGCGGTCTTCAACGCCGCCGTCGATGACGAGTTGCTGGCACGGAACCCCTTCAAGGCCCGTTCGGTGCAGATGCCGAAGACCGGCGACACAGCGGTGAAGCCGTGGACCGCCGACCAGGTGTTCGCCGTGCGGCACGCGCTTCCGGCGCGCTACCGCACGGTGGTGGACCTGGGAGCCGGGTGCGGGCTCCGGCAGGGAGAGGTGTTCGGCCTCTCCGTGGATGAGGTGGACTTCGACGGGGGCTGGATCACCGTGAGCCACCAACTCAAGCGGCTCAGGGGACGGTACGTCTTCGCTCCGCCGAAGGGTGGCAAGAACCGGCAGGTACCCCTTCCCCGGGCGGTCGCGGATGCCCTCCGGGCCCACGCCGACACCTTCCTGCCGGCCACGGTCACCCTGCCCTGGCGGATCCTGGACGGGGAGCAGCGGACCAAGCGCCTGTACTTCAGCGGAGCGGCCGGGCTGCATGTCCGGGTGAGCCACTTCAACGACCGCATGTGGAAACCCGCTCTGGCCGCCGCTGGGCTCATCCCGGAGGCTGAGGAGGGTGACCGGTACGCCTCCGCCCGCGAGCACGGCATGCACGCGCTGAGGCACTTCTACGCCTCCGTGTTGCTGGATGCCGGGGAGAACATCAAGGCGTTGAGCCGATACCTTGGCCACGCGGACGCGGGGTTCACCCTGCGGACCTACACGCACCTGATGCCGAGCAGTGAACTGCGCACCCGTAAGGCGGTGGACGACCTCTACCGCGAGCGCCCGAACGAAGATCACGGCCCACAGACGGCCCACGACGACTGACAGCCCGTGCCGTACGGTTGTTATCGCTGGTCAACGCTTTGCCGGGCGGGCGACGCAGAACTACATCTACTTCTGGCCCCTGTACACCGGCACGGCGATCCCGATCGACCAGTGGCGGGCGCGGATGTGGCTGGACACGTGGGTGTAGCCGGGTGGACGCGCGCACGGCCGACATGATCGATACAGCGGAAAGGGGCGGCGGTGCCGGACGCAGCGCGCTGCCGCTCCCGCCGGGCACTCCCGCCGAAACGGTCGAAACCTGACAGGGCGGACGTGTCCCACGCCCCGATCCCGGACCGGGACGTGTTGCGTTGGAGCGCACTCCGAGTCCTAGGTTCCGAGGCATGCGCTACCTCAAACTCGGAAAGACCGGACTGGACGTCTCCGCCATCGCCCTCGGCTGCATGAGCTTCGGCGAGCCGGACCGGGGCGGCGAGCCCTGGTCGCTGGGCGCGGACGCCAGCCGGGACATCATCAAGCAGGCCCTTGAGAGCGGCGTCAACTTCCTCGACACAGCCAATGGGTACAGCGCCGGAAGCAGCGAGGAGATCGTCGGCCGGGCGGTCAAGGACTTCACCCGGCGCGAGGAGGTCGTCCTCTCCACCAAGGTCTGGATGCGGATGCGCCCCGGCCCGAACGGCGCCGGACTGTCCCGCAAGGCGATCTTCGCCGAGCTCGACGCCTCCCTGAAGCGGCTGGGGACCGACTACATCGACCTGTACCAGATCCACCGCTGGGACTACGACACCCCGATCGAGGAGACCCTCGAGGCGCTGCACGACGCGGTCAAGTCCGGGAAGGTCCGCTACATCGGAGCCTCCTCCATGCACGCCTGGCAGTTCGCCAAGGCCCTGTTCCTGGCCGACCTGAACGGCTGGACCCGGTTCGTGTCGATGCAGGACCACTACAACCTCATCCACCGGGAGGCGGAGCGGGAGATGCTCCCGCTCTGCGCCGACCAGGGCATCGGCGTGATCCCGTGGAGCCCGCTGGCGCGGGGCAGGCTGACGCGGGTCCGGGACACCGCCACGGCGCGTGCCGCGACCGACCCCGGCGGCAAGATCCTCTACCGCGACGAGGACCAGGCAGTGGCCGAGCGCGTCCACGAGATCGCGGGCAAGCGGGGTCTGTCCCCGGCCCAGGTCGCCCTGGCCTGGGTCATGCGCAACCCGGCGGTGACCTCGCCCATCGTCGGGGTCACCAAGCCGGCCCAGCTGGCCGACGCGGTCGCCGCGGTGGACGTCGAACTCGACGAGGACGAGACCGCCTACCTGGAGGAGCCCTACCAGCCGCACGAGGCCGCCTACCTGGCGGAGTCCTTCCACAAGCAGCGGCCCGCGGCGGAATCCCGGTAGTCCGGGCCCCCGCCGGGCCTTCGGACATGCGCACCTATGATCATGGGCATGTCCGAACTCCGTGAGCGTGCCGCACGCAGTGGGCTCGCGCCCGGTGAGCAGGTGCTGAGGTACGCCTCCGTCGTCCCGGCCAGGAGCGCCAAGGGGCTCGGCGTGAACCTCGGCGGGGTCGTCGCCAACCAGGTGATGGGCCGCGTCGGGGCGAGCGGCGGGGGCCAGGGCAGTGTCGCGTCGCAGATGCCGCGCACCTCCGGCGCCCTGCTGCTGCGCGTCACCGACCGGCGCGTCGGGCTGGTCGAGCCGCTGGACGGCACCCCGGTGTGGGAGGTGCCGCGGTCCTGGGTGGCACGGATCGAACGCCGGCCCCGGCTCCAGCTGATGGCCCGCTTCCGGGTGCACTACGCCGACGGTTCCTGGCTCGCGTTCCTCACCTTCCGCCGTCGCACCGTCGAGGAGTTCCGCTCCGTCCTCGGCTGAGCCGGTCCGATTGTCGCAACCGTGCTACGGATCTCCCGGACGTGTCACCCGCCGCGATCGGGACTTTAGGGTGAGTGCCGTCGTTGGGGAGTCGAGGGGCCGCGGGGGACCCTGGGCAAGCGCGGAGGAACAGAGGCTGTGGGCAAGAGAAGACGGGTCGCCGAGCGGCGCACTGCCGGTCCCGGTGTGGTCGGCGCAGTGGTCGCCCTGGCCGTCTGCGGCGCCGCGCTGACCGTCTACGCGGTGTACGACGGCGGTTCCGCGGCCGGCGCGCCCACCTCCACGGCCAGTGAGCGGCACGTCAAGACCGGTCCGCCGAGCGCCGCCGAGGTGCACACCGTCGCCACCCGTTTCCTGGGCTCCTGGCAGCGGGGCGAGGTCGCCGACGCGGCGGCCGCCACCGACGACCCGTCGGCGGCCGGCGCCCTGCTCACCGGCTACTCCAAGGACGCCCACCTCAAGGACGTCACCCTCACTCCGGGCCCGGCGAAGGGCGCCAAGGTGCCCTTCTCCGTCAAGGCGACGGTGTCGTACAAGGGCGTGGACAAGCCGCTCGCGTACGACAGTTCGCTCACCGTCGTGCGGCGCGCCGCCGACGGCAAGCCGCTGGTCGGCTGGCACGCCTCCGTCGTCCACCCGGACCTGAAGGACGGCGACACGCTCGTCACCGGGAACGCGGGCACCCCGCCCGTCAAGGCCCTGGACCGCAACGGGGGCGAGCTGACGGCCGCCAGGTATCCGTCGCTGGGAACCGTCCTGGACGGACTGCGGGAGAAGTACGGCAGGACGGCGGGCGGCACGGCGGGCGTGGAGCTGCGCGTGGTGCGCGGCAAGGCGTCGCTGAAGGCCAAGCTGTCCGACAAGACGCTGGTGACGCTGACCCAGGGCACCCCGGGCACCGTGAAGACCACGCTGAGCCCGGCGTTCCAGGCGGAGGCCGAGCGGCAGGTCGGCAAGCGGGCCCGCGCCTCCGTGGTCGTCCTGCGGCCCTCCACCGGCGAGATCCTCGCGGTCGCCAACAGCGAGCACGGCTTCAACGTCGGCTTCCAGGGCTCCCTCGCGCCCGGCTCCACGATGAAGATCGTGACCTCGACCATGCTGTTCGAGAAGAAGCTCGTCACCGCGGACGCCTCGCACCCCTGCCCCAAGACCTACAAGCTCGCGGGCTGGACGTTCCACAACGACGGGGACTCCGAGATCAAGAAGGGCACGTTCAAGGACTCCTTCGGGGCCTCCTGCAACAACGCCTTCATCGACTTCGCGCCCAAGCTGTCCGACAGCGACCTGACCAAGGAGGCCCAGCAGGTCTACGGCCTCGGCATGGACAACTGGGCCATCGGGGTGCCCACCTTCGACGGCTCGGTCCCGGTGCAGAGCGGCGCGCAGATGGGCGCCTCGCTGATCGGCCAGGGCGGGGTGCGGATGAACCCGCTGAACATGGCCTCGGTGGCGGCCACCGTGCGGTCGGGTCACTTCCACCAGCCGTACCTGGTCTCCCCGGACGTCGACCACCGCACCCTGGCGACGGCCTCGCGCACCATGTCCGCCAAGACCCGGTCCCAGCTCGAGGAGGTCATGAAGTTCACGGCGGACTACGGCACGGCCGCCAAGGCGATGGCCGGCCTCGGCCCGGACTACGGCGCGAAGACCGGCTCGGCCGAGGTCGACGGGCAGAAGAAGCCGAACGGCTGGTTCACCGCCTACCGGGGCGACCTGGCGGCCGCGGGCGTGGTGCAGGCCGGCGGCCACGGCGGCGACACGGCCGGTCCGATCGTGGCGGACCTGCTGCGGATGGGCGGCTGACCGGACCGCTCAGTTGTGCACGGGCTCCGCGGTGTAGGTCCGGCGCAGAAATCTGACCAATGCCTTCGCGTCGAACTGGAGCACGTCGACACCGCTGTCGGAGTGGAACTCCACGACCGCCTGGACCCGCCCGCAGGGCCACACCCGGACGGCGCCGCTCTCGGCCGGCGCCCGCAGCCCGCGCTCCAGCAGGGCGCGGGAGAAGGTCCACTCGTGGGTGCCCGGAAGCCCGATCCGCACGGAGCGCGGATCGCGGTCGGGATCGTACCGCAGCAGTACCGGGACGGCCCCCGGGTCCTCGTCGTCGGTGACGACATGGGCGCGGGCGTACTGTTCGATCACAGCCATCGGAACGCCCTTTCACACTGAGTGACCTATGTGCGAGCGGTTCATCCGCTTGTTCTCCAATGTCCCACATTTTCCCGGAGGCGCCCCCGCAGACGGTCGACGTCCCACCGGACGGACAGGCGATGCCCTGGTACTTGCAAAAGGTTCGCAACAAGCCTCTAAAATCGAACGGTGCATGTACCTGACGGATTCATCGACGCCCCCACCTCAGCCGTCACCGGGGTGGTCGCCGCCGGCGCCCTCGCGGTGAGCCTGCGCGGCGCCCGCCGCGAACTCGGGGAGGAGAGAACGGCCCCGCTGGCCGGGCTGGTGGCGGCGTTCATCTTCGCCGTGCAGATGCTCAACTTCCCCGTCGCGGCCGGCACCAGCGGCCATCTGCTGGGCGGGGCGCTCGCCGCCATCCTGGTCGGCCCGTACACCGGCGTGCTGTGCGTGTCGGTGGTGCTGCTGATGCAGGGCGTGCTGTTCGCGGACGGCGGGCTGACCGCGCTGGGCGTGAACATCACGGACATGGCACTGGTCACCACCGTGGTGTCCTACGCCGTCTTCCGCGGCCTGCTCGCCGTGCTGCCCCGCAAGCGGCGCTCGGTGACCGTCGCCTCCTTCGTCGCCGCGCTGGTGTCGGTGCCGGCCGCCGCCGTCGCCTTCACCCTGATCTACGCGATCGGTGGCACCACCGACGTCTCCATCGGCAAGGTCGCCACCGCGATGATCGGCGTCCATGTGCTCATCGGCATCGGCGAGGCGGTCATCACCGCGCTCACCGTCGGCGCCGTGATCGCCGTGCGCCCGGACCTGGTGCACGGGGCGCGCGGGCTGCGGCAGCGGCTCCGGCTGCGGGTGAACGGCGAGCTGGTGGACGCGCCGGAGCCCGCCGCCGTGCCCGCGGCGGCGCGCACCTCGCGGCGCACGGTGTGGCTGACCGGCCTGGTGGCCTCCCTGGTGCTCGCCGGCTTCGTCAGCTTCTACGCCTCCGCGAACCCCGACGGCCTGGAGAAGGTCGCGCACGACAAGGGCATCGACACCAAGGCGAAGGAGCACGCCTCGGCCGACTCCCCGCTGGCCGACTACGGCGTCAAGGACGTCTCCGACGCGCGCCTGTCCGGCGGGCTGGCGGGCGTGATCGGCGTCGGGGTCACCGTGGTGGCGGGCAGCGCGGTGTTCTGGGCGGTGCGCAGGCGCCGCGGCGCGGACGTCTCCCCCGCCAACCCCGGTCTGTGACATGGGCGCTGGACACGCGCACCGGCTCTACCGGCACGGGACCTCGCCCGTGCACGCCCTGCCGCCGCACGCCAAGCTGGCCGCCGCCTTCCTCTTCGTGCTGGTCGTGGTCGCCACCCCGCGCGAGGCGATGTGGGCGTTCGCGGTGTACGCCGTGCTGCTCGCGGCGGCGGCCCGGCTCGCCCGGGTGCCCGCCGCCTTCCTGCTCAAGCGGCTGCTGATCGAGGTGCCCTTCGTGGCGTTCGCGGTGCTGATGCCGTTCGTCGCACAGGGCGAGCGGGTGCATGTGCTCGGCCTCTCGCTGAGCGTCAACGGGCTGTGGGGCGCGTGGAACGTGCTCGCCAAGGGCGCCCTCGGCGTCGCCGCCTCCGTGCTCCTCGCGGCCACCACCGAACTGCGCCAGCTCCTGCTGGGGCTCGAACGGCTGAAGCTGCCGCCGCTGCTGGTGCAGATCGCCGGCTTCATGATCCGCTACGGCGACGTCATCACCGACGAGATGCGCCGGATGCGGATCGCCCGCGCCTCACGCGGCTTCGAGGCGCGGGGCGTCCGGCACTGGGGCGTGCTCGCCAAGTCCGCCGGCGCGCTGTTCATCCGCTCCTACGAGCGCGGGGAGCGCGTCCATCTGGCCATGGTGAGCCGGGGATACACCGGCTCGATGCCGGTCGTCGCGGAGGCGGTCGCGTCCCCGGCGCAGTGGCGCCTCGCCCTCGCGCTGCCCTGCTCGGCCCTCGTCGTCTGCCTGTTGGGATGGATCCTGTGAGTACGACCACCGCTTCGCTGGAGGTCTCCGGCCTCGCGTATGCCTACCCCGACGGCCACCAGGCCCTGTTCGGCGTGGGCTTCACCCTCCGGCGCGGCGAACGGGCCGCGCTGCTCGGCCCCAACGGCGCCGGCAAGACCACTCTGGTGCTGCACCTCAACGGCATCCTCGGCGGTGGCACCGGCTCGGTCACCGTGGCCGGACTGCCCGTCGGCAAACAGCACATGGCCACCGTCCGGCAGAAGGTCGGCATCGTCTTCCAGGACCCGGACGACCAGCTGTTCATGCCGACGGTGCGCGAGGACGTGGCGTTCGGACCGGCCGCCGCCGGGATCAAGGGCGCCGCGCTGGAGGAGCGCGTACGGCACGCCCTGGAGCGGGTCGGCATGGCGGAGTTCGCCGACCGGCCGCCGCACCATCTCTCCTTCGGGCAGCGGCGGCGCGTCGCCGTGGCCACCGTGCTCGCCATGGAGCCGGAGATCCTGGTCCTGGACGAGCCGTCCTCCAACCTCGACCCCGCCTCCCGCCGCGAGCTGGCCGACATCCTGCGCTCGCTGGACGTGACGGTCCTCATGGTCACGCACGATCTGCCGTACGCGCTGGAGCTGTGCCCGCGCTCGCTGATCCTCAGCGACGGGGTGATCGCGGCCGACGGACCGACCGGGGACCTGCTGTCCGACGAGGAGCTGATGCGGGCGCACCGGCTGGAGCTGCCGTTCGGCTTCGACCCGCGCGCGGTGGCGCGGACGACCCACGGGTGACAAAGCCGACGTTCCCCACGATTACCGACACTCGCTCCCGCCAAGGAATCGCAGGCCCACGCCCGCTGTTGCACCCACTGTCGCAGGCGAGTGTGGAAGGGAACCCGGAGCATGCAGGCGGACGAGGCGGACGTGGTCGTGCACGGCACGGTGGCCGAGGGCTTCGAGCCGGTCGGGGAGGCGTTCGCGGCGAACTTCGCCCGGCTCGGGGAGCGCGGCGCGGCCGTCGCCGTGTACCGCGACGGGCACAAGGTGGTCGACCTGTGGGCGGGCACCCAGGACATCGACGGCGACGGCACGGCGCCCTGGCGGCGCGGCACCGCCCAGATCGTGCGCTCGGCCACCAAGGGTGTCGCCGCCGCCGCGCTCCTGCTGCTGCACCAGCGCGGTGAACTGGACCTGGACGCACCGGTCGGCGCGTACTGGCCCGAGTACAAGGCGGCGGGCAAGGAGCACACTCTGGTCCGGCACCTGCTCGCGCACCGCGCGGGCGTGCCGGTGCTGGACCGCCCGCTGACCCCGGCCGAGGCGGCCGACCCGGACCTCGGCGCGGCGGCCGTCGCCGCGCAGGCGCCGGTGTGGGAGCCGGGCACCGACCACGGCTACCACGCCCAGACCTACAGCTGGCTCACCGGGGAACTGGTGCGGCGCGTCACCGGGCGCCCGGTCGGCGACTGGATCGCGGACGAGATCGCCGGGCCCGTCGGCGCGGACGTCTGGCTCGGGCTGCCCCGGGCGGAGCAGGGGCGGGCGGGCCGCGTCGGGGACATCGAGGCCCCGCAGGCGGCGGGCGCGCTGAAGCTGCGGCCCAAGCGGGCCGTGACCGCGGCCTACGCCGACCCGGACTCGCTGACCCGCCGCGCCTTCGCCGCGATCACCCCGATGCCGGACGAGAACGACCCCGCCTACCGCGCCGCCGCGCTGCCCGCCTCCAACGGCATCGCCACCGCCGACGGCCTGGCCCGCGTCTACGCCTCGCTCATCGGCGAGGTGGACGGCGGCACCCGGCTGTTCACGCCCGCGACGACGGAGCTGGCCCGCGCCGAGCGGTCCGCCGGTCCGGACCGGGTGCTCGTGGTGAACACCCGGTTCGGCCTCGGCTACATGCTGCACGGCAGCGCCTCGCCGCTGCTGTCCCCGGGCTCCTTCGGGCACCCGGGCCGCGGCGGTTCCCTCGGCTTCGCCGACCCGGAGTCGGGCATCGCCTTCGGCTATGTCACGGGCGGCTTTCGCGCGAGCGTGACGGCGGACCCGCGGGCGCAGTCGCTGGTGCGGGCGCTGCGCACGGCGCTCGGGAGCTGACCGGGCTCACACGTGGATCGGGTGCGAGGTGCGCCCGGAGTCCGCGTCGATCTCGACGTGGGCCTTGTCCAGCAGCTGCATGGCGATCTGGTTGAGGGCGCGGGCCCCGGCGATCTCCTCGCCGACCCGGGGCTGGTCGTTGTCCACGTGGTGGCGGCTGGCGTGCCCGTGTCCCCGGATCTCGGAGCCGTCGGGCAGCCGCACCAGGGCCGCCGCACGCGTGTGCTGACCGTCCTCCTCGAACTCAAGCTCGACATGCCACCCGACAGCGGTGTGGCTCATGGTCTGCTTCTGCTGCATGGTCTGTGTCATGTCGGCCACCTCCGGGAAGCACTCGTTCCGGCTGTCTCCAGGGTGCCTCCCGGCCGCGGGTGACGTCATCTCGGCGGCCGGCTCAGTCCTCGCCGTCGAAGCTGGCGAAGTACGCGGCGGCCATGTCCTCGTCGGCGTGCCCCTGGGCGGCCGCGCGGGCGAGCCGTTCGGCGGTGGCCTCGGCCACGTCCAGGCGCACGCCGCTGCCCCGCCCCGCCGCCACGATCAGCCGGGCGTCCTTCTCGGCGGTGGTCACCGCGAACGAGGGCGGGGTCAGCTCGCCGTCGAGCAGCACCTTGGACTTGGCCCGCAGGTATCCCATGTCGAGCGGGCCGCCGTCGATCAGCTCGAAGAAGTGCGCGGGGTCGACGCCGAGGCCCTTGGCGAGGGCCAGCGTCTCGCCGGTGGCCGCGGTGACGGCGAGCACCCAGCTGTTGGCGACCAGCTTCAGCCGGCTGGCGCTGCCCTCGCCGCCGTCCTCGCCGGTCCACAGGGTCTTGCCGCCCACCGCGTCGAACACCGGCGCGAGCCTCGGCCGGCCCTCCTTCGGCCCCGCGGCCAGCACGGTCAGCAGGCCGGCCTCGGCGGGCTGTTTGGTGCCGAGGACGGGGGCGTCGTAGAAGAGCAGCCCGTGCTCGCGGGCGAAGGCGGCCAGGTCGGTGATCAGCTCGGTCCCGGCGGTGGTGGACTGTGCCCACACCGTGCCCTCGCGCAGCGCCGGGGCGGCCTCGCGCATCACCTCCAGCACCGTGTTGCCGTCGTAGAGCATGGTGAGGACCACATCGGCGCCCTCGACGGCCCCGGCGGGGGTGTCCGCGACCCGGGCCCCGTCGGCGGCGAGCGGTTCGGCCTTCTCCCGGGTGCGGTTCCAGACCCGCACCTCCAGCCCCGCGCGGCACAGATTGCGGGCCATCGCCGCGCCCATGATGCCGGTGCCCAGCACGCCGACGATCGGCTTGTCACTCATTGACGCTCCCTGAAGTCGCTGTGTGTCTCCGGGCTGTCCACGGTACGGCGACGGGCGGTGCGGCGACGGGCTGCCACCCGGCGCGTACGACGGCGGCGAGCGGGACGGCCGCCGCCGTCCGCGGCGTCACGCCCGCTGCTCGCGCACGTCCACCAGCGTCGCCCCGGCGTGGGCGACGAGTTCCTTCGGTTCGATGGGGAAGACGGCGTACGGCGTTCCGGCGGCGGCCCACACCACGTCGTGGGCGAGCAGCGAGCAGTCGGCCAGCACCCGGGTGCGGGTACGGTGCCCGAAGGGCGGCACACCGCCGATGGCGTACCCGGTGACCTCGCGCACCGCCTGGGCGTCGGCCCGGCCGACCTTTCGCACGCCCAGTTCCTCGCGCACCCGCTCCACGTCGACGCGGGAGGCCCCGTCCATCAGGACCAGGACCGGCACCCCGTCGGCGGCGAACACCAGCGATTTGCAGATCTGGCTCAGCTCGCAGCCGACGGCCGCGGCGGCCTCCACGGCGGTCCGGGTGCTCTCCGGGAACTTCCGGGCGCGCCCGAGCACCTCCTCCAGGCCCAGTTCCCTCAGCGCTTGCGCGAAACGCGGGTGCGCTCCCGATCCGTCGGCGTCAGTGGCGGCTGTCGTCATGGGGGAACGGTAGCGAGGACGGCCGGCGGGTGCGAGGACGTCCGGATGGCGAAAAGCCGGTGAGGGTGCAAGCCCCGTCCCCACGGGCACCCTCACCGGCCGCTTCGCGCGGAGGCGGTACGTCAGGCGCGTACCAGTTCCCGCTCGTCCTCCGTGCCGTCCGCCGAGGGCTGCGTGCGCAGGCCCTCGCCCTCGACGTCCACGTTGGGCAGCATCCGGTCGAGCCACTTCGGCAGCCACCAGGCGCGCCTGCCGAGCAGGGCGAGCACCGCCGGGACGATCGCCATGCGGACGACGAAGGCGTCGAAGAAGACGGCGATGGCGAGGCCGAAGCCGATCATCTTGATCATGGACTCGCTGGAGCCGATGAAGCCGGAGAAGACGGCGATCATGATGACGGCCGCGGCCGTGACCACGCGGGCGCCGTGCCGGAAGCCGGTCACCACCGCCTGGCCGGGCGTCTCGCCGTGGACGTACGCCTCCCGCATCCGCGTGACGAGGAAGACCTCGTAGTCCATCGCGAGGCCGAAGACCACGCCCACCATGAAGATCGGCATCATCGACATGACCGGGCCGGTCTGCTGCACGTTCAGCAGGCCGGACAGCCAGCCCCACTGGAAGACCGCGACGACCGCGCCGAGCGCCGCGAGCACGCTGAGCAGGAAGCCGAGGGCCGCCTTCAGCGGGACGAGGACCGAGCGGAAGACCACGATCAGCAGGAGGAAGGCCAGGCCGACCACCAGGGCGAGGTACGGCAGCAGCGCGTCGTTCAGACGCTGGGAGACGTCGATGTTCATCGCCGTCGAGCCGGTGACCAGCACCTCGGCGTCCGCCTTCGCCCCCGCGGCCGCGCCCTTGTCGCGGATCGCGTGCACCAGGTCCTCGGTGGACTTCGAGGACGGCTTGGACTTGGGCACCACGGTGATGATCGCGGTGTCGCCGGCCTTGTTGGGCGTGGCGGGGGTGACCGCGACGACGTCCTTGAGGCCCTTGATCTCCTTGCCGACCGCGGTGAAGGCGGT
This sequence comes from Streptomyces misionensis, assembly GCF_007896895.1. Classification (GTDB taxonomy): domain Bacteria; phylum Actinomycetota; class Actinomycetes; order Streptomycetales; family Streptomycetaceae; genus Streptomyces; species Streptomyces misionensis_A. The sequence continues at coordinate 24,511 of NZ_VOGW01000148.1, read as the reverse complement.
CTGCGGGTGCCCGCTGTCCTTGGCGTCGACCACGACCATCAGGGGCCCGTTGAAGCCGGGTCCGAAGCCCTCGGAGAGGAGGTCGTAGGCGCGGCGCTGGGTGGTGGAGGTGGGCTGGGAGCCGTCGTCGGGCAGGCCCAGTTGCAGGGAGGCGGCCGGGACCGCCGCCGCGCCGAGCCCGATCACGCCGAGCAGGAGGACCGCGACGGGGCGGCGGACCACGAAGCTCGCCCAGCGGGTGCCCATGTTGGGGCGGCCGGGGTTCTTCGGCGTCCGGCCGCCGCCGAGCAGCCTGCTCTTCTCGCCGGCCGGCTTGACCCTGCGGCCCGCGTAGCCGAGCAGCGCCGGGATCATGGTGAGGGCGATCAGGACGGCGATGGCGACCGTGCCCGCCGCCGCGACGCCCATCTTCGTCAGCATCGGGATGTTGACGACGGACAGTCCGACCAGGGCGATGACGACGGTCAGACCCGCGAAGACCACCGCGGAGCCGGCCGTGCCGACGGCGCGGCCCGCCGCCTCCTCGCGCTCGCGGCCCTCGGCGAGTTCCGCGCGGTAGCGGGAGACGATGAACAGGGCGTAGTCGATGCCGACGGCGAGGCCGATCATCGTCGCCAGGGTGGAGGTGGTGCTGCCCAGGTCGAGGGCGGAGGCGAGCGCGGTGATCGCGGAGACGCCGATGCCGACGCCGATGATCGCGGTCAGCAGCGGCAGCCCGGCCGCGAGCAGGGAGCCGAAGGTGATGACGAGGACGACGGCGGCGATGGCGATGCCGATCACCTCGCCGGAGCCGGTCTCGGGCATGGCGTTGAGCGCGTCACCGCCGATCTCGACGGTCAGCCCGGCGTCCCGCGCGTCCTGCGCGGCCTTCTTCAGGGCGTCCCGGGAGGAGTCCTCCAGCTCCATGCCGGAGACCTTGTACTTCACCGAGGTGTAGGCGACGGAGCCGTCCCGGCTGATGGTGTGCCCGGCGTACGGGTCGGCGACGGAGGCGACCTCCGAGCCGTGCCCCAGCTCGCGCACCGTCTTCTCGACGGCGGCCTTGTTGGGCTTGTCGGTCATCTTCTCGCCGGCCGGCGCCTTGAAGACGACCCGCGCGGTGGCGCCGTCGGCGCTCATCCCGGGGAAACGCTGCTCCAGCAGGTCGAAGGCCTTCTGGGCCTCGGTGCCGGGGATGGAGAAGGAACTGTTGCCGGCGGCCGGCGCGGAGGCGGCGCCCACCCCGGCGAGGGTGAGCAGCGCCACCCATATCAGGACGACGAAGTGCCGTCGCCTGAAGGCGAGTCGGCCGAGTCGGTACAGGAATGTGGCCACGGGGGCGTACTCCCGGTCAGGTCGTGGGGTTCATCAGGGCAGGGGCGATCAGCCCGACGACGTGAGCGGTGACGTCAGGTGGTGGGCTTGCCGGGGAGGGGCGTCGGAGAGGGTCAGGCGCCGAGGGCGGGGAGGACCACGGCGTCGATGTACGAGGTGAGGAAGGCCCGGGTGGGCGGCTGGTCCTCCAGCAGGGTCCGGGTGGCGAAGCCTCCGACCATCATGTGCACCATGAAGTCGATCGCCGGGCAGTCCGGACGGACCTCGCCCCGGTCGATGGCCCGCTGGAGCATCTGCCGGCCGCTGACGATCTCGACGTCGACGATCTGCTCCTTGAAGGCCTCGCGCAGATCCTCGTTGTGGTGGATCGCCATGGCGATGCCTCGCATCAGGGCGGAGTTCTGCGCCATGGTGCAGTCGTCCTCCAACGCCACGAGGGCGTGCAGGTCACCGCGGAGCGAGCCGGTGTCGATGTCCTCCAGGTGGCCGCGCTTGGAGTGCCGCAGCGCCTTGACCACCAGCTGGGCCTTGCCGCCCCACTGGCGGTAGAGCGTGGCCTTGCTGGACCGGGTGCGGGCGGCGACGGCGTCCATGGTGAGGGCGTCGTAGCCGACCTCCCGGAGCAGGTCGAGCACGGCCTCGTACAGCTCGGCCTCGCGCTCGGGGGTGATCCGGCTGCGCCGTGCCGCCGCGACGGTCTCGGTCATGCCGCTCACCCTTCCGCTCCGGGACTTCCTCGTCGTCCGCACTTCTTCGTACGCACGACCTCGTACACGCATTCTTCGTACGTGATGAAGATACCCCTCCCGCTAAGCGAAACGAAACGGTTTCGTACGTGGGGTGGGTCACGAACGTGAGGAACACATAAGAAGGCCACACAAGTTGCCCGCCCCCAGCGGTCGGAAAAGCATGGAAAGGTGAGCTATCTGCGCTTTCCCCACCTCAGCGGCGACCTGCTCTGCTTCGTGGCGGAGGACGACCTCTGGCTGGCCCCCCTCGACGCCCCGGGCCGCGCCTGGCGGCTCACCGCGGACCGCACGAAGACCGGCCACCCCCGCTTCTCCCCCGACGGGAGCCGGATCGCCTACACGAACTGGCGCAGCCTGGTCCCGGAGATCCAGCTGGTCGACGTCGCCGGCGGACCCGCGCGGCAACTGACGTACTGGGGCAGCACCGACACCCAGGTGCGCGGCTGGACCCCGGACGGCGACATCCTCGCGGTGGCCTCCCACGGGCAGCCCTTCTCCTATTTCACCTGGGCCTACAAGGTGACCCCCGACGGCGACCCCGGCGGCCGGCTGCCCTGGGGCCCGGTCACCGACATCCAGGTCGCCGACCTCGCCGGCGAACGCAGGACCCTGCTGCTCACCGGCACCCCGCCGCACGAACCGGCCTCCTGGAAGCGCTACCGGGGCGGCGCCATGGGCCGGCTGTGGCTGCACGGCAGGCGGCTGCTGCCCGACGTCGAGGGCCACCTGGACAGCCCCATGTACGTCGCCGGGCGGATCGCCTTCCTCTCCGACCACGAGGGCGTCGGCAACCTCTACTCCTGCGCCTACGACGGCACCGACCTGCGCCGCCACACCGACCACGACGCCTTCTACGCCCGGCACGCCGCGAGCGACGGCACCCGGGTGGTCTACCAGTGCGCGGGCGACCTGTGGCTGGTGGACGACTTCTCCCCGAACGGCACCCCGCGCAGACTGGACGTCCGCCTCGCCGGCCCCGCCGCGGGCCGCCGCCGCTACCAGGTGCCGGCCGCGCAGAACGTGGACGGCATCTCGGTGGACGAGACCGGCCGGGCCAGCGCGGTCGTGGTGCGCGGCAGCCTGTACTGGCTCACCCACCGCGACGGCCCGGCCCGCACCATCGCCGACACGCCCGGGGTCCGGGTCCGGCTGCCGGAGATGCTCGGCTCCATGGGGCAGCTGGCCTATGTGACCGACGCCGGGGGCGCGGACGCGGTGGAGATCGCCCAGCTGCCCCGGGCCACCGGGGACCGCCCGCCGCGCCGGCTCGCCTCCGGCGCCCTCGGCCGGGTCCTGGAGATGGTGTCCGACCCGGCCGGCGAACGCCTCGCCGTCGCCTCCCACGACGGCCGCCTGCTGCTGATCGACGTGCCCGAGGAGGCGGGCGCCGGGGTCCCCGAGGCGCCCGGCACCGGCGTCGGGGCGGAGACCGAGGAGGGCGCGGTCACCGAGCTGATCCGCTCCGTCAACGGACCGGTGCGCGACCTGGCCTTCTCCCCCGACGGCTCCTGGCTCACCTGGTCGCACCCCGGCATCGGCCGCTCGCTGCGCCAGATCAAGCTGGCCCGCATCAAGGACCGGCTGATCGTGGACGTGACCGACGGCCGCTTCGAGGACGAGACCCCCGTCTTCACCCGCGACGGCCGCTACCTGGCCTTCCTGTCCTGGCGCGGCTTCGACCCGGTGTACGACGTGCACACCGGCGACCTGTCCTTCCCGCTCGGCAGCCGCCCCTATCTGGTGCCGCTGTCCTCGGCGACCCCCTCCCCCTTCGCCCTGAACCCCGAGGGCCGGCCGGCGGCGGGCGGGCTCGACCCGGTGGAGGACGAGGAGGGCGGCGAGGCGGGCACGGTCACGGTGGAGGTGGAGGGCCTGGCCAGCCGGGTCACCCCGTTCCCGGTGATCGCCTCCAAGTACTCCTCGCTGCACCCGGTCGCGGGCGGCGGCCTGGTCTGGCTGCGCTGGCCGATCTCCGGCGCGCTCGGCGAGACCTTCGTCAACCCGGCCGACATCAGCGGCCGCCCGACCCTGGAGCACTTCAACATCACCAAGGCGAAGAAGTCCGAACTCGTCGGCCATCTCGACTGGTTCGCGGTGAGCGGCGACGGAACCCGGCTGGTCGTGGTGGACGAGGGCGAGCTGCGCGCGGTGCCCTCCACCGAGATCGGCGACGGCGGTGATCCGGCTCACGCGGCGACCTCGCTGCTCTGCCCGCTCTGCGAAGACCCGGCCGGCACACGGGACGTCGCGGCCCCGGGGGTCTCCCCGGCCGCAGCGGGGCGGACGACCTCGTACTCGCCGAGGTCCACGTGCCGGGTCACGCGCCGGAACTCGCCGGTCGTGCCGGGCCAGACGGTGGTGTTGCGGCCGCTCGCGTCGAGGTACCAGCTGGTGCAGCCGCCGGTGTTCCACACGGTGCGCCGCATGCGCCCCTGCACCTTGTGGTTCCAGGCCGCGACCGCCTCCGGCCGGGCGTCCAGGGCGGTGCGGCCGCCGAGCACGTCCAGCTGGCGCAGATAGTCGGCCATGTAGTTCAGCTGGGACTCGATCATCAGGATCATGGAGGAGTTTCCGAGGCCGGTGTTGGGCCCGATGACCGTCATGAAGTTCGGGAAGCCGGCGGCCGTGGCGCCGCGCAGCGCCTTCATGCCGTCCTTCCAGGACTCCGCGAGCGTGATGCCCTCCGCGCCGACCACCCGCTCGGCGATCGGCATGTCCGTGACGTGGAAGCCCGTACCGAAGACGATCGCGTCGACCTCGGTCTCGGTGCCGTCGGCGGCGATCACCGTGGAGCCGCGCACCTCGCTGAGCCCGCTGTCCACGACGTCCACATTGGGCCTGGTCAGCGCCGGGTAGTAGCTGTTGGACAGCAGGATGCGCTTGCAGCCGATGCGGTAGTCGGGGGTGAGCTTGGCACGCAGCGCCGGGTCCTTGACGGCGCGGGCCAGATGCCGCTTGGCGAGCTGCTCGACCAGGCCGAGTTCGTCGGGGTGCTTGGTGAAGGCCTGCACCTGGAGTTCGCGGATGCCCCACAGCAGCCCGCGCCGCAGCTGGGTGGTCAGCGGCAGGGCGCGGTGCAGCCAGCGCTCGGCCGGACTGATGGCGCGGTCCACGCGGGGCATCACCCACGGCGGGGTGCGCTGGAAGAGGGTGAGCCTGCCGACCCGGGACTGGATGGCGGGCACGATCTGGATGGCGGAGGCGCCGGTGCCGACCATGGCCACGCGCTTGCCGCGCAGGTCGTAGTCGTGGTCCCAGCGGGCGGAGTGGAACACCTTGCCGGGGAAGGAGTCCAGGCCCGGGATGTTCGGGACCTTGGGGTCGGACAGCGGGCCGGTGGCGGAGACCACGACGTCGGCGGTCAGCGACCCGCGCGTGGTCTCGATGTGCCAGCGCAGCTCCTCGCGGTCCCAGCGCAGCAGTTTCACCTCGGAGTCGAAGCGGAGGTGCCGGCGCAGCCCGAAGACGTCGGTGACGTGCTCCAGGTAGGCGCGGATGTGCCGCTGCCCGGAGAAGGTGCGGGGCCACTCCGGGTTGGGCGCGAAGGAGAAGGAGTACAGATGGGAGGGCACGTCACAGGCGCACCCGGGGTAACTGTTGTCCCGCCAGGTACCGCCGACACTGCCGGCCCGTTCCAGGACGACGAAGTCGGTGATCCCCTCGCGGCGCAGCCGCACCGCGGCGCCCAGCCCGCCGAAGCCGGACCCGATCACCGCCACCCTCACATGCTCGTGCTCGGCCATCCCGAAGCCTCCACGCCTCACCTAGAAATGCTGCCAGTGAACACTGGCACGATGGGACTGTAGAACAGCTCCGTACCGAGCGGTAGGGGGCGCGGAAAGGAAAGTTACCCGCGGTACGCCATAGGCTTCGGGCGTGGCAGGAGACGCAGAACACCCGGAGGCAGCCCGTCGGGGCCCGCGCGAGTACCGCACGGAGGAACTGGCGCGGCTGGCCGGCATCACCGTGCGCACCCTGCGCTTCTACCGCGAGCGCAAGCTGCTGCCCCCGCCCCGCCGCGAGGGCCGCCTCGCCTGGTACGACGACCACCACCTGGCCCGGCTGCGCACCATCGGCGCCCTACTGGAGCGCGGCCACACCCTGACCGGCATCGCGGAACTCGCCGAGGCCCTCGACCAGGGCCGGGACGTCGCCGACCTGCTCGGCGTGGGCACCCCGACCGAGGAGGAACCGATCCGCCTCACCCCGGAGGAACTGGCCGCCCGCTTCGAGGGCCAGGTCACCCCGGAGAACCTGGCCGCCGCGCTGAAGGCGGGCTACCTGGGCACCGACGGCGAGGAGATCGTGCACATCAGCCGCCGGCTGCTGGACGTCTCCTCCGCCCTGGTCCGCGAGGGCATCCCGCTCGCCGAGGTGCTGGCCGCCGGCGAACGCGTCCGCGAACACGCCGAGGCCCTGGCCGACCTGTTCACCACCATGGTCCTGCGCCACGCCCCCGAAGAGGACCTGCACCGCCTGCGCCCCCTCGCCCGCAGCGTGGTCGACGCGGAACTGTCCCTGGCCCTGGACCGGCGACTGAGCAAGCGGGACTGAGCCCGGCTCAGGGACCGTAGACCACGGTCACCGGCGCGTGGTCGGACCAGCGCTCGGCGTGCGAGGCGGCGCGCTCCACACGTGCCTTGAGGGCGCGGGCGGCGAGGCCGGGCGTGGCGTAGTGGTGGTCGATCCGCCATCCCGAGTCGTTGTCGAAGGCCCGGCCCCGGTACGACCACCATGTGTACGGGCCCTCGGTGTCCGGATGCAGCGCGCGGACGACGTCGACGTAGCCGCCGTCGGCCGGGTCGAGGACCTGGTCGAGCCAGGCGCGCTCCTCGGGGAGGAAACCGGATTTCTTGGTGTTGCCGCGCCAGTTCTTGAGGTCGGCCTCGCGGTGGGCGATGTTCCAGTCGCCGCAGACGAGCACCTCGCGGCCCTCGGCGGCGGCCCGTTCGCGCAGCCGCTTGAGGTGGGCCAGGAACTCCCCCATGAAGCGGACCTTCTCCTCCTGCCGCTCGGTGCCGACCTCGCCGGAGGGTAGGTACAGGGAGACCACGGTGACGCCGGGCAGGTCGGCCTCGACATAGCGGCCGCTGCCGTCGAACTCGGCGGAGCCGAAGCCGATCCGGGTCCGGTCGGGCTCGCGCCGGGTGTAGAGCGAGACGCCCGCGCGGCCCTTGGCCGCGGCCGGGGCGTGCACCACGTGCCAGCCCGCGGGCCGCCCGGCCTCCTCGGGCAGCTGGTGCGGCTCGGCGCGCACCTCCTGGAGGCAGACGACGTCCGCCTCCGTCGCGGCCAGCCACTGGACGAAGCCCTTCCTGGCGGCGGCCCGCAGCCCGTTCACGTTCACCGAGGTCACTGTGATCAAAGCACTCTCCTTGCCTGCGGTGCCGTACATTACCGGCGCATCCCGCCGCGCTCGCCGGCCACCACACGACGCGAAAGCCGGCAGAAGGCCCTTTGCTCATGCGCGTTGCTGCGCATCCTGCTCATTGCAAAAAGCACAAAGAGTACAGGCAGGCCGAAGAAAAGGGCGCAACAAACGCCGATCACGATGTATTCGGCCGGCGAATCCTCGCCGAACAAACAGCCGACCAGCACGGTCGAACCGTAGGACGCCGGGAGGCAGCGGACATCGATCAGAAGGGGCCGCTCAATCATTGCATGCCGCGCCGCCAGAGCATCCCGACGGCGGTTCCACGCTCCCCGACGCGCCGGCCTCGCCGCCTTCTCCGCGACCAGGCGCTCCTGATCCTGCCGGTACCAGGCGAGAACTTCCTCAGGGATCGGCGTACCGAAACTGACGTCCCCGAAACTGACGTCCCCGATACTGCCGCCCTGAAAAACCGGCCCTTTCGGTTCCCCTCGAAATGGTCACGGGTGTCCTTTTGCGAATACTCCCCGTCCCTGTTCCCCATCTCTCGACGACGGCGTCCGGTCAGGTCGTGCGTCACCGGTCGGCCCGGGTCGGCGGACTCCGGCCTCGCCCACGGGAGGACCGAGGTCACAGACAGCGCCGGGGCGCGCTACCGGCACACTGGACGGAGCCCTCACGCCGAGGGGCCCCTCTCGCAGGAAAGCGCGATGCCCAGCATGAACCTCCGCTGCGTCCGTTTCGACCATCCCGACGCCATCAAGCTCAACGACGTGGTCCAGGCCGAGTACGCCGAACGCTACGGCGACGACGGCGACGCCACGGTCCTCACGCCGGAGGACTTCCTCCCGCCCCGGGGCCTCTATCTGATCGCGTACGACGAGGCCGACCGGCCGGTGGCCACCGGCGGCTGGCGCAGTCAGGACCGCAACGACGAGGGTTACGCGGACGGCGACGCCGAGCTGAAGCGCATGTTCGTGATCGAGCAGATGCGCGGCCGGGGCCTGGCCAGACGGATACTGGCCGCCCTGGAGGAGGACGCCCGCGCGGCCGGCCGCGTCCGGATGGTCCTGGAGACCGGCACCAAGCAGCCGGAGGCCGTCGCCCTGTACAGCTCCAGCGGTTACGAGCCGTGCGCCAAGTTCGGCTACTACCGCTTCCACGAGGAGAGCCTCTGCTACGCCAAGCTCCTGTAGACGCGCCGAGGCCCCGGTCGGTTCTCACCGACCGGGTAGCGCGAGACGTGCACAGAGGTCCGGGGGCGGTAGGCGCGGCGAGGGTGCCTCTTCGGGGCCGCCGGCAAGGCGGTCCGCCGCTCGCCCACCGCGAGCACTCTCGAACAACCCCGGAAACGACAGAGATCCCGACCGATCGTGTGATCGGCGGGATCTCGTCAACCGCCCCCGAGAGAACTCGAGAACAGTCGTGCGTGGACCTGAGGGGATTTGAACCCCTGGCCCCCTCGATGCGAACGAGGTGCGCTACCGGACTGCGCCACAGGCCCTTGCAACGAGTGAAACTCTAGCATCCCGATCGGGGTGCTTGGAAATCCGTTCCCCGACCGGTCAGGTGCGGATTCCGCGGTGTGGCGGCCGTCACTCGTTGGCGGCCCGCGGGCGGTCGCCGTCCTCGTACTGGTCGAAGAGCGGGGTGCGGCCGCGCTCGCGTGCCCGGCGGGCGGAGGCGGCGCGTCGGGCGTCGCTGCGGCCGTCGGCCGGCCGGTCCTCGGCGGCGGACGCCGGCTCGCTCTCCTCGGCGCTCGCGGGGCCCGCCTCGGCCTCCGGGGCGACCGCGCTGGAGCGGGCCGAACTCCAGGTGTCCGGCCCGCCGAGGTCGATGCCGGAGGTGGCCCGGGGGGCGACGGGGGCGGTCACATAGGTGGGCAGCGGCACCGGCACCGGTTCCCAGCTGTCCCCGCGTCCGGGCCGCTGCTGCCGCTCACGCTGCTGGTCGACCCACTCGGCGTGGTCGGTCTGTTCCACGAGGGCGCGCCGGTCCGCGGCGAGGGCGAGGAGGCCGGGGTCCGTGTCGGTCCCTGTGACGTCCTCCGGTTCGTCGGCGGCGTGGGCCGCCTCGGGCGCGGGCACCCGGCGGCGCGGCTGGCGCTCGCGCAGCCGCTGGGCGGCGACCTCGGCGCGGCGGCGGTCCATCTGGTAGGCGAAGCGGCGGCGTTCCTGGGCGCGCAGATAGGCGATGTACGCGCTCAGGAGCACGGCGGGCACGCCGGGCGCCCAGAGGAAGGCGAGGCCGCCGACGGCGGCGACGATCGCGCCGAGGGTGAAGGCGAGGAAGAGCAGCACGGTGGTGCGCCGGCGGCGCGCGAGCACCTTGGAGCGCCGGGCGCGCGCCGCGGCGGCCTGCGCCGAGGGTGTGCGTCGGGGCGCCGGTGCGTGCTGCCGGACGGGGTCCTGGTCCCGGTCCGGTTCCGCGCTCCTGGGTGCCTCGGGGTCCGTGTCCACCGGAATCTGACGGCGGGTCGGGGGCATGGCGAAGGCCCGGACGTCCACCGAGTCGGTGACGGCGTCCGGGTCGACGGCGTCCGGCTCCCCCTCCTGGGTGGAGCGCGCCCGCAGGTCCTTGGCGTACCGGCGCTCCATACCCGCCCGTCCGGACAGCAGCCGGATGGCGGTGCTGAAGCGTTCCGTCGGACGGGCCTCGTTCAGCTCGTCCTGCCTACGGAGCCACATCGGCACCAAGTAGGCGGCCCAGGCCCCGACAATGACTGCGTAGATGAGGCCGCTGCTGCTCACGCCTCACACCGTAGAGGGGTTTGGCCGAGGGGATCGGCCAATTGGGCCGGTGTGTCGCACGATCTGGCTGATATTTCCAGCATTTTTTGCGACCGATGCGATCGGCGGACCGCTCGCACGAGGTAATTCTCTGCCATGGAGGCGGTCGAGAGCCGATCATTATCGAACATATATTCAATTACTGTTCTGTGGATTCCGTTGCTCCCGCTCCGCCGGGCGCGCCCGCCGCCAGCGTCCGAGCAGCCCGTCCGGCACCTCCTCGGCGGTGAGCGCGAAGACCATGTGGTCGCGCCAGGCGCCGTCGATGTGCAGATACCGCGGGCGCAGCCCCTCCTCGCGGAATCCGAGTTTCTCCACCACCCGCCGGCTGGGCCGGTTCTCCGGGCGGATGCACACCTCGATGCGGTGCAGCCCCACGCCGCGGAAGCAGTGGTCCACCGCCAGCGCGACGGCCGTCGGCATCACTCCGCGCCCGGCCACCGCCTCGTCCACCCAGTAGCCGATGTGCCCGGAGCACATGGACCCCCAGGTGATCCCGGCCACCGTCAACTGCCCGACGAGCCGCCCCTGGTACTCGATGACGAACGGCAGCATCCGGCCGGCGTTGGCCTCGCGGCGCAGATGCCGGACCATCTGCCGGTAGGTCGGCCGGTGCGCGACCGGACCGCTCGGGGTGGGCGGCGGGATCGTGGCCTCCCAGGGGCGCAGCCAGTCCCGGTTGCGCCGGTTCACCTCGCGCCAGGCCCCCTGGTCGCGCAGCTTTATCGGCCGGAGGACGACATCGCCGTCCGCCAGCACGACCGGCCAGACGGAGCCGTTCAGCTCGCACCCCCACTGCTGGGTCTGGGATGGTCGCCGCCGCGGATCTGGTCGACGGCATGGGTCAGCAGGGGCTCCAGGACGGCCAGGCCGTCCTTCACGCCGCCCGTGGAGCCCGGGAGATTGACGATCAGGGTGCGGCCGGCCACCCCGGCCACGCCCCGGGACAGCGCCGCCGTCGGCACCTTGGCGAGGCCGACGGCCCGGATGGCCTCGGCGATGCCCGGCACCTCGTGGTCGAGCACCGCGCGGGTCGCCTCGGGGGTGCGGTCGGTCGGGGTGAGGCCGGTGCCGCCGGTGGTGACGATCGCGTCGTACCCGGCGGCCACCCCCTCGCGCAGGGCCGCCTCGACCGGCTCCCCGTCCGGCACGACCCGGGGGCCGTCCACCGTGAAGCCGAGGCGCGCGAGGCCGTCGGCGATCAGCGGGCCGCCCTTGTCCTCGTAGACCCCCGCGGCGGCCCGGTTGGAGGCGGTGACCACCAGCGCGCGATAGCTCATGACCGGCTCCAGTCGCCCGACTTGCCGCCCGTCTTCTCCTCGACCCGTACGTCCGTGATGACCGCTCCCTTGTCGACCGCCTTGACCATGTCGATCACCGTGAGCGCGGCGACCGTCACCGCGGTGAGGGCCTCCATCTCGACGCCCGTGCGGTCCGTGGTCTTCACGGTGGCCGTGATCTCGACGGCGTCGTCCGTGACCGACAGGTCCAGTTTCACACCCGACACCGCCAGCGGGTGGCACAGCGGGATCAGGTCCGGGGTGCGCTTGGCGCCCATGATGCCCGCGATCCGCGCGGTGGCCAGCGCGTCGCCCTTGGGCACCCCCTCGCCGCGCAGCAGCTCGACCACGCGGGGGGAGACCAGGACGCGGCCGCCGGCGCGTGCGGTGCGCGCGGTCACGTCCTTCTCCGAGACGTCGACCATGCGGGCCGCGCCGGCCGCGTCGAGGTGCGTCAGACGGTCCTGTGCGGGGGATCCGGGGGTCTGCCCCCGGGACGGTTCGGTCATGCTGTACGGCGCTCCCGGTCCGGGCCCGTCGCCGTGCGGTGCGCGGGCCTGTTGTGCGCGACACGGTACCGCCAAGTAGCCCCGCACAGCTGACCAGGAGGCTCCTCAGCCGAGCACCACGACCTCCACCTCGGTGCCGGGCTCGACCGACTCCAGGTCCTCGGGTACGACGATCAGCGCGTCCGCCTGCGCCAGCGCGGCGACCAGGTGGGAGCCCGCCCCGCCCACCGGGATCACCTCGCCGTCGGCGTACCGGCCGCGCAGGAACTGCCGGCGGCCCTTCGGGGAGCGCAGCGCCTTGTCCGCCTTCAGCGTGGCCCGCACCCGCGGCCGGTGCAGGTCGGTGAGGCCCATCAGGGCGCGGATCGCGGGCCGCACGAACAGTTCGAAGGAGACGTACGACGACACGGGGTTGCCGGGCAGCGCCAGCAGGGGCGTGTGGTCGGGGCCGATGGCGCCGAAGCCCTGGGGCTTGCCGGGCTGCATGGCCAGCTTGCGGAACTCGATGCCGCTGCCCGCCACGTCCTCGTCGCCGATGTCCGCCAGGGCTTCCTTGACCACGTCGTACGCCCCGACGCTGACCCCGCCCGTGGTGACCAGCAGATCGGCGCGGATCAGCTGGTCCTCGATGGTGGAGCGCAGGGTCTCGGCGTCGTCGGCGACGGCGCCCACCCGGTAGGCGATGGCGCCCGCGTCCCGCGCGGCGGCGGTGAGGGCGAAGCTGTTGGAGTCGTAGATCCGCCCGCCGCCCAGCGACTCGCCGGGCTGGACGAGTTCGCTGCCGGTGGAGACGACGACCACGCGCGGGCGGGGGCGCACCTTCACCGTGCCGCGGCCGATCGCGGCGAGCAGCGCGATCTGCGGCGGGCCGAGGATCGTACCGGCCTCCAGGGCGCGGTCCCCGGCCTTCACGTCGCTGCCCTCGGCCCGTACGTGCGCGCGGGCCGCCACGGGCCGGTGCACGCGCACCTGCCCCTCGGCGCCCTCGGGGGCGAGGCTGCGCGCCCGCATGCCGGTCGCCGGGCCCTCGCCGAGCCCGCCGTCGGTCCACTCGACGGGGACGACGGCCTCGGCGCCCGGCGGCAGCGGGGCGCCGGTCATGATCCGGGCGGCCTGGCCGGGGCCGACCCGCACCGGGTCGTCCGCGCCCGCCGCGACGTCCCCGACGACCTCCAGGACGGCGGGGAACTCCTCGCCGGCCCCCTCCACGTCCGCGACCCGCACCGCGTAGCCGTCCATGGAGCTGTTGTCGAACGGCGGCAGCGACACCGGCACGGTGACGTCCTCCACCAGGACACAGCCCTGGGCGTCCAGCAGTTGGAGTTCGATGGGCTCCAGGGGGTGGACGCTGGAGAGGATGTCCTCCAGGTGCTCGTCCACCGACCACAGGTCGTCTTCGCCGGTGGGGCGGGGCGCGGCGCTGCTCAACTCTGCTGCATCTCCTCGGCTACGTAACTGCGGAGCCAGGCCCGGAAGTCCGGGCCCAGGTCTTCACGTTCGCATGCGAGTCTGACAATGGCACGCAGATAGTCGCCACGGTCGCCGGTGTCGTAACGGCGGCCCTGGAAGACGACGCCGTGCACCGGGCCGCCGACCTTCTCGTCGTCGGCCAGTTGCTGGAGGGCGTCGGTCAGCTGGATCTCGCCGCCGCGGCCCGGCTCGGTCGTCCGCAGTATGTCGAAGACGTGCGGGTCGAGGACATATCGGCCGATGATCGCGTAGTTGGACGGGGCGTCCGCCGCGTCCGGCTTCTCCACCAGCCCGGTCACCCGGACGACGCCGTCCTCGCCGGTGGCCTCCACGGCCGCGCAGCCGTACAGGTGGATCTGCTCGGGCGCGACCTCCATCAGGGCGATCACGCTGCCGCCGTGCCGCTCCTGGGTCTCGATCATGCGGGCGAGCAGGGGGTCGCGCGGGTCGATCAGGTCGTCGCCGAGGAGGACGGCGAAGGGCTCGCGGCCGACGTGCGGGGCCGCGCAGAGCACGGCGTGGCCGAGGCCCTTGGGGTCGCCCTGGCGGACGTAGTGCATGGTCGCCAGGTCGCTGGACTGGCGCACCCGGGCGAGCCGTTCCTCGTCGCCCTTCTTCTCCAGGGCCGATTCCAGCTCGTAGTTGCGGTCGAAGTGGTCCTCCAGGGGACGCTTGTTGCGACCGGTGACCATGAGGACATCGTCGAGCCCCGCCGACACGGCCTCCTCGACCACGTACTGGATCGCCGGCTTGTCGACGACCGGCAGCATCTCCTTGGGAGTGGCCTTGGTGGCCGGCAGGAACCGGGTGCCGAGGCCTGCCGCCGGAATGACAGCCTTGCTGATCCTGGGGTGCGACTGAGTCATGCCCGCCACCTTAACCGGTGCCTTTAGGGGCAATCCGGAGCCCGGTTGGCCGACCCTTCGATGACGGAAATCAAGAAAGGGCGCGAGAACGACCCGTGGAACACGACGGACGCGCGGACGAGTCTGACAAGCGCAAGTTGCGGCGAGACCTCCTCTCGGTGAGGAGGGGGTTGCCCGAGGATGACGTACGGGAATCGGGCCGGGCGCTGGCCGCGCGCGCCCTGGAACTGCCCGAGCTGGCGCGGGCGCGCACGGTCGCCGCGTACGTCTCGGTGGGCACCGAGCCCGGCACGGGCGCGCTGCTGGAGGCGCTGCGCGCGCGGGGGACGCGGGTCCTGCTGCCCGCGCTGCTGCCCGACAACGACCTCGACTGGGGCGAGTACACCGGCCCGGATTCCCTGGCCCGGGTCCGACACGGCGGGAAGATGGCCCTGTTCGAGCCGTCGGGCGCGCGGCTCGGCCCCGGTGCCGTGACGGACGCGGACGTGGTCCTGCTGCCCGGACTCGCGGTGGACGCGCGCGGGATGCGGCTGGGGCGCGGCGGCGGCTCCTACGACCGGGTGCTGGCCCGGCTGGAGCGCGCGGGGGCCCGCCCCCGGCTGGTGGTGCTGCTGTACGACGCCGAGGTCGTCGACCGGGTCCCGGCACAGGCGCACGACCGGCCGGTGCACGCGGTGGTGACGCCGTCCGGGGTGCGCCGCTTCGGCCGGTGAGCCGGTGGACACGGGAACGGCCCTCCACGCGCGCGTGGAGGGCCGTTTTGGGGTGATCGTGGCGGCTACGGCTGGAGGACCAGCGTGTCGCTCGTGCTCTTGCCGACCGCCTTGGCGGAGTACGACCAGGGCAGCAGCTCACCCTTGGCCCACTTGTCCGTCTGGTCCGTGTAGTGGGCGCTGAAGGCGTGCCCGGAGGCGCCGGTCAGGTTGATCCACTTGGACTTGTCGAGGTCGGCGAGGTTGACCACCATCCGCATCGACGGCACCCAGACGACGTTGTAGCCGCCGGCCGCGTTCCAGCCGGTCGCGTCCACCGCGGCCTCGCCGCCGTTGAGCTTCCAGGGGCCCCGGTTGAGCAGGTACTGGAGCACCTTCGGGCCGTCGGTGCCGAGCGTCTGGTTCTTCAGGAACAGGCGGTGCAGCCGGCCCCAGCTCCAGGTGTCGATGTCCTTGCCGAGCTTGGCGGTCAGCTCCCAGCGGGCGTCGATCATGGCGCGGCCGAAGAGCTGGTCCATGGTGGCGGCCGGCGGGCGGGTGCCCGACTTGGGGGTCTTCCACCAGTCGCTGTCCGGCTTGTTCATCAGGTTGCGCACGACCTCGAACCAGCGGTCGCCGCCGTCCGGCTGCGCCTGGTCGTCGGCGCGCTGGCCGCACTCGCGCACCTTGGTGTCGTCGTCCACCGGACCGGTGCTGTCGATCTTGTCGACCCACAGGCACTGGCCCTTGACGCGCAGCTCCTTGGGGAGCTTGTTGCCGAAGGCGAGCTTGAGGATGTTGCGCCAGACGGCGTTGAAGTACGCGGCGGCCGCCGAGTCGGAGTCCTGGGTGTAGTCCCAGCCCTCCAGCAGCTTCTGCGCGTCGCGCACGTTCTTGTCGTCCAGGTTGATCTTCAGCAGCTTCGGCACCAGGAGCTTGGCGATCTCGCTGCTGTCGTCCAGCTGCATCTGCCGCATGTCGTCGGTGGAGATCTTGCCGCCGCCCTTGATCTTGGACTCGATCAGGTCGGTGATCCGCTGGCTGCGGGTGCCGTAGCCCCAGTCGGTGGTCAGGGTGTACGGGTACTTGTCCTTGTCGACCACGGCCTGGTTGGCGGTGACGATGTAGCCGCGCTTGGGGTCGAGCTCGTACGGCAGCTCGTCCTGCTGGATGAAGCCGGTCCAGCGGTACTGCGGGTCCCAGCCCGGCGCCGGCACGGAGCCGTCGTCCGCGGCCGAGCGCGTGGGGATCTTGCCGGGCAGCGTGTAGCCGATGTGGTTGCGGGTGTCGGCGTAGATCAGGTTCTGCGAGGGCACGTCGAACTTGGCGGCCGCGGCGCGGAAGTCGGTCCAGCCGGCCGCCTTGTCGAGCGCGAACACGGCGTCCATGGAGGTGCCGGGGTCGAGCGCGGTCCAGCGCAGGGCGATGCCGTAGCCGTCGCCGCGGTCCGGGGCCGCGGTGTTGACCGTGGCCTTCTTGCCGACCTGGACGAGTTCGTCGTCGCGGTCGGACAGCAGCGGCATCCCGTCCTGGGTCTGCCGCACCACGATCTTCTTCGGGGCGCCGCCGGCGACCTTGATGGTCTCCTCGCGGGTCTTGAAGGGCCGCACCTTGCCGTCGTACTGGTAGCCGCCCGCGGTGACCTTCTCCAGGTAGAGGTCCGAGACGTCGACCCCGGAGTTGGTCATGCCCCAGGCGATGTCGCCGTTGTGGCCGATGATCACACCGGGCATCCCGGCGAACGTGTAACCGGTGACGTCGTACTGGCACTTGGCCGACACGGTCCGGCAGTGCAGGCCCATCTGGTACCAGACGCCCGGCAGGGACGCCTCCAGGTGCGGGTCGTTGGCCAGCAGCGGCTTGCCGGTGATGGTGTACTTCCCGGCGACGACCCAGGAGTTGGAGCCGATGCCCTGGCCGTTCACGCCGACGGCGGTCGGAAGGTTGTCCAGGGCGTTGTAGAGGCCCCCCAGCTGGCTCGTGAGGCCCGAACCGGTGCCGGTGGAGGTTCCGGTGCCGGTCGTGCCCGCGGTGCCCGTGGACGAGCCCGTGGCGCCGGCCGTGCCGGTGCCGGTCGTACCCGTTGTGCCGGTCGTACCGGTGGTGCCCGTCGTGCCCGTGGTCCCGGTGCCCGTCGTGCCCGTGCCGACCGGCGTGCCCTCGCCGGCGCTCTGCTCGAAGCTCTTGGTCAGCGCGCTGTACTGGCCTTCCTGCACGATCGGCTTGTTGCGGCTGTAGGGGTAGTCCGGGTACAGGTCCCGGATCTGCTGCGGGCCGAGCCGGCTCGTCATCAGGGCGCGGTCGATCTCGTCCTGCATGTTGCCGCGCAGGTCCCAGGCCATCGCCTTCAGCCACGAGACCGAGTCGACCGGGGTCCACTGCTCGGGCTTGTAGTCGTTGGTCAGGTTGAGGGCGGCGTACTCCAGGGAGATGTCCTTGCCGTCCTTGCCCTTCAGGTAGGCGTTGACGCCCTTGGAGTAGGCGTCCAGGTACCGCTTGGTGGCGGCCGACAGCTTGGTGTCGTACTCCTGCTTCGCCACCCGGTCCCAGCCCATGGTGCGCAGGAACTCGTCGTTCTTGACCTGGCTCTTGCCGAACATCTCCGACAGGCGCCCGGCGGTCATGTGCC
Source organism: Streptomyces misionensis (assembly GCF_007896895.1). GTDB lineage: Bacteria > Actinomycetota > Actinomycetes > Streptomycetales > Streptomycetaceae > Streptomyces > Streptomyces misionensis_A. Next base: position 6,842 of record NZ_VOGW01000148.1, on the reverse strand, counting down.
GGCGCACGTCCATCTCGTAGAACCGGTCCTGCGCCTGGACGTAGCCCTGCGCCATGAACAGGTCCTCGTCCGAGGACGCGTAGATCTGCGGGATGCCGTTGGCGTCCCGCTTGACGTCGACCGGGCCGGACAGACCGTCGAGCTTGATCGATCCGGTGGTCTGCGGCAGGGAGGCGCGCACCGTGCTGACCGACCAGTACCCGCCGTAGGCGATGCCTGCGATGACGGCCATGACCAGCAGCAGGACGAGCAGTCGGGCTCTTCGCCCCTTCTTCCTGCCGGACTTGGCGGGCGCGGCACCGGTGGTGGCGGTGTCACCCGTTGTGGCGGTGGTGTTCGGGGGCATCGCTGTCCTTGCTGTCCTAACGCGAGCGGCAGGTCGGGCTGTGACTTTGAATGAGCGCTGGAGCAACCATAGGCGCAGGACCCTGTCCGCCTTGACGCGGAGTCGGGAACGAGCGCGCACGAGCGGTCGCCCATCTCCGAAGAACGTCAAGAAAGCGTCAAGAATTAGGTAAGGTAACGAAGTACTTGGATGCGGTCCGCCGCAGCCTCGGATCTTGTGTTCGCGCCGTCCGCGCGTCCCCGCGCCCGGGCCAAGGAAGGGAACCGCCGCTGACTGTTCACCACCTCAACCAGCTACTGCTCGTCTGCTCCCTCGTCCTGCTCGTCGCCGTGGCGGCGGTGCGGATCTCCTCCCGCAGCGGGCTCCCCAGCCTGCTCGTCTACCTGGGGATCGGCATCGTCATGGGCCAGGACGGCCTGGGCCACATCCGCTTCGACAGCGCCGCCGTGACGCAGGTCATGGGTTACGCGGCCCTGGTCGTGATCCTCGCCGAGGGCGGTCTCGGCACGAAATGGAAGGAGATCCGGCCGGTCCTGTCGTCCGCCTCCGTCCTCGCGACCGGAGGCGTCGCGGTCAGTGTCGGGGTCACCGCGGCGGGCGCGCACTATCTGGTCGGGCTGGACTGGCGGCAGGCCCTCATCGTCGGCGCCGTGGTGTCCTCGACGGACGCGGCGGCCGTCTTCTCCGTGCTGCGCAGAATCCCCCTGCCGTCCCGGGTGACCGGCACCCTGGAGGCGGAGTCGGGCTTCAACGACGCCCCGGTGGTCATCCTGGTCGTCGCCTTCTCCACGGCCGGACCGGTCGAGCACTGGTACGTGCTGCTGGGCGAGATAGCCCTGGAGCTGGCCATAGGCGCGGCCGTCGGGCTCGCGGTGGGCTTCGCCGGCTCCTGGGGGCTCAGGCACGTGGCGCTGCCCGCCTCCGGCCTCTACCCGATCGCCGTCATGGCCATCGCCATCTCGGCGTACGCGGCCGGCGCCCTCGGGCACGGCAGCGGCTTCCTCGCGGTCTACCTGGCCTCCATGGTGCTCGGCAACGCCAAGCTCCCGCACTGGCCGGCCACCCGCGGCTTCGCCGAGGGGCTCGGCTGGATCGCCCAGATCGGCATGTTCGTCCTGCTCGGCCTGCTGGTCACCCCGCACGAACTGGGCGACGACATCGTGCCCGCCCTGGTGATCGGGCTGGTGCTGACCATGGTGGCCCGCCCGCTCAGCGTCGTGCTCAGCCTCACGCCGTTCCGGGTGCCCTGGCAGGAGCAGGCCCTCATGTCCTGGGCCGGCCTGCGCGGCGCCGTGCCCATCATCCTGGCGACGATCCCCATGGTGAACGGGGTCACCGGCAGCCGGAGCATCTTCAACATCGTCTTCGTCCTGGTCGTCGTCTACACCCTGGTCCAGGGCCCGACCCTGCCCTGGCTGGCGCGCAAGCTGCGGCTCGGCGAGAAGGGCGAGGCCGCCGACCTCGGCATCGAGTCGGCACCCCTGGAGCGGCTGCGCGGGCACCTGCTGTCCGTGACCATCCCGGAGGAGTCGCGGATGCACGGCGTGGAGATCGCCGAGCTGCGGCTGCCCTCGGGCTCCGCGGTCACCCTCGTCGTCCGGGAAGGAAAATCGTTCGTTCCGCTGCCCAGCACGGTGCTGCGGCGCGGCGACGAACTCCTGGTGGTCGCCACCGACCCGGTGCGCGACGCGGCGGAGCGACGGCTGCGCGCGGTCGCCCACGGCGGCAAGCTGGCGAGCTGGCTGGGCTCGGACGGGGCGGAGACCGGCGGCTCACCGACCGGAAAACGGTGACGCCTGTACGATGAGGGCGCACCCTGATCGAACCAACTCTGCCTGACGCAGAGCTGGCGCGACCGTATGGCGGCCGGGACGCCCCCCACCTCTGCGTGGGCGCCGGTATCTACCGCAGTCCGCGCAAGAGGACAGCTCTCGGCGACCGGACCCGCACGGGGCCCGCGCGCTACCAGGCGGCGGAAAGGCACGGGCCGTGGGATCCACGGTCACCGACGAATCGGCGAAGACCTCGACGGCGTCCTCCCGCCCGGGATACGGACCACTGCTGCGCACCCGCGGCGCGTGGACCTTCCTGCTCCCCGGTTTCGCGGCGCGGCAGCCGTTCGCGATGCTCACCCTCTCCATCGTGCTGCTGGTGCAGCACACCACCGGCTCGTACGGCGCCGCGGGCGCCGCCGCGGCCGTCACCGGCGTCTCCATGGCGCTGTTCGCGCCCTACAGCGGGCGCCTGGCCGACCGTTACGGCCAGCGCGCCGTGCTGCTCCCGGGCGTCCTGGTGCACGCGCTGGCCGGCCTGTCCCTGACCGCGCTCGCGCTGGCGCACGCCCCCCTGTGGGCGCTCTTCCTGGCGGCCGTGCCGACCGGCGCCTCGGTGCCGCAGGTCGGCCCCATGGTGCGGGCGCGCTGGGGCGTGCAGCTCCAGGGCACGCCCCTGATGGCCACCGCGGCCGCGTTCGAGTCGGTCACCGACGAGCTGACCTTCGTCTTCGGACCCCTGCTGGCGACCGCTCTGTGCACCGCCGTCGACCCGGCGGCGGGCCTGCTCACCGAGGCGGGGCTGACCCTCGTCGGCGGCCTGCTGTTCGCCGCGCAGAAGAGCACCCAGCCGCAGGTGGGCGCGCGGGACGGGCACCCCCGCGAGCACCACGGCTCCGCGCTGCGCGTGCCCGGTGTGCGCGTGCTGATCGTGACCTTCCTCGGCATCGGCTCGGTCTTCGGCGGCATGCAGGTCTCCCTTGCCGCCTTCACCGAGTCGATCGGCGAGCCCGGCCTGAACGGCGTCCTGTACGGCGTGTTCGCCGCGGGCAACATGCTGTCCGGCATCGTCTGCGGCGCCATCGCCTGGAAGACGGCCCCCCAGCGCCGCCTGGTCCTCGGCTACACGGCGCTCGCGGTGGCCGCCTCCGCGCTGTGGACGGCGCACTCCGTGCCGCTGCTCGCCGCACTCGGCCTGCTGGTCGGCATGTGCATCGCGCCGTCGCTGATCACCGGCTACACCCTGGTCGACGGCCTGGTCCCGGCCGGCGCCCGCACCGAGGCCTTCACCTGGCTGACCGGCGCGGTGGCGCTGGGCCAGGCGGCCGCGGTCACCGTGGCCGGGCAGCTCGAGGACCGGCTGTGGGACGGCTCGGGATTCCTGGTGCCGATGGGCGGCACGGTGCTCGCCCTGGTGACCCTGGTGACGCTGCGCTCGCGGCTCGCCGGGCACCGGCAGAGCCAGGAGGTTGCGCGTGGCGTCGGTCACCGCACGCCGGTCACGGTGGACTGATCCCCGGGAATACGTCACTATGGAGCGTCGTTAGCACTCATTGAGTGAGAGTGCCAGGAGGAAGACAGTGCCGACCTACCAGTACCAGTGCACCGAGTGCGGCGAGGGCCTCGAGGCGGTGCAGAAGTTCACCGACGACGCTCTGACCGAGTGCCCCAGCTGCGGTGGCCGCCTGAAGAAGGTGTTCTCCGCGGTCGGCATCGTCTTCAAGGGCTCCGGCTTCTACCGCAACGATTCCCGCGGCTCCACGTCGAGCAGCAGCCCGGCCTCGAAGTCGTCCGGCTCCTCGTCGGCGTCCGGCTCCTCCTCGTCGTCGTCCGACTCGAAGTCGTCCTCGGCGCCGTCCGCGTCGTCGGCCTCCGGCTCGACGGGCACCTCGGCCGCCTGAGGCCCTCCGCTCGACGCCGGCCCCGCTGTCGCACGACGGCGGGGTCCTCGGCGTTTCCCGGCCGGGGCGCGGGAACCCCCGCGCCACCCCCTGCTGTGCGGACGCACGGCCAGCTAATGTCTTGGCCATGGCGAACGCAGAGATCGGCGTAATCGGCGGCTCGGGCTTCTACTCGTTCCTCGAGGACGTGACCGAGGTCCAGGTGGACACCCCCTACGGGCCGCCCAGCGACTCCCTCTTCCTCGGCGAGGTCGCCGGCCGGCGGGTCGCCTTCCTGCCCCGGCACGGCCGCGGCCACCATCTGCCGCCGCACCGCATCAACTACCGCGCCAACCTGTGGGCGTTGCGCTCCCTCGGTGTGCGGCAGGTCCTCGGCCCGTCCGCGGTGGGCGGCCTGCGCCCCGAGTACGGGCCGGGCACGCTGCTGGTGCCGGACCAGTTCGTCGACCGCACCAAGTCCCGGGCCCAGTCCTACTTCGACGGACTGCCGCTGCCCGACGGCACGGTGCCGAACGTCGTGCACGTCTCCCTGGCCGACCCCTACTGCCCCACCGGGCGGGCCGTCGCGCTCAAGGCCGCCCGGGGCCGGGACTGGGAGCCGGTGGACGGTGGCACGCTGGTCGTGGTCGAGGGGCCGCGCTTCTCCACGCGCGCCGAATCGCTGTGGCACCAGGCGCAGGGCTGGTCGGTCGTGGGCATGACCGGCCACCCCGAGGCGGCGCTCGCCCGCGAACTGGAGCTGTGCTACACCTCCCTGACCCTGGTCACCGACCTCGACGCGGGCGCCGAGACCGGCGAGGGCGTCTCCCACGAGGAGGTGCTGCGGGTGTTCGCGGCCAACGTGGAACGGCTGCGCGGGGTGCTCTTCGACGCCGTGGCCGCGCTGCCGGAGAACGGGGCGCGGGACTGCCTGTGCACGCACGCGCTCGGCGGGATGGACCCGGGCTT
>NZ_VOGW01000148.1:0-1595 GCF_007896895.1 Streptomyces misionensis | reverse complement strand
CTGCCTTCGCCCCCTTCACCCTGGCCTTCATTGCCGTCGTCCCCTCCGCCCTGGCCTTCCTCGCCTTCCTCTCCTCCGCCCTCCTCCACTCCGCTGCCCTCGCCCCCTCCGCTGCCCTCGTCCGCCGCGCGTCCGCCCTTTCCGCGCCCGCCGCTTCCCCTGGGCGCGGACGCGCCCGCGCCCTGTGAGGTGCCGCCGTTCGCCCCGGTGCGGGTGCGCGGCGGGCGGTACCGCGTGCAGCGCCTGGTACGGCGCCGGGGGCGGGCGGTGGCGGCCGGCCTCGCGGTGACCGCGGCGGCGCTGGTGGCGGCGGGGCCGCGCGCTCCGGCGGACCACCCCGCCCCGGCACCGCGCACCGGACACGCGCGCGGACACCCGGCCGCGGGTCCCCCGCAGCGGCAGCGCCCGGCGGAACTGGTGGCGGCACCCGTGCGGATCGCGGACGCGGACACGGTCCGGCTGCTGCGCCCCGGCGACCGGGTGGACGTCGTCGCCGCTCAGGACCCGGCGGCCGGGAGCAGTGCCCGGGTGCTCGCGCGCGGGGCGCGGGTGACGAGGGTGCCGCGGCCGCCGGACGGCGTGGCGGAGGGCGGCGCGCTGATCGTGCTGGCGGTGCCGCGCGCCACGGCGGCGGGGCTCGTCGGTGCGGGCGCCACGGCGCGGCTGGCGGTGACGCTGTGCTGAACCGAGGCGGTCCGCTGCTTGACGACTCACTGTCAAGTCGCTCGTTCGAGGGACGGGATTGGACACGATGGCCGTACCGTGCCGTAGGTTGCGGAGCGTTTTGTTCCACAGCTTGTGTACACGAGGAGCGTCCCAGAGGTGAGCGCGAAGAAGGAATCGAGCGTCTGGCAGGGCTTCAAGGCCTTCTTGATGCGCGGCAACGTCATCGACCTGGCCGTGGCGGTGGTCATCGGCGCCGCCTTCACGAACATCGTCAACGCGTTGGTGAAGGGGATCATCAACCCGCTGGTCGGTGCGATCGGCACGCAGAACCTGGACAACTACAGCACGTGCCTCAGCGGCTCGTGCCACGGGACGCACGGCATCCAGCTGATGTGGGGCTCCGTCCTCGGCGCCACGCTGTCCTTCCTGATCACGGCGACCGTCGTGTACTTCCTGATGGTCCTGCCGATGTCGAAGTACCTGGCCCGCCAGGCGGACCGCAAGGCGGCGCGGGAGGGCACGAAGGAGATCGTCGAGGTGACCGAGCTGGAGGTCCTCAAGGAGATCCGCGACGCGCTGCTGGCCCAGCGCGCGGCGGGGCACGACGAACGCTAGGGCGGCGTCCGCCGCCGGCTCAGATGTGGTGCGGCGGCTTCTCGTCGAGGAAGCGCTTGAGGTCGGACGCGCTGTCGCCGTCCGGCCGCTCGCCCCAGCCGCGGTCGGTGTCGTCCGAGGACTGCTGGTCCAGCGGGTCGTCGAAGACCAGCGCGGGCTTCGGGTCGCGCTGGTCGGGTACGGGGGCGTCGCTCATGCGTCCAGGGTACGACCCCCGTCCCGGCGGCCCCACGGCCGCTCGTGAGGCCGTTCACCAGCCGGTGGCCCGGTTTTCTGCTCTGCTGGGAGCCATGACGTCCAGTTCCACCCCGGCC
>NZ_VOGW01000147.1 GCF_007896895.1 Streptomyces misionensis | reverse complement strand
CCGTCAAACGGCTCACCGCACGCGGGCGGAACGAGGCCCACCGGGTCTCCTCCGCGCTGGAGCTCTTCTTCGACCTCTGCTTCGTCGTGGCGATCGCGCAGGCGGGCGTGCAGTTGGTGCACGCCGTCGGCAACGGGCACCCGGGCACCGGGGTCCTCGACTACGCCATGCTGTTCTTCGCCATCTGGTGGGCCTGGATGAACTTCTCCTGGTTCGCCTCGGCGTACGACAACGACGACGTGCCCTACCGGGTCGTCACCCTGGTGCAGATCGCGGGCGTCCTGGTGCTGGCCGCCGGTGTCTCCCAGGCCTTCCGGCAGCACGACTTCCTCGCGGTCTGGCTCGGCTACGCGATCATGCGGGTGGCGATGGCCACCCAGTGGCTGAGAGCGGCGCGAACGGCCGGGGGCGCCGAGCGCCAGGCCACGCTCAGGTACGCATGCGGCGTGCTGCTGTGCCAGGTCGGCTGGCTCGGTCTGGTGGTGCTGCCGCAGCCGGCCCGCCCCTGGGTGTTCCTGGTGATGGCGGTGCTGGAGATGTGCGTGCCGCTGTTCGCCGAGCGCAACCACGAGACGTCCTGGCATCCGCACCACATCGCCGAGCGGTACGGCCTGTTCACGATCATCGTGCTCGGCGAGACGATCTCCGCGGCCACGGTCGCCGTGAAGTCGGCCGTGGACAAGCACTCCGCGCTGGCCGAGCTGCTGCCGATCGCGGCGGGCGGGCTCCTGATCGTCTTCTCCGCCTGGTGGATCTACTTCGTGGTGCCCATCCACGGCCATCTGCGCTCCAGCAAGAGGGCGTTCCTGTGGGGATACGGCCACTACCTGATCTTCGCGTCGGCGGCGGCGATCGGCGCGGGCCTGGAGGTCTCCGTGGAGCAGGCCGTCGGTTCCTCGCACCTCTCCGCGACGGCCGCCTCGGCGGCGGTGACCCTGCCCACGGCGCTCTACCTGCTGGCCGTATGGGCGCTGCACGCACGGCACTTCAAGGTGGGCCTCGCCCAGCAGCTGGTGCTGCCGGTCACGTGCCTGCTGGTGCTCTGCTGCACCTTCCTGGGCGACCGGGCGGTACTCGCGGCGGGCCTGGTCTGCGCGGCGGCGGTGGCGACCGGGGTGGTGCTGACGGCGCGCACGGTGCGCGGGGAACGCGCGGCGACCGCCACGACACCGGCGGGCTGACGCCTTCGAGGGGGGCCGGGAGTGGGCGAGACTGTCCGGCATGACAGTCGACGCATTGACCGATGTCGCCGGGGTGCGGGTGGGGCACGCCACCCGCACCGGGAACGGCCGGCTCACCGGGACCACGGTCGTGCTGGCTCCGGAGGGCGGGGCCGTCGCCGCCGTGGACGTGCGCGGCGGCGGGCCCGGCACCAAGGAGACCGACGCGCTCGACCCGCGCAACCTGGTCCAGCGGATCGACGCCGTCGTGCTCACCGGGGGCAGCGCCTACGGGCTCGACGCGGCCTCCGGGGTGATGGCCTGGCTGGAGGAGCGCGGGCGGGGCGTGCCGGTGGGGGCGGACCCCGCGCATGTCGTGCCGGTGGTGCCCGCCGCGTGCGTCTTCGACCTGGGGCGCGGCGGCGACTTCCGCGCCCGGCCGGACGCCGCGACGGGACGCGCCGCGGTGGAGGCGGCGGCCGCGACCGCG
>NZ_VOGW01000146.1 GCF_007896895.1 Streptomyces misionensis | reverse complement strand
GTTGTACGGGGGCCGGGTCGCCTATCCGGAGCCGCAGGTCCACGAGGCGGCGCGGCGGCGGCTGGCGCAGACCGGTGCCGGCGACGCGCCGCCGCTGAACACGACGCTCGCGGTGGTCGCGACCGACGCGGACCTGTCCAGGGCCCAGGCCCAGAAGCTGGCGGGCACCGCCCACGACGGCATCGCCCGCGCCGTGCGCCCGGTCCATCTGCTGCACGACGGCGACACGGTCTTCACCCTGGCCACCGGCGCCCGCCCGCTAGACGCACATCCGACGGCCCTGAACGAACTGCTCGCCGCGGGCGCGGATCTGGTGACCCGGGCGATCGTACGGGCCGTACGCGCGGCCGAGTCGGTCGACGGACCCGGCGGGACGTGGCCGTCGTACGGGGAGTTGTACGGGTGGCCGTAGAGGGTTGGTGAGGACGGGGATTGTCGCGGTTCTGTCACGTCATGCTGTTCCGGGGCGTCGCCGGGAACCTCAGCGAGGGTTTGCGCGCTCTTTATTGACGCTGGAACGGATCACTCACATCACACGAACCTGGAGCAGCCCGTGACAACGCCGGACATTACAGCGCGGCGCGCACTGGGGGCCTGTGCCGCCCTGATGGTCGGCGCCCTCACCCTGACCGCCTGCGGCGGCAACGCCAACGCCTCCAACGGCGGCGGCAAGGACACCCCCAAGACCTCGACGGCGAAGATAGCCATCTCGGCGAAGGACGGCGCCACGGACGCGTCCATCAACGCGACCGGGGTGAAGGTCAGCGACGGCAAGCTGACGGACGTGAAGATGACCGTGGCCGGGTCCGGGCAGACCGTGCCGGGTGCGATATCCGGCGACGGCCACAGCTGGAAGCCGAAGCAGCAGCTGGAGCGCGGCACGAAGTACCAGATAGCCGCGACCGCCAAGGACGCCGACGGGCGCCCGGCGGCGGCCAACGCCATCTTCACCACCGTGAGTTCCGCGAACAGCTTCATCGGCACCTATACGCCGGACAACGGCTCCACGGTCGGCGTGGGCATGCCGGTGTCGTTCACCTTCGACAAGTCGATCAGCGACAAGAAGGCCGTGCAGTCGCACATCACGGTCAACTCCAGCAGCGGCCAGCAGGTGGTCGGGCACTGGTTCGGCGACCGCCGCCTGGACTTCAGGCCACAGGAGTACTGGAAGGCCGGCTCCAAGGTCACGATGAACATCGACCTGGACGGCGTGCAGGGCGCCCAGGGCGTCTACGGCGTGCAGAAGAAGACCGTCTCCTTCACCATCGGGCGCTCCCAGGTCTCCACGGTCGACGTCAACACCGAGACGATGACCGTGGTGCGGGACGGCCAGACGCTCAAGACGATGCCGATCTCCGCGGGCAGCCCGCAGCACACCACGTACAACGGGCAGATGGTGATCTCCGAGAAGTTCACCCAGACCCGGATGAACGGCTCGACGGTCGGCTTCGGCGGGGAGTACGACATCCCGGACGTGCCGCACGCGATGCGGCTGACCACGTCGGGCACCTTCATCCACGGCAACTACTGGTACAACCGGGGCAACCCGCCCTTCGGCCGCCAGGGCACCAGCCACGGCTGTGTCGGCCTCGCGGACGTGCAGGGCGCGCAGGGCGACACTCCGGCGAAGTGGTTCTTCGACAACTCGCTCGTCGGCGACGTCGTCATCGTGAAGAACTCCCCCGACTCCACCGTCTCCCCGGACAACGGCCTCAACGGCTGGAACATGTCCTGGAGCGCCTGGACCGCCGGAAGCGCCGCCTGAGCGGCGGGTTTTGACCTCACGTGGGGCCGCGCGGGAACTTCTCGCGCGGCCCGCGCGTTTTCCCGGTGTTCGTTTTCCTCAATCCCGGGACATGATGTCCGACCGAGGGGCTACGGTATGCACCCACAAGGTGACATGCAGCAACGCCGGGAGAAGCCTTGAGCGTTCCGTACGAGACCACAGCGTACGAACCAGCCGAGTCGCCCGAGTCTCCGGAGGAGCACCTCGCGCGGCTCCTCGGCCGTGCCCTGAACTCCTTCGAGCTGCCCGACGAGGTGATCCGGCGGCTCGACTGCGCGCTGGCCCACGACAGTTCGCTGCACTCCGCGCACCACAGCGCCGGGCTGCACCGGGAGACGTACCGGCACACCTGGCTGCTCGCCGACGGCTCGGCCGTCACGCTGTGGGAGCTGGCGCACAACACCACCCCGGGCGGCGCCCCGGAGCACGAGGTGTACGCGGACGAGGAGGAGCTGGGCGCCGCCACCGCGCGCCTCGGCTTACCGCCGGACGCCCCCGAGCTGGAGCTGCCCTCGCCGATCTGGCTGTGGGCGGTGCCCACGCCCCGGCATGTGTTCGTCTCCGGCGACTGCGCGGACCACGTCCGCCGGCTGCTGCGCCGCGCGGAGAACCCGGACCGTCCCGACGCCCGCACGGCGGCCCTGCTGGCCACGGCGACGGCCCATGAGATCACCCAGGCGTTCGGCCGCCCGGGCCGGGTCGGCCGGTCGGGGCTGAGCTATGTGCTGTACGAGCACGCGTTCCTGCTGCCGGACGGCAGCGAGGCCTCCCTGTGGGAGGTCGAGCACACGGCGACGCCGGACGGACGGCACATGTGCGAGGTGTACACGTCGGAGGAGGCGGCCCGCTCCGCGATGGAGCGGCGCGCGGCCCGGCAGGGCTGACGGAGCGATCGGCCCGACGGGCCAGGGCAGCGGTCGAGCCGAGAGTCCGACCGGGGCAGCCCGAGCCGAAGGGCCCGGGCTGCGGTCGGGCCGACGGGCCGGACTGGCGGTCGCGGGCCGACAGGCCGGCGGCAACGGCCGGGGCATCGAGCCAGGGTCAGCGGTCGGGCCGAGAGGCCGGGCGCGACGGTCCGAGCCGAAGGGGCGGGGCAGCGGTCGGGCCGACAGGTGGCCGGAGGCAACAGCCGGGCCAACGGGCCGGGGCGGCGGTCGCGGGCCGGGGCGGCGGTCGGGCCGGCAGGACAGAGGCGGCGAGAGGGCCCGTCAGCGGTGGCCGAGTTGCCGTATCAGCCCGGCGAAGGCGTCCTGTTCGGCCGGGGTCAGCTCCACCGACTCCCGCAGGGGGCCGGTCCCCGGCTGGGCGGGGAGGAACGGCAGGCGAGTCGCCGCGAGTTCACGAAGGGCCTGTGCCCGATACCGGCGCAGCAGACGCAGGACACCGATCGCCCAGACCACACCGGCCACGGTGAGGACGGCCGCGGCTGCCAGCTGGATCGTCGAGAGATGCTCGGGCATGCCTTCCAGTACACACCACACACGGCCCTTCGACCCCGGACCGTGATGTATCTCGCAGGTGCCGTGAACAACACACACCGCGCCAAAGGGTCGAACGGGGACGAAGCGAACGCGGGTCGCCGCGAGGTCGGACGGCGGCCAGGCGATGCGGCATCCTCGTACGCATGACGACCGCCACCCCGGCACGGCTGTTGCAGTTGCTCTCCCTCCTCCAGACGCCCCGCGAGTGGCCCGGCGGTGAGCTGGCGGAGCGGCTCGGGGTGTCCCGTCGTACCGTGCGGCGGGACATCGACCGGCTGCGGGAGCTGGGTTACCCGGTGGAGGCGTCCAAGGGCGCGGACGGCGGGTACCGGCTGGTCGCCGGCAAGGCGATGCCGCCGCTGCTGCTGGACGACGAGGAGGCCGTCGCCATCGCGGTGGGGCTGCGGGCCGGCGCCGCGCATGCCGTGTCGGGGGTGGAGGAGGCGTCGGTGCGGGCCCTCGCCAAGCTGGAGCAGGTGCTGCCGGCCCGGCTGCGCCACCGGGTCACCACGCTCCAGGCGGCGATCACCCCGCTGCCCGGCGACGACGGGACGAGCATCGCGCCGCAGACGCTGACCGCGCTGGCCGGGGCGGTGGCGGGCCGGGAGCGGCTGCGGTTCGCCTACCGCGACAAGGACGGCGGCGACTCCCGGCGGCTGACCGAGCCGTACCGGCTGATGTCGGCGGGGCGGCGCTGGTACCTGGTCGCCTACGATCTCGACCGCGCCGGCTGGCGCACGTTCCGGGTGGACCGGCTGAGCGAGCCGTTCGCCACCGGAGTCCGCTACGTGCCACGGGAGTTGCCGGCCGGTGGCGCCGCCGAGTATCTGCGGCGGTCCATCCAAGGGGGGCCGGACACCTTTGCGTTCGAGGTGCGGTTCGCCGCGCCGGCCGAGGAGGTCGCCGAGCGGGTCCGGGCGTGGCTGGGGACGCCCGTGGACGACGGCGCGGGCGGCTGTGTGCTGCGGGGCGAGGCCAGTGGCCCGGCCGGGTGGCTGGCGGTCCGGCTGGCGCTGACCGGGTACGAGTTCACGGTCCGGGCACCGGAGGAACTGGCGGTC
>NZ_VOGW01000145.1:12241-13150 GCF_007896895.1 Streptomyces misionensis | reverse complement strand
GCCGGGAAGCTCGCGGCGTCCGGTGCGGTGCATCGCAAGGCGGAGCAACACCCGCGTACTGGATGTACTCGGGTGATGCGACAACGCGGCGAGGTGCCGTGCCGGGCGTCGCGAGCCGGTGAACCTTTCCGGTCGCAGCACTAGCGTTCCCCGTTCCAGGCGAAGGCGTCCAGGGCCTTGAGGTTGCGCAGGGCCAGGGCGGCGGGGCCGTCCGGGCCGGCGGGCGGGGAGGCGGTGGCGGCCCAGGACTTCACGGCCACCCGGACGGCACTGCCGGCGACGGCGGCGGCGAAGCGCAGATCGGGCGTGATCACCGGGACGGGCGCGCCGGCCGACGCGGCCTCCCGGGCGGCCACCCCCTCACCGGTGGCCGCCTCCTCGCCACCAGCGCTGTCCTCGCCACCGGCGCTCTCCGCGCCACCGGCACTCTCCTCGCCATTGGCGTTCTCCTCGCCGGCGGCCGTCTCGCGCGTCGGCTCGGCCCACGCGGGAGAGGCCAGCCGTCGCGCCAGGATCTCTGCCAGCGCGTCCTCCGAGGTCTGCCCCACCTCGGCCCAGACCCGGCGCAGGGCGGGGCTGGTGTCGGTCAGCCGGATCAGGGTGCGCACCCACTCCCAGGAGGCCGCGGAGACGCCTCCGCCGCCGGGCAGCAGGGTGTGCTCGACGGCGTGTTCCAGGGCCTGCGGGACGGTGAGGCGGGCCGGGGCGGTCCGTACGGCCTCCGCCCAGCGCTGGGCACCGGCGGCGTACAGGGGCGCGACCGCTTCCTCCTTGGTGGCGAAGTAGCGGTAGAACGTGCGTGGTGCGATGCCCGCCTGACGGGCGATGTCCTCGGCACGGGTGGCCCGCAGGCCCTGGCGGACGAAGAGGGCGGCCGCCGCCCGCGCGATCTCCATCCGGGTCTCGGCC
>NZ_VOGW01000145.1:0-11966 GCF_007896895.1 Streptomyces misionensis | reverse complement strand
GTGGTGCGTGGGGATGCAGCCTGCTGGACTCTTCGTGCGGTGTTCGTGCGGGTGCTGTTCGTGCGGAAGGTGCTCGGTGTGGGGAGTGCGGCTGTCCGAGGGGACCCGCTTCCGGGCCCGGAAGGGTTGTTCCCTCGGGCCCGGGACTTGAAGCGGCGGCCGGGCGCCGTGTTTGCGCCGTCTTTCGCCACCGGGCGTACGCGGCCTCGCCCACGGCGCGACCGGCGCGCGGCGCTGCCGTGGATCAGCCTCTCGGACGGGTCACGCCGCCGCGTCGAAGCCGGTGTCGCGGGCCAGCTTCTTCAGCTCCAGCAGGGCGTGCTTCTCGATCTGACGGATGCGCTCGCGGGTCAGACCGTGCTCCTTGCCGACCTCGGTCAGGGTGCGCTCGCGGCCGTCCTCGATGCCGTACCGCATCTTGATGATGGACGCGGTGCGCTGGTCCAGCCGGCCGATCAGGTCGTCCAGTTCCTCACTGCGCAGCAGAGTCAGGACGGACTGCTCGGGGCTGACCGCCGAGGTGTCCTCCAGCAGGTCGCCGAACTGGGTCTCGCCCTCGTCGTCCACCGACATGTTCAGGGAGACCGGGTCGCGGGCCCAGTCGAGGACGTCGGTGACGCGCTCGGGCGTCGAGCCCAGCTCCGCGGCGATCTCCGCGGGCTCCGGGTCGCGGCCGTGCTCCCGGTTGAACTCGCGCTGCACCCGGCGGATGCGGCCCAGCTCCTCCACCAGGTGGACGGGGAGCCGGATGGTGCGCGACTGGTCGGCTATGGAGCGGGTGATCGCCTGGCGGATCCACCAGGTGGCGTACGTGGAGAACTTGAAGCCCTTGCGGTAGTCGAACTTCTCCACGGCGCGCACCAGGCCGGCGTTGCCCTCCTGGATCAGGTCGAGCAGGGGCAGGCCGCTGCGCGGGTAGCGACGGGCGACGGCCACGACCAGGCGGAGGTTGGAGCGGATGAAGACGTCCTTGGCCCGCTCACCCGCGGCGACCAGAGCCTGGAGCTCCTCGCGGGTGGCGTCCGAGGCCGTCTCCTCGAACCCGTCGAGAACCTGCCGCGCGAACACACCCGCCTCGATGGTCTGGGACAGCTCGACCTCCTTTGCGGCGTCGAGCAGCGGCGTACGCGCGATCTCGTCGAGGTACATGCCGACCAGGTCGCGGTCCGCGATCTCGCCGCCATGAGCGCGAAGCCTGCTTGCCGAGTCGGCCGTCTCGCCGGAGGCGGACTGACGACGGGCGACGGCACGGGTTGCCATGCGTGCTCCCTTGCGATGGTGGGCTGGCGGGTGGTCCTGCTGAACGCTCGGCACTCCGGGACCTGTCCTGGACTCTCCCCTGAGTGCCCTGCATCCGATGGAAACAACGACTGGAATCCGGACAGAATTCCCAACCCGCCCACCAATTTTTCTGATCATGCAGTACCCTGTTCCGCCGCACACGAGAAAAGGGGACGTCCGTGCCCATAGAGGTGCAGGTCAGGCCGGGAGTCGAGGGGGACCTCGACGCCCTCACGGAGATCTACAACCACTACGTCCGCACGACACCCGTCACGTTCGACACCGCGGTCCTCACTCCGGGGGAGCGCCGCCCCTGGCTGCTCTCCCACCCGGAAGACGGCCCGCACCGCCTGATGGTTGCCACGGAGGCCACCGCGGACACCGGTGCCCGGAGAATCCTCGGATACGCCACCTCCGGCCCGCACCGCGCGCGGCCCGCGTACGCGACCTCGGTGGAGACCTCGGTGTACGTCGCCCCCGACGCGGGCCGGCGCGGCATCGGCACCCTGCTCTACGACGCCCTCTTCACGGCCCTGACCGGCGAGGACCTGCACCGCGCCTACGCCGGGATCACCCAGCCGAACGAGGCCTCCGTACGGCTGCACGCACGCTTCGGCTTCCGGCCCGTCGGCACCTTCCGCGAGGTGGGCCGCAAGTTCGGCCGCTACTGGGACGTGGCCTGGTACGAGAAGGAGCTGTAGCGGGCCCCGCCCCGGCGGGGGCGTGACCTAGCCGAACTGCACCGACCGCTTGGCCAGGCCCATCCAGAAGCCGTCGATCACCGACTGCTGCGCGTCCAGCCCGCCGCCGGCGTCCGCCGCGCCCATGGCGACGAAGAGCGGGGCGAAGTGCTCGGTGCGCGGGTGGGCGTAGTGGCCGGCCGGGGCCTTGGCCAGGAAGTCGAGGAGGGCGTCCCAGTCGCGGTCCGCCAGGGCGCGCCGGCCCCAGTCGTCGAACTCGGCGGACCAGCCGGGGACGCCCGGCCCGGTGTGGCGCAGGGCGGCGAGGTTGTGGGTGAAGAAACCGGAGCCGACGATCAGCACGCCCTCGTCGCGCAGCGGGGCGAGCCTGCGGCCGAGGTCCATCAGCCGCACCGGGTCGAGGGTGGGCATGGACACCTGGAGCACGGGGATGTCGGCGTCCGGGTACATCTCGACCAGGGGGACGTAGGCGCCGTGGTCCAGGCCCCGGTCCGGGACGTCCTGGACGGGTGTGCCGGGGGCGCGCAGCAGCTTGCGCACGGACTCGGCGAGCGCCGGTGCGCCAGGGGCGGCGTACCGGACCCGGTAGTAGTGCTCCGGGAAGCCCCAGAAGTCGTACACGAGCGGGACGGTCTCGACGGCGCCGAGGGCGAGCGGCGCCTCCTCCCAGTGGGCGGAGACGACGAGGATCGCCTTCGGGCGGGGCAGCGCGGCGGCCCAGTCGGCGAGCTGGCCGGGCCACACCGGGTCGTCGGCGAGCGGCGGGGCGCCGTGGCTGAGGTAGAGAGCGGGCATGCGCTCCTGGCCGGTGGCGGGGGTGGCGACGGACATGACGGCGGCTCCCGGTCGTTCCGGCGGACCATCATCCCGATGGGCCGGGTACTTCCCTGAATGCTTTAACTCTCAAGTTCTATTCCCCACCGTACGCCCGACTTCTTCAAGTTTCAAAAAGACCCTTCGTAAAGTGGGTACATGAATACGGCACCGGACTCCGCCGAGACGGCACACCGCTGGCTCACCGCCGAGGAACAGCGCGTCTGGCGCGCGTACCTGCACGCCACCACCCTGCTGGAGGACCATCTCGACCGGCAGTTGCAGCGTGACGCGGGCATGCCGCACATCTACTACGGCCTCCTGGTCACCCTCGCCGAGGCACCGCGGCGCCGGCTGCGGATGACCGAACTGGCGATGAAGGCGAAGATCACCCGCTCCCGGCTGTCGCACGCCGTCGCCCGGCTGGAGAAGAGCGGCTGGGTGCGCCGGGAGAACTGCTCCTCCGACAAGCGCGGCCAGCTCGCGGTGCTCACCGAGGAGGGCGCCGCGGTGCTCGGCCGTACCGCGCCGGGCCATGTCACCGCCGTGCGCCAGGCCCTGTTCGACCGGCTCAGCCCGGAACAGCAGAAGGCCCTCGGCGAGATCATGGAGATCGTCGCCGAGGGCCTTCAGCCGGACGAGGCGGGCGCGGACCTGCCCTGGCTCCGCTAGCTGTACTGACCCGTGAGGTTGGGGACGCGGCTGGCGGGTGGTTGCCCTTTCAGTGCGGTGTGTCCGCGGTGGTGATTGTATGTGTGCAGCCACTGCGGGAACGCTTCGCGGCGCTCGGTTTCTGACCGGTAGGGGCGGGCGTAGGCCCACTCGTCCAGCAGGGTGCGGTTGAAGCGTTCGACCTTGCCGTTCGTCTGGGGTCGGTAGGGCCGGGTTCGCTTGTGGACGATCCCGGCTGCTGCCAGGGCATCGCGCCAGTCGTGTGAGCGGTAGCAGGAGCCGTTGTCGGTCAGCACCCGTTCGACGGTGATCCCGGCATGGGTGAAGAAGGCGTGGGCCCGCTGCCAGAAGCCGGTGGCGGTCTCCTTCTTCTCGTCCGCATGGATCTCGCTGTAGGCCAGGCGGGAGTGGTCGTCGACGGCGGTGTGCAGGTAGCTGTAGCCGAGGTTGGGACGGCCGCCGGCGGTGCGGGGCCGGGCGGGGTCGCGGTGCGCGGAGCTGTTGCGGCCGCCCTGGGCCCTGCCGTGGACCTTGTGCCCGCCGCCGTCGGGGATGTTGCCCAGCTTCTTGATGTCCACATGCACCAGTTCGCCGGGCCGCTCGCGTTCGTAGCGGCGCACGACGTGGCCCGTGGCCCGGTCGAGATGGGTCAGGCGGGCCAGGCCGTAGCGGGTCAGGACACGGTGCACGGTCGAAGGCACCAGGTGCAGAAAGTGCGCGATGCGGGCCGGCCCCCACCTGCGCGCCAGGCGGACCTTGATGACCCGTCGCTCGGTGCGGGTCGGAGTGCGGCCAGGGCTGTGGTGGGGCCGGCTCGAGCGGTCGGCCATGCCCGCCTCGCCGAGCCGGCGGTAACGGTCGGCCCACCGCTGGGCCGTGGTGGGCGAGACCTGGAAGCGTTCGCCGGCCCGCCGAAGCGGCCAGCCGTCCTCGACCACGCATCGCGCCAGACGCAGGCGGCCGGTCTCGGTCAGGGGTGCATTACGGTGGACCACGAGGGCCTTTCTGGTTGGTGTAGACGTCGCAATCCACACCAAACCCGGAAGGCCCTCACCCGTTCAAGATCTCTCAGCCGAGACCTGGCTCACCTGTCCACAACCTCCCCGGACAGAACAGCTAGCGCCTGCCCTCCGGGCGGGTCAGGGATCTAGGGTCTTTCGAGGCCCTGACCCGCCGCCGTGTTCAGTGGGCCACCACCGGCACCGGCACCTCGTCCTCGGCGCCCGTGCCGGAGGCCACCGTGACGGAGCCCGGACGGCCGGCGTTGACGAAGGTGAAGGCGATCAGCGCGGCGATCCCGAGGATGCCGACGGCGAAGGCGATCGCCGAGGTGTAGCCGTGCACCATGCTCTGGAGCCCGAGCAGCTGCTGCTGCGGCTTGGTGACGGCACCGCCGACGTGGTCCTTGAAGTACGACGTCTTCGCGGACGCGGCGATGGTGTTCAGCAGGGCGGTGCCGATGGCGCCGCCCACCTGCTGCGAGGTGTTGACCATCGCGGAGGCGACACCGGCGTCCCGGGGCTCGACGCCCTGGGTGGCCAGGGACATGGCCGGCATGAAGGCCGTGCCCATGCCGAGACCGAGCAGCACCATCGCGGGCAGCAGCAGGGTGACGTACGAGGAGCCGATCTCCAGCTGGGTCAGCAGCAGCATGCCGAGGCCGGCGACCAGGAAGCCGGGGCCCATCAGCAGCCGGGCCCGGACCCGGGTCATCAGCCGGGTGCCGATCTGGGTGGAGCCGGTGATCATGCCGGCCACCATCGGCAGGAACGCGAAGCCCGTCTTGACCGGCGTGTAGCCCTTCACGATCTGGAGGTAGTAGGTCAGGAAGAGGAACAGGCCGAACATGCCGATGATGGCGAGGCCGAGGGAGAGGTAGATGCCGCCGCGGTTGCGGTCGCGGACCACGCGCAGCGGCAGCAGCGGGGCCTTGACCCGCGACTCGACCAGCACGAACGCCAGCAGCAGCACCACGGACGCCACGAACATGGACACGGTCACGGCGTCGCCCCAGCCGTCGGACTCGGCGCGCGTGAAGCCGTAGACCAGCGCGACCAGGCCGAGGGTGGACAGCACCACGCCGGGGATGTCGAGCGGCGAGCGGTTGCGGCCGCCCTCCGGCTCCCGGATGACGAGGGTGGCGCCGAGCGCGGCGACGATGGCGAACGGCACGTTGACGAAGAACGTCCAGCGCCAGTCCAGGTACTCGGTGAGGAAACCGCCGAGGATCAGGCCGACGGCACCGCCGCCGCCCGCGATGGCGCCGTAGATGCCGAACGCCTTGGCGCGTTCCCGGGCGTCCGTGAACATCACGGCCAGCAGGGACAGCGCGGCCGGGGCGAGCAGCGCGCCGAAGACGCCCTGGAGGGCGCGGGCGCCGAACATCATCGGGCCGGAGGTGGCGAGGCCGCCGAGCGCGGAGGCGAGCGCGAAACCGACCAGACCGGTGAGGAAGGCTCGCCGGCGGCCCCACTTGTCGGCGATCCGGCCGCCGAAGAGCAGCAGGCCGCCGAAGGCGAGGGCGTAGGCCGTGACGACCCACTGCCGGTTGCCGTCGGATATGCCGAGGTCCTTCTGGGCCGACGGCAGGGCGATGTTCACGATGGTGGAGTCGAGGACGACCATCAGCTGGGCGAGCGCGATGAAGACGAGCGCCTTCCAGCGGTTGGCGTCACCGCTGCGCGCGGTGAGGCCGGGAGCCTTGACGGCTTCGGACATGGGGGTACCCACTTCGGGACTTCGAGACTGCGGGACTCGGGACGTCGTGACGGAAAAATGCTGAGAAATCGACAGAGAACAGAAGGTGTCGGGACAGTGATGGAAGTCGGGTCGCGCGGAGCTACGCGGTCGGACAGGACTGACGCAGCTCCTCGACGGTGACGGCGCTGCCCGGCAGGGCGGAGCGGGCGGGGGCCCGCAGGCCGTCGAGGAAGATCTGGAGATGGCGGTGGACGAACCGGTCCCCGCGCAGACAGTCCGTGCCGGCCGGGGGCCGGCTCAGCTGGGCGACGGCGACCAGCAGATCGAAGGCGCCCACGTCGGGCCGGAGCTGACCGGCCGTCACCGCCCGGCCCATGACCTCCTCCACGAGGCTTTCGACACGCTCGCGGGAGGCCTCCAGGTCGGGGTGGTGCTGGTCGAAGGTGCCGGAGACCATCGGGCACAGGGCACTGATCCGCTCGTCGGCGGCGGTGTGCACGAAGTGCTCCAGCGCGGTGAAGGCGTCCCCGGTCTCCGCCAGGGCGCGCTCGGCCGCCTCGGCCGTGCGGTCCATCACGGAGCAGACGACCTCGCGGACCAGGGCGTCGCGGTCGGGGAAGTTGCGGTACAGCGTGGCGTTGCCGACGCCGGCCCGGCGGGCGATCTCGTCCAGCGGCACATCGGGGCCGTGCTCGACGAACATCTGCTGGGCGGCGGTGACGATCCGCTCGCGGTTGCGCAGGGCGTCGGCGCGGGGCCGGCTCACCTTGCGCGGCGCGGGACGGGTCGCGGTCGTCACGGAGTACTCCTCGGATGTCGAAGTTCTTCGGGCCGTCCGATCCGGGGAACGACTCCCCGTTTCAGGCGGACACACTTCCAAACGGGGAAAGGGTCCCCACTTATTTCCCGCCCCCGGAAAGAACGGGTGTGACCTGGGACACGCTCGCCTCTCCCCGGGGATTCACCCCGCCGCGCCCCCCGCTTCCCACGATCGGTCCCGCCCTTCCCACGATCGGTCTCGCCCAGCGCGCGCCCGCAGGGTCACCGACACAGGGTGATCGCAAGGGTGCAGCCGGAGACGGGGGCTGCCGTGGAGCGAAGGGGTCCATGCATGCAGCCGCAGCCGCAGTCGTCCCGCCGCATACCCGACCCGGACCCCGCCGGCATAGGCACGCGCCGCATACGCTCGCGCCGCACGGCCGCTCTCGCCGCGGTGACCGCGCTGACCCTCGCGATCAGCACCTCGGCCGGGACCGCCCGTCTCACGGCGCCCTCCACCGCCGGGCCGATCGGCCTGGCCCGCACCGCCGCCTTCTCGCCCTGCATGATCCACGGCGGCCCGGACGTGCAGATGTCCGAGGGCGTGCCCACCCGGCACGGCTACGCCCGCTCCACGGGCACGGTGCACGCCCTGACCCTGATGGTCGACTTCCCCGACGCGCCCGGACCGGGCAGCGCGATGGACCGCTTCCACGAGTTCTTCCCGCGGACCCAGGACTGGTTCCGCACCTCCTCCTACGGCCGCCTGGACTACCGGGCCGAGACGCCGGTCACCGGCTGGCTGCGGATGCCGAAGCCGTTCGCGTCGTACGGCATAGAGCGCGGGGCGCCCTTCGACCCGGGCTACCGGCAACTGGTGCAGGATCTCGTCGCCGCGGCCGACCCCAAGGTCGACTTCCGCTCGTACGACCTGCTCAACGTGCTGATCACGCCGAACGCCGGCCCGCCCGCGCTGGACACGGTGCTGTCGGTGACCTTCGCGGGCAACGGGGACGCCCCGGTGGCCGACGGGGTGCCGGTCTCCAACGCCTCCTTCATCTACTCCCGCCAGGACGACGGCTCCGGCTCCTTCCCGCACACCGGCTTCCGGGTGCTGCCCCACGAGAACGGCCACACCTTCGGCCTGCCCGACCTCTACACCCAGGAGGGCGGGGGGTCGGTCGGGCACTGGAGCATCATGAGCGAGGACTGGGGCGCCAACAACGACATGCTCGGCTGGGACAAGTGGAAGCTGGGCTGGCTGGACGGCAGCCAGGTGGGCTGCGCGGCCCGGCGGGGCAGCGTCGAGTACTCCCTGACCCCGCTCCACCGGACGGGCGGCGGCAAGCTGGTGATCGTCCCGGTCGACGGCCACACCGCCTACGCCCTGGAGGTGCGCGCCCAGGGCGGCAACGACGAGGTGGTGTGCTGTCCCGGCGTCCTCATCTACAAGGTGGACGCCACGGTCGACACCGGCCGGGGCCCGGTCACCGTCTACGACTCCCACCGCGACACCGGCGGCTGCACCCGCAGCCCCAACGTCCAGGCCGAACTCTCCGACGCCCCCTTCACCCCGGGCGAGACCTTCAAGGACCCGCGCCACGGGATCGAGGTGCGGGTGACGGGCCTGGACGACGACGGCGACTACCGGGTCAGGGTGACCCGCAGCTGACCCCGGCCGCCGCCCGGCGGGGCCTCACACCACGGCGTCCCGGGGAGCGGCCGCGGTGCGCGTCAGGAACTCCACGACCCGCTCGCGCGGCGGCAGACCGAGGGCCTCGATCCCCTCGGCCGGCTCGCGCGGTTGGCGTAGCAGCGCCGGGATACGGCCGCGGCCGGCTCTTCCTTTCCCGAGTGGTGGAAGTGGACCGCGCCCTTGGTCATGCCGGCGTACTCGGCGATGCCCAGCGCCGCCTCGCTTCCTGTGGCGGGCGCGACCCGTGAGAGACAAGAAGACCTTCTTGATGGGCCCACACAACCGGAGCGGCCCCAGGAGATCCGTTCGTCAAGGCTCGGGGCGGTCGGCGAAGAACACCCGGGACAACAGCGGGGGTTCAGTCGGCGAAGAACACCCTGGACAACAGCGGGGGTTCTCGCCGACCGCCCCGCCCGCTCAGTTCGCCGCGGCCTGCTGCCGGGGCCGCAGCCACCACAGCAGCGCCCCGGCGGCCAGCGCGAGGGCGCACAGCAGCCACAGGGTGTCCCGGAACGCGGAGCCGTAGGAGCCGTCGCCGCGCAGGGCGTTGAAGATGCCGCCGACGACGGTGTAGCCGAGGGCGTTGGCGATCTGCGTGGCGGTGAGCAGACCGCCGGAGGCCGCGCCGGCGTCCTCCGGGGCCACCCCGCCGAGCACGAGGCCGATCAGGGACGGGGCGATCAGGCCCTGCCCCAGACCGCACAGCAACAGCCCCGGAGTGACCAGCGCCGCCTGGTGGGCGGCCGAGCCGGAGCCCACGGGCAGCCGGACCAGCACCAGGCCCGCGGCCATCACCACGGCCGCCGGCCCGAGCACCGCGCTGCCCCGGCGCGCCACCAGCTTCTTGCCCTGCAACGAGGCGAGCGCGAAGGCCGCGCCCAGCGGAAGGAACACCACACCGGAGGCGAGCGGGGACAGCTTCAGCCCGTCCTGGAGGAAGTAGGACAGGATCAGGAACAGCCCGGCGTTGCCGCTGTAGAACACCAGCGCCGTCGGCAGTCCCTTGGCGAAGCCGGGGTGCCCGAACAGCCGCGGCGGCAGCAGTGCGTGCCCGGCGCCCGAGACCCGGGCGATGCGCCGCTCCCACAGCATGAAGAGCGCGAAGCACATCACGGCCCCGGCCAGCGCGCCCCAGCCCCAGGTCGGCCAGCCGTTGTCGGCGCCGACGACCAGCGGCCACAGCAACAGCAGCAGGGCGGCGGCGAGCAGGAGGACGCCGAGGTGGTCGATGCGGGCCCGGCTGCTGCCGCGCACCTCGCGCACCGAGGCGGCGGCGCCGAGCGCGGCGATCACGGTGACCGGCACGTTCACCAGGAACACCGAGCGCCAGTCCCAGCCGGCCAGGTCCAGCTTGATCAGCGCGCCGCCGACGATCTGGCCCGCGATGGAGCCGAGGCCGATCGTGGCGCCGTAAAGGCCGAGCGCCTTGGCGCGTTCCTCCTGCGGGAAGACCACCTGGAGGATGGCGAGCACCTGCGGCAGCATCAGTGCCGCGGCCAGGCCCTGGACGACGCGGAACGCGATGAGCGCGGCAGCGCTGGGCGCCACCGCGCACAGCAGCGAGGTGGCGCCGAAGGCGATGAGCCCGATGAGGAACACCCGGCGGCGGCCCAGCGCGTCGCCGATGCGTCCGCCGGTGACCAGACCCACCGCGTACGCCAGGACGTACCCGGCGACGACGAACTGGATCTGGCCGAAGGAGGCACCGAGCGAGGACTGGATGGACGGCGCCGCCACGTTCACGATGAACACGTCGAGCATGCCCATGAACGTGGCGAGCAGCAGCATCCCGAGGGCCAGCCACCGCTTGGGATCGGGCAGTTGCCCGCCGCCGGACTCACCGGCGGCGGGCACGGACCGTTGGGTGGAGTCGGTCGTACTCATGGATTCCTCTCTGGAACACGGGGCCGGCCTCGGCCGGGGCCGCGGCACGGCCGGTGCGGTGGCCGGGGGCCGGCTGCCCGGTGGTCGAGGTGGAGTGCTGGTGCCGAGGGGGTGGTCCGCCGCGGTGCCGGGGGCAGCGTCCGTGTCCGGCCACGTGACGTCCGCAACCGAGAAAACGCCCGCGGGCAGCGGTTCACCAAGCGGGCCCGGGCAACCCGAAGCGACTGATCCAAGTCCGCTCATTCGCCTCGGAGTTGGAAGGCACGAAGCCTCTTGTGGCGCCCCGTGACGAGGCGATCGGGCGCACGCCCCGACCGAGGGAACCGGGATTCACGGGACAGCGGCTCGACCGGCACCCGGAGGAGCCCAGGTCCCCGGCCCGGGCACGGTTCAGCGAAACCGGCGCGGCCCGTCCGGCTCGCCGCACGCCGCACCGGCGGTACCGGAGACCGTCGGTGCGCCCTTGGCCCGCAGCGGCTCGGGGTACGTGGGACAGCCTGTGCTCAGCGACGTGCCCGCGTGAGCGCGACGGTCCCGGGGGAGGCCGTCGAGGGACTTGCTGCCGCGGATGCACGCCGGCGCATCATGCCCCCTGGAAGAAGAAGGCCGACTCCGAGAAGCCCGAAATCGCGGATCGACTTCGGCGAAGAAATATACCGTTGAGAAGGTATGTATCAGGCAGCCGTTTCCCCGGAGTCGCCGTCTCCCCGGGTGGGAGGGGGTGGGAGGACTCTCGGAGAACGCCCCGAGGACGAAGGACGCACATGACGAAGGACCAGGCACCGCCTCTTCCGGCCACCCGCAGGACCGGTTCCCGACGCCAGGAACCCCGCCTCAAGCAGGACCGGGCCGTGCGCACCCGGAACGCGATCCTGAAGGCGGCGGCGGAGGTCTTCGCACAGCGGGACTACCCGTCCGTGACGATCCTGGACATCGCCGAACAGGCCGGCGTGACCAAGGGCGCCGTCTACTTCCACTTCGCCAACAAGGAGGCCGTCGCGGTCTCCGTGGCCGAGCAGTTCTACACCGCGCTCCTCGCCTCCGTGCGCCCCGTGCTCGACACCGACGCGCCCCCGGCCCGCAAGGTCGTGGAACTGCTGCGGCACACCGCCCGCTCGTTCCGCGAGGACCCGCTCACCCAGGCCGGCAGCCGGCTCCAGATCCAGCAGTGGGCCATCGAGTCCGAACTTCCCACGCCCTACGTCGGTTTCACCCAGGTACTGGCCGAGCTGCTGACGGAGTGCCGGACCGACGGCGCCCTGCCGATGGAGGCCGACCCCGAGGCACTGGCCCGCGTGCTGCGCTCCGCGCTCTTCGGTGCGCAGCACATCTCCGGCGTTCAGCACGGCTGGTCGGACATCGTGGAGCGGACGGAGGAGATCATCCAGGCACTGCCCGTCCTGGCCCCGGCCGCGCGCGACTGACCCACCGCCGGCCCGCCGCCACCGGTCCATCGGCCC